>CAISBR010000044.1 GCA_903883645.1 uncultured Myxococcales bacterium | reverse complement strand
GGCGCCTATCCACCGGGCGCCTATCCACCGGGCTCGTATCCACCGCCGCCTGCGTATCCGCCGCGGTCGTAGTTCGCACGCACTAAGGAGAGTAACTCGTGAGGCATATTGCATACGTCACGGCCGAAATTGGCCTTACCACTGCGGTTCCCACCTATTCGGGTGGCCTGGGCGTGCTGGCTGGCGACCATGTCAAAGCGGCCGCGGATGTCGGTCTGCCGCTGATCGGGGTAACCCTATTCTACAAGCAGGGTTACGGCATGCAGTCCGTGGATGTCTACGGTGAGCAGCACCTGGACTTTCCGCTGTGTGACCCCGCCGATGTGCTTGAAGATACGGGCGAAATTGTGCAGATCGAGCTCGAGGCCGAGATCGTGCGCATCAAGATCTGGCGGCGTTGGGTGCGCGGGCGCCATGGCCACGGTGTGCCGGTGCTGTTCCTCGATACGGATGTCGACGGCAATTCGCCCGTGTGGCGGCCGGTTTCGAACCTGCTGTACGGCGGCGACGTGCTCAACCGCCTGCGCCAAGAGGCGGTGCTGGGTCTGGGCGGCTACGAGGCGATTAAGGCCCTGGGCTACAACGAAGATCTGTACGCCCACTTGAACGAAGGCCACACGGCGCTGTTTGCCGCGGCGATGCTCAAAGATATCGGCTCGGTGGCCGAGACCCGCAAGCGCGTGCACTTTACCACCCACACACCGGTCCCGGCGGGCTTCGATCGCTTTGATCATCGCGATGTGCAGCGCATCGTGGGTCTGCATGTGCCCCCCAAGGTTGCGCACCTGGGCGGCACTGAGACGCTGAACATGGCCTGGCTGGCGGCGTCGCTAGCCGAGCGGGTCAACGGTGTGTCGGTGATCAACGCGCGCGTGGCGAACCCGCTGTTTACGGCGCCGCACCTGAGCGAGGGGCGCGCCGGTCCGCTCGAGATCGAGCCGCTGACCAACGGTGTGCACTTTGACACCTGGGTAGCCCCAGAAATGGGTGCGCTTTTTGACTACCATCTGCACGGCTGGCGCGACAACCACGAGGTGCTGCACCACATTGGCGGCGTGGACCCCGAGGCGTTTTCGCGGGCGCGGCGGCGGGCCAAGGTCGAGCTGCTCGAGTACGCCAATGGCATGACGCAGCTGGGTTTTGACCCCGACGTGCTGACGATCGGCTTTGCCCGGCGCATGGCCAGCTACAAGCGCGCCAACCTGGTGTTCCGCAACCTGGATCGGTTGATTGGCCTAGCGGGCGGCAAGCTGCAAATCCTGTTTGCCGGCAAGGCCCACGACAAGGATAGCGAAGGCCGCAAATTGGTTCGTGATATCTTGGCCATGTCGCACAAGCTGCGGGGCGAATTGCGCATCGGCTTCTTGACCAACTACAACATGTGGCTAGGTCACAAGCTGACGGCCGGCGTGGATGTGTGGCTCAATAACCCCGTAAGGCCGCTTGAAGCTTGCGGAACTTCGGGCATGAAGGCTGCGCTGAACGGCGTGCCCAACCTGAGCGTGCTCGACGGCTGGTGGGCCGAGGGCTGTGTCGACGGCTGGAACGGCTGGGCCATCGGTCAAGACGAAGAGACTCGCAACGACGATCGCGATGCCGAGGCGCTGTATCAATCGCTAGAAGATCGCGTGTTGCCAACGTATTACGGCGACAAGGCGGCTTGGCGCAAGATGCAGATGGCGGCGGTGGCCACGGCTCCGCAGTTCTCGGCGCGGCGGATGGTGCTCGATTACGCGACCAAGTATTACGGCTGGAAGCACGCCCGCGCGTACATCGCCCACGGCGAGGCGCCAGAGCCCAAGATTCTGGAAATAAAGCATAAGTAGCAGCCAAGGAGCCAGCATGGGCGAGCCTCAGTTCGATTGCGACGTGGTGGTGATCGGCTCGGGCTTTGGCGGCTCCGTGTCGGCGCTGCGCATGAGCGAAAAAGGCTACAAAGTCATTGTAGTCGAGCGTGGCAAGCGCTGGGCGGGCAAAGACTTCCCCAAGACCAACTGGAACTTGTTCCGCTCGCTGTGGGCGCCCCTGGCCTATTGCGTAGGGATCTTGAAGATCACGCTGCTCGACGACGTGCTGGTGCTGTCGGGCGTGGGCGTGGGTGGCGGCTCGCTGGTGTATGCCAACACGCTGCTGGTGCCGCCCAAGCCGTTCTTCACGGACCCGCAGTGGGCGAGCCTGTCGGTGGATTGGCAAGCAGAATTGCAGCCTTACTATGCCCGCGCCAAACTGATGCTGGGGGCGGTGCCCAACCCGGTGTTTGGCCCGGCCGACCGGGTGCTGCGCGAGGTGGCGGTCGAGATGGGCCGCGAGCACACCTTTAAGACCACGGATGTGGGTGTATTTTTTGGTGAACCTGGCCGCACCGTCGCCGACCCGTACTTTCGCGGCAACGGCCCGGATCGCACCGGCTGCCACCAGTGCGGCGCCTGCATGACCGGCTGCAAGCACGGTGCAAAAAACACCTTAGATAAGAACTACTTATTCTTGGCCGAGCGCTTGGGTGCGCAAGTGCGGGCCGAGTCGCTGGTCACGGCGCTGCGCTGCATCGGCGGGCCGGATCGGCGCGGGCAAGACGGCTACGAGGTCGAAATCCGCCCGTCGATTGGTCTTTCGGGCCTCTTTGGCAAGACCACGGTGCTGCGGGCGCGCGAGGTCGTGTGTTCGGGCGGCGTGTTGGGAACCTTGCCACTTCTGCTAAAGTCGAAGGATTGCGGGGATCTGCCGCACCTGCCCGCCGTGTTGGGCCACCAGCTGCGCACCAACAGCGAGGCGATCTGCGGCGCGATGGGCAGCCACGGTGGCGAAGACTTCAGCAAGGGCGTGGCGATCACCTCGGGCGCGTTTTTTGATGAGCACACCCATATTGAGGTGGTGCGTTACGGCGAGGGCCACGACGCGCTGGGTCTGTTGGCGACGCTACTGACCGATGGTGGCGGCAAGATTCCCAGGTGGTTGCGCTGGGTTGGCACGGCTCTGGCCCATCCGCTGCAATTCGCTACGACCTGCTGGAAATTTGGCTGGGCCAAGCACGGCATTATCTTACTGGTGATGCAGACGCTCGATAACTCGCTGACGGGCGTGTGGAAACGGCGCTGGTGGTGGCCCTTTAGCAAGGGGCTGCGCACGCAGCTGCCGGCGGGCCGGGTGGCGAATCCCACCTACATTCCGGTTGGAAATCATGTGGCGCGGCGACTGGCGGAAAAGACCGGCGGCGTGCCGATGTCGGCGATCAACGAGGTGCTGCTCGACGTGCCGACCACGGCGCACATCCTGGGCGGCTGCCCGATTGGCCCCGAGGGCAAGGGCGTGGTCGATGCTCAGCAGCGGGTGCACGGGTATCAAGGCCTGCGAATTTGCGACGGTTCTGTGATGCCGGCCAACCTGGGTGTCAATCCGAGCCTGACGATTACCGCCCTGGCTGAGCACGCCATGGATGCGGTGCCAACCAAGCTTCAGGCCGCGCCGTTTGCCATGGCTGGGGCGGTCGAGGTCTGGGCCGGTCACTTCATAGAAAAAGCGCAGGGTTAAGGGTCGCAGTAGCCGTCGTAGTGCGGCACGATCCATGCCTTGCCGGTGGCGATGCGCCCGTCGCCGCTGCGGACCACCGCCTCGACGCGCAGGCGATGCGCGCGGACTTTGCAAGGCTCTTTGACGAACGCTGGAATCCCCGCCACCACCTGCCAGCCGTCGACGAGCTGCGTCTTGCGCATGATCTCGATGGGACCCGGCTTGACGTAGGCCTCCGCGTCGCTGCCGGTGGCCTCGCGGTACATGGCGACCGATGTGTCGAATATTTCGGAATTGCTAAGTTTACTGCGCACGCTGACCCAAATGTGTTGGCCACCCTGAAAGCCCGTGATCACGGCCGCGTCGCTGCCCGGTGTGGCCCAGCTGACAAAGCCGTCACCCACGAAGTTGGCACCGCCGACCTCGACCACAAGGGGATCGACGGCCAGCGGCTCGCTGCTGCAACCGGCGATGATAAGGCCCCAGAGGATTAAACTGCGCGAAACTAAGGACATGCTCCGCTCCAGCTCGGCAGCACGATCGACTGCCCCGAGGCCAAGAACTGCTCGCCATCGAGCACCTCGAGCACAAACCGCAACCGCTGATTCTTGGCCGCGCACGGCTTGGCCACTGCCACCGTCACTGCAGAAAGCGCTGTCCACCCCTCAACGCCCAATGGATCCGCGATGGTGCTCGCTGGCAACACCATGCGCCCCGGCGCGAGCTCCTGCCCCTCGGTGTTGTCGAGCGGAAGGGTCAGCAGCGTGACCGCGACCTTGGGATTCTTGGGCGACAAACCCAAAATCCGCACAGTGGTCGTGAACTGCGCCCCGCCGCCGGGTAGCGCCGTCAGCTCTGGCTTCGCGCCCTCGTCGGGGTAGAAAGGCCATGAATCGACCGATTTTCCATCACTCTTGATGCCAGCGGCGACCACACAAGGCATAAACGTCCACTTGGGCCGAATCCAGGCCTTGCCGGTCGCGGCCACACCGTAAAGATCGCTGACTTCGACCTGAACCCGCACTCTTTGTTGGGCAATCTTACACGGTTGACTGACAAACGCCGGCAGCCCCACGTAGGCCAGACCCGCCTCGGGCACCGCGGGCGGCGGCGGATAGGCCTTGAGCGTACCGGTGACTGGCGTCGTGCCCGGCTTGACCAGCTCGTCGGGCAAACCAGGGGTCTCTAAGTACAGCATCGCCGAGATTCGCGCCTTATTCGCGTACAAATTCGTGGTCTTCACGCTCGTCCAGATGTGCTGGCCACCTTGCGGACCATGAATGAGCGTGGCCGGGTAGGTGCCACTCGACCAATCGACGAATGCCATGCCCGCGTCGTCGGCGCCGCCCACCACAACATGCGGCGCTGTATCGGTCGCATCTCCGGGCAGATCGGCGTGATTCCCGTCGCCTTTGGCGTCACTTGTCGGGTCGCTGGTCGGGCCGCAGCCGGTCAGCCACGCCGCCAGCGCTACCGCCAGCATCCCTGCCACCTGCATGAACCGCCGCATCGCCACCTCCTGCCGCAGCATAGCAAAGTTGGCTACAGCCTGTCGCGACTTGCGCGGACCTTTCGCGGCCTGTAGCCTTTGCGGCAACACCTCTTTTCTGATGGGACTGACGATGAAGCTAAGTACATGGATTCTTAGGAGTTTATTGACCGGCGCTGTGGCTGCCCTGGCCCTGCCGGCCTGCGGTAGCGACAGTGGCACCCCGACCACCACCAAGACCGACGCCGGCGGCGACACCGCCAGCAGCGACACTGCAACCGGGCCGACCAAGTGGTGCGGCAAGTACGCAGACGAAGCGGCGGCCGTTGCGGGCGACGACCAGCTGACGCCGGCCAAAGGCTTGTTCTTGGCGGTGCAAGCGGCGCCGTTCGGCGGGATGCAGCTGTTTTTCAAAGCCAACGTTGTCGGCCACAAGAACGCCGACGGCTCGGCGGCGATCAAGCTGATCAGCCTGCGCGCGGTGTCGGGCAAAACCAAAGAAGTCAGCGGCATTATGGCAGCTGCGTGCGATGTGGCCGTGGCCAAAGACGGCTCGTTCAAGATCGACTTTGGCAATGTGGTGCTGCCTGCGTTGGGCTCGCCTACCGACACCGACGTCAAGCTCAGCCTGGTCATGACGGGCAAGTACACGGGGCTCAATACCTTCTGCGGCGATCTAGAAGGCGACGTACCCGACTTTGGCGTCAAGCTGACCGGCAGCAAGTTCAAGGCGGTCGAATTCGGCAGCCAGACGGAGCCGCCCGAGTCGAGCTGCGAGGGCAACACGGCCAAAATCTACGCTGGCATCGGCACTTGCCCGGCCTTGCTGGCGGGAGAGAACACGGTCACCAGCGCCGAGCGCAGCCGCACCTTTATCGTGCAATTGCCCAAGGATGTCAGTGATGTCAGTGGCCTCCCAGTGATCTTCTTGTACCACGGCGTCGGCGGTGAGCCCGGCAGCATGATCGACGACAGCTTCCTTACCGCCGAGCAGAAGAAGACGCCGTTCATCCTGATCGCCCCGCGCTCGGAGCGCAACGACCTGGGCACCGCGGTGCTCAAGTCGGATTGGTACTACGCTTCGCCGCTGTTCAAGAACGACAATCCCGACCTCGTGTTCTTCGACGACTTGGTCAAGTGCGCCGGCGCGCAGTACAAATTCGACACCAAGCGCATCTACGTCACCGGCATGTCGGGCGGCGGGCTGATGTCGACCTTCCTCGGCATCCACAAAAGGGACGTGGTCGCGGCGGCCACGCCCTTCTCGGGCGGCTACCTGCAAGCTTGGCCCAGCAAGTCGGGCAACGTGCCCTACGTAGTGAGCTGGGGTGGCGCGGACGACTTCGCCTACGAGCAGAACTTCGACAAGATGGCCGCGGGCCTTATCGACAGCCTGAAGGGCTCAGGCCACGTCGTCGTCGCGTGCAACCACGGCACCAAGCACAAGTGGCCGGTCGAGGGCGGTGCGTATGCGGCCAAATTCTTGCTGGCGCACAAGTATGGCGAGCCGTCGCCGTTCGCCACCAGCTTGGGCGAGGGCTGGCCGAGCTACTGCACCCTGCAGAAATAGCTAGAAATTGGGGTCTTTCTCAAACTCCGCCGACCACTGCCGGGGCAGCAACTGGTCTCGCAACTCGGCGGCGCGTTTGGGCGTCTCGTAAATCGCCACATAGCGCACCAGCCAGCCGATGACCATGCGCACGTAATTGCGGCTCTCGTGGGGCCCTAAGTCGTCGATCAGTTCGTCGAAATCCCGGCCTAGCTTCTTTTGCACGCGCAGGTGGTACTCCATCAGCATCGGCCCGCCGTTGTAGCTCGCGATGGCAAACGGCAGCTGCTTGTGGAATTTGTGATACAGGGCGCCCAGATAGCGACCACCCCAGGCGATGTTGTAGCGCGGCTGCATCAGCATCCACAGCTGGTAGTCGTCGCCGGCATCCTTGGCGAGCCGCGCGGCCGTGCGATCCAGCAGCTCGAGCAGCCCGTACGCCGGTGCGCCCGAGATCAGCCACGGCTTGTAGCGCGATTCTTGCAGCATGTGCGCGTAGATCATCCATTCCGGCGCGCCCGAGCGCTTCGACGCCGCCACGGTATGGGTGGCAAACGCCCGCGGGTAGATGGCGCGCCAGTCGGCCAAAGTCTGCATGGTTGGCAACTTCGAGAGAACATGGCCATTTTGCCGCAGGGCCTCGTCGCGCGCGTCGGCATAGCGCTCGAGTGGATCGGCTAGGGCTTGTTGCAGTCGCTGCAATTCCTCGTCGCCCAGCAGCTTGCGAAGCGGCTTTTCTGCAGTATCCCAAGCTACTTGGCAGCTATCTGGCTCGCCCACGCTGCAAGCTAGGCGCAGTTGGTCAAGCTGTGGGTCACTCGGCAGGTGGGCAAAGGGGTCCGCTGTGGTGTCGACAATCTTCGAAAAATCAGTAACTTTAGGCAGATGATCGCTCTTATCCCAATCGGTCAGCAGCCGCTCGCCCAGCGCGCTGTAGTAGGTGAGCGGGTAGCGCTTGAGCAGCGTGTCGAGCACGGCCACGGCCTCGTCGCGGCGCTCTAGGCGGTCTAAAGCCTTTGCGGTCCAGTAGTTGGCCTTGCCTCCCACCAGCGGATTGGGATTGGCGAGCAGCGGCTTCATCGCCTCGAGCGCGCGGGTGTAGTCCTTGCCCAAGTAGAACCAGAATCCGACAAACCACTGATACTTTAAGGCGTCGATGCCGCGCTCGTCCTCGGCCAGGGCCTTGGCCATGTCTTGGGCGGCCTGGATGCTTTTGCCCGACACGTGCAGCATGCGGGCGCGATCGTAGTGCAGCTCGACACGTCGCTCGTTGCCCACGTTGGGATAGCGCCGCAACCACTCGTCGTACTTGGCAATCGACTCGTCAAATCGGCCCAGCTTGCCCAGCACTAGCGCATACGACGACAGGGCCGCTGCGGCGTGGGGCGCGTCGGGCACAATGGCCGCCTCAAAAAAGTCCGATGCGCCGGTATAGTCATCGCGCAGCCGTTCCGAGCCGATCTTGCCCAAGAAATAGCCGACCTCGCTAGCGCGATAGCCTTTGAACCACAAGGGCTTTCCTGCTTCGCGGCAGCGCTCGTAGGCCCGCCGGGCAAACAGCAGCGCCACCCGATCATAATTTTCTGCGTCGCTGAGGCTGGCTAGATCGACATGACTGGCGGCCTCGGCCACGTACTCGCTCTCAGGATGCTGTAGCAGCAATTTACGCCATAGTCCCATAGCTTTGGGGCCCGCAATCTGCTCACTCGCCCGCGCTGCCCGCGCCAGCAGCTCGTCGCGTGGCAGGTGCAGCGCCGACTTTTCGTACAGGCTGAGTGCAATTTCGGCGACCTCTTGCGGAGGTGCGGCCTGTTCGGCCAAGCGGCTATACAGCAGGTCGGCGGCGGCCCAGCGGAACTCGCCGTACTGCTTGCGAAAATCACGCATATGTTCAAGCGCTTGTGGTTGGCGATTGGCGGCGCGCTCCACCTCGATCTGCGCCCAATCCCAGCTTGCTGGCAGCCATTGCCGTACGGGCTTGGCCAGCTCCAGGGCCTTTGCACCAAAATCCCCTGTTTGTAAGCTTGCTTGTGTGCGAGCCAGGACCAGCGCAGCGGCCCGTTCTACGTCGCCGTCGGCGCTTCCCACCAAATCGACGAGCTTGGGCTCGAGCCCCGCCAGCGCTCCGACACGGAACTGCTGAACTAGATTATGCAACTGTGCCCACGTTGCATGGTGCTCGCGGCCATTGCGCAGTGCGCCCTTGGGCTTGGGAGCCTGCTTGGGAATGACGCGGTCCGCGTGGGCCGGCGGCGTGGCCCGGCCTTTCTTGGGCCTATGGCCCTTGGTCCCTTGCTTGGCTTTGACGTGGTCCTTGGCCTTCTTGCTAGCCGTCGCCGGCTTGGTCCGGCTGGGGGCCGTTTTATCCTTGGCAGAACCCTTGGATGGTGCCTTAATCGAAGCAGGTATAGACTTCAATCTCGCATGGTTGCGCGATGCCCAGGCATCTCTAGCCGCGGGCAGACTCGTCAGCACCCAGACCGCCATCAGTAGCGGCAGCGCTGGCCACCCCATTGCCAATCTGCTGAGCCTCGCCCTTAACCTGCCCACTGCCACCGCCTTTCTGCCGCGCCGTGACTTGCATTGCGCCGCAGGGGTACCGTACCACGACTGCGCCACTTGGCCAGTTCGCGCGCGGATGCAAACCCATGAACAACAGCAAGGATGCCCGGGGCTCCCGCCGGCCCTGCCGCCGTCGAACGGAGGCGATTTTCGCGGAGGCACTGGGGCGATGGCGGGGTAACGGCACGTCACTGCCGAAATTCGATCACGGCCGTTGCGTGCCATGATCCGGCGACCAGATTCGACCGTGTTGGCGGGCTTGCGTGTAGAGGCTGAAGCGATGGATAGGTAATCGCATGAAATAAAGCACAAGTTGGCGCAAATCGAGCGCGATGGACGTGGCGAAGATGTGGCAAATCTGTGTGAAATTGCGAATGCCGGCCATCCAGACGGCGGTTGCCTCTTGCATAACCGCAAAAACTAGACAATATCTTGGCGTAAGTGAGCGGTTCGAACTGAAGGCTGTGCGGCGGAACCCGTCGTCAGCGCTGAAACTTAGGGTTTTGCACTGGGCGCCCAAGCGCCTGGGCAGGCACTAGGGCTCTGCGCCGCTGTGCTGGTCAGGTATGCGCGTGTCGCCAACCTGAGACATGAGGGGTATGCCCGTCGCGCCTGGATAGGCCAGGCTGATGGGGTACCTACGACGGCCGCACGCTCATGCGGTTGGCACCCGGCTGCTGAAATCCGGGGGGAGCGGGATCATGGCAGAGAAAGAGAAGAAGAATTTCGTTCTGATGCAGGAAGGCAAGGACACCAACGTGGTGTTCTCGAACGCGCAACCGCGCGGCGCGGCGCTCAAGGCGGCAGCCCGCGGCTATACTGAAATTCGTCTGCGCGAGCGCGGCACCAAGCGTGTCCACGTGTTCAATGGTGGTCGTATTGAGACGACTGCTCCGGCCAATCGCCCCAAGTGGCTGCCTAGCAAGGTTTGGAAGGCTACGGTCAAGAAGTTGGGCGTCGAGCATCTCAAATAGTTTCGCAGTGCTGTCGGCTACCTTCGTGCCGGCTCAGCTCGCCAGCGCCCCATTCGGCTCTAGAATCCGCGGCTGCCAAGTCAACGCTTGCGCAGCCTCGGTACTTTTTGGCCATGGCGCAAGTCTACCGTGCTGCCCGAATTAGGCGGCGTCGTCGCGATCGAGGCTTTTCTTGCGCTCGGTTTCAACGCGCGGCGTGGCATCGATCTCGTCGTGGAGCGTCGCCTTTTCGCCATCGCGCTGCGCTTTCTTAAAGTTGCCGATTGCCTCGCCGAGCCCCTTGCCGAGTTGCGGCAGCTTGTTGGCGCCGAACAGAAGAACTACGACCGCCAAAATAGCAATGATTTCCCAGGTACCCAACATGGCCTGTCGCACCTCAAGGCGGCTAGCGCCCATGCCAATCGCAATCCAATTCAGGCTGACCATCTTCACTCCCCCGCGTGCACTTACGGCCCTGCGCTCAGGCGACCGCGCGCTGCGCACCCCAGAACAGCCGTCCAGAATAGCCGAGATTACGGGGCCGCGCCATTGCAATCGTCGTCGTCGGCCTTCGCCGCCTCGGCAGCGACACTGGCCCGCGGGCGCAAACCCGACGGCCGCGAGCTGGGTTGATGGGCCAGCGCCGCCAGGGTTGGGTCGGAATTATGCTCGTGATTCAGCACGCTTTGATAGAGATCGGACGCCGCGGCGTGCTCAGCCAGCTTCTTGCTAGGACCGCGTCCAATCCCCACCAGCTCGGCTTCGTCGTCGCCCGTGCCGACTCGCGACGAGGCCTGCACCACAAAGATGCGCGCATGAAACGGCCCTTGCTCTTCGAGTACGGTGTAAATGGGTGGCAAGTTGCCGTTTTGTTGTAGCAATTCTTGGACAGCGGTCTTCCAATTGGCGACGCCCGCGGACAAAGCCGTTGGGGTCGCGCCCAGTTCGGCTACCGCCACGGCGGCGGCGTCGAGCAGATCGTCGAACAAGCGCAGGACCAGCTCGCGCGCGGCCAAATAGCCGCCATCGACGAATACAGCGCCGACTACCGCCTCAAAGGCGTCGGCCAAGACCGAGGTTCGCCTGCGACCACCGGTATAATCCTCGCCGCGCCCGAGGCGCAGGGCCAGGCCAATGCCCAGGGGCAGCGCTTGCTCCGCCAGGCTCGACTCGCGCACGAGCTGCGACTTGAGCACCGTCAACTGGCCTTCGCGTCGATCGGGAAGTCGCTCGAGCAGCGCTTCCGTAATCACCAAGCCTAGCACGGCATCGCCAAGAAATTCATGACGTTGATTGTCGGTCGTGGCCTCTGGATGCTCGTTGCGCCACGACGGATGGGTCAGCGAGGCCTCGAGCAGGCCCGGATCGCGAAACGTATAGCCCAGGCGCCGCACCAGCTCGATCGTACCCGCTGTGGTGTCGTGCACTGGGATCAGCGGCCGCGACGAGCGGCGTTCGGGGCGGATCATCTCACTCATCTTGGCTCCCGCTGGTCGGCACGGGTGATAAGCCCGCCGCCCAGCACGCGATCACCGTCGAACAGCACCGCACTTTGGCCACGCGCGGCCGCGAGCAAATCCCCGTGGACCTCAATCGCCGCGCTTGTCGCATCGGCCCTTATCACACGCGCGGCAACAGCTTGACCGCGATGCCGAATCTGCACTTGCACGGGCTCGCCCGCCGGGGGCACCGCGTCGCCAAGCCAGATGCACTCGCCCAGCTCCATGTGCTGCACAACCAGCTGTGCGTGCTCGCCGACCACAATGGTGCCGTCGCCGCGCTTGTCGATCACGTACCAGGCGCTGCCATCGGGGCGGCTGCCCAGACCCAGGCCATGCCGCTGCCCAACCGTAAAGCCCGCCAGACCAGTATGCTCTGCCAAGACGCGGCCTTGCGTGTCGATGATGGCGCCGCGCACCGGAGCGGTCCGCTTGTCGAGCCAAGCTTGCGTGCGCTCGGCCCCCACAAAGCAGATATCCATCGACTCGGCTTTGGCCGCCGTGGGCACGCCCAGACGCAGCGCATGGGCCCGCACCTCGGGCTTCGCCATGCCGCCCAGAGGAAAGCGTACAAATTCAGAAGCCTCGCGGGCCAATGGATACAAGAAATAGGCCTGATCCTTGTTGGGATCGACCCCGCGCCGCAGCGTCGGCCGGCCATCGTCAAGCTCGAGCCGCGCGTAGTGCCCTGTCGCCATCGCTTGGGCGCCGAGGGCCTGCGCGGTCTGCACCAGCCGGTCGAACTTCAGCGACCGATTGCACGCTACGCACGGGTTCGGTGTGTCGCCGCGCTGCCAGGCCTGCTCAAAGGGGGCGATCACATCGCGGGCAAAACTGTCGCGCTCGTCAACCGTGTAGTGCGCAATGTCGAGCACGCCGGCTACCGCCTTGGCGTCGCGGGCATCGTCGGGCGCGCAACAGCTGCCAACTCGGCCAATTTGCGCAGGATCTAAATCGTACAGCCGCGCCGTCAGGCCGAAAACGCGGTAGCCTGCCTCGACCAGCAGGGCCGCGACCGTGCTCGAATCTACGCCACCGCTCATTGCGACGGCCACACAACTGCCTGCAGGCAGGCGCATCAGCTCGCGCATCATGGCCGTTGTCGCGTTATCCGCCTGGTCAGAATCCGCTGCCCGGGCCGTGTCGTTATCGATTTCGTTGCGAAAGGAGTCCACGCCCACTGCCTCGGCGACTGCGCCGCAGACATGATAGGTGCCGCGCAGAGGTTGGTCTACCTCGCACTCGCGCGCGAGCTCAGATGCGGCCAAATCAATGGCATCTAACTATCTGTATCTGCACACTAACTCGCCCTTGTGCCGCGAATGCGTGCGACACACTGCCGTACAATCTGTGCCGCGGCTGCGACGTCGTCTTCGCGTAGTCCAGGGCCGAGCGAGAACCGCACGGCTTCGCTTGCCCGCGCCGGCGCTAGGCCGCACTGGGCTACCAAGTCGCGCAGCAGACGCGAGGGCTCTGCAGTGCCTGAACTACAAGCCGAACCCGCCGAAGCTGCAACGCCGGCGAGGTCGAGCGCCATCACCAACAGGGGCGCCGGCACACTGGCGAACGCCAAGCACAGCGTATTGCCCACTTCGGCCAATGGCTCGCGGGGGCCTAAACGCACTGCATTCTCGACGGTTTCTAGCCGCGCGGCCAAATTATCGCGCAAGGCCCGCACCGGCTGAACCTGACCTAGCCGGGTCGGAATCTCGGCTACGGCTGCCGCCAATCCTGCAGCACCTATCAGGTTTTCGGTTCCTGCGCGCAGCCCGTGCTCTTGGTGCCCCGGCGCCTGGGCCCGCGGCCGCACGCCAGCGCGGAGCCAAAGCGCGCCAATGCCCATCGGTCCGCCTACCTTGTGGCCCGACAGTGCGAGCGAGTCGACCGGCCAGCGCTCGCTGTCCACTTCGACGCGCCCCCAGGCTTGCGCGGCATCTACATGCAAATGCGCAGCAGTTTTACGCACTAAATGCACGATTTGCGGCATATCCGCCAGAGTCCCCAGCTCGCCGGCCACCGCCGACACGTGCACCAAGCTGGGCGAAGCCGTAGCCAAGGCCGCAGCAAGGGAGTCGAGATCCAAGCGGCCGTCGCGGCTCAGGGCCAGCCAAACCAGCTCCACCCCGTCGCTTTCGAGCTGGGCGGCCAGGGTCAGCACCGAGGGGTGGTCGAGCGGCGCCAGCAACGCCCGCGGCCGCAGCCCCAGACGCAGCTGTGGACCAAGGATACCGCGCCAAATCAGGGTATTGGACTCCGTTGCTCCGCTAGTCAGTACCACTTGTCCGGGCCGAGTCCGCAGGCCGTCGGCTACCTGCCGCCGCGCCGCCTCGATCAGCGCCCGCGCCCTCTGGCCGGCCCGGTGCAGCGACGACGGGTTGCCCAGGTCTTGGTCGAGCGCGGCCTGCATCGCCTGTCGCGCCTGGGGCAGCAGGGGCGCAGTAGCATTGTAGTCTAAGAATATCATCGTTCTGCTCGATCGTGGCCACTTGGTAGTGCGGCATAGTGCTGCCTGCAGGCCGTGGCTACAGGCGGCGGATTGTGCAGGTTTTTGTACCGGCGCCAAGGCCGACGTGTTGACTGTCCTGACGGCCCAGCGTGAAATGCGCGCCGTGGCAGGAGGATCCATGATGCAGCAACTGACCGTGCAGATCGAGATGACGCGCAGCCAACTGGCCAACCCGCAAGCGCAGGTGGGCCGAGCCGTGGCGCTGCGTGAGCGCTGGACCCGTACGACGGTGCGGCACGCCGCCTGGGCCTTGGCGCTGGCCTTGGTCGGCTCGGCGAATGCCGCCTTTGCCCAGGAACCACCTGATACCAAAGATGAATCGACCCCTGGGGATGCCCCGGTTGCACTGCCCGTTGCGGTGACAGTGACCACGGTGCCGGTTGGGCCAGCCAAGAAGAGTCTGCTCGAGCAGATCGACGACGGTACGCTGCCCACACCCCCTAAGGCCACGCCCACGCCCAGCTTTTTGCAGCTCGATTGGCACGGCTACTTCCGTTTTCGCCCCGAGATCTTGAACAACGGCTTCTTGGGTATGGCCGTGCCCGACAAGTCGATCGGTACCAAAGCCATTACGACGAGTGCTGTGGCGCCGCCGCTCTCGCTTTGGCCCGCGAACAACGATCCCAACACGAACGTGCAGAGCAGCAAGGTCGGCAAGACCAATGGCGAGACGGCGATGGCCGGCGCGACCATGCGACTGCGGCTGCAGCCTACTCTAAGTATCGGTAAAGACGCGCGAATTGTGTCAACGATCGATGTCATGGACAATGCGGTCCTGGGCGGCGATCCCGACTATTCGGGCTACCAGGCCCGGCCCGACGTACCGGTGTCAGCGTTTACGATGAGCACCAAGCCCGGGTCGCTGAACGTCAAAGAGCTGTACGGCGAGCTAAAGACCATGCTCGGCGTGGTGCGGGTCGGTCGCCAAGCCTCGAACTGGGGTCTTGGCATGTTGGCCCATGGCGGTGGTGGCGATGGCTGGGACATGGGGCGGCCTACGGTGTACTACGGCGGCGCGCGCAAGCCGGGCGATGGTCACGGTTACGCACTAGATTCAGGTACGTATGTTGATCGGGCCGCGTTTGTGACCGGCCTCCCCAAGGCGCAGTTGTACTTCAGCGTCTTCTACGACTACCTGTCGAACGGCCTGCAGACGACCGATGCGGCCCGGCCCGACATCATCCCGCGCAATGCCGGCAATGCGGACGATGTGCGCCAATACGGCCTGGCCATCATGCGCCGGCCGCTGAGCGAAGACGACGCCGCGGTGCGCCAGCATCTGCTCGAAGTGGAGCGCAAGCCCGCGATCGATGGCGGCTTGTACATGGTCTACCGCACGCAAACTAGCGATTTGCAAACCGTTAAAGACCCGGCGACCTTGGGTGTGAACGACCTCAATTCCAAGCTGATGCTGCGCGGCGCCAAGGCCACGATCGCCGACCTGTGGTTTCGCTACGAGCAGCGCTTTTCGCCATTGCGCCGCGTCGTGGCCGAGGCCGAAGGTGCGTACATTGGCGGCTCGGTCGACGATGCCAACGCTTTGGCCGGCACCGCAGACAAGAAGCGGGACCTGAGCATGTGGGGTTTCGCCGGCAAAGGTGCCTTTCAAGACGAGGGGATGACCTATTCGCTCGACTTCGGCGGCGCCAGCGGCGACGACACCCGCTGCTTTGGCGTGTATGGCCGGGCCGATTGTTCGCTGGCCACGTACGATGGTAGCCCTAACCAGCTGATTACGGGCTTCAAATTTAACCGCGCCTACCAGGTCGACTACCTGCTGTTCCACGACCTGATCGGTACGGTCACCAACGCTTGGTATATCAAGCCGTCGGTCAGTATCAACGCATTCCCCTGGTATTCTCAAGATATGCTGGGCGTCGACTTGTCGGTGCTGCAGGCGGTCGCGCAAAATCCGCTGGGCACGCCCGGTGGTACCGCCGGCTCGGTCACGAACATCGGCACCGAGCTCGCCGCACGGGGCTTCTTGGGCCGCCGCGGCCAGGCCTATGCCGACGTGGTTTTCGCTTATGCGGTCACGGGTTCGGCCTTCAACTTGACCGAGGGTTGGTACGACGCGAGCACCTCGCAGACGCCGACCAACGCCTGGAAGCTGCTGGGTCACCTGGTTCTGCCCTTCTAAGCGGCGCCTACCTTTCTGCTGCCGAGCGGGTCGATGAACCATTTTGAACGCAAAGACGGCCAGTTATGGGCCGATGGGGTGCCACTCGCGCAGATCGCCGCGGAGTTTGGTACGCCCACCTACGTCTACTCGCGAGCCACCATCGAGCGGCACTACCGCGTGATGGACGAGGCGCTGCACGGCCTGGAGCACCTGGTTTGCTACGCCGTCAAAGCCTGCAGCAATTTGGCGATTTTGCAGATTCTGGCCAACTTGGGCAGCGGTTTTGACATCGTCTCGGCGGGTGAGCTGCGGCGCGTGCTGCTGGCCGGGGGCGACGCGAAAAAGATTGTGTTTTCTGGGGTGGCCAAGCGCGACGACGAGATCGCCCTGGCGCTGCAAGCCGGTATCCTGTGCTTTAACGTCGAGTCGGCGGGCGAGCTGGGGCGTATCGAGCGGGTTGCCCAGCAACTGGGTCTGCGCGCGCCGATCAGCTTGCGGGTGAACCCCGACGTCGATCCCCACACGCACAAATACATCGCAACTGGGCTAAAGAGCAGCAAATTTGGCGTAGCCTTTGCCGAGGCTGAGTCGCTGTACCAGCGCGCCGCCCAGAGTCCGCATCTGCAGATTGTGGGCGTCGATTGTCATATCGGTAGTCAAATCCTAGAGGTAGCTCCCTTTGTCGAAGCTATCGAGAAGATGCTGGGTCTTTGCGATCGCCTGAAGGCAGCGGGTATCGCGCTGCAGCACCTGGACCTGGGCGGCGGCCTGGGCATTGCGTACCGCGACGAGCGGCCAGCGGCGCCGATCGAGCTGGGCCAGAAGATCGTGTCGATGGCCCGCGCCCACGGCCTGCACATCGTGACGGAGCCTGGGCGGGTGATCGTGGGCAACGCGGCGGTGATGCTGACGCGGGTGGTGGGCACAAAACAGAATGGTGACAAGGAGTTTGTGCTCGTCGATGCCGGCATGAACGACCTGATTCGCCCGGCGCTGTACCAGGCTTGGCACACGATTGAACTGGCGAGCGACCCGCGGGGCCGCGAGCGCCATCAGGTCGATGTGGTGGGGCCGGTCTGCGAGTCGGGTGATTTTCTTGCGCAAGATCGCGAGCTTGTGGTGGTGGGCGAAGGGGACCTGCTGGCTGTCTCGGGTGCCGGTGCGTACGGCTTCGCGATGGCTTCGAACTACAACAGCCGCCCGCGCGCCGCCGAAGTCTTGGTCGATGGCGCCCGCACAACTCTGATTCGCGCGCGCGAAACGCTCGAAGATCTGTGGCGGGGCGAACACCTGCTCGACGCCGACCAACTGCAAAACCGTTGAACTGCGCGGCCAATGCGAAAATAGCTGGAAGCGCAGCGCGATGTTGCGTACCTTTGCACTATGGGGCAGTAGGTTCAGCCGACGGGGCACCATGATCAACCGCGACAGCAGTCTAGCGATCCCTCGCGACACGACCCGCAAAGCCGTGCGTCTTTCGCCGGTTGCGGGTTCGCCCGGCACCTCGCTGCTCGAACTGATGATGGGGCTGATGATCCTGGCGCTGCTGGGTGCGCTCGCAGTGCCCGGAATGGCAAGCCTGACGCGCACTTACAACCTGCGCAGCGCCGGCGACGAGCTGGTCTATTCGGTCGATTTTGCCCGCAGCCAGGCCATGGCCAACCGCACAGCCTATGGCATCGTCTTCGACAGCGCAGTGCCCAATGGCCCTTATGTATTCCGCGTTTACAAGGGCAGCGACGCGACCTGCGGCAGTGTGGCCAAGGGCAAGCTAGTCCGCACGGTCGACCGCAGCGCCACCAACGTCGATAACGAGCCGGTCATCGGCTTTGTCCGCACGGCCCCCAGCGAAGTAGCGAGTCCAACTGCATTTTTGTGCTTCAAGCCCGACGGTCGCATGATCCGCGGCGACAATGGCCGCACATTTTCGGCCCCAGCGGCCTCGCTGCTTTCGGCCGGCGATGTCGTACTCGAGATCGCCCGTTTCGAAAAAGGCACAGCGATCGGTACACCCGTGCAGGTGCAGATCGGCTACAACAGCATCGCACGCGTCACGTTTGGTCGTGCGATCGAACAGTTGCAGGGCAGTGGCCAGGGCGGAGGTGCGAAATGAACCGCATCTTGGCGCGGCTGTTGCCAACCAACCTTCGGCCCAAAGGGCACAACCAGGGGTTTTCGCTCATCGAAGTCTTGGCCGCCGGCGCCATTGGCATGATTGGGCTGTTTGCCACGCTGGCCACGGCGCTCTATGCAGCCCGGGGCAATGCGGAGCGGCGCGACGTGCAAGTGGGCGCCCAGCTTGCAGAACACGTGCTTGCGACCATTCAGGGCGAAGCGACGATGTGGACGGGTGACGGCAACCCCATTGCAATCTTGGAGTATCTTGGTCACCTGCCCACGCCGGCGACGCCGGGTCAGGGTACGGCGTGGCTGGCGGGGCCGACCCAAGCGTTTGCGGCCGACAAGCGGGTAGGGCCCCTAGGTTCAGATATTCGCTATGATCAAGGCGCCTTGCTCGAGATTCCGAGCGATCGTGGTACGCGCTATTGCGTCCACTACAAGCTGACTTGGGTGTCGACCGATATGGTGCGCGCCGATGTTCGCGTGTCTTGGCCGCGGTCCAATGCGCCATCGGAGGCGTACTTGGCCTGCCCGTCCGACATGTTGTTCGATGTGGCCAACGTGGGCTCGGTGTCGCTGCCCGGGCTAGTGATGAGGAACGTCAATGTGCAGTAGTCCGCGCTACGACTGCAGAATCGCTGCGCGCTTAGGCGGCCGCCACGGCGAGCGCGGCTTCAACTTGATCGAGATCATGATGTCGATGAGCGTGGCGACGGTCATGTTCATGGCGCTGACCACCCTGTTCGTGCAGCAGAGCGAGGTGATGCAAAACCAGAACGAGCGCATCGACTTGGGGCGGCAAGCGCGGTTTTCGCTCGACCACATGCGCGCCGATTTGACCTCGCTTGGCTCGAATACTTCGCCCAATACCGCAATAGATCCGTCGGTTTG
>CAISBR010000043.1 GCA_903883645.1 uncultured Myxococcales bacterium | reverse complement strand
TCAGTTGCAAAGAGGATGTGAACTCATTGGCAATGGTAGTCCGGATTTTCAGCAAGTTGCCGTGCTCGCTGCATGTCGATCGCATGTCAATGGTCGTGATAAGTAAGGCGATGGCGTCAGACAGCGTTCCGGTAGAGCGTTACCGTGAAGATTGGTCCGTGGAAGTGGGCAAAGATATTACGGAGCATGGGTCTGTGGACGTTCTTTGCCGTACACCTCTGCGGTCAGACTGGGATTACACAAACACTAGTGATTTCAAGATTATTATTGATCATGTTCACTGCCGAACAGCGCGCTCGCGACTAACAGGAGTTGCGCCGGTTGGACCCGTGCGACCGCATGAGGCAAAGGGGCGAATCCAATGACCGCGACTTACCCAAAACCGCCTGAAACCGTGCGCGAGTTCTTCAAGCGCTTCCCCGACGATGCAGCCTGCGCCGCGTACTTGTTCCAGTTGCGTTGGCCGGACGGCTACACCTGTCCGAAGTGCGGCAGCAAACGGGCCTATAAGCTCGCCAAGCCGCCCGGCGCCGTGGAGTGCGAGAATCACCACAAGGTCAGCGTGACCGCTGGCACGGGCCTGCACCGCACTAAGGTCAACCTACAGGATTGGTTCCACGCCGCTTGGTTGCTCGCCACGCTCAAGCCGGGAATCTCGGCAGTGCAGTTCCAGCGCCAGACCGGCACCAACCGCCTAGAAACCGCGTGGGCGATGCTCCACAAGTTGCGCTCGCGGCTGGTGGCGCTGTCGCGCGACAAGTTGACGACCGAGTGCAGCGACCCTCGCCACCGCTGGCACTGGATCGAAGTGGATCACGTCGAGATCGGTGGCGAACAGTCGCAGGAAGCGCGGCGCCGCAAGGGCAGCAACAAAGCGAGCGTGATAGTCGCCGTCGAAGTGCACGCTTGGCTGGCCGAACCGGGCGACGACGAGCCCGACACCATTGAGCCGGGCGACGATGCTGCCAAGCCGCGCAAGAGCAAGAGCCACCGGGGCGCCAAAACCAGCGTAGAAACGGGCGCTATGCTTCGCACCAAGGCCGGGCGCTGCCGGATGCGAGTAGCGAACAGCATGACCCAGGACTATTCGCTGTACTGGATGATGGAGAACATTGAACGCAATAGCGTACTTGTGACAGATTCGCACAAGTCGCTGGCCTACCACGCCCGCGCTGGGATGCGCACCCGCGAAGTGATCAACGCTGCCACGCACGCCGACCCGTTGCCCACCATCGGCCGCGTGACCACGAACCTAAAGCGGTGGCTTGAAGGCACCCACAAAGGCGCCGTGCGCAGCCAGCACTTGCAGGCGTACTTGAACGAATTTGTGTTTCGATTCAACCGCCGCGATATTCCCTGGATCGCGTTCAACCGCGTCTTAGGGCTCGCCATGCTTGGCGCGGAGCCCGTCACATACAGCGGACTTTACAAGCATACTTGGGTGCACCCGAACCCAGACCCCGCAGCGTTGGCGCGGGCGCAGGGGTTGCTACCATGAAGATGGCCAATAGTAAGCAAACGGTAAGGCAGGCGTGAAGACCTGTAGCCGGTACCGAGCGCACCGCCGGAACAAGGCCACCCCACCGGAGGCACCGTGACAAAGAACTACGCAGCCGAACAGGCCGAACTCGCCCTTGCACTCGCATGGCGAGCGTTGAG
>CAISBR010000042.1 GCA_903883645.1 uncultured Myxococcales bacterium | reverse complement strand
CGAAATTGCGAATTCAACAGCATGTAACTGTAATCGTGCAAAGGCGTTTCGTCTGACCGGCCGCCGGTAAGTCCCAATTTCGGTGTCGCTGACGATACCGGTATCAGTCTCAGCCGATGATACCGCGATACCAGTCTCACGCGCAGCAACCGCTCAAACTTGCTCACTTTCAGCGTTGGCACGCCCCGTGCATTGCCCAGCCGTCGCGGCTGCCGCTACACTGCCCGCGGGCGCTTTTCCCGCAGAGGTACGCGATGGCCAGCGAGCAATTAATGACGTGGGAGGACATCGTGCACTTGCCCGAAAAGGAGATGCCTGAGCTAATTGACGGCCGGCCTTACCTGCGCCCGCCAACGACTGCTCGGCACGGCTTTCTTCATGGCGAACTGCCTGTTGCGCTGCGCCTTTGCGACCCCAAGCTTGCACTGGTCTGGTGGGTCCTGGCCGAGCCCGACGTCCGCATCACCCCGCACCGCATCGTCCGTCCTGACCTCGCCGGCTGGCGCAAGGACCGCCAGCCCGAGCTGACCGACGACTGGCCGATCGACCTGCGGCCCGACTGGGTCTGCGAGATTGCCTCGCCCAGGAGCAGCCACTACGACCGCGGGCTGAAGTCCAAGGTCTACCGCGAGGCAGGTATCCCTTGGTACTGGCTGGCAGATCCGCAGGAGCGCACGCTTGAGGTGTTGGAGCTCGACGGCGACACCTGGCGCTACCACGGCGCGTATACCGACGGTGATGTGCTCGCGCTGCCGCCGTTTGACGCCGCGGTGCTGACGATGAGCGAGCTGTTTGGGCCGCTGCCTAAGGGGTGGCCGGGGACTTGAGGGTGGCGCTGCGAAGCCACCGAGAAAAGTGACGTAGAGTACTTTGGCATCGACGACGCCACCGTGGACGAAATCACGACCACCGAGCTACCCGAGGCGCTGAACGCGCTGGCGCAGGCCGGCTTGGCATAGCTCTAAGCTATCACCCCGATAGTCCGCAAGCCTCCGCCGAGGCCATGGAGCTATCACCCCGATAGTCGCCAGCGGCCTTGGCGAGGGATGCGAGCTATCGATCGGATAGTCGGCGAGGGTCGGCAGAGGGTCGTGGGCTATCGGTCGGATAGCTTGGCGGGCTCGCGGGGATGGCCGCCGTCGCCAAAGCTACGCGCCCAGCCGCCGCAACGCCGCCCGCGCATCCCGCTCAGACTGGCGAATCTCGCACAAAGACAGCACTACGGCCGCGCGCTCAACCATGCCGTGCTCCAGCAGCTCGGCCACCACCGCCAGATCTTTGGCGCGCCCCACACACAGCTTGACCGCAGCCACGTCGACCGGGGCGAGCGACAGGGCCTGGCTACCCAGCGGCAACGCACGCGCGCGCCACCCTTGCGGCAGCGTGCTCAGCAGCTCGGGCCGCACCACGTCGGCGTGGTAGCCGTGGCGCTGGTCAAACAGACTGCCTTCGCCAAGCGCTTCGTGGATCATCGCCGCCAGCTCGGCGTCGCACGGCAGGACCACCAAGTCGGCGTCGCGGGTCAGCTCAAGGCGACCACCCGGCTCGCCCAGCTCGGGGTGGCGCACCAGCAGGGCTGCCGAGCCCACCACCACGACCGCTTCGGCCTGAGCTAGCGCAGCCACAGCAGCCACTAGGTGGTTCAGTGCCGATAGGTGCACAGGTCCCTCGCTTGGCGCCGCAGCTGACGGGGCAGCACGCCGGCAAACGGCGCAAATTCGCGCAGCCGCTCGCTCTCGGCATCGTGGCTAACGAGCGCGTGCTGCAAAGCGGCCATCCCCGCAGCGCTTTGACTGGCGCCCACCAGCAGCACGTCCCAGACAAGCAGCCGGTCGCGGGCCTGCGCGCCTTGCGCCAACCAACGCGCTACGTTGCTGCGAGCCGCCGCCAACAGCTCTGGCTGCTGCAGCAAGGCCTGGGCGACAAGCTCAAGGTAGGTAGGTGCGGGCTCGGTCACGGTCTTCTACACGCCCAACGGCACTGCGGGCTGGCCGCAGAGTAGCAGATTGTCACCGGGCTCGGTATGGCCTGGCGACCGACGGCGGGCTGCGGCGGGCGGGCTGCTAAGATGAGCGAGCTGTTTGGCCCGTTGCCAAAGGGGTGGCCGGGGACGTGAGCGAGCGAGCGCCTTGACACGCGCTTGCAGTGCGCGCTGAATCCGCATAGCTGGCCGGTAATGGTTGGTAATGGCGAGGCAGCCCATGAATCAACACGAGGGCAGCGCTACGAGGCCTAGTGGGGGCCCGTGGTCCATTGGGCTGGTGGCGACGCTGGTCTTCGCGTTGGTCGCGGCGTGTAGCAGCCCGGCGCCGGCGGTTGTGAGTGCGGGGGACGTGACCGCTGTCGACACCCAGGATGGGAAGAACGCGGACTCGACCGGTGAGGTTGATGTGTGGCAGCTGGACTGCACTTTACCGCAGACTAAAGGATGCCCGTGCACGATTGGGTCTGCGGAATGCTGCGTTACGCAATCGCAGGGCCTGAGTTGCGGCCATTGGCAGGATCCTCCGGTTTGGATGGCCTCGTCAGATTGCTGCCGGGATCCGAATCCGGCGTGCAACGGCGTCAACCCCATCCCGCAACCCGGCTGGTGCAACGGCAAGGCACCCTAATCGTTCAACGTCTTCGACTAGCCCTGAGAACCAACAGGAGTTCGACATGATCGCCGTTTTGGATTCATTCTGGAGAGGTAGAACGAAACTTGTGTCGGCCGGACTCGCAGCTGCACTCGCGGCATGCGGCACACCGGCGCCGCCCGTTGCGACTGCACCTGACGTGACAGGCGCCGACTCGGAGATCGCTGAACCGGCAGATACCGCCGTCTCGGAGATCGCCGACGTGGGCGATACAGCTGACACTGAGATAACAGGGGCGCTTGACGCCAGCGGGCCGGACGGTGACGGCGGACCGGCGGATTCTGGAGTTGAGGTTGGCATTTTCTACCCGGATTGTTCCGTCCCGCAGACTGAGGGTTGCCCGTGTTCCAAAATTGGCACTAGTTGCTGCATTGCGCCATCGTACGGGTTGGAATGCGAAAACTGGCAAGACCCACCTACTTGGTCCACGTTTTCGGATTGCTGCCGCGGGAATCAACCAGGCTGCAACTACCCGAACCCGCCACGGCCATGGTGCAACGGCAAGGTCCCCTGATCGCAAGCCGGGCTCGCCGCGATACCAGTATCAGTCTCAGCCGATGATACCGCGATACCAGTCTCACCCGCAGCAACCGCTCAAACTTGCTCACTTTCAGCGTTGGCACGCCCCGTGCATTGCCCAGCCGTCGCGGCTGCCGCTACACTGCCCGCGGGCGCTTTTCCCGCAGAGGTACGCGATGGCCAGCGAGCAACTACTGACGTGGGAGGACATCGTGCACTTGCCCGAAAAGGAGATGCCCGAGCTGATTGACGGCCGGCCGTATCTGCGTGCGGCGCCGCGGGGGCGGCATAGCTTTCTGCAAGGCGAGCTGCCGCCGTTCGACGCCGCAGTGCTGACGATGAGCGAGCTGTTTGGGCCGCTGCCTAAGGGCTGGCCGGGGCCGTGAGGGCCACTTTGGCGCTGAGAGCGGCGCATCATCCACCGCGGCTAGTCGCCGGGCAGGCAGTACCCACGGCGCAACCGGGCTGGCGCCAATCGTAAGTGCACTGGATCGCCAAGACGATGGGGGCTTTGCATGTCGGATCCCAAGCATGAACTTGAAGAGATCGCCAACCGCGAACGCAGCGGGCGGGCGCGGCGGCGAAAGTGGCGCGCATGGATCAACGCCCCAAGGCTCTGGTGGGAGGGCCGGCAGAGTCGGGCGCGCGAACGCCTAGTAAGCGAGGGCCACCCCATCTCGTCGTGGCAGCAAGGGCGAATCGGACTGGCACTGATGGTGGGCGGTGTGGCGACGGCTGTGTCGTGGAACGTCTGGGGTGCGAGGCAGAGCGTGTGGCCCTTGGCACTCTGCGCGCTTGCGGTCGCGGCATTCGTCGCCCAAGGGTGGTGGTGGCCTCGGCACCTGCCGTTCAGGCTGACCGACGCCGACCGGGTGCGAGGCGAACGGCCAAGTGCGGGCAAAGGCCAGATACCCTATGTCCATTTCACAATCACGGTGCACCGCAAAGACAAGTCCCAGGGCGAGAGCGAACTGGCCGCCGTGCTCGAACTGTTTGCGGAACGCCTAAACGACGCACAGCAGGCGAACAAGCACTTCGCCACCTCAGTCGAGCGGCCGTGGCGGGTTGTCGCGGGCGAAAGCTTGACCGGTGAGCTCGATGGCTCGATGTGGGGTAGCCGACTGCTTGAGCGCTGGGTCGTCCGCGACCTGCGGCTCCTACACCGCATCTGTCCGATTCGCGAGGTCGTTGTCGAGGCACGTTACACCGGGGCGACGTACCGCATTGCGACCACGGTGAGCGTTTGATGGCTGAGAATGCCACGCTGCCCAAGAACTGGCCGGCGACATAGCTCTACCCTTGCCGCCCCACGCCGCCGACCGCATACTGAACCAGGCGCAACGTGGCCCCGCTCGGCCCCTTGCCACCCCGGAGCTCACCATGGCCCAGCCCGCCCGAAAGTCGAGTACGCAGACCTACTTTAGCTGGCTGCCACCGTTCGACGTACCGACACTGGGGCCGAACGAAGAGCGCTTCGAGGATTTGTATCCGCTGGAGCAGTAGGTGCCCCAAGTGACTGCAAGTACAACCAAAGGTGAGCCTAGCTTCGCTTCTCTGCGCCTGATCGAGCCCCTGCTGCGGGCGCTGACCGGCCTGGATCACCACGTGCCTACGCCGGTTCAGGTGGCCGCCATCCCCGCCGTCTTGGCTGGGCGCGATGTGCTGGCAGCGGCGCAGACGGGTACGGGCAAGACCGCGGCGTTTGCCCTGCCTTTGCTGCAGCGGCTGGTGACGCTGGGGCCGGTGGTGGCCCCCAATTGCGCCCGCGCCCTGGTGCTGGTGCCCACCCGCGAGCTGGCTGAGCAGGTCTGTGCGAGCCTGGCAAGCTACGGTAAACACCTGCCTTTGCGCGTGTATGCGGCCTATGGCGGCGTCAGTATCAACCCGCAGATGATGGCGCTGCGCCGCGGGGTCGATGTGCTGGTGGCGACGCCGGGGCGGTTGCTCGACCTGCACCGCAAGAATGCCATCGGTTTTCGGCAGCTGCAGACGCTGGTGCTCGACGAGGCGGACCGCATGCTCGACCTGGGCTTTGCCGACGAGCTGCGCGCCATCTACGTTACACTGCCTAAGCTGCGGCAGACCCTGCTATTTTCGGCGACATTCTCGGCCGAGGTGCGCGATCTAGCTAACCAACTGCTGCGCGACGCGCTGCGGATCGAGGTGAGCCCACCCAATGTCGCGCCGGTTGAGGTTGAGCAGCTGCTGATTCCTGTTGACAAAAAGCGCAAGCTTGAGCTGCTGAGTCATCTGCTGGTTCAGCGCGCCTGGCCGCAGGTGCTGGTGTTTGTGAAGACCCGCGTCGGTGTCGACGATCTGGTGGCTCAGCTCCAACGGCAAGGCATCGCGGCCGACGGTATCCACGGCGACAAGCCACAGGCAACCCGGCAGCGGCTGCTCGAGGCCTTTAAAAACCGCGAACTCAGGGTGCTTTTGGCCACCGACCTGGCCGCGCGCGGGCTCGATATCGACGATCTGCCGGTGGTGCTGAACCTCGACCTGCCGCTGGTGGCGGAGGACTATGTGCACCGTATCGGCCGCACCGGGCGGGCTGGGCAGTGCGGCGAGGCGATTTCGCTTGTCAGCGCCGACGAAATCAGCCAGCTCGCCGCAATCGAGGGCCTGACTGGCCACAGCATTCGCCGCCTCGAAGAGCCAGGGTTTGCGCCGGTGCACCGCGTGCCTACCATCGACCCCAGCGGCCACGTGTTAAAAAAACCAAAGAAACCCAAGAAGCCCAAGGTGGCAGGGGCCAAGCCTGATGCGCGGTCGTAGGGGGAACCACGGCCGCCGCTGCCAGTGCGCAATCACCACAAAGTTATGATTTTCAAGCATCTTGCCAACCCGAGATCACCCGGTGCGGAGGAAAGACATTGACAGGCCGAGCCACCTGTCTCAGCATCGCCCTGCTCCAGGCGCCCTGGAGCCCACGCGCGCTCCCCCTTCGTAAACAAATGTAGCCCAACCGCAGGCAACGATGCAGCCAGTGCAGGCCATCCCCATTGTCGATGCCCGCTACCAGCGACTCGAATTCGCCGGTCGCGGCGGCATGGGCACGGTCTATCGCGCACTCGACACCTTTAGCGGCGAGCCCGTAGCCATCAAGGTGATGCGCGACGACATGACCGACGAGGGGCTGCTGCGCTTCGATCGTGAGGCTGCGGCCTTACGAGCCCTCGACCACCCGGCCATCGTCCGCTACATCGACGCAGGCCGCAGTGCCGACGGTCGCCCGTACTTGGTCATGGAGTGGTTGAACGGCACTGGCATGGACGTCGCCGTGGCGCGCGAACCCCTGTCGCTGTCCGATGGACTGGCGGTGGCGCAGCGAATTGCCAGCGCGCTGACGGTGATCCATGCCGCCGGGCTGATCCATCGCGACCTAAAGCCCAGCAACATCCTTTTGGTCGACGGCAAGCCGGGTCGAGCCAAGCTCATCGATTTTGGTCTGGTGCGCGGCGCTTCGCTCGAGGCCATGACCCAGGCGGGGATGGCTCTCGGTACGCCCGGTTACATGTCGCCCGAGCAGATCCGCGGCGCGACGGATATCGACGCCAGAGCCGACCTGTATGCGCTGGGCTGCGTGCTGTTCAAGCTGCTGACCGGCCGGCAGCCCTTCCAGTACGGCGACCAGTCGGGCCTGATTACGCGGCCGCTTTTCGAAGATGCGCCAAGGCTATCGGCCCGAGTCCGCCATGTGCCGCCACTGCTGGATCAACTGGTCGCGGCGCTGCTGATGCGCGAGCCGTCTGGGCGCCCGGCCAATGCCACCATCGTGCAAAATACGTTGGCGGATGTGCTGTTCGAGCTGCGCGAAGATGCCGTCGCCACCGAGGGTACGACCCGTAGCTTGGGCCAAGACGAGCGGCGCACCCAAGCCGTGATCGTGCTCCGCTTGCCGGCAGATCTGCCGCCATCGGTCGACGCCATGACCGAGCTCGCGACCCCGGCTTCCGACGTTAGCTACCACGGCACAGTCTTTGGCGATGCCGAGCTGCTGGCGCCCGAGCTGGCCCTGCACGACACGCTGCTGAGTACCGTCGCGCCCTTTGGCGGGCAGTTGCTCCAGTTTGATCACGGCGTGTTGGCGGTGACAGTGCGGCCCGGTGGCACGGCCTCGGACCAAGCGGGGCGGGCGCTGCGATGCGCGCTGGCCGTACGCGAGGCCATGGGCGTACATCCCTTGGCGATCGGCCTGTTGCGACGCGATGCCACCCAGGGTGCCGAAAAGATGGAGCCGGGCGATCCCCTGCAAGCCCTGGTCGGCCTGCTCAACACGGCAGGCCACACCGATGTGGTGCGCATGGACGAGGTGTGCGCGCTGCTGCTGGCGACGCGGGCGCCGGTAGGCCAAGACGAGGTGGGGCACTACCTTGACCCCGAGCGCGCCGGGCAAGACGAGGGTGCGGATGACGGCCATCACCTGCTGCCTTGTATGGGGCGCGACCGCGAGCTAGCGACACTCGAAGGCCTGTGGAACGAATGTATCGACGACGAGTGCGCGCGGGTGGCGCTAGTCACTGGGGCGGCGGGCATCGGTAAGACGCGCCTAGTCAAGGAGTTCTTGGCCCGCACCCGCCGCAATGGCGCCACGCCGCAGGTCTGGCTGGCTGCAACCGACGAGCTGGGCGCGGGCCTGCCCTACGGCGTGATCCAGCGCGCCACCGCGCGAGCGGCAGGTCTACACGGGGTGACCGGCGAGCAGGCCCTACCGCTTTGGAAGACTTGGCTAAGCGGCATTGTGCCCGCCAGCGATGTCGAAAGTACTGCGAACGTGTTGGCGTCGCTCGGTGCACTGGCCGTGGGTAGCGAAAGCATGGCCGGCGGCGCGCTGCAGTCGTCGCAGGCCACTTTGCGCGTCGATCATATCCAACTAGCGATCGAGAAACTGCTTGCGGCGGTGTGCGCTAAGGGGCCGCTGCTCGTGGTACTCGAAGATGTGCACTGGGCCGATGCGGCTTCGCTGCGACTTTTCGAGGGTGCGCTGCGTAAGCTCGCGGAATTGCCGTGGATGGTAGTGGCGCTGAGTCGCCCCGAGCTGCTCGACGCTTTTCCGCGGCTGTGGCAGCAGGCAGCGCCGCAGCAGATCGCGCTGGCGGGCTTGGCCCCCAAAGCGGCATCTCGACTAGTAAAATCGGCGTTGGGCGACCAGGTAAGCGAGGCCGCAGTGCAGCGACTGGTGGCGCACGCTGGTGGCAACGCATTTTATCTAGAGGAGTTGGTCCGCGCCGTGCGCGAAGGCCGTGGCGATGTGATTCCGGCGACCGTGCTGGCCACCGTTGAGTCGCGTCTGTTGGGCCTCGACCCCGATGCGCGGCGGCTGCTGCGGGCGGCCAGCGTGATTGGCCAAGCATTTTCGGTCGATGCGCTGACGGTGTTGCTCGGCGGCTCGCACCAAGCGCAAGACGAGCTGGCCTGGCTTGAACCCCTGGTGCGCGCCGACCTGTTGCGCCACGACGAGCATTCGGGGCTGTTTCGCTTTGCCCACGCGCTGGTCCACGAAGCGGCCTACGCGACGCTTACCGACATTGACCGCACCAAGGCCCACTTGCTCGCCGCCGGCCACCTACAGGGCACCGGCGTTCAGGACCCGCTGCGTATGGCTCACCACTACGCCCTGGGTGGCGACCAGGTGGCGGCGGCGCGCTGTTTGGCCCAAGCGGCACGACAACTGCTGATGGTCGGCGACAAAGAGGCGGCGCGCCAGCACGCCTGTGCCGCGATCGCCCAGGGGCAAGACAGCGATTTCGTAGGCGAAGCGCACTTCATCGCCGGCGAAGCGTGCCGCCAATTGGGCCGCAGCGACGAAGCGCAAAGCCACACCGCCGCCGCCGTCGCACGCCTACCGGTAGGCAGCCAACTTTGGTATGCCGCGCAACGCACGGTGGTGATGGTGGGGATGTCGTCGTTCTACGGCCGACGCTAAGGACCTGTCCTGAAACAAGTTGGACAGGTCCTTGTGGCTACAGGGCCGATCAACAACCCGGACCGAGGCGTCAACGTCGCGGCGAGTCCCAACAGGGCGAGCTTGCGTCGATACAGCCGACTCGCCGCTCCGCTGTCGGAGCACCCGCTTGAGCTATTTGAGGACAGAGGCTAAGTCGTCGCTCTAGCTTAGAATTCGCTCCAGCGTTCGTGCAACTCTTCGGGCGTCCAGCGCGGGCCGCGCGATGCCACCACACCCTCGGCCTGGGTGCTGCGAATTAGGGCGACACGCGGCCCCTGCACGTCGACCACCGTCCCCGTAATGTTGGAGGCCAAGGGCGACGCCAAGTACACGGCAACATCGGCGATCGACTCGGGCTTGAGCAGGTCGGCCGCATTGGGCACATCGGCAAACATGGGAGCGGTCAGGCGCGTATACGCCAAAGGGCTGAGCACGTTAACAGCAATACCGTGGGGTTTAAGCTCCATCGACGCCGACTTGCAGTAGCCGATAATGCCAGCCTTGGCCGCCGCATAGGTGGGCAGACCCGCGCCGCCGTGGATACCGATGAGGCTAGTGGTCGCCAAGATCTGACCCGGCGCATTGCGCGAAATCAGATGCTTCGCCACGGCCTGCACCATCATGTAGGTGCTTGTAAGCAGACCGTTAATCGAAGCAGTCCAGGTCTCGTCGTCAAGGTCGAGAATGGCCGCGTCGCGCACAAAGCCGGCGTTGTGCACCAGCACGTCGACCTGGCCGAACCGCGCCAAAGCAGCCGCCATCAGCGCATCGACACCGGCACGGGTCGACACATCGTCGTCGTTGGCAAGGGCGATATCCAGGCCAACCTCGCTAGCCACCGCGGCGGCAACGGCGGCATCGTGACCGATACCATTGGGCTCGGTACCGCGGTCATTGATGACCAACTTAGCGCCATGCTTGGCGAATTCCAGGGCATATGCGCGGCCAAGGCCCCGTCCTGCACCGGTAATGATGACCACCTTGCCGTCTAAGATCCCCATGATTGCTCCTAAAAGTACGATTAAGACGCTGCGCACCCCGGGCGGAATGCGCCCACGCGGCGGGAAATTACAGCAAGTCACGGCCCCGGTGTCAAACCCCCCGGTGATGAAAGTGGCCACAGTCGCGCCCGTGGGCAGGATGGGGATGGCAATTACCCGTTGTCGCACAACGACCCACACGGCGCGCGGGCATTCGACCACGCCGCCCGACCAGCGCGGGCACAGGTAGCTTGACCTGCGCCCCCCGGAGCGCCACCATCGCCAGCACTCTGCGAGGTGCCCGATGTCTGATACGCCCGAGACTGCCACGCCCGAGACTGCCACGCCCGAGCCCGCCGCGTTGACTGCTACCGAAAGCGAGAATACCCCTCAACCCCACGCGCTGCCTGCGCTTTTGCTCGAGGACTGGACGCCGCTGCACCGCTGTTTAGACTGGCAGCTCGGCCAGCTGGCGTTTGCCCAGCGCGGCGCCCAGGCGTTCACGTCGCAGCAAGTGCCTAATCTGATTAATCAAGGCGGGCTGTCGGCCTACCGCGCGGCCGAGGTGCTGTTTGCCAACTGCGTCGAGCTCGATCAGGCCGGCGAGCTGGAACAAGACATTACCTGCCTAGAAATCGCCATTGGTCTTGGGCTGTTTTCGCTGCAGCTACTCGACCGTTTTGCCGCGCTGTGCCGCGAGCATGGCCGCGACTACTACGAGCGCCTGACCTGGTACGCCAGCGACGGCACGCCGCGGATGGTGCAAGACGCCCAGAAAAACGGGGTGTTCGAGCGCCATGCCGGCCGGGTGGTGCTGGCAGTGGTCGACGCGCTCGATCCGACTCGTCTGACTCGCCTAGACGACGGCACCACGGTCGAGCTGACCGGGCGTTTGCGTGCGATTTTCCATACCTATCTGCTGTGTGTGCTGCCCGCCAACCTGTTTCGCCGCAGCCGCACCGGTAGCGAGCGCGCCGAGTCGTGGGGCGCGGTAGTGGCGCAGACGGTGCTCGATAAGGTCGCGGATCTGCCGCTGTTTGCCACGCTGACCGCCGAGCAGGTGCAGACCCTGGCGCAGCAGCGCGATCCGGGGGCGCTGGCGCAACTCGTGCCGCTGTATCCGCTGCTGGATCTGGTGTTGGCCTTAGCGCCGTTTGATCCCGAAAGTATTGGCGAAGGGCCCGAGTTGCGCCGCATCGCCGACCAGCTGACGAGTTCCCTGACCGCCGCGCCCGAGGGCGAAGACGAGTACGTGTGGGTGCTGCACTCGGCCGGTGCCCAGCACAGCCTGGCGCTACAACTGCAAGCCCTTAGGCCCAATGGCTTTTTGCTGTACCGCGACTATGGTCCGGCCAGTGCCGCGCGCGCCAATGGCAACCACCTGTACCAGCACTATGGTGCCACCACCGCGGCGGGGATCAACCACTTCGCCCTCGACGGCTGGCTACAACAAGCGACGGATCAGGGCGGGCGAGGGGCGCAAGTCAGCGTGCCGCCTGGCGAAGGCGAGGCTTCGATCAAGACCCGCCTGGTCAGCAAGGCCGAACTGCCGGCCACCCGTACGGCGTTTGCCCTGCACTTTGATCAGCGAGCGTTCGAGCGGCTCGAGGCGCTGATGGCGCGGGCCCGCGAGCTGGTGGCCAAGGATCCCGCGGGGGCGCTCGAGGCCTACCGCCATGCGCTTTTGATCGAGCGCGACAACTGGCTGCTACTGGGCGAAGCGGGCGATGTGGCGCTGCGACGCAACCGCGAAATGGGCTTGGCGCAAACGCTTTTGACCGAGGCGCTGCGCATCAACCCGTGGTACGCGGCGGGCACATGGAACAGTCTGGGCGACCTGTACTGGGCGGCGAACGAGTTTGGGGCGGCGCGGCAGTCGTACCAGCGGGCGGTGCAGGCGAATCCCGAGCATTGGCAAGGGTATCTGAACCTGTCGGACTGCTGCTTGCGCGAGGGCGACTGGGCGGGCGCGGTCGAGCACGCGGCGCAGGCGCTGGCCCGCGACGTCGAGGGCGAGCAGGCCGAGCGGGCGCAAAAGCTGCTGGTCTTGGCGGCCGAGCGACTGGGTCAGCAGCGGCAGCGGGCGCAGGTGTTGCGCAAGGCGCGGCAGGCGGGTACTTCGCGGTAGAGTGGGCGGCCTAGGCCATTTCAGCTAGTTCCAAGGCAAGAACCCGCTCGGCACGGCCTGGGTAAACTCGCTGGCGCAGGCGCGCAAAGTCGAGGTCGCGCCGGTCAATGCCACCGACGACATGGGATAGAGCACTCCGCTCAAGTCCTTAAAGGTCGGGCTGGCTCCCGTGGCCGGATTGCCGCTGGCCTGCCACACGCCGTTGCGGCTCCACCAAATGGTGTGGGCGTCGAGGTCGACTGCCACACCGATCACATATGTTCCACTAACATACGAGGCTGCACCCGCGACCGCGTTGGTGCCTTGGCCGCGCAGATTGCCCGGGCCGCCGTAATAGCCCCAGCTGTTGGTGTTGCCCGTGCAGCAGCCGTCGAGCGTCGCCCCAGTGCCGCCCACGCCGATGAAGTCAAAGCCATTGGCGTCGACTGTGGCCACGACCTCGAAGTACCACTTGCCCGTGCTGCGGCCCACGGTCGCGCGCGCTGCATTCCACGACGCGGACGAAGCTATCGTCTTGTTATTGTTCGATAAGACAATCGACGACCCCTTGTCGACCGTGCTCCAGGTCACCGTGCACGCGGAGGGGCTACAGGTCTTGCCATCGCCGCTGTAACCACTGTTGCACGCGCAGGTATTGCTGCCCGCCGTGTTGGTGCAGGTGGCATTGCTGCTGCAGCCGCCGTTGTTGCTCGCGCACTCGTTGATGTCGCTGCACTGCGTTCCTGTGCCGCTGTAGCCCGCTGGGCAGGTGCAGGTGCCCGCCTGGCAAGTGCCGTCGCCGCATTTGGTGCCGTTGGCGGCCAGGGGTTGCACGCAGCCCTTGAGGTTGTCACACGCATCGACCGTACAGGGGTTGCCGTCGTTGCAGACTTTCGCTAGTCCGGGCGCGCACTTGCCTCCTATACATGCATCACTTTCGGTGCATACCGAGCCGTCGGAGCACGGTACGGTGTTGGCGCTATGGGCGCAGTCGGCCACCGCGTCGCACGAGTCGGTGGTGCAGATCTCGCCGTCGTCGCAGCTTTTCGAGATCCCCGCCACGCAGCTCGAGCTTTTGCAGAAATCGTTGATCGTACACACATTACTGTCACTGCAACCGCCCGCGTTGGCCGCGAACACGCAGCCGCTCGCCTTGCTGCAGCTGTCGTCGGTGCACACATTGCCGTCGTCGCAGCCCAGTGCCGAGCCCCCCAAGCATGTGCCGCCGCTGCAGGCGTCGCTGGTGGTGCACGCATTGCCATCGCTGCAAGGCGCCGAATTACTCGCCACGACGCAGCCTTTGCTCACATCGCAGCTGTCGTCGGTGCAGGGGTTCAAGTCATTGCAGACCTTGGGTTTGCCGGGCACGCACTTGCCGCCCGAGCAGGTATCGAGTTCGCTGCAAACATTGTCGTCGGTGCACGGCTCGGCGTTGCTGACCTTGATGCAACCCTGCGCAGCGTCGCACAAATCGGTTGTGCACACGTTGCCGTCGTCGCAGACCTTGGGGCCGCCCGAGGCGCACTTGCCGTCTTTGCAGCTGTCGCCGTCGGTGCAGATGTTGGCGTCGGAGCACGGCGCCGTGTTATTGACAGCCACGCAGCCCTTCTTGGTGTCGCAACTATCTGTAGTGCAACCGTTGTTGTCGTCGCACGCCTTGGGACTGCCGGGCTCGCACACGCCATCCAAGCACGCATCGCCCTCGGTGCAGGCGTTGTTGTCGGTGCAACTGCCCGTATTGTAGATAAAGACGCAGCCTTTTTGGGCATCGCAGCCGTCGTCCGTGCAGGGGTTGCCGTCGCTGCACGCTTGGGGCTTGCCGGGCGAACACGAGCCACCGGCACATGTGTCGGCCAGCGTGCACACATTGTCGTCCGTGCACGGCGCGGCGTTGTTGGTCGACTTGCAACCACCCTTGGGGTCACAGCTTTCAGTCGTACATCCGTTGCCGTCATCGCACGCCAGCGTGCCCGTGGGGGCGCATACGCCTTGGGCGCAGACATCGCCGGTAGTGCACACGTTGTTGTCGGAGCAAATCAGAGAATTAGTTGCAAACAAGCAGCCTTGCACGGGGTCGCAGCTGTCGTCGGTGCAGGGGTTGCCGTCATTGCACGGCAGTTTGCCCGTGTTCGCGCAGGCGCCGTTTTTGCAGCCGTCGCCCAGGGTGCAGGCATCCCCGTCGGAGCAAGGCAGGCTGTTGCTTGCGGCGATGCAACCGGTCAAAGCATTGCAACTATCTGTGGTACATAGGTTATCGTCGTCACACGCTGTGGTGGCGCCGGGCAAGCACGCGCCCCCTTGGCACACGTCGCCCACCGTGCACACGCTGCCGTCGCTGCATAGGCCACCGTCGGCGGGAGTCGAGGTACAGCCAAGCGATGGGTTGCAAGCATCTTGTGTGCAAGGGTTTTTATCGTCGCATACCACTGCGACCCCCACGCAGGCGCCATCGCTGCACTTGTCGCCCGTCGAGCACGCACTCGCATCGTCGCACGCCCCCGTCATGGGTGGGTGTTGGCACGCACCGGCCACGCAGTTGTCGTACGTGCATTGGGCGCCGTCGTCGCACATCAGGCCGCCCGGTTCGTCGGTTTGGCCGTCGCAGTCGTCGTCTTTTAGGTTGCATGTCTCGCTGGCGGCGCTGGCTGCGTCGCACACGGTCAGGCCGCTCGAGCTACAAGTACGCTTGCCACCACAGCTTCCGGCGCCATTCGCCACGCTGCACGCGGTGCTCAACTGCAGCTTGATGGCGCGGCCGTCGCAGGCACAGGCGAGGTCGGTCTTGGTGCATTGCTTGCCGGTAGCTCCGCCCACGCTTGTCGACTCGCTGCAGCTGTAGCCACTTGGGCAATCCGCACTATCGGCGCAGGCATTGCCGCAAAACGCCCCGAGCACCGCCCCCTTGGCATCTTGATAAGGGATGCAGCGCGATTCGGCACCGCCCAGCACGTTGCTGCAGTCGCTGTCCGCAGCGCAAGGTTCGCAAAGGCGCGGATGCAAGGGCACGCAAAGACTGATAATATCGGCGCCGCTGCCACTGATTTGCCCACACTTAAAGCCCTCGCTGCAACTGCCCGAGCACAGGCTGGTGCATTGCTGGCCGCCGGGCGTCTCGATGCAATAGCCTGAATCGCACTGCCCATTTGCGCTACAGGCACACCCCGTCTCGCCGCAGGTGGCGTCCGCGCCAGGTCCATCGCCGGTCGCGTCCGTTCCTTGTGGCCCGTCGCCTAGCCACGCATCGGAGCCATCGGAGGTCTGCGCGGTCGAGTCGGGCAATGGCAACGTCGAGTCGGTGGTGGCGCTGTCGACCGCCAGTTCGCCAAACAGCAGGTCGAGCCCCGAAGCGGCATCCCCCGTGGCGGTGCTGCCCGTTTCGGTGGTCGCTGAACACGCCGCAGCGAGCACCAGCAGGCCGCCGCAGGCCCAGGTCGCATAGACACGAAACAACTTCTGATTCATAAGCTTACCACCTTAGCCGCGACGATGAAACGCGCTGGACAGTCCGGTCAGCCACGACCCAGAGCCAGGTGCGCCATCCCCGCACTGTACGCTGGGCCGCAACCGCCAGCAAGGCAAGCCCGCAATCCACACTGAATCGAAACATTCCGCGCCCATCGCCACCCGGTTGCACAAAGCCCCCGACATTCGCTACAAAGGGCGTTGCTGCGGACCCGCCCGTCCGCCCGTAGGCCGCCCATGCGCTCGCACACCCGCTGTTTCTCGCTCGTCCTCCCCCTCATTGCCACGGGCCTGCTGGCCCTGCTGCTCAGCGCCTGCGGCAGCGACACCACGGCAGCCGCCGCCACCACCTTTTGCAAAGACACCGATAAGCCAGTCTGCAAAGGCAATTACCTCGCCACGTGCACCAATGCCGGCACCGCCTACACGCTGCAATTCTGCGGCGAAGCCAACCGGTGCGAGGCCGGCGCCTGCGTCGCGCTCACCTGCCCCCGCGGCCAGCTGACCTGCAGCGGCAAGAACGTGATGAAGTGCCCCGACGACGGCGCCAGCGAGCCCGTCAAGGTCCAGACTTGCACCACCATGGCCGGCTGCGTCAGCGGCGTGTGCAAGCCCAACACCTGCAAGAAAGATGATGTCGTCTGCGGCACTTCGACCAGCTTTACCTGCCAGAGCGGCGTGGTCACTGAGTCGCCGTGCGCGAGCAACCAGACCTGCAGCGTGGCCGCAAAGGGCTGCGTCGCCCAGAGCTGCACGCCCACCGAGGCCAAGTGCAAAGACGGCAAAACCGCCCAGGTCTGCACGGTCGATGGCCTGGGCTGGACCGACCAAGTCTGCCCCGCCGGCCAGGGCTGCTTCGGCGGCGTATGCCACATGACCCTGACGGCCAAGACCGTCGCCGACGCCGGCAGCACCAAAGACACCGCCACCGGTCAAGCCGACGGCGTGGTCATCAGTACCGGCGACACCCTGGTAGGTCCGCAAACAGACGTACAATTCACCAAGCCCGACGAGTTCTCCGTCACCTTCAGCAAGACCAAGACGCCGGGCGCGAGCGATCAGCCGTTTGTGGCCAGCATGCCCAGCGCCTCGTACTCCAAATTTACGCAAATCCTAACGATCTCAGGCGACAAAGACCTGTTCAAGGTCGAGATCCAGCTCGGCAAGGTCGAAGAATTCACCACTGGCCCCTTCACCCAAGTCGACGGCCAAGCGCCCGACTCGGTCATCTTGGTCAACGATGGCAGCAACGACCAAACCCAAGTGCAGTGGATCTGGAAGTCGGCCGACTACGACATGGAGTTGACCGACTTCGGCGAGCTCAGCAGCGGCCGCATCGTGGGCACCTTTAGCGCCGAGCTGATGAACCAGGTCGACAAGACCACCAAGGCCTACTTGGTCGGCGGCAAGTTCGACATCCAGCGCTACTGACCGCGCCGCTCCAACAACTTGGGCTGCAACACCTTATCTTTACTTGAATATGACTGTTTCGTGACCCCGTGATGCGCTGCGCGCTTGAGCGTGGGGGGCGCGGCGACTACCCTAATGCGGCGTGGCGGTGGACCGAACAGGTCTGGCGTGGCCATCGCAGCCCCCCGATGCCGGCAAACACCGGAGAATCAGGGTACATTTCAGCGAGTGGCGACGGTGCGCACCGTTGACCTCCATCGGCCAATCCGACCCGCGAACCTACGACCTACCCCTTTGTTGCGGAGACAGCATATGAGCGACGCCCCTTCGAGCCACGACTTCGGTCTTTCGATCAAGCCTGTCGAGACCCTGGAGTCGGTGGTAATCCGCTTTGCCGGCGATTCCGGCGACGGTATCCAGCTGACCGGTAGCCAGTTCACCGCCGCTTCGGCCGCCGCTGGCAACGATACGGCGACGTTCCCCGATTATCCCGCCGAAATTCGCGCCCCTGTGGGCACGTTGGCCGGTGTATCGGGCTTTCAGTTGCACTTTTCGAGCAAAGACATCCTGACGCCCGGCGACCGCGCCGACGTGTTGGTGGTGATGAACCCGGCCGCGCTGGCTGCCCACAAGAAGTGGCTCAAGCCGGGCGGCGTGCTGATCGCCAACGCCGACTCGTTCACGCAAAAGAACCTGCTTATGGCGGGTTACGCCGAAAATCCCCTCGAGAGCGACGCGCTGGCCGATTACCAGTTGTTCAAGGTCGATCTGTCGCGGCTGACGGGCCAAGCGCTCGAAGGCATGGGTCTTTCGGCCAAAGAAATCGAGCGCTGCAAGAACTACTTCGCCTTGGGCATGGTGTTCTGGCTGTTCGAGCGCAACACCGACATCATCGAAGACGAAATCAACCAAAAGTTCGCCAGCAAGCCGACGATGCGCGACGCCAATCACAAGGTGTTTCAGGCGGGTTGGAATTTCGGCGAAAATACCGAGCTTTTTGCCATCCGCTACCGCGTGCCCGCGGCGCAAGACATCCCGCCCGGCCGCTACCGCTCGGTGTCGGGCAACGAAGCCGTGGCGCTGGGCTTGGTCGCCGCCTCGGTGCAGTCGGGCCGCCAGCTGTTCTTGGGCTCGTACCCGATTACGCCCGCGACCGACATCTTGCACTCGCTGGCGACGTACAAAGAGTTTGGCGTCAAGACCTTCCAGGCCGAAGATGAGATCGCCGGCATCTGCTCGGCCATCGGCGCGGCGTTTGGCAATGCGCTCGCCATCACCACCACCTCGGGCCCGGGCGTGGCCCTCAAGACCGAGGCGATGGGCCTAGCGGTCATGACCGAGTTGCCGCTGGTGATTGTGAACGTGCAGCGCGGCGGCCCCTCGACCGGCCTGCCGACCAAGACCGAGCAAGCCGACCTGCTGCAAGCGATTTATGGCCGCAATGGTGAGAGTCCGATGCCGGTCATCGCCGCCCGCAGCGCGTCAGACGCCTTTGACTCGGCGTTCGAGGCCTGCCGCATCGCCATCAAGTACCGCACGCCGGTAATGCTCCTGACCGACGGCTACATCGCCAATGGCGCAGAACCGTGGCAAATTCCACGGGTTGACACCCTGCCGACGATCGACGCGAACCTGCTCACTTCAGTCGAGCAACTGGGCGGCGAGAAGCTCCTGCCGTACCTGCGCGACCCGACCACGCTGGCGCGGCCATGGATCGAGCTGGGCCACCCCGGCTTGGAACACCGCATCGGCGGCCTTGAAAAGTGGGACAAAACCGGCCACATCGCCTACGATCCGCAGAACCACCACAACATGGTCAAGCTGCGCCAGGCCAAGGTCGACGCCATGGTCCAAGAGATCCCGGCGACCAACATCCTCGGTGCGGAATCGGGCGAATTGCTCGTTGTTACTTGGGGTTCGCCCTGGGGGTCGGCGCGCACCGCGGTCCGCGACCTCATCGACCAAGGCAAGTCGGTGTCGCATGTGAGCCTGCGCTGGCTCAACCCGCTGCCGCCCGACCTGGGCGACGTGCTCAAGCGCTTTGGCACCATTCTTGTGCCGGAAATCAACAACGGTCAGCTGATCAAACTCTTGCGCGACAAGTACTTGATCGACTGCAAGGGCTACAATCGCATTGCCGGTCTGCCGATCACGGTGGCCGAAATCAAGCAGGCGGTGCTCGATCACCTGCCCAGCTAAGATCACGCCAACCGTTTGAACGCAAACCGCATTCTTCTGAACGAATTCTGTCGAGGACTCCATGACTGAACTCAATCGTGTCGATCTCAAGGCCAAGGACTTCCAAAGCGACCAAGAAGTGCGCTGGTGCCCGGGCTGTGGCGACTACGCCATTTTGGCCGGCGTACAGCGCGCTTTGGCCAAGCAAGGCATCCCGCCGCACAAGGTGGTCACCATCGCCGGCATCGGCTGCTCGTCGCGCTTTCCGTACTACATGAGCACGTACGGCTTCCACACCATCCACGGCCGCGCGCCGGCGATCGCCTCGGGCCTCAAGATCGCCCGCCCCGACCTGCAGGTGTGGGTAGCTACCGGCGACGGCGACTCGCTCTCGATCGGCGGCAACCACTTCATCCACGTGCTGCGCCGCAATGTCGATCTCAAGATCCTGATGTTTAACAACAAGATCTACGGTCTGACCAAGGGCCAATTCTCGCCCACCTCGGAGTTTGGTAAGAAGACCAAGTCGTCGCCCTTCGGCTCGGTCGATCACCCCTTCTACCCCGTGCAGCTGGCGGTGGGCGCCGAGGCGGCCTTTGTGGGCCGCTTTATCGACGTAGACGCCAAGGTCGGCGGCGATGTGCTGGCGGCGGCGGCAGCGTTCAAGGGCACGGCGTTTATCGAGATCCTGCAAAACTGCGTGATCTTTAACGACGGCGCGTGGGACGATCTGGCACAGAAGGAATTCCGTGCCGACCGCACCATCTTGCTCGAACACGGCAAGCCCATGATCTACGGTCAGAAGCGCGACAAGGGCATCCGCCTGGTCGGCACGCGGCCCGAGATCTTTACGATTGGCGAAAACGGCCTGACCGAAGCCGACGCCTGGGTGCACGACGCCCACGACACCGACCCGACCCGCGCGTTCTTGCTGGGTCGCATGGAGTGGCCCGAATTCCCCAGCCCGATGGGCGTGCTGCGCAGCAATCCGCGGCCGGTGTTCGACCAGCTGCTGTGTGACCAGGTAACTGAGATTCAAAAGACCAAGAAGGCCGACCTGCAAAAGCTGCTCGATGGGCGCAATAGCTGGGTGGTCGGGGCGTAATTCTGGCCGTGACCGCTGACCTGTGCAAACCGCCGGCTACTTCGCGGTAAACAGGCAGCGGGTCACGGGCACGCCAATGTCGTACAGCGCGTAGATGTAGTACGTGGCTCCGCTTTTTAGCGCAGGCGCGGGTCCTTGCTCGGGCAAACGCTGCCGCATCGCCCCGCTCAACTGCCCGTACACAATGCCACTTTGCATCGGCTGAGCCGCGGTGGGCACATCGGCAAACCACAGCGCGCCGGCGGGCTTGTCTAGGTTCGGCGGTACGCCAGGATTAGCCGAATCCGCAGCCAGCACATACACATAGCGCGCGGTCGAAGAGCCCCACTGCAGCTTGCCCTGCGCATCGACCCCTTCGTCCTTGGCGCACGGCTGCGGCACGAACTTGGCCTGGTCGACCAGAGGGCCACCAAAGTCGCTGTATTTCGCCTTGTCTTGGTCACCCAGGCCGCGCCGAGACCACTCGCCCAGCAGCAGCTTTTGCATCCGCGGCACGTCGGTGGTGGGCACGCCCAAGATAGTGCGGTTAAAACCGTGATTCTGCTCGGGTGGATACGCGCCGAACGCCGCCGAGCCGACTAGGCCGCCCAAGATGGCCACGCCCGAGTCGTGCAAGTGGTCGAGCCAGATGCCCTGCCCGTCGATGTCCCAGTTGCTGGGGCCGCTGGGGGCGTGCTTGTTCGAGTGGCAGCACGCGCAGCCGGTGGCGGCGACCTGCTGGCGGGCCCATTCCACCTCGGCCATGTACACCTTGTCTTGCAAGCGCGGATCATTTTTGGCTGTTTCGTGGTCGATCGGCCCGGGCCAGTAGGGCCGCTGGGTGCGCACGTCGGCGCAGTTGGCGTAGTCGGCGAACTTGCGCCCTGCTTCGGTGGCACCCGAGATGGCCACGTTGGCACACACCTTGCCGCCGGGGCCTTGGCCGGCCGCCTCGCCGTTCTTGGGCGCTTGGCAGAGTTCGTAAGGCTGTACAAAGACTTTGCCGCCGCCAGCGCTGGGTTGTTCGCCGCTGCCGCCGCCGGTGGTCGTGCCCCCTGTGCTCGCGGTGCCGCCGCAGGTCTCGCCCGAGGCAAACGCGCCCTTGGCAAACGTCTCGCAGCCGATCTTGGCGAGGGTGCACGAAGCGGAGTCCGCGCCCAGACTTACCAGCACGTAGCCCTTTTGGCTGGCGTCGCCCACGGTGCAGGTGCCGAGCTGGGCCCCGCTTGGGCAGCTGCCGGTAGGGTCGTAAGTGCCGGTGACGCCTGCCATCGGTGCCTGGCAGTCGCTGGCGGCGCTGGCGCTGGTCCAGGCGGCGCCGCTGTAGCGCTTGCACTCTTGGCCCTTGCTAAAGGGGTTGGTGTAGGTGCAGTTGCCGGCGTTTGGGCTGGCCGCGTCTGCACTTGCCGCAGGTGCGGTGTCGGCCGAGCTCGAGGCGTCGGCGGTGCTGGCGGTATCGCTGGCGGCGGTGGCGGCAGGTGTAGAAGTGGCCTCACATCCAGCAGTTAGGGCGAGGGCGACAAGGGCAACGAGCGAGCGGTTGTACATGGGCGAGTCCACAGATGCGCCCATGAAGTGCGGCGCGGCGTGAACTAGGATGCAGGCAGGGGCGGGTTGGTTGCGGTGGCGCTCCCCGGCTCCGCCGGGTCGGGCCCTAGTCCTGCGCCGCTGGGCGCGGCTGCGGACCCGCTGGCCGGCCGGGCCTGCGCCCGCCCGCCCAGCGGCCCATGCGGGTTACGGTCCCTAGCGCGGCAGTAGACGCGGCAACAAGTCGCTACTCAGACAGGCTGTTACAACGCCTTACCCAACCCAACTACCCCGCGCCAAGGCCGAGCCGCCACGCCCTTGGCCGATCCGGCTTCCTCGCCGCCAAAAACTACAGCCAACTCGGTATCTTCGCCGCGCTCGCGCAGCCGCGCCCGGAACTTGAGCAGCGCCGCGCTCCACTCCGCCTGCAGCGTCGCCCCCGACTTTACCTCAACCGCCAGCCGCTGCATGCCCTCGACCCGCAGCAGGTCGACTTCTAACCCCTTGGCATCGCGGTAAAACCACCAGTTCGGCCGCTCACCCCGGTGCAGCGCCTGCTTGTGCACTTCGACCGCGAGCATGTTCTCAAAAATAGCCCCTCGCAGCGGATGCAGGTCCAAGTCGCTGGCGTGGCGCAGGCCCAGCAGCCAGCACAGCAAGCCCGTGTCCCAAAAATACAGTTTAGGCGAACGGACTTCGCGGGTAGTCAGGTTCGCCGACCACGGCTGCAGGCGAAACACGACAAACGTCGCCTCGAGCACCGACAGCCAGCTCTGCGCAGTCTGATGGGCAATCCCCGCGTCGGCGCCCAGGGCCGACAGGTTGACCAGTTGCCCAGCCCGCCCAGCGCACAGCCGCACGAACCGCTCAAACGCCTGCAAGTCGCCCACCCGCAAGACATCGCGCACGTCGCGGTCGAGGTACGTCGCCACGTAGTCGCCGAGCCACACGTCGCCCGGGATTCCGCGGTTCAGCGGCGCCGGATAGCCCCCCTGCAGAGCCAGCTCCTGCCAGCTCAACTCGGCCAGCCAAGCCGCCGGCAGCTCTTCAAAGGCCAGCGGCAGCAGGTTCAGCAGCGCGGTGCGCCCCGCCAGCGACTGCGAGACCGCCTTGAGCAGCAGCAAGTTATGCGACCCCGTCAGGATCCAGCGACCGCGCGCCGCGGGCCTTTGATCCACGTCGTCTTGCAAGTAGCTGAGCAGGTCGGGTGCGCGCTGCACTTCGTCTAAGATGGCGCCGGCCGGATAGCGCGCCAGCAGCCCGCGCGGATCGTCGACGGCTTGGCTGCGCACGTCGGGCGCTTCGAGCGAAACCCAGGGCACGCGGGGAAAAACCGTGCGACACAGCGTGGTCTTGCCCGACTGCCGCGGGCCCGTCACCGTCACGATGGGGTATTGGCCGGCTCGTTCGCGCAGCTTGTGTGCCAGCGTGCGCTCAGTGGCCGGCAGGAGTCGTGGACCCAGCATGGCGAATCTCGCTCGCAACACCATGCGAACACTAGAAGTTTAGGCTATTGGTGCGTTTTGTCAATCCCGCCGACAAAATGCACCCACTCGGCGCATCCCGGCAGCGCTCAAAACGACTCACGGTCTCGGTAGCTACACCATCGCCAAGTAGCTCCGCGACCGTCGCCTGAGTCAGCTGCTGGCGCTGGCGCAGGGTCTTGAGCACCGTGCCAAGGCGCTTGGCGAACTGGACGGCAGGCTGGCTCGGAGTGCTCATGGCGATCAACAGTAGCCGCCGAGTCTGCATCACTCCAGGACTTAAGATGTCGTTACCTGCATCATAATCAACGATCCGCCTGGTTGTACGCAGTAGGTCAAGGTTCGCCTGGTAGCTGCGCCCGTGGGTGTCGGATGCCTGGACCGCGCAGCCATAGTGGCGACCTGGAAGGCGGCTGATGATGTGGCCAGATTCTAGCGCACGATCGGGTCCAGAAGCCTTCTTGGACCACGACTGGCTGGACGCCGTCGCCGGTAAGGACTTTTTCTACCCCGTCGCCGGCTTCGATATTCCCCAGTTCATTGACCTGCTGGCGCCTCGTGTGAACCGCTACATCTGCTGCGATTTGGCCTACACCACTTCGGCCGATCGCCGACGCGTGGTTCCTGCGGCATACCGATTAGTTGCGGAGGACCGACCCGACCCCGGGGTCCGGAATCAAGAGATTGTCCGGGTGGTGGGGTTGGCACGCGACCATCGCGACCTTTCGCCGTCAGTACTTCAGCAGGATTTCAGCAACGGTGTGGCAGAAGTCACCGTGCTGCGGCGGCGGGGGTTCGGGCAGTATGCCCTGATCGAGCGCTCGGAAAGGTCCATCGGCGTTTTTGTGCACCGGCGGGATTCTATTGGTGAAGGTGGGTCCAACGTGTGGTTCCTTGCCAACCGGCGCAAGGAGCACGAGCCAGTATCCAAGCTGTGGAACAAGCTGGCAGTTCGTCTTGCGGACATTGCGTTGGTGATAAGTGACGGCTCGTTGACGACCTTTGAGCACTTGAGGCCAGCCAGGAATTTGAGCGGCGCAGAAGATTATCTCGCACGTTCGGCGAAGGGGATGGTCGTGTACAAGGGGTTCTCATGGACTTGCGTGGGCTACATGCCGAACCATACACTGATTTGGGGGCTTCGGCGGTTAGCGTAGTACGTGAACAGCCCGCTTCAGCTGATCCGTGACGCCGACCGCGACAGAGGTGGAATCATGGCCGCTCCCCAACCGCTCCGCCACATCCTGACCGTCGCGGTCACAGCGACCAACGCACTGTACCTCGCATTCTCCGACGGGACGGCGGGCGAGATCAACGCCTCGTGGCTCGCTGGCAAGTCCGGCTCCGTGCTGGGGTCGCTACACGACCCTGCCGTCTTCGCGCGCGCCTTCGTCGACAGCGGCGGCCTGTGCTGGCCCAATGGCCTGGAGCTTTCTGCTGAGACGGTGGGGAGTTGGCTGGATGCGCAGGGGCGACTCAACGGAACTGACCGCGCGGCGTGAATGTCGTTGATGTCCTGCAGATGAGGACCCAACCGGGCGGGCGCGGAGACCCGCGCCCACTCTGCCGCCGCGGCGACTGCCAAGTTACAGTGTCCCCACCGCAGTCCCCAAAGCCCCCTCCAGTTCCTCCCAAGCCCGCGGGTGCAACCCTTCAAGCAAAACCCGCACCTGCGCCATCCCCGCCGCCAAGTACCGTCGTGCACTAACCGGCAAGTCCGCCACCGCACTCTCGATCGCCCCCGGATGGTGCTCGGCCAGCACCGCCAGCAGCACCGCCGCCTGCTGCAAGTCCCTATCCGACTTCGCACTTCGCCCCACTCGCAGCTGCGACACCACCAGCTTGTGCACGGCAAATCGCTCGGCGGTCGGCACGCGAACCAAGCAGCTGCCTTCGCGAGCAAGCACGGCGGCGGTGTGATTTTCACCAAGAACATAGCGCAGATAGGGCAGACTGGTGGCGTGTGCCTGCAGCTCCGGCACGTGCACGGCGGCGTAAAGGTCGTCGTTACTGGGTACGAGCAGGTCCACGTGGAACCGCCCGCGGCCTGCCTCCTTCCACGAAGTCGACGGCTGTCGGGCATCCAGGGCCGGCACCTCCACAAAATTCAGCCCCGACTCGCGCAACATGGCCAGCAGTCCCTGCCCCGGCGGCTCGGCAAACGCCAAGGACTGGCCGCGTGCTAGGTCGACATCTTCGGTCGCGTACGCCGCGGCCCGCACGCCCAACTGGTTGAGCAGAATACCAAAAGCGTGCGAACCAACCACCACAGCGCCAGCCCTAAACACACCGTGGTTGTGCAGGGTGGCCAACGTGGCAAACGTGCGGGCATCGGCCAGTTGATAGCCCTCGCGGCCAAGCAGCCGCACTTCGCCAACCACCGCCTTGGTCTCGTCGATGCGCTGCCGCAGCCTGTGCGCCGCAGCGTCGGCCTGCGCGTCTCCCACTGGCCCAGCGACATACTGTTCGCGCTTCTTGCCGTCGGCGTCGTAGAACTGCCGCGCGTAGTAGCAAAAACCGCTGGCATTCTGCCGTTCAAGCAGCGAGCCAGGCGTGCCCACCAAGACCGAGTCTTGCGCCGCAGCCTGGTTCTCCAGGTCGCCAAATAGGACGGTCAGGGGGCGCGGCTGCAAGGTGTAAAGCGAGCGCGTGGCCATGAGGTCTGCACCAAGCCGCAATCAGCGCGAACTAGCTGCCCAGACTACGAAACTCTGCTGTATCCGTCAAATTCAAACCATGACGGATACCAGCCCCAAGGCGCACAGCGCATCGCGTTCATCCCCCCAACGACCGCGCCACACGCCCAGGATTTCGCTTAATGCTCTAGTACATACCAATCAACCGCACGTAGAACCCGCCGGGATTGGTCGTCTCGCTAATCGCCCCCTGCGGCGTCTGCACAATGTGGCTGAAGTTGTAGCCCACACCCACGCGCACGGCCTTGGCAATCAGATACGCGGTCTCAAGCAGCGCGCCGTGCTTGCTATCGCCCACTTGCGGCGTGGTCAAGTAGCGGTATTCCGCCGCCACATCAACCACTTGACTCGCGTGCCAGCCCAGCCGCGCCACGCTCAGAATCTTGTCGACCGCCTGGCTCTGGTAGATGTCGGTCAGCAACTCGGTGCTGCGCTGGAACGCGCCCTTGAGCGACAGCTGCAGCCGATACGGCAGCTCGGCCGTGGGCTCAATGGCGGCGATCCACTTGTCCGAGCGCTCTTGCGGCCCGGTTTCCGTAGTAGCCGGCCGCAGTTCCGCCAGCCGCGTCAGCTTGCCAATCAGGTTGAGCCAGTTGGTGTGCACCGGCCGCAGCGCCAGCCCCAGCGTCGACTCAAGCGACTCGGTCTCGGTCTGGTTCGTGGTCTGATTCTGCGTGCGCAGGTAGTTGGCGCGCACAAACAGCGTCAGGCTGCGGCTCACCATCAACTGGCCGTTGTTTAGGCTCAGCACCTGCAGTTTTTGCTGCGCGCCCGTACCCGTGCCGGCATCGGCGGAGTCCATGCGCACTTCTTGCCGCGTCGTCACCTTCCACCACTCGGGCCGCAGCCACTCGCCGCCCACGCTCAGCGCATCGCGCCCCAGCGTGCCACTCGGACCCGAGAACACCTGCTGCCGCTCGTACCCCGCGTCCAAGGTCAGACCCGGCGTCACGATAAAGCGCTTGCCCACGCCCATCGTCGCCCGGTTCATCGAACCGCTGTTCAGCGCGTCGATCTGGTACTCGGCATAGGCGCGGCTCAGCTGGTCACTGCCATAGCGCGACTCGGCGCCCAGCACCGTAGCGCTGACCGGCCGCCCAGTTTGCAGCGTATCTTCAAGGCGTTGCTGGGCATAGATCGCCGTGTCCTTGTCGATGTAGGTGCGCAGCCCGGCCGCCGTCGAGTTCTGGCCCGCCCAGCCCAAGCGCTCGGTCAGGGTCAGCGCCAGCGCCTTGTCGAGCTTGTACTCCGCCCCCAGCGACGAGATCATCCGATCGCCCCAATCGCGCACCAGCGACGGGTCGCCCATCGCCACCGCTTGTTGGTCGCCGCGCAGTGTCAGCCGGTCCGTCGCCCGATACGCCGCACCCAAGGCCACCGTCGCGCTCTGGCTCGCCGTATCGCCGTTCAGACTCCAGCCCCAGCCCGCGCCACCGGTCGCCGTCCAGCGCGCGTCAAGCTTCTGCGCGTCTTGCAGCACCACCGAGTGATGCGTCCACGCCGAGTACGAACCCGAGTTGGCCAGCGGACCTACGCCCCATTGCGACTGCGTGCCCGGCCCGGCAAAGGTAGCCGCCTGGTTGCCGTCGGCGATAAGCCCGTCGTAGCGCACAGTTAGCGTATTACGCACGCCCAGCGCCGTCTGCGAGTCGACACCAAAGCGCTGCTGACCCTGCTGAGCAATCGTACCGCCCGACTGGAAGCCCGGCTGCACCCACTGGTAATAGGCCCGCACCCGGCCCGGGTCCGTCGGCGAGGCATCTTTGGCCAGGTCCGCCGGCTTACCGAGCAGATCCGCAAGCGCCACTTCTACTTGCGCCTTGACCGCCTGACCCTCTGCCGGCTTGCCCGCCGCCGCTTGGCTGATCGGCGCACCAAAGGTCAAGCCGCCGTCGTCGCTGACCGACAGCCGCGTATCCCGCGATTGGCTATAGGCATATTCGACGCTGGCCTTGCCGCGCTGGCCGATCTTGACGCTCGCATCGGCACCCACGCTGCGGAAGGTGGGATCGCTTTCGCCGCGGCCCTCTTGCACGTAGCCCGCACCCAGGGTAACTGGGCCCACCTGCTGCTTAATCTGACCGCCAAACGCCGCGTCGTCCGTCGACTGCACCGTGCGCGACTCGTACACCACTTCGACAAAGACCGGCTGGCCATTCCACGACAAGTGCCCGCCCGTCAAGCCATTTTGCGCCATGCCGAACGCCCCATCCACGGCACTGTTGATGGGCGACTTGAACAGCACGCGGCCCTCGCGGTAGTCGATGGTGTAGTCGGTGTTGCGGGTCTGGCTGATGCGCGACAGCTCGAGTCCCGAGACGCGATCGCGCACAACAAGCTCAATCTTTTCGCTACCCTCAAGCACATCGCGACCCGAAGTGTAGTACAGCGAGCCACCGGTACCGCGCAGCACATCGCTCCGCCGCGCCACCGCCTTGTCTTGGATCGCTGCGAAAATACTGGCCTTCGTCTCGCTACCCGCCGCGCCCAGCTTGGCCTCGACCTTGGCGCCGTACAGCGCGCGATCGTAGCGCAGCAGCTCGAGACCCTGGACAGTCGCTCTAAAATTGCCCAGTTGCAGCTTGCCTTGATCCGCCTCGACGAGCACGTACAGCTTGCCGCGCGCCTGCGCATCCTGCACCTGCACTGAAGCGTCGCCATACACGGGATAAAACCGCGTCGGATCAATCAGATTGGTGGCAAAGTCGGCCGTCGCCGGGTCCTTGGCTGTGTCGAGGTGGGCGGTAAAGCGCAAGTTGTCTAAGCCCAGGTATTTGCCGGCGATACGACCCTTTAGGTACACCGCGCCGCGACCCATGACGTTGACGCTATCGCCCACTTGCCACACGCCGTCTTGCCAGCCCTTGCTGCCGCCGCCGCGCTCCATCTCGACCAGGTTGGCGCCCACGTGGCTCACCGACGTATCGGCAATCGCCAAGATAAACAGCGCCCGGTCGCGCACGGCAAAGTTGCGCTGCAAGATCGCTTTGTTACCAGCCGGGTCCTTGCTCGTCACCGTCAGCGTGCTGCTGCCCACCGGCAGCGCAATCATGGAGTAGAAGCGCCCATCTGGGCCCACCGGCACGGGATTACCCTGCACAGTAATGGTGTTACCTGGCCGCGTCAGACCGCGCACCGGCAATTCGGCCGCACCCAGCTCGCGCCCCGCAGGCGGCAGCCACACTTGCAGCTCCGCAGCCGGCGGCAACGTCGTCTCAGTCGAGCCTTCGGCCAGGCTAATCGGCTGCAGCGGCGCCCCAATCCCTGCCGGCTTGCGCGGCTTGCCCGCTTCGGTGGCCCGCACATCGGCGGCCAGGCTGTCGAGCAGCTCGCCACCGAAGCTCGCCACGTCGCGACTCGCCTCTTGCGGCGCGGCGGCCACAGCCACACCACCTGGCGGTTTGCCAAAGCGCTGTAGCCATACGCCCGCCGGTCCCTTGCCGCGCTCGAAGATCACCCGGCTCGGTTCACTTGTCTTTACACTCAGTTCACTGGGCATCGCGCTCGCACCGGCGCGCACATCGTCGACCCACACGCCCTGCGGCACGGCAAAATCCTCGGTCGACGGCTCGCTCGAGCCCGTGTTGCCACTGCGCCAGCGCAATTCGACCCGGTGCGGCCCCAGCGCGTCGTGGCCGGGCTTCGCGTCGGGCACCAAGTTGCCCACGCCGATCACCAGCAGGCGGTCGCGCCCTACCCCAGCACTCAGCAAGGCTTTTTCGACCACTTTGGCCGCCGCCGTCGAGCGCGGCATCGCCTCGCCCGCACCGTCGTCGTGCACGCTAATCACCGCAATCTTGTCCTTTTCGCCCGCCAGCGTCGCCGCCAGCTTGCCCAGCCACTCCCACGTCGACTCGGTGGGCTGGCCGCTCGCGTCGAACAGCGTCGCCCGCACAAACTTGTCGGGGTCGCCCGCGGGCAGCAGCGCCGGTCCATTCTCCGCCAGCATCACGGTCTTAGGCACGGTGCGGTAGCCGGCCAGGTGGTCGCCATCGGGCCACAGCACTTCGAGCGCGATCCCATAGCGGCCGGGCTTTAGGCTCTGGGCATTCGGCGCCCACAAGAAGCTCGACGGCACCGGCACTTGCAGGGTCTTGCGCGCCAGCACTTGGCCGTCGTTACCCAGCAGCACCAGCGCGGCCTCTTTGGTCTTTTCGGGCAGTTGCCGGGCACTCAGCATCAGCTGACCCAGGATCTTGCCACCCGCCAGCGGCAGGGGCTGCGAAGGGACTTGCAGCTCAGCGGTACCCGTGCGCGGCAGCAGCTCTTGGCTACCCACGCGCAGACCCTTGGCCGTAGCCGACACCGCCAGCGGCCGCAATTCTGCAGGCGCTACAGGCAGTTCTACCGGCGCCACTACCACTGGCTTCGGTGCGGGCGCCACAACCACCGGCTTTTCCGCCGGCGCGGCCACTGCGGGCTTGCCCACCGGCTTGGGCAGGTCGACCGCCGCAGGCTCTGGCGTCGGTGCCAGCACGGGCGTCGGCGCTACAGGGGGCGCAACAACGGGTACCGGCTTCGCCACCGGCGTAGGCGTCGCCACAGGAGCCGGCGTAGGCGTCGCCACAGGAGCCGGCGCCGGAGCCACAACAGGAGCCGGCGCCGGAGCCACAACAGGCGCCGCGGTCTCAGCCGCCACGGGCACAGGCTTGGGCGCGGCCACTGTACCCCAAACTGGCTTAATCACAGCATCTTTCGCTGCAGCCTTGCCCACCGTCATAAACTCATCGCGACCGCTGCTGTCCGCGCCGCGCACGGTGATCAGCAGGCGGCCATCCTCGGGCCGCAAGATACGCACCTGCCCACGGTCGCCGGCGAGTTCAAGCGCATGGCCATTGATCAGCCAGGCCGCCTTGCGCAGCGAATTGTGCCAGTTGCCCACCACTGGCGCGCCGCTGGCCTTGACCTCGAACGGCTGCGGCGCCGACCACGCCCTGCTACCAAAGCTAGTCTCGGCGCGCAGTACCACCGCGTAGTGGCGACCGGGTTCCAGCTTGCCCAGCACCTGGGTATTGCCACCCGCGAGCGTAAACACCAGCTTACGCGGCACCTCGCCGCCGTAGTAGGCCTCGAACAGGGGCTCGCCGCGCCGGCCCGTGTCGCTCACCGGCCGAATCTCGAGCACATGCCGCGTAAAGCCGCCCGTCGAGGTCGTCCACAGCGCCAGCTCGCCGTTCTGCGCCAACACCACCGCGGTGGGATCTGCCGACAGGGTCGCGGGCCGTTCGTTTGTGGTGGCAATCGCCGCCGTAATGCGCCGCGCCGCCAGCTTCTTGCCGTCGATTGCCACATCGAGCCCAGCAACATCGGTTTCGACCAGCACCACGCCCGGCCCGGGCGTTACCGGCGTCACATCGGCGCCCGGCACCACCTCAAGCTGACCTGGGCCCACTGGCTCTAGCGCACAGCGCACCGCGAACGTCATCGCTTGGGTCAGACCGGGCGTCAGCAGCAGCGCCTGCTTGCCGTCTTCGACAAACGTCGAGCCCGGCGGCAGCGTATCGGGGTCGACCTTGAACAGGTGCGTACCCGCCGGCAGATTGACAAAGTGTGCCCGGCCAAAGGCATCCGCCGCCGCATACTCGCCGGTATCCACATAGATTCGTGCACCTGGCAGGCCGTCTTCGCCCTCTTGCTGCACGCCGTCGCCGTTGCCGTCGCAGAACACCTTGGTCAGCACGCCCGCGCGGTCAAACAGCGGGTCCGCCTGCACTTGCAACGCCGCCGTCGCCCGATCCGAGAGCGCGCCGCCGCCCGTATCGTACAACTGCGCGACCGTGCTCAGGTTCGCCCCCACCGCTGCCGACGCACCCACCGCCGCCAGTACCTTAAAGGTCAGCTCGCCACCGGCCGGCAGGTCCAAGCCCAGCGCCTGACCACCTTGGGTGGCCGCGCGCTTGATTGTCAGCAAATTGCCAGAGATCGGCGCCAGGGGCACATCGATCGTCGCTCCACCGGGCCGCACCAGCGTCATCCGCGCCGTACCGGGCACCAGCGACAGACCAGGCGGCAGCACTTGCCGCAGCTCGGCGCCGCCCTGGCCAGTCAGCAGGTCGGGCGCCAGCGAACTTGTCGAGCCGTTGACAACCTTGACAGTTACCCCAACCATCTCGCCGACTTGCGCAGACGTCTTGCTCAGCTGCAGCGACACGTGCACCAGCGACGCAATCTTGTCGACCGGGATGTGATTGTGCCGCGGCGCCGGCGGCGCGTGCTCGCCCTGTAGGGTAAAGCGCTGCAAGTACTTGGGCAGACTAGGGGTTAGCTTGGGCAGCGCACTCTCGACCACAAAGCCAGCGCCGTCGAGCAGCACCAGATTTGCCTCGGGCGTCTTCGCCGTCGACGGGAACGAGCGACCGATCGCCGACGCCGCCACATCGATGCGATACGCCCGACCGCTTGCCGCCGCAAAGATGTAAGCACCCGTCGCGTCGGTCTTTTGCCCCTGTTGGCCCGCTAGCAGCTCGCTGTCGGGCACGGTCTGGCCCGGGGCCAGCGGGTCGGCGGCGTCGTACGACAAGAACACCTTGGCACCAACGACCAGCTCGCCCGTGCGCGGGTCGTACAAGCGGCCCGTCGGCTTAACCGGCAGGTCCAGCGTGCCACCGGCCGCACCGGGCGCCGTCCACTCCGCTTCGTAAAACACCACGCCATTGGCATTGAGCACGCGCAGTTTACGTTTACCCTCGGGCACTTGCAGCAACTTGAACGCGCCCTTGTCGTCGGCCAGCGCACTCGACACCGCGCCATCGCCGCTCAGCGGCAGCAGCTGCACCTGGAAGCCAGGCAGCGGCAGGTCCAAACTGCTTTGGAATACCCCGTCTTGCGCCCCCACATCTTCGAACACGGTGCCGCGCACCATGCCCTCGCCCACAACTACACCCACGGTCGCGCAGGCCGGCTTGCTGCTCCAGGCACTCGCACCGGGCACGCTGGCCTCAGCCACGTTGCACAACACCGCGCCTTCGCTCGCCTTTTCGCCCACCCGCGCCCGCACCGTAACCGTCGCCGTCTCGCCGCTCTGGATGCTCAGGCCGGCCACGGTCAGCACCGTCGGCTTATTCGCCTGTGTTCCCGACCAGTTCACGACCGTACCCTCGGGCACTAGCGGGTCACCCGCACCAATCCCCGTGTCGGCCGTGGGTTGCAGCCCGACCGGCAGCGCGTCGCGCAACTGCACACTACCCAGCGGCTTGGCACCCAAGTTCTTGATCTGAATGGTATAGCGCAGCACGTCGCCAATTTGTACCTGCCCGCCGTTCTCGTCCTGCACACTTTTGAACACCTGAGCCAGCTGCGCCTGCGCGCCCACGGCCACCACGGTCGGCTGGTTGCCGTTGCCGTCGTTGCCATCGCTGTCGGTCAATTCAGGCGCCAAGCCCTTGGCTTGCACGGTCGCCTGGTTTTCGGCCAGCGGCCCGGCCAAGATGCGCACCCGCAGCGTCAGCACCCGCGTCTGCCCCGCCGCCACATCGGCCAGCTTGGCGTGCACGGTCCGCGCCGCCGCATCGAACCACGCGGCGTCCAGATCCTGAGCATCGGTCAGCACTTGCCCGTCGAGCTGCATGCTCGCGCCCACCAATTGCAGGTTCACAGGCAGCGGGTCGTCGACCGTAACCGCGCTCGCCGCCGTGCCGCCCGTATTCTTGACGGTGATCACGTAGCGCAGCTCTTCGCCCACATCGGCGATGCCGTTGGCGTTACTATCCTGCAATTCTGCGGTCTTACTAGCCGTCTTCAGCGACGCCGTCTTGCCCACCGTCAGCGCCACGGGGCCCACCGCGGTCGGCGGCACACCCGTGGCAGTCGCCGTGGCGAGGTTGGTCACCAGCGCGCCGTCGGCCGCATCGGCCCGCACCCGCGTCTTAAACGTGACAATCGCCGCATTCTCGGCACCCGGCTGCAGAGATCCCGCAGTCATACCAGGCCCTTGCACTCCCATACCCGAAACCAACGGCAGCGTGCCGCCCGCCGCATCCGCCACCGACTGGCCATTCAACTGCGTCGAGCCCGGCACGTAGTCGGTACCCGCCGGCACACCGTCGAACACCTTCAGACCACTCAGGTTCGTTGTCGCCGTCGCCACCAGCACCAGCTTCCACGTGACCGTGTCGCCCACCAGCAGCGCGCCGCCGTTGTCGTCCGTCGCCAGCTTTTGCGAGGCCTCAAGCGCACTTTGCACCCGCACCACCACCAGCGTCGGGTCGGCCGTACCGCTCTGCGCCGGGTCGTCGGACTGCACCGGCTTGTCGACCGCCTTGGCCGTCGCTTGCGCCTGGTTGGCAATAGTCTGGTTGTCGCTGACCGCGGCCTTGATGCGCACATCAAAGTGCAGCACCACCGGCTTACCCGGCAGCACTTCCGCCAGGGCCGCCATGGTCGACGGATTCCAACTCACCGTACCGCCAGCAAAAACGCCGCCTTGATCCGCCGATACAAACTCCAGGTTGTTGTCGATCGGGTCGCTGACCGCCACATTCTGCGCCGCGGCATTGCCAGCCACCGAGACCGTCAACTCGTAGCGCATCACATCCAGAGGATTGGGCTTGCCGCCGTTTAAGTCCTTGACCGTCTTCTGCAATTTCAACTGCGGGTGCGAAGCGATCGGCACGCTCTGGCCCGGCGCCGGATAGGCAATCCCCGTCTCGCCTTCGCGGGCAAGCCCAGTAAATTCAGCCTTCTTGCCGTCTTCGGCCGTCGCCTTCACCCTTAGGCCCACCAGCAGCACCGCCGGCTTGGCTAACGCCAGATTCGCCAACGCGGCAGAATCCTTGGCAGTCCAGGTCAGCGTCTGGGTCTTGGCGTCGTAGCTCGCGCCCTGCAGCGCCACCACATCGAACACGCTGGCATCGATCGTCGCCTGGGCACTCACGCCACTAGCCTGCTGATTCTGGGCCGTTATCTGCACCTGCAGCGTGACCGTGTCACCCGGTTGCAGCGGCAGCTTGGCCGGCGCCTCGGGCAGCAGCCCCAGCTGCACATCCAGGGTCGGATAGTTCACCGGCACCTGCAGCGCATTCGACTGCGCCTCGCCCAGCCCATCCGCCTTGACGATCGCTTGATTGACGATCGTCGACCCACTCGCAACTCCGCCCACCACCTTGGCTCTTACCGCTACGGCCACGGTTTGGCCAGCTTGCAGCGCCGGGATGCTCCACGTCACCACCTGCCCGTTCACCACACCCTGGCTCTCGGCCTGGATGCCGGTCAAGCTAACGGCAAGTATGTCTGAAATCAACACGTTACTCGCGGTCGCATTGCCCACGTTGGCGGCACTCAGCACAAAGCGCACGGTGTCGCCCGGGAAAAGGTGCTTGCCTGTCAAGTCTTCGTACGACTTGGTCAATTTCAGAATCGGCCGCAATGTCACCGTCGCCGTGGGTCCGGTAATCACCGCCGGCGTCGCCAGCCCTGTAGCCGCCACACTGCCCGAAAATGCTAGTGTTTCGCCGTCTTTGGCATCGCTCGCCACCACCACTTTGTAGATCAGCTTGGTCTGCCCGCCCGCGGCCAGCGCCGGCAGCGACCACACCAAGCTCTGACCCTGCTGCACACCGCCCGGGGTAATAATCTGTACCTGCCCAACTTTATTCGGCAAAGCCAGCGTTACCACCAGCCCGTCGGCCAGCGCCTTGCCCGTATTCTTCAGCGTCGTCTCGAGCCGCAGCGTATGCCCGGGCGCCGTCTGGCCCACCTTGGCGATCCAGCCGCTCTCGTCTTCGATCGCCATCAAGCTCGCGTCGAACTTGGGCTTGGCCGACACCACTAGTTTCGCTTGAGGCGGATTCACCACGCCGGGCAGCGTGCCCAGAACAGTAATAATCTGACCATCTTGCAACCCTGCCGCGATCGTCGCCTGCAGTGTCACGGCCACATCGCCGGTCGGCGACAGCCCTACCGTGGGCACGGTCCAGTTCATGCCATCGGTCGCCGGCTTGCCGCCATCGTACGACTTGACATCGGCTAGCGTGCCCGGCTGCAAAATCGCTTGCACGGGAACCAGTTGGCCCAGGCCATCGCCGGTATTGCGCACGGTTAGGCGCAGCACCACCGCGTCGCCGGGCTCAAACGCGCCGCCATTCAGGTCCTGCACGCTCCAGGCCGAAGTGCTGTAATCCGGCGCAGCTTTCACCGTTAATTTCGTCACTTCGCGCACCGGCGTGCTCAGGTCAGCGTCGGTCAGCATCGGCACCTTAAAGCCCGCTGCCGCCAGCTGCCCCTGCAGCGTCACCACCGCGCCGTTGGCCAGCGGCTTCTTCAGCACCGTCTTCAGCGTCAGGGTAAAGCTGCCACCCGGCGCCAGCGTGCCCAGCTTCCAAATCACCGTCCCCGGCGTCACTTGCCCGCCGTTATCCGCCGTCACCTGCTCGAGCTTGGGGTCCAGCGGCAGCACCACCGTCACATCTTTGCCCGTGCCATCGCCGTCGTTTTGCAGCTTCAGCGTCCAGGTCAGGCTGTCGCCGGGGTGCGCATCGCCGCCGTTGTCGTCGGCCACCGTCAGCGTCGCCTTGCTAAAGTCAACGTTTGACTGCACTTGCACCTGGGTCGCGTCTTCTTTCGCCGCCGACAGCGGGTCGTCCGACTTCTGCGGCGTCGGCAGCCCGGTGTAGACCAGCTGGGCCTGATTGGCGATCACCAGCGCGTTGTCAGCGCCTGCTAGCACAGTCGAATCAAAGCGGAATACCAGTTCGTCGGTCGCCGCCACACCCAGCGACGCCGCCACGGGCCAGGTGATCTGATTCAAGGTCGCGTCGAATTTGCCGCCATCGAGCGGCACGATATCGGTCAAACCCTGTGGAATCACGTCACTTACTACCACCGAGTCGGCCGCGGCGTTGCCAATGTTCTTCACATGCAGCACCCAGCGCAGCACTTGCTTGGGCTTGGCCGTGCCACCGTTCAGCTGGGCATTGGTCTTTTGGTCAAAAACATCTTTGGTAAAGCTGAGTTTTGAGGCACTGTCGACCGCAAAACAGGTCGCCGTACCACCCGGCTTGGGCGTGGTGCCCGGTGGGTTGGTCTGCACCGGCGCCGGATTCTCAGTCGCACTAATCGTAGCCTGATTGCAGACTTGCGTACCCTTGGCCAGCGGCTTCTTCAGCTTGCCCTGTACCGTCAGCACTTTTTGCGCGCCGGCCGCCAGGCTGCCCAGGCTCCACTTCGCCGTGCCCGTACCGTCGAGCACGCCGCCATCTGACAGCTGAATCTGCTCAATTTCTTTGGGCAATACGTCGCTGACCACCACACCCGTACCGGCCTGGTTGCCCGAGTTGACGATCGTCAAGGTCCACGTCACCGCGTCGCCCGCCTGCACTGTCGCCGCCGACACGGCCTTGGTCGACGCGCCAAAGTCAGGCAAATTCACCACTTGGAAGCTAACGGTATTGGTCTTGGCCGACTTAGGCGTCTCCGTAAGGGTGATATCTGCGGAATTACTAACGGTTGTCCCGCTCGCCGTGGTCTTGTCGACCACCGCCGTCAGCGCTACATCCACCGGCTTGCCCGGGTCGATGTTCGCCACCGGCCACTTGGCCACCCGGCTCACCGCGTCAAAACTACCACCCGTTACAACCACTTGCGTTAGCTGCGCCGCCAGGGTGTCGCTCACCGTCACGCCCGTCGCCGGCGCATTGCCGGTATTCGTCAGCGTCACCTTGAACTGGATCTGGTCGCCCCCCTGCACCTGCCCGCCGTTCAAGTCGATGTACGCCTTGGTCGAGGTGGCCAGGATCGGCGCCGAAGTCACCTTAAATACAGTAGGATCGGCCTTACCCGGCAGCAGCGGGTCGTCCGACAGGGCCGGCGCACCCAGGCCATCGCCCGTCAGGCTAGCCTGCGCCGCGATCGGCTGATTTTGCGGCACAATCGCCGCTAGCTTGCCCGTAAAGCTGAGCGTGACGATCGCGCCGCCCTTCTGCAACGTACCCACATCCCAAGTGATTTTCTGCCCGGCGACCGTGCCACCCGCCGTAGCCGCCAGGCCTGTCAGCAGCGCATCGACGTCGAGACTCACCTTGCCGGCCTGCACCGCGCCTGTGCCCGTATTCTGCAGCTTCAGTGTGTAAGTAACGGTATCGCCAGGGTTAAACGCACCACCGCTGCTCGACGTCGCCACCAAGCTCCAGGTGCTGATGTTCGGCTGCGCCTGCACCTTGATCGTCGCTGAAACCGGCACCGGCTTTGGCAATTCGCCGCCCGAGGCCGTGGCATTGTTGCCGATGGTCGTGCCCGTAGGCACCAGCGGCCCCACCTTGGCCTGGAACTGCAGCACCGCTTGGCCGCCCGCCGCGATCGACGGCACCTTCCAGGCAATTTGCTTGGCCGCCGCGTCGAAGCTACCTGTGCCGGTAATCCCGCTCACATCCTGCAGATTCGGGTCAATCGGATCGACCACGCCAAAGTCGCCGCTGGGCAGCTTGCCCGTGTTCTTAAACGTCAGCGTGTATTGCAGGGTGTCGCCCGGCTCCAGGTCGCCGCCGTTCACATCGACCACGGTCTTTTGCGACGTCGTCAGGTCGGGTCCACCGGTCACGGTCTGCGTCGGCGTCTGCACCACCACCGCCGGGCTGTCGCTGGGGCTCAGGGTCGCCACATTCGCAAACGTCGATCCCGCGGGCGTATCGGCCTTGATTTGCGCCGTGAAGCTAAAGGTTTGGCTGCTAGCGGGCTTGATCGTCACCGCCTTGGCCTGCACCGTCGTACCCACCAGCAGCAGCTCGGGCGACTGGCTCGATACAAACGTCAGCTGCGAGGGCAAGGGGTCGGTAATCGTGACCACGCCCGGCGATGGACCGCTGTTGGTCAGGGTGATGTCAAAGCGCACCTGATCGCCCGCTTCGAGCGGCGTCGACGGGCTCAGATCGGTCATCGTCTTGGTCGAATTCACAAAGCTCGACTGCGAGGCGATGGTGAACTTGGTCGCTTCGCCCGTGCCGCTCGTCGCCGGGTCGTCGCTGGCGAACGTCTTGCCGCCCACCACTACGCTCGCCTGCACACTCACAACATGGCCATTAATCGGCGCAATTCCCGCGGCGGCTAGCCCGGCATCGGACAGAACCGTCGCCGTCCACGTACAGGTCGCCGTCTTGCCCGCCGCCAAGCCCAGGCCGCTGGTCGTGATCAGGCCGGTCTTGTTGGCGCCCGCGCTGGGGTCAATCTTGATGACCGTACCCGCGCCCGCGACGTCGAACGTGCAGTTCATGGCATTGACCAGCTGCACTTCTTTGGGCGCATCCCAGGTAAAGCCGACCGGGGTGCTGCCCGCCGAGGTATTTTGCACCGACAGGACGTAAGTAACCGTCTCGCCTGGTTTTACCGTCGCGGGCGCCACGCTCAACTTGGGCTCGGCGATGGCGGGCGCCACGATGGCGATGCTGACTTGGTTGGTGCTGAACGTGTCGTTGTAAACGGTGGTCGAACCCTTGGTACCCACGTAGGTGTAGGCGACGTTGCCGGTGCTGACGACGCTGCTGGTGCCGGGATTGGCCGCGACTTGCAGCTGAAACGAGACCTTGCGCGCCGAATTGCCGCCGGCCGAGGTGGTGATCGAGCCCAAGTTCAGACCCGTCGCCAGCGGACTGGTGCCCGCCGCCGAGTCTTTGACGCTGACGCCATCGACGACCAGCGAATTCGGCACCCAGATCATTCCTGGCGGCAAGAATTGGTCGAGTTTCAAGATGTTGTTATCCGCGTCGAGCTGCCCGGTATTGAGCAGGTCGAGCTGGAAGTTCACAATCTCGCCGGGCGATGCCGTGGTCGCTTCCTTCGAGTTGACGGTATAGTGGCTGACAATATTCTTGTAATTCGGGGCCTTGCGATTAATTTGCAACAGCGTATACGAGTAGAAGAACAGCTCGCCGTTGCCACCCATGTTCGAACCAATCGGCGGATTCTGCGAGTTGGTGTTGTCGCTGAGGCTGCCGTTGCCCGAGCTCACCAAGAAATTCGCCTGGGTGTCGCCCACCTTGACCAAGCTCGACACATCGAAGGTATCGAGGTCGATGCCGGCCTGCGGCGTTGAATTCATGATGTTGTGCGGTTCGTTGTTGCCCGCGCCGCCGGTCAGTTCGCTGCCGTTAAAACTCACAAAATCCCAGCAGGTGGGGCACGGCTCCGAGTAGCTCGACACGCTGTCCTGCTCGGGGTTGCCCAAGTGTTGGTCGCCCTCTAGGGCGTAGTACGACAGCTTGGCCTCGGGCGGGTCAGCGACTAAGAAGCCGTTGATAGTAAAACTAATCTGCCCCAGAGTGGTCGGCTGCTCATCGAGCAAGACAAAGCCGTCGTAAAAGAACACGTCGCGCTTGATGAACTCGCTGGGCGACTCGTAGATCACCACCAGCGACCAGCTGGCGTGGCGCGCTTGGCAATAGGTATCGCCGGGTTGGCAGCAAGCATACGGCGCCTGACCGTCGAGCCCCCCTGGACAACCCGCGACACTGTTGAGCTGCAGTGCCCCCGCCTTGGCAGTCACATCGCCGACCGAATAGGTTCCGTTGTAGTTACCGGGTTTTACCGGGTGAGCGGCGAGTAGCTTGGTCACATCGGCGCGGCAGAGAAAGTGCGTACCCGAGCCGCCCGGACTGCCCGGCGCACCCGGGTCGGTCAGCGCCCGGCACAGGTCGGCACTGATGCTCTGTTGCGTACCGTCGGCCAGGGTAAAGGTGGCCGTGTCGTCGGGCCCGTTCAGCGCCGAGCCGCCCCAGTACAGCAGCGCGTCTTTGATCACCGCGTCGGAAGGCAGCTTGTTCTGGGTATTGTCGGAGCTTTGCGACAGCAGCTTGTCGTTGATCTGCTCGTAGGTGAAGTTGGTCATCAGCGACGCGCCGAATTGCTGCGCTCCGCCATAGACTTGTCGCGTAATGAACGGCGAGGTGGGGTAGGTACCGACCTTGAGCGCCAGGGCCTGCCGCGCCGGCGCCATCACGGCGATTAGGCTGACCAGCAGCGCTATGGCGCGCCAAAGGGCAAGGTTCCTCATGCGGGGCAGCGGCTTTGGCACGAGCGAACTCCTGGCGACCTTGGGCGCGCGACCCCAGATTGTGCCGAATCGCAAGCCGTTGTGCGAGGGCCAATCGCAAGGCCCTCGCGGGTTCGACAAGGCCCATGTCGAATTGGGCCGGCATGGCGCTGGCGCCGCGCGAGTCACCCCTACAACATCATATTAATACTGAGGATTCCAGAGAGTCACCGAACTCTGGCCAATCAACCCTTCGGGCGTAGTACCCACGCCGCCAAACAACAGCACGTGGCCGGTGTTGAGCGTGATCGCCTGGCCGAGCGAACGGCCACCGCCCGGCAAATCGTTTTCAACGAGCGGCACTTGAATCGTCGGCGCCATGCACTGGTTGTTGACGAGGCTCTGGCCCTCGGCGCAGGGTTTGCAGGCGGGGTCCGAGCCGTCGCATTTGGCGACCAAAGGACTTAAGTTAGTGTGAACATAGATAAATTCGGCCGTCGACAGGTGAATCGTGTCGCTGGCACTACCGCCGGCCACCAAGATCTGGCCCTGGGTGGTCGGCTGCGGCACCGCGGCCACCATCGGCGCACCGCGGGGCGTCGAGAGCGCAAAGCCATCGGCGTTGATGTAGTTGCCCATGCCGACGTCGAAAACGTCGAAGCGGGCGAGCGCCTTGGTGTGATCCTTATCGGTAAAGCCGCCCACAATATACACATAGCGGTAGGTCGGGTTGGCCGAACCGCGGGGCACCGATACGTACGCCGCGCCGGGCATGGTGCGCGCCACCGGCATGCCTTGGGTCAGCGGCTCCCACAAGAATGCGTCGCACTTGCCGCCAAATAGCTCGGAACGGCAGCCCTGGCCCTTGTTCGAGATCACGCCACCGCCGGCCGAGGTAAACTGAATAACCTCAAACGTATCATGAACTTTCTCGTCGTTCTCGCCGCCAATCAGCATGACGTAGCCACCGCCAGCACCGGGGATGACCGTGGCGGCATGGTTCCAGCGGGCGGAGTTCAAGCGGCCCTGCGCCAAGTTGCCGTTGATCGGGTGCCACAGTTCCCACGTATTTCCAGCGCAGTCCAGGTCGTTGCCTTTGTCGTCTTTGCACGGCGTGTCGCCCTTGCCGCCCATGATCAAAAAGAAGTCGTCGGTGGGGAACATTTGTACCGCGGTCGCGCCAGCGCGGGCAAACTTGAGGTCTGGAATCGCGCTGGGCGAGGTCTGCACCTTGAAATTCTTGTCGATATACTCAACCGTGTTGGTGATCTTGGGCCCGGCAGCGCCAGCCACATAGCCGCCCGCGATGACGATGGTCGACTTGCCCGACGCCGAGGCATGAAAGGCCCGCGCCGTCTTGAGTGCATACTCCGGCCCGCCTTGGCTGACCGACTTCAGCTCGCGCGTGTTGGGATCGTAGACAGCAACCGAGTCGGAGAATTCGCCATAACTAGCAGGATCAAAGGCTTTTTTTGCCCCAGCATTGGGTGTCGCGCCACCGGCGATCACCACAAAGCCCTCGTTGCCGGGCAGGGTGACGGCGCTCGTTCCGGCGCGACCGGCGCCCATATCGGCGGCCCCATCTTTGCTGACGGCCGGCGCAAAGCGATTCATCCGCGTTACGTAGGGCGTCAGCGGCTTCGGCGATCCGCCCGACATGGCATCGTAGGGAATGCTGCGGCCGCGACCCAGGGGCACTTGCGGCTGGCCGCCCGCGCTCGACCACACCTCGACCCGGACCTGCTGACCCGTGCCGTAGGTAATACCGTCGCAAGTTGCGCTGCCCGAAGCACAATTGAGGTCAAGATTCATCCCTGGCGTGTACGGCACAATCTTTTGGTACACGCTGTCGGCCTTGCCCGGCACCTCAGCGGTAATGGCTACGAACTTATCGCCCGCCAAGCCAAATGGGTTGTCTTCGTCGCCATCAGGGTGCGCGATCTTCAAGGTAACGCCCGTGGCGGGGGTGCTGCTGCCCGATGAACAGGCTGCAGCGCCGAGTGCCAGCAAGACGGCGGCAAGGGCGGTAGCCGACAGGGGCGGGCGCAGAGTGGGTGCGAACATCGGCTGGTCCTCCGAGGATGGGGCGGCTCACGCGGCGCGCTCCGGGGGAGATCGGGGTAAAACCCTAGACTTTCTTAGACTTAGAACTGAACGTGGGCTCCGTAGCCCGAGGCTGCTGCGCCCGATTGCGAACCGGCATAAATGCCCGCTCCAGCGCCGCCCACCACCACTACGCCTACCGCGGTCCAAAACCACCATGTCTTGTAGATGGGGGTCGCGTCTTTGTCTTTATCGGGGTCGAGCAGCTTGGCGTACGGGTCGTCGGGGATGGGGTCCTTGACCACCTTGGGCTTAACCTTGGTGTCGGTCTTGGGCTCGATCTTCGGCTCAACCCTGGGTTCAACCTTGGGCTCTACCTTGGGTTCAACCCGGGGATTGTCGTCGGGCGGCGTCACGATATCGGGCGCATCCGGAGCCACATCCGGCACTTCGGGCGCGCCGGCGTAGCAGCTAGGCACCACGGCGACGTCGCTGGAGCAGTTCTGCAGGGCCGCGTGCACCTTGCTCTCGGCGTCGAGCGTCTGCATCTGCAGGTTGCTCAGGTTCGGCGCGTACTCGATCTTGTCGATAGAGCAGGTCTTTTTCGTCTTGGCGTTGTACAAAAACAGGTGCAGTTCGAGCGAGCTGGGCCGCTTGCTGACCAGACCGAAGAGCAAGTGACTCGCGCCGACCTGACGGGCGTACATGCTGCCAGAATTCTTGAAGATCTTCTCGCCAAAGTTGCCCTTGTTGGCCATGTCTTTGATGTCGTCGGGGCTGACTCCGACGGCGATCTCGTCTTGCGGCGCCACCTCGATCTGCAGCACCGCGCGCACCGAGAGCGGCTTACCCTTGAGCGCCACCGCCTGACCCCAAGGCGCCGCAGTACTTTTGCGAACTTGCAGATAGTGCGTGCCAAAGGCTAGGTCCTTAGCGGTGGCGGGCGCGGTGCCGATCTTCACGCCATCGACGTACACATCCGAACCCTCTTCGCGGCACTCGACGCCGATATCGGCGCGCGGCTTGGCATCGAGGGCTTGGCGCGTCTTTTCAACAAATACCTTCAGATCCTTGTGCTTGCGGGCATCCACGACCAAGCTGGGCTGAACCACCAGGGCCTTGGTCAGCCACTCGCCCGCAGTCTTCTGGTCGCCCGCGTCGAGTGCCAAGCTGCCCAGAGCCACATAGGCATCGGTTAGTCGCGAAAAATCGACGAGTTCAGCGAAATTCTGTTCGTAGCGATCCGAAGCCGCTCGCAGCAACTTCGCAGCGTCTTCGGCATTTTCGCCGCTCTCGGCCAGCATGTCGCGGGCCGCCGCCATCAGCTTATCGGCCTTCTCTAGCGCTTTGGTCCCGGGGCTCGCCGGTCGATCGCGCTGAGCTGCTGCCGCACCGCCCCCCAGGGGCTTGCCCGTCTCCGTAGTTTTCGCCGCGATCATCTTGGCGTAGCCGGCCGCGTCGAGCATCTGCCGCAGATACTCTTCGATACGCTGCACCGACAGGGCACCCACCTCACCGCGCTTGACGAAGTGGATGATACCCAAGGAGCTTTTCTCTTCTTCGGCGTAGGCCCGCGACCCGGTCGGCGAGCTCATCGGCAGGGTGGTCGCCAGCCAGCACATGGGCAGCAAGATGGCGATCGCCACGGGGCGCAAGATGGTCCGGACGCGGGACATGGCTGCCCGAGTAGGGGGCATGGCAGCGCCCGCGCGGGCGGCTTGGATCGCGAACATCACAAAAACCCCTTGCAAGAACCTACCTTGCGCTATCATTCGTGCGACCACCACGCCACATTACTGGGCGCGCGGCCGACTCTAGCGTGTAGTTTGCCTCAATTGCCCAGTAGATCAAAACCTGTGGCCAATTGTGGGCGTAAAACGCGAGCGAGGCGGCCCTACAGTGGGTTGCGCGACACCACCACTAAGCCAACCGGCACCTCGACAGCGGTGGTCACCTGCACGGACCCGCTCGCCAGCGGCGCCGCCAACATGGCCGACGAACCCCCATCAAGATTCAGCGCGTCGCGCAAGCCGGGCCCGCCCACCGGCTCCGATAGGGCCAACACGCGGGCAAATTCCTCAACACCCATAACGCCTTCGGTAACGGCAAGGACCACCCGCCCTAGCGAGTCGTGGCCGATAGCGACCCGTCGCGCCAGGTCGGCACGGCGAAAGCGCGGTCGCTCCCCCGCCACGAGCAGTCGCGGACCGCACTCGATCGCGAACTCGAGATCCGGCGGAGCATGAAAGGTGCGGGCATGGTCGAGCTGGGCCCGACCACCGGCGATCGCAAACACGCCGTGGTCGACCAAACGCAGGTGGGCAAGCTCGCGCCCGCCGCTCACCAGCAGCCCCAGCGGCCGATACTCGGGGTCAAAATAGCCGGCATTGATCGCAGCCAGCCCTTTTTGCTGCACGCGAAATTCTTCGGCAGTCGCTAGCTTCTTGCCGAGGTCCGCGGCCAGCACCACCCGCAGCTCGTGGCGATGCAAGTCGAGGCGCAGCAGGTGAATTACCACACTAGCGCGGTCGGCACCCAGCGGCACTTCGCTGCGGGCGTACTCAAGGCCAGAGGGCTCGCGCTGCCAGTGCAGCGGCTGCATCAGCGGCGGATGGCGACAGGCAGCCAGCGCCGCCAGCCCAAGCGAGCTAGCCAGCAGCGACCGGCGCGTGTGTAGGGTCATCAGAGCAGGCTGGCGATCGCGTCGCGAAGCTTTTGCAGTTGTTCTTCGGGCTTAAAGCCAGTGTCGTAGAAGCGAACGACGCCCTGGCGATCGATCAGGAACGTGGCGGGCATCGAGTACACGTTGAACTTGCCCATGAGCTCGTTCTCGGCGTCGGCGATGACGCCCCACGGTGCCTCGAAACCTTTGGCGAATTCGAGCGAGCGGCCCTCTTCGCGGTCGACGCCGACGCTGATGACCTGGAAGCCCTTGGCTTTGTGCTCTTTTTGCAAGGTGACCAGCTCGGGGAATTCTTTCTTGCAGGGGCCGCACCACGAGGCGAAGAAATTGATGAGGGTGACCTTGCCCTTAAACGTCGAGGCGTCGATGGTGGCGCCATTGCTGTCTTTAGCGGTAAAGGCGGGGATCGGCTTGCCGACCAGGTCCATGTCGCCGCCCTTTAGATCACTAGCACTTACCTTGCCTTGCGCGACGTCTTTGTCGGCACAGCAGCGGAAACCGGTGGTCTGATTGCGGTTACCCACACCGAAGCTGGCCGAGCGCTGGTTGCACGCGGCGCGCTCGCCCGAGTTGTTGTGGCCGCCCATGAGGCCCGCGGTCTCTTTGGTGGCGCCCGACCACTCGCCCATGTTGCCGGCCAGATCGAACAAGCCCGACGGCGTGCGGCAATTGGCCTTGGTGCCAGTCTTTTGCGCTTTGCCCTTGTACTTGTCTTCTTGATCGACGCAGGTGCCCGCCTCGTAGAAGGTGCCGTAGGGGTACATGTTGCCCTCGACGTCGTCGTCGGCGAACTGCTGATTATTGTTGTTGTCAATCTGCAGTGAGCCGGCACAGGCCGAGACCCACTCCTCTTCGCTGCACAGGCGCTTGCCGGCCTTGGCGCAGGCGTCGCCGGCTTCGGTCCACGAGGCGATGGCAGGCTCAACGTCGGGTAAGCTCACGGCTTTGCCATCTTTGGTGACGGCGGCTTCGTACGCGTCGATGTAGAACGCCCCCTTGCTGGTCTTGCTGGCGAGCATGTGGCTGCCGTCGGGCTTGGGTGCCATCGCCACGGGCTGCTGTGCGGCGGCCGAGGTGGGATTCTCGAGCGCTTTTTGGATGTAGTACTCGAGAATTGCCGTCGAGGCCGAGCCAGTGACCATACGGCCGTTGATGTAGGTCCGCGGCGCGCCGTAGATACCGGCCGAGTAGGCGGCTTCGATGTCTTTGTTGAACTTGGCCTGCACGCTGGGATCTTTTAGGCACGCGTCGTACTTGGCCAGGTCGAGCCCCAGCTCTTCGGCGGCCTTGCGGTCGGTCTCGGGGTCAAGCTTTGGCTGGTTGGCGTACAGTTTATCGTGCATATCCCAGAACTTGCCTTGGCGCCCGGCACAAAGCGCGGCGGCGTGGGCGTAGCAGGTATTGGGGTGCTTGTCGTAGCCCGCCATGTACTTGTTGCACGACGGGTTCATAGGGAAGTGCTTCATAATAAAGCGAACTTTATCTTTGTACTTGGGCTTGAGCGGCTCCATGGTCATGGCCAGGTAGCGGCAGTACGGGCACTCGAAGTCGGAGTACTTGACCACCGTGACCTTGGCGTCTTTGGCTCCGTAGGCGTCGCGCAGGTCTTCTTCGTCGAGGCAGGGCTCGTAAATGGTGTAGCCGTCTTCGGTTTTCTTGCCCATGGGCTTGCCGCACTCGCCGGTCGGGCGGGCAGCGGGAGCTTGCGCCGCTTGCGCAACCTGTGGGGCGACAGCATTCGAGCCGGCTTGCGCGGCGTTGGCCTCAGGCTTTACAGCCGCGTCGCCATTGGCAAATAGCGTATCGATCCTGGCCTTGTACTCGCCCTCGAGTGCAGTCTTGGTGTGATCGTAGCCGAGCCAAGCGGCGCCCGCACCGATAACGAACACCAAAAGCGCAGTTGCGACTGGCTGTTGGAACGAAGTCAGCAGCGCGACGGCCCGTGCAAACGCGTTCTTGACGGTCTTGGGGCCCGCAGCCACAGCCAGCGCGGTAATGCCAAAATTGATGATATACAGCGAGATGCAGTACAGGCAGTAGGCCTCGACCACCGTCGAACTGTACAGGCCCAAGAACAGCGAATACAGGCTGGTGGCGAGACCGATACCGGCGACCGCGTCGATCGCTAGCACGCCCACTTTGGCCAGCTCGGCGCTGCTGCGACCGCGCAGGGCCAGCACCGCTAGGTACAGCTGCACGACATAAGTAGGTATACCGAAAAAGCTAATCGGCAGACCGAACAGCTCGCTGGCGCCGGAGACATTGACCTTGTCGCAGTTGATCGCCCCGCCCAGGTTGCAGCTCGACGTGTAGGTCGGGTCGAGCGTGATGTGCAACTTATGGCGCAGCAAGTACATCGACACGCCGATGCCGGCCAGCGTGAGCAAGATGATGCCGTATAGCAGGTTGACAGAGGCAGCAGGTGCCGCGGCGGGTGACGACGATTGTGGCGGATTGCCAAGGTCTTTGGCCATGAGGAACTCCAGACAGCACGAGTTGGCGGGCCGCGCACGGGCAGCACGCGGCGGGCAATTTTAAGGAGAAACCGCGCCCGCGCAAGGGGGCAACCCGTGCAAGCCCGCTCGTTTGTCGATTATTCCCGCCGGCAGCGTTTAGAGCAGCATTGCGCCGGTCGCCTTCTTGCCCGCTTCGGTCAGGGCAAATGTGCCGGCGTCGTAGCTGACGAGCTCGGCGGCGACCAGCGCTTCCATCAGCTCGCTAAACTCGCGGTGGCCGCGACCAAAACGTAACGTACTAAATTCATGTAGGTCTTTGATTTGCATCGCGCCCCCCTGGCGGGCCAGTTGCTTCAGTACACCCTTCTTGGCCGCCGCTTCGTCGCTCATCCCGCTCATCATTCACTCGCACCGAACCGTGTCGGCAACTCGGACCATTTTGGTCCATGTTCGCCCGCGGCGCAACTACTTGCCGATGCAAAAACTGGAGAAGATGGCACCTAGCACGGCATCGGTCGCAAACGTTCCAAGCATTTCGCCTAGTTCATCGGCCGCATCGTGAAGATCAGCAGCCACGAGCTCGAGTTCAAGGCCGTTCGCCAGACCCGCGCGCGCCCGCTCAAGACCGGCGGCGGCCGCGATCAAGGCGTGGCGATGCCGCTCGCGACTGATCACCACTTCGGCACTGCGGGGCCCGCGCGCCAGCTCGCGCACCACCGCCACCACGTGATCGCGCAGCGCACCGACACCGGCCCCCCCAGGCGCCGCGACGGCAATCTGCTCCGGTGGCCCGGCGCCGAGGTCGGTCTTCGTCGCCACCTGCAGCAGCACCGCCTGGGTCCGCGGCACCGGTAAGTCGTCAGAGTCCTTGGAATTTGCCGACCGACACCACAAGACCACATCGGCGCGCTCGACCTCGCTCTGCGCACGCGCGGTGCCGGCACGCTCGACCGGGTCCTCCGCCTCGCGCACGCCAGCCGTGTCAATCCAAGTAATAAGAACGCCTTGCGGGGCAGTCTGCACTTCGAGCGTGTCGCGGGTAGTGCCCGGCCGCGGATCGACCAGGGCGCGATCGAGGCCCACTAAGGCATTGAGAAGGGTAGACTTTCCGGCATTAGGCGCACCAAACAGCACCACCCGCGCGCCGCGCAGCCGCACCTGGCCCGCCTGGGCCGTCCCGGCCAGTTCGATCATCTTCGTATGCAGTTCCGCTAGGTCAGCCAGCAGCGGCGCCGGGTCCAAGTGCGCCAAGTGGGGCTCAGCGGCAAAATCGAGTCGCGCCTCGACCTGGGCCAGCGCAGCCAGCAAGGGTGCCCGCAGCTTGGCAATTTGCGCCGACAGGCCGCCATCGAGCTGCTGCAACGCGGTCAGGCGCTGCGTTTCGCTCTGTGCGGCGATTAGATCAGCCAGCGCCTCGACTTGCACGAGGTCCAGCTTGCCAGCCTCGAACGCGCGCCAGGTAAATTCGCCCGGTTCCGCCAGCCGTGCGCCAAGAGCTACGCAGGCATCGATCAGCTTGTCGGTCACCGCTGGCGAGCCGTGGACCTGCAACTCCGCGACATCTTGCCCCGTAAAGCTGCGCGGCGCCTTGAAAAACACCACATAGCCGCGGTCGATAGTCAGACCGTCGCGCGGATCGGTCAGCGCGCAAAACTGCAAAAGCGCGGCATGGCCAGCCGGTCGCCCGGTAATTTGCTGAGCAATAGTATGAGCTTGCGATCCAGACAGGCGCACCACTGCCACCCCCGCCGGCCAAACAGGCGTGGCGGGGGCAACGATGGTGTCGCGTTCGGCGGGCTGCAGCAAGGTGCGGCTTACGAGCGCAGGGCCTTGATCTTGCTAACTAACTCTGGCACGGCCGTAAAGGCATCGGCGACCAGACCGTAGTCAGCAACCTTAAAGATCGGCTCGTCGGCATTCTTGTTGATGGCGACGATGACCTTGCTGTTCTTCATGCCGGCCAAGTGCTGCACCGCGCCCGAAATCGCAATCGCGAAGTAGAGTTGCGGAGCGACGACCTTGCCAGTTTGGCCGATCTGGTAATCGTTCGGCGCAAAGCCATCGTCGACGGCCGCGCGCGAAGCACCGATGGCGCCGTTCAAAAGGTCGGCTAGAGGCTCGGTGATAGCGCCAAAGCGGTCCTTTAGGCCGCGACCGCCCGCTACCACTACCGTCGCTTCGCCCAGGTCAGGGCGGCTCGATTGCGTGCCGTCGAAGCGGACGAACTTGGCGCGACTGCTGCCGGGATCGGCGGCGAAGCTCTGCACCGGCGAGGCCCCGCCGCTGGCGGCGATGGCGTCGAAGGCCGACGAACGCACCGTGACCACATGCACCGGCGTGTCGATGACCACATCACCGACGAGGTTGCCAGCCCACATGGGGCGACGGTAGGCCACGCTGCCGCCCGCATCGCCGATGCCGATGACGTCCGACGCCATGCCGGCCTGCAGACGCACCGCCACGCGCGGCAGCGCATCTTTGCCCAAGCTCGAGGCCGACATCGCGACGACATCGGCGCCGACGGCCTTGGCCAAGTCTGCAACAACCTTGGCAAAGCCTTGTGCCAGGGGGTGCGCCAAATCCGCGTGTTCGGCGAGGTGAACCGCGCCTGCGCCGTGGCCGGTCAGGGCCGCCGCCACGCCAGCAACGCCGCTGCCGATGACCGCAATGTCAAAACTGCCGCCCCTCTTGGCGATCAGTTGCTTGGCAAAATCGATGGTGTTGAGGGTGATCTTCTTGGCCGATCCGTTGTCGTGATCGGCGATGATCAAAATCTTGCTCATGGTGGTGAACTCCCGTGCGAGTTGGGGTTGGCTGCCGATCAGATAACGCGGGCCTCGCCGCGCAGCTTGGCTACCAAGTCGTCGACATCCTTGACCAACACTCCGGATTTGCGGCCGCTCGGCGTGGTCATTTTGGCAATGCGCACCTTGGGGGCGGCGTCGCCCAGGTCCAGGTCATCCAGCTCGTACTCGTCGAGCGGCTTCTTCTTGGCCTTCATAATGCCCGCCAGCGAGGCAAAGCGCGGTTCGTTCAGGCGCAGATCTGCAGTGATGACGCACGGCAGGCTCAGCGACACCACTTCAAGGCCGCCGTCAACTTCGCGCGTGACCTCGACCTGATCGCCCTTCAACTCGACCTTGCTGGCAAACGTCGCCTGCGGCCAATCGAGGTATTCGGCCAGCAACTGACCCACCTGATTGCTGTCGCCGTCGACCGACTGCTTGCCGATCAGCACCAAGTCCGGCGACTCTTTCTCAACGATCTTTTGGTAGACGCGGGCGATCAGATCCGAGTCGATGGTGCCCTCGTCGGCCGAGACCACGATACCGCGGTCGATGCCCCGGGCTAGCGCGCCTTGACGCACAAAGCGGCCAGTCTCATCGGAGTCGCCGATGCCCAAAGCCACGGTCTCGACGTCGCCGTGCTCTTCGGCTAGGGCCAACGCGCACTCAATTGCGTTTTCGCAGAAGTAGTTCATGACGTATTCGACGTCGCCTTCGACCCACTTGCCGTCGCCCGAGATCGCGAGCTTGGCGTTGGGATCGCTGACGCGCTTGGCAGAAACCAGGATCTTCATGGACGATTCTCCGTGCGGTCGGTGGGTGCGCCGCAGACTGGTTGCGCGGACAGGTGACTTTCTCCGGCAGAAACCTCTCACCCTAGCGAGCGAGCGGCGGGCGGCGAAAGCGGCGGTGCGTCTGGGTTTCGGCCGCTTGGACGCGACCCAGAAGACCTGAGGTGCCGTGCTGGTAATCCTGGGCTTTACGCTCGCGAATCAACGGCTTCGGCGACCAGCCTGCCTGCATGACGCAGTGCGTCGCAAACGGGCCGGCAAGTACGCTAGCGGCGTCGGGCGGCGCTGTCAACGTGTGCGGCAGACCGGCCTAGCCGTCACGGTCGCAGCTTCGTCACGCCTGCGGGCAGCCCGACGCTGGGCGTCACCGCCCCGGGCAGGGCCGTGGCCATACGCGCTGCGGGCAGCGGCATGGTCTGGCTGGCGGCGGCCACATGCTCAGCCAGCGCCTTAACATTCGATTGAGTGGGGTAAGCCTCGAGAAGATGAGCCGAAAGCTCCGTCAGCTCGCCAAATAGCATCTCGTGCTCCAGCGCCTGGGCGAGCAGCATTGCGGCCTCGAGATTGCGGGGCTCTAGGCTCACGGAGCTGCGCAAGGCATCGACCGCCTCGGTAAAATCGCCCACCGCCATCAAGGTGGCGCCCAGGTGCATGCTCCAAATGGTCGCCCAGTTGGGCCCAACGCGAAACACAGCGGCCACCGAGCGAATGTACTCAAGCGCGGCCTTTGGCCGCCCCATGCCGCGAGCCGCTTCGATCGCCGTTTGGCAAGTGACCAGGTCGTTTGTCTTGGCGCACAAATACTTAAAGACATGATGAGCTTCGTAGGTCTTTCCTTCGCGCATCAAGATATTGCCTTCCACCCGCCAACCGTCATCGGTGGTGGCGTCGTTGGCCATCAGCGCCGCCGCAATCGCCTTTGCGGGCTCGAGCGCCCCGCGCTGCAGATACAGTTCGGCGCGCATCACTTCGATGCCAAACACCTGGCCGGGGTAGCGTTTGCGCAAGGCCACGGCCACCCGCTCGACGAGGTCGGGTCGCGTGTCGCGAAAATGCGCGGCCAACTCGTAGCTGCGCTGTGGCACCTTGGGCATGACCTCGAGCAACAAGGCCTCCGCCCTGCTCGACTGCGTACACACGTCGAGGGCGCGCTGCACCGTGGCGGAGTCCGCGCCGAACAGCCAGATCAAGTCCTGGGCCGCGGCTTCGACCTGCCCAGCGTCGAGTCGCGCGGCAAAGCGAAATAGGCGCAGGTGGGGCCCCGAGGGACGCAGCAGCACCGCCCCGTCTAGGGCGAGCAGAGCCTTAGCATTTTCTTTGGCATCTAGCCACTTACGAGCCACCACGTACAACGCGTGCTCGTCGGTGGCGAACCGAGCGCCCGTCAACTCGGTGGCTGCCTGGGCCGCAAGTGGAGTCAATTCCCGCTCAATACTGCGATTGAGCCCCCCTTCGACGCGCCACCCGAGCAACCCCGCTGTGGCCAACAGCGCCACCCCGGTCGCGGACATGGCCATGCGGTGCCCTCGCCACACGCCTCTTTCGGCCTGTGCAACTTCTGCCGCGGTGCGCTGCCCGGTAAAGCCAAAGGCAGCCCCGACCACGCCAAACAGCACAAGGGGCCCCAGCACTTCAAACGAAAAGTCGACAAGGTTGGCCACCAAGAACGCGCACCAGGCCACCGCAAAGCTTTTGCCGTCGAGAACGCTGTGTACCCGCAGCAGCGCACGCCGCGTCGTCCACCCCAGGCCGATTAGAAAGACCAAACCTAGGATCAAGCCCGAGGCAAATAGTCGGTCGAGCAGCAGATTTTCGATGAAATCAAAGCGGACGCTCGCCGGGATCACCCGCGGCATTTCAACAGCCACGCCGCCCGGCCCCCAGCCCAGCATGGCTATCTTGGGGAGCAGCCCGAGCGCGTGCGTCCACACGCCCACTTTGGGGTCGCTGTGCAACTGGTCGGGCGGCGTCATCTCACGCTCGATGATAGGCAACGCGACCACCAACACGACGAGCAGCACAATCGCCCCAAAGACTGCCGATCGCAGCCGGGCCGTGGCTTTGCGGTCGCGCGGATCGACGCGCATGTACGACGGCGCTGTAGGCGAGGCCAAGATCGTGCCGAGCAGGGTACCGGCCGCCACCACTATGCCGCCACGCGAGCCCGTAGCGACCGCCGTCGACGCGAGCATCAATGCGGCTACACCAAATAGGATTTCTTGAGTGACACCGCGCGAGTGCACGCTGTGGCCCAGGGCGACCGCCAAGCCCAAGTTGCAGACCGCCGCCACGTGATTGGGATTGACCAGCCGAATCTGCTCGAGCAGCGGCCGCACCCCCTCGGGCAGGAAACCTTCTGGAATAAGGAAGGTCTCACCCAAGAAACCCAGCCCGGTCAGCACCGGCAGCAGCACGAGCACCAGCGACACCCAGCGCAGCCACAGCCGGCCCTGACGGCCCATGAGCAGCGTGCTCGACAACACGCCCACCGTACCCGCCAGCAGGTACACGCAGGCCTGCAGTGCCGCATCCCCCGGCGCCCGCGCAATCGCCACCAGCGTCGCCTGCGGCAGCCCGAGCGCCGCGCGCCCCTGGTCCCACAGCTGCAGCGACTGGGGCGCCAGCAGACCGGTCAGCCCGCGCGGCAGCGGCACGACCTGCACAGCAGTCCAGGCGCCAAGGGCCAAAAGCAGCCAACCGCCTACAAACGATGGATTCTTGTGTGGCTGCGCCCCCAGCGTAAACAGCCACACCACGGCGAGCAGCCCGGTCAAGGCTATGGCCGCTTCGGGCGGCGCACCTCCTTGGTAGCCAAGCGCAACTACGGGCACCAACAGCATCAAAATACGAGCAATCCACCGCGTGCGCTGCCTGCGATGCCCCGCCGCATCAGAGTGCAGCGAAGGGCCCGCGTCGGTGCTGTTGGGCTCTGGCGCCATCGGACCCTGGTGCGGCGTCACCGCCGGTGGAAAGAGGCAGAGTTATCCGGGCACCTTGGCCCAATCCTTAAGGAATTGCTCGTTACCCATATCAGTCAGTGGGTGATTGAACAGCTGATCGAGCACCTTAAATGGCACGGTGCATACATGCGCCCCCATCTTGGCCGCCTGCAAGATGTGCACCGGATGGCGCACCGAGGCCACCAACACTTGCGTTTTGAAAGAATAATTCTTGTAAATCTGCACAATATCTTCGATGAGGCGCATTCCGTCCATCGAGATGTCGTCGAGGCGGCCCACAAAGGGCGAGATGTAGGTCGCGCCGGCCTTCGCCGCCAGCAGCGCCTGGTTCGCCGAGAAGCACAGCGTCACGTTGGTGCGAATCCCCTCGTCTGTCAGGGCCTTGCAGGCGGCGATGCCCTCGCGCGTCAGCGGCAGCTTGACCACCACTTGCGGCCCGAGCGCGGCGAGATCGCGACCTTGCTTGAGCATGCCTTCTAGCGTCATATCAGTCACTTCGAGCGACACCGGCCCGCTAACCATGGCCAGGATCTCGGCCCGCACGTCTTCGAAACGGCGACCCGTCTTGGCGACCAGCGAGGGATTGGTAGTCACACCGTCGAGAATGCCCCAGGCCAGCGCCTTGCGAATCTCGGTCGTGTCTGCGGTATCGACAAAGAACTTCACGATTTTCTCCCCCTTGGTCGGCTCGGCTTGCGCACTAGAGTTCGGCAGGTAACTGCCCAATACGAATGTCTATTTATGCCCAGCAAACAGCCATACTAGAGCCGCGAGCGCCGCGACGCCGCCCAGCAGCGCCGGAATCAACCAAGCAGGCCGCTTGCGGATCACCGGCTCGCGCCGGGCAATGCGCGACTTGTTCTGTCCGTCGGCACCCGGCTCAAAGCGATCGGCGAAGCCACCGGCAATCGCCGGATCTGCCAAATCATCAAGCACTTCGCCATCCAAGCGGTCGAGCAGCTTGCCCGCCTCGAGCTTGCTGACCGAGCGCGCCTTCAGGTCCGAACCCTTGAGCGGCACTTGCCCCAGCGTCGCGTCGAGCTTGCCGACCAGCCGCAACTCATCAAGTTCATTGTGCAGCAGCGTGTCGATGTCGACTGTCTCCGCTTCAACGTCGGCGTCGAGCAGCTCGCGCAAGAAGACCGCCATGTCGCCGCTGGTGGCGCGCAGACCCTTCTTGGCCAGGTAACCCGCCATTTCTTGTTCAAATTCGCGGCAAGTCTGCACACGGCGCTTCAGGTTCTTGGCCAGAGTCCGCTGGATGATCTTGTCGAGGTCTTCGTCGACGTCTTCGCGCAGCTTGGTGAGCTTGAGCACATCGCCCTTGCGCACCAAATCGACGGTTTCCATGTCGGTTTTGCCCGAGAACAGCCGTCGGCCTGCCAACATTTCCCACAGGATAATGCCGATCGAGTAGATGTCGGCGCGGGCATCGGGCTCTTTGCCATCGACTACTTCGGGCGACAAGTACGCAAATTTACCTTTAACTACATCAGTTTCGGACACCGATACGTTCGAGCGCGCCTTGGCCAAGCCAAAATCGGTGACCTTGACCTCGCCCTGCCGCGACAAAAGCAGGTTGGGCGGCGATACGTCGCGGTGGACGATGCCGAGCGATTGCCCTTTGGCGTCGGTCTTTTCGTGGGCGTAGGCCAAACCTTTGGCCATTTCGATGGCGATAAAGCAGGCGACATTGACCGGGAACGGCTTACCCATGTCGATCGAGCGCTGCATCAGCTTGCGGAGATTGGCGCCCTCGACCAACTCCATGGTCATGAAGTAGGTTTCGCCGATCTTGCCGAGGTCGAGGATCTGCACGATGTTGGCGTGCGTCAGCTGCATCGACAGCCGCGCTTCGTCTAGGAACATCGTAACGAATTTCTGGTCTTGCGTCAGCGATGGCAGGATGCGCTTGATGGCGACGGATCGCTCAAAGCCGTCCATCGACACGGCCACGCCGCGGTAGATCTCGGCCATGCCGCCGGCGTCGATCTTGTCGATGATGCGATAGCGTTGATGAACGGATGCCATGACCTGCCCGGTGTGCCCCGCGGCCTTGCCGCCAACATGCGGGGCTTGGCCCAAGGCTGCCGAGTATGAAGCAGGCCGCGCAGTTTGCAAAGACCGGGGCCGCGGCGCGGGCGGCGGGCATTGACGGCGGGCGCGGTTCCGATTGTGATGCGGCCCGTGTGCAGCCAACCGGCCTTCGACATGCTGCGTAACCACCTGGAACTCCTAGATGCGCCACCAACCGTCTCGCCAACTGGCCACCCCAAGTGTCGCCCGTGCCGCGGCGGCGCTGGTCGCGGTACAACTCGTGCTGGGCGTGTGGCCGGTGATCGGTGTACTGGTGCTGCGACATGTGCCGGTGCAGGTGCTAGTGGGCGCACGGATCCTGCTTGCTGGGCCGCTCCTGTTGGCGCTCACCCGGCCGTGGCGGGCCGGCATGAGCCGTCGCGAGATCGCGCAGTGCGGCGGGCTGGGCGTGGTGGGCGTGATCCTGAACCAGACGCTGTTTGTAGAAGGGCTGGCGCGGTCGACGCCCGTGAATTCGGCAGTGCTGGGCTGCTTAATTCCGGCCTGGACGCTGCTGGTGGCGGCCGGCCTGGGCCACGAAAAACTACTGCGCAGCAAGGCCTTAGGCGTAGCAGTGGCGATGGCGGGCGCGCTGTTGCTGGTGGGTGCCGAGCGGCTGGATTTGGGGCCCGAGCGCAGTCTGGGCAACCTGCTGCTGGCGGCCAATGGTCTGATGTACGCGACTTACCTGGTACTCAGTCGGCCGCTAATCGCCCGCTACGGCGCGCGGCCGGTCGTGGGCTGGGCGTTTGGCCTGTCGGCGCCGCTGATCTTGCCCTATGCCGGCAGCGCGCTCCTGCACACCGCCTGGCTGCAGCAACCACCCGAAGTTTGGCTGGGTTTGACCTATATCGTGGTGGGCGCGACCGTGATCGGCTACCTGCTGTCGGGCTGGGCGATGCTGGTGCTGCCCGCCTCGACTGCGGCGGCTTTTGCTTATATGCAGCCCCTAGTTACGGGCGTGGCGGCCGGCGGTTTACTGGGCGAGCGGCCCGGATGGCAGGTGGTCGCAGCGACGGCGCTGATCTTTGCCGGCGTGGGCGTGCTCACTTGGGGGCCGCGACCGCGGTCGCCGTGATCGCGCCTACTCACCTCGTAGGGTTAGCACGATCCGTCGAGCTATTTCCTGTCCAATCCCAGGCACTTGCGCGATATCGGCCTCGACCGCACGCGTGACACCGGCGAGCGAGCCGAACGCTTCGAGCAGCGCCTTCTTGCGCTCTGGCCCCACGCCGGGGATCTTCTCAAGCTTCGACGTAAGCGTCCGCTTGTTGCGACGCTTGCGGTGCAGGGTGATCGCCAAGCGGTGCGCCTCGTCGCGCAGCTGGGTCAGCAGGTAGACCTCGTTCGAGTTTTGCGGCATGACAATGGGATTCTTGATACTAGGCAAGAACACCCGCTCGTCGCTGCGCGCGCTGGGCCCCTGGTCGTCGCTCTCTTGGGTGCGCGCTTTGGCCAAGCTGCACAGTTCGACATGGTCTACGCCCAGATCACGCAAAACCTCTTGCGCCATCTTTAGTTGCCCCTTGCCGCCGTCGACCATCACCAGATCGGGCAGCGGCCAGCCGTGGCTTTGCACGCGCTCGAAACGCCGGGTCAGCACCTCGTACATCATCGCGAAATCGTTAGGTGTATCCATCGAGGTGATCGCAAACGTGCGGTACTCGCGCGGCGCCAGCGCCCCATCGATCGCCACCGCCATCGAACCCGTCGCATCCGTACCCGAGATGTTCGAGATGTCGTAACATTCGATCCGCCGCGGTAAACGCTGCAAATGCAAGCGCCTCTGCAGCCCCTGCATGGTCGCGCCCTGGCTCGCCGCCTTGCGCGCCTGCTCTTCAAAGGTCTGCCGAGCATTTTCGGCCGCCGCCTCCAAAAGACGAACCTTTACACCGCGCTGCGGCTGTAGCACGGCGACCTTGCCGCGGACGCGCTCTTGCCCCGTCAGGGCCGCCCGCTGCCGAGCTAGGTCGCTCAGCCACTCGCCCAGCACCTCGGGGTCCTCGAGTGGCACCGGCACCAGCAGCTCGTCGGGCACGCCGTGGCCCGCGTCGTAGAGCCACTGACAAAAGCCCGCAATTACCTCGGCATCGGGCCACTCTTGGTCCTTGAGCAGATGCCCCTGGCTGCCGATCAACACACCCTCGCGAAACGTCAAGACGGCCACGCAAGCCCGCGCACCCTCACGGTAAAGCCCCACGGCGTCGATCGCTTGAGCACCGCCCGCCAGCGACACGTTTTGCTGCTCGACGCTCGCCTGCAGCGCCTTGATGTGATCGCGAAAACGCGCGGCCCGCTCAAAGTCCTCACCCTCGGCCGCCTCGGCCATGCGCTGCTTCAGCCGCCCCAGCAGCTCGCTGCGCCGCCCCGACAAAAAGAGCGAAACATCGCGCACATGCCCATGGTACTCGGCCACATCCACCGGCAGCACGCACGGACCCAGACAGCGGCGAATTTGGTATTCAAGACACGGCCGCACCCGATTCTTAAAGATCGAGTCAGGGCATGTACGCAGCTGAAAGTGCCGGTTAATTTGCGCCAACGCCTGCCGCGCCATGCTCGCCGAAGCGTAGGGCCCAAAATACTGGGCGCCATCGCGCGCCGGCCGTCGCACCACCTGCAGCCGCGGATAATTCTGGTCCGTCGCCAGCCGCAAGTGCAAGAAACGCTTGTCGTCTTTCAGCTTGACGTTAAAGCGCGGCTGATGGCGCTTGATCAGCTCGTTTTCGAGGATCAGCGCCTCTTTTTCGCTCGCCGTAACAATGACATCAATGCCACCCAGCACTTCGGCCAGGCCCGGCACAAAGAACCGCTCGTCTTGCCCCGCCGCGTACTGCCGCAGGCGATTCTTGAGCGACGACGCCTTGCCCACGTACACGATCGTGCCGCGCTGATCGCGCATGAGGTAGCAGCCGGGCCGGTCAGGCGCGGTGCGCAAACGCTCTTCAAATCCAAATGGTTCCGCTTCTGTGGCATCGGCAACTTGGCCGGGAAGCGCCGCGTCGTCGGGCTCCCAGACCCAGGCCTCGCCTAAGGTGAACGCATCGTCGCCAGAATCGGAGGATTCTAGAGCCGTCTCGGCCAGATAGCCTCGCAAGTCATCGGGATCAAAGGGCCGATCCGCCGTAGGCTTGCGTGCCATCCGCGCTACTTACTTGGTTGGTGCGGTCGGCGCTTCGGGCTTGCCGGGGGGAGGCAGCGCGATCTTGATGGGCTCGCCCGCTTTGGCCGGCGCGTCGCCACCCTTGGCACCACCCAGGTCGATCTTGATCGGCTGGGCACCACCGGCCTGCTGATCGCCGATCTTGAACTGCATCCCACCTGGCGCCGCAGCCTTGTCGCCGCCCTTGTCGCCGGCCTTCTTCTGCTCGTCGGCCAGCTTGGCAACTTCTTCTTTGATCTTCAGGGTCAGCGCCGTGGTCGGCTTGATTTTGCCTGCCGCCGTCGCCTCCGTCACCAGCTTGACGACATACGAGCGGTACGCCTCGCGCCGCCGCAACTGGGTCAGGCTTTTGGCGATCATGTCCTTGCTCTTTTGCTCTGCAGCCGCGTCGATGGCCTTGGCGCTAGCTAGGCGCACCACGTAACGCGTCTTGCCGTCTTCGCTTTTGAACACCTGGCCGGCCAGCGGCGCGGCGTCTTTCAGCGCCCAGGCCGCCTTAGCGAGCTCAGGATTGTGGCCAACGCCAGGCACATCGTCGGGGCCGTCCGTTTTGGGCAGCCCGCCAAACAGCGCCGACAAATCCTGCAGCGATTCCATGGGGCTCTTGCCCAACGGCGGCGTCTCACTGACGCTCAGGGCGTCTTCGCCCAGGCCCTGCTTCTTGGCATAGGCCTTGACGACATCGGCCAGCGGCGAGGTCGCGGTCGCCTGGGCCGCCAACAGTACCGCCTTGGCGATATTGTCCATCTCCTTCTCGCCCTTGTCTTTTTGCACCAGCCCGCGCGCGATCTCGCGGTTGGCCACGTCTTGCGGCGTGATCTTGCCGGGCAGCTTCTTCTCGACGACCAGCAGCCACCAGCCCTTCTTGCCCTGCACAGGGCCGACCAGCTGCAGCTCGCCCGCGGCCAGCACCGCATCGCGCACTTCGGGGCCAAAGGGCTGACGCGCCAGACCTTCGGCGTCGTAATCGTCGACGTATTTGCCGCCCTCGTCCTTGTAGATCGAGTCTTCGGACTTGTCTTTGGCGACCTTGCTGAAGTACCCGAGCAGACGCTGGTTTTTCTCGTCGCCCGTCACCTGGGTCGCCGTCTTGGGCTCGCCCACCGCCAGCGCCGGCTTGTCGGGATCGTCGCTTTTGGGCGCGATCGGATCGAGCAGCACATCGCCGTTCCAGGCCTTTTGCAGGTCCGCTTTGATCGCTTCGGCCGCACCGCGCTTGGCGGCCATTTGGTCCGCCGCCTCTTTCTTCTTGGCCTCGTCGGCGCTGTCGTCGGCGCCCGCAGCCGCGATCAGAATACCGCGCACATTGTACTTGTCGGGCACTTTGTACTTGCCTTCCTGGGCCTTGTACTCCGTTGCAATGGCGGCGGCGTGGGCCGCAGCGTAGGCATCGGCTTCCGCATCGGTCACCGTCACGGCCTTGGCGGCGCTGGCGGCATCCAAAGTCAGCACTTCTAGGCGCGGCCGCTTGGCATCGGCGTTGTACAACGCCTCGATTTCTTGGGGCGAAGCGACGATACCCTGGGTAATCGCCATCGCCATCTTGTCGCGCAGAATCTCGCGCCGCAGAAAGTCTTCGAGCGCGCCCTTGCTGGTGCCCAAGCCGTAGCGCACAAAGCGGTCATAGCGCGCCGGGTCAAAATTGCCATTCTCGTCAGCCATATCCGAGCCATTGGCCCGCTGCAGCGCCATCACCCGCCGCGCCAACTCGATGTCGCTGACCGACAGTCCGTGCGCCTTGGCGTCGTTGCCAACCAGCACCGACTCGACCAACTCGGCCATAACCTTCTCGATCTTGGTCGACGGCACGGTCTGGTGCGGCGTCAGCGTCACCAGCTCGGGCATGCCCCCGCTGCGCCAAAACCGCGTACCTTCGTAGGTTTGCTTGGCCTGGAACTTCTGGAACTGGTCCAGGGCGGCAGGCGGCGGGTCTGCCGAAAACAGCATCGCCAAGCTGAGTTCGCCATTGTCGATCGTCGTGCCGGACACGTCGGCCAACACTTCGTTCTCGACGTCTTTGGCCGAACCGACCCGCGAAGCAGTGTTGAAGGTCAAGATGAACACGGCAATCAGGATGCCAAAAAGCACGTAGATCAGGGTAGATCGACTGTGCCGGCGCATATCCTCGAGCATGGGGCGCTCCTTGGGGCAGTACCACGGGGCAAAAAAATGTACGGCGGACGGCAGGCCCACCGCGAGGCGCGATATTGAAACGCAAAGTTACCGCAGGGTCAATGCGGCGCCTGCTCGGGGTCGCGCAGGAGCGGTGCACGCTCCGTCGGGTTCGTTTGGCCGAGTTCACCGCGCAAAATCGCTGCAACTTCAGCCAGTTCAGGTGGCAAGTCGCCAAAAATCACGCGCCCGTCGTCCAGAATATGGATCGCCACTTGGGTGCGAGGACCGGGCCGTGGGGCCGTGCGATCGCCGTCGTCCATCACGCCCCTATCACAGCCCGCGCGTCGAGCCGGCCTTGTATTCTTTGGCTTCTTCGACCGGCAGCACGCCGTCAAAAAACGCTTGGTCGTATCCGTAGATATCGGCGCCAAAGATTACGTTGCCTTCTTCGTCGACGCCAGCGGAAGCGTAATCGATGTGCACCGGCAACGGCGTCTTTAGCCTGATCTCTTTTTCTTCTCTTTCTTGGACAATATCGCGGATTTCGCGACCGCTCATCCCCTTGTCGCGACCCAAGATCAGCTCGGCCAGGTCGAGCGGCTTGTGCACCCGCACGCAGCCATGGGAGAAGGGCCTGCGCGCAAACGAGAATTTCTCGCGAAACGGCGTGTCGTGCAGGTAGATGTTGAAGGCGTTCGGCCCCTGGAATTTAACGTCGCCCAGCAAATTCGACTTGCCGGCCTTTTGGTACCACTTCTCGGTGCCGTCGGGCTGGACCTCGCGGACATAGCCCTGTTGCTCTAAGAAACTCGGGTCCTTAGCTAGCTTGGGCTGCAACTCAAGCTCGACCACCCGGGGTGTCGGAAACCATTTGGGCGCTAGAATTACCCGCACCATTTTGTGCGAAAACATTTTGGTGCGGTTGATCTTGCCCTTGACCGCGCTCATCTGATCGCTGTCCGTGTCGTTGTTGCCCACGATCACCTTGTGCTTGTCGACAACCGCGCCGTGGTCATAAACCCACAGCATTTGAAACGCGATGTTTACATAGATAAAAAAGTCGTCGTCGCCCGCCATCCTGCCTTCGGACTCGCGGTAGCGCTGCAGCGACAGCTGAATGAGCTTCAGACGCTTTTCCGCTGTAACATCCAGCTCTTTTTGCACGGTCGCCGTCACCACGCCGTCGGGATCGAGCTGGTGCCGCCCCTGAAACGTCTTGACCGCCACCTCAAGGTCATCGTCGAAGCGATCGCCCGCGCCGACTTCGTAGCCCTCGGTCTGCAGTCGCTGCCGCAACGCCGTGATGTACGGCCCGATCTCGCCCTTCTTGACCTGCTTGCCCGCCATCTTGGGCATGGCCTGCCAACCACCCGCCTCTACAAGCTTTTTGTAGGTATCATAGGCAGCGTGCAGCGCCACATACTGCGGATGATTTGGCCAGAGCTTCTTCAACCCATCGCCCAGCTTGCCGTTGTTGTCCTTGAGTACCTTGGCGATCGCTTCGGCATTCTTCTCTGTCATCTTGCGCACTTCAGCCGGCGGCGTGTACTTCAGGGGATGCGCCGGGGTGGCATAGGCAAAGTCGACCACATACCGGCCGGCGGCCCGCAGAAGTTCTTCGTCGGCAGTCACCAAAGCTTCTCGCGACTTCTGCGTCGCCAGCTCGAGCGCCGGCAACACCGTGTCAAGCGCCCTCAGCCCGTTTTCGCCCAGTTGTTCCGTTCCAGCGCGCGATAGGAGCACCGCACTGCCCTCGCCGCCCCGCAGCCACAGCGCCACCGCCGCCGCCACCATCGCCGCTCGCGGCTGTTTCTCTAGGCTAAGCAGTAACTTGCGCTCCTCGACAAAGGCCTGCGTCACCGCCGCCGTCGCCTGGTCCACCTGGCCAAGCCGATACCCCGCCTTGTCGAGGCCGTGGCGATCAATGTCGGCCAACAGCGCCAACAGATCGGTGCCATCCTTGTTCAACGTACCGTCGCGACTAAAGAAACGCAGCAGGCCGGCGGGTGCCGCCAGCTCAAGCAGCTTCTTGTCCGCGCCCGCCGCTTTTTGCTGCTTCGCCACATTGGCCGCGTCGCCGTCTTTGGCCTTCTTGGCCGCGATCGTGATCTTTTCAAGCAGATTGGCCAGATTGGGCGCGGAAGTCGCCGCCACCGGCGCGCTGTGTTGCGCGGAAGCCTGGGGGGTCGCCGCCTCGCCTGGCTTCTTCTTGGGCCCCTCGCCCTGGCACGCGAGCGCGCCGACCGCGAGCGCCACCAGCGTCGCCCACCGACTCATGATTCTTGGATTTTTTACGCCGTGCTGCATGCCGACCTGCCACCGGCGCAGGCCGGCGCGTTGACGATAATCGAAGTGCGCCGCGCGTCAACGAAATCGCGGCCGCCCCAACGCCGCCGGTCTGGGGACAGCCAGCCCCAGGGCCTGTGGCGACATCACTTCACGTTACACCACTAAACTGGCTATACTGAATAGCTTTATTACCACTCTAGCCTTTCCGGCACGCTTCTTGCTGTCTCGGTACACCGCCAACCGCCCTCGCCCTGGGCGCCCGTGGAGACCGCCGTGCCGCATCGCCCGACCGCCAGCTTGGCCACCGATCACACGCAACCCCTTGACTTTTTAGTACTTGCCCAAGCTATTGCGGCGCGCTTGAACAAGACCGAGGTGCAAGCCAGCGAGCTGCGCGCGGAGGCCCTGTTCGCGTTTGCCGAAAGCCAAGCGCACTTCGACGCCGATCTTGGGCACCGCGCCCTGACCCACGCCTACTGGCGGATGTTCGGCCGGCCGCGCGACCTACTGCGGCGCGAGCGTCGTTTCGCCAATCTGCGCAAGGCCGTGCAGAACCAGCGAGTCAGCACCACGTTGCGGCAGACATCGACCCCACTGGCGGTGCGGCAGGTTCTTCGGCAGGTGGGCGAGCAGCTATCGGCGCACGAGGCACTCGTGCTGCGCGAGGTCTACTACGCTGGTCGCAGCTTGAACGAAACCGCGGCGGCGGCCGGCGAGAGCCCCGATGCCCTGGGGCGCGCCCACAAGCGGCTGCTCGAGCGCTTGCGGTCGCCGATGGCGGCGGGGCTCGGCTGGAATGCCGGAGAAACAAACTAAGTACATATGCGAGGTTGCGATTAGGCGTACGAAAACCGCAGCCCGCCCGCTGGCTCGCAAACGACTGCGCCCGAGCATGGACGATCAGCGAATGAACGGAGATACGGCAAGCAATAAGCGCAGCACCACGCAAACGGGCTGCAGCCGTAGCTTCGCGAAGGGTGTACACGCGGCAAGCAGTGGCTGCAACGCGAGTTAAGAGCGAGCGCGGACTACCAGGAGCCGTGCGAGCCGTGGCTGCCGTGCGAGCCGTGGCTGCCGTGCGAGCCGTGGCTGCCGTGCGAGCCGTGGCTACCGTGCGAGCCGTGGCTACCGTGCGAGCCGTG
>CAISBR010000041.1 GCA_903883645.1 uncultured Myxococcales bacterium | reverse complement strand
AGTTGTCGTCGCCTTGACGGACCTGAGCCTGCGGCGGCGGGCGATGCAACCGTAGACGTGGCGTTAGCCGCCGGTCATGCACACGGCTACCGGGCCAACGGATCCGCGAAATGGGCAAACGACAATACCTGACACCTCAGACGACGCTGTGAAACCGCCGGCCGGGCAAGCCGCGGTGGGGGCGAACATGGCCCTTGCCGTGCCGCGCGCGGGGTTCAACGCCCACAAGGCGCAGGCGACCTCGGCCAAGGCGTTTGTCGCCACCGGGCCGACGTACAGCGAAACAGTCAATTTGCGGTCCGACCAGGTGGCCGTATTTCGCGCGGTGCCCGCTGAGGCACCCTGAGTAGCTTGCGCCCCACCAAGAGAATGGGGCCGCGCACACAAAAGCCAATGTGATCGGATCGTTCGTTCGGGGCGGCGCTGTGAGATACGACCTAGTTGAGCATCGCGCAAATGCCCTTGGCGCACACACCGTCGGCTTGAGCGCAGCGCAGACCCGGGCCGCACGAAGCCCACGACGGCTCTGGGCAGGCTGCGCCGGGCGTGGTGATCAGGGGTTGGCAGGTACCGTCGGGCACTTGCTGGCTCGGATGCTGGCAGTACAGGCCGGCTGCGCATTGCGGCGCCACCTGACACGGGCCATTGACCGCTACCAGCTTCTTGCAAACATTGGCTATTTGGTCGCAGCCAAGGCCCGCTTGGCACGCACCCGGCGACTGCGAACAGGGCTGCCCCTCGGCCGCGGCGGCGACACACATTGCTGGCAACTGCATAAAATCACAAGAGGCACCGCCGGCGCACTGATTGTCGATGCACGCGTTGCCACCGACAGGAAAGGCTGCGCACTTGAGGTTGGCGTCGCAGCCGTAGCCCGCCACGCAGCCCTTTGAGGCGCCCAGCAAGCATGGTTCACCCGGTTGGGGGGGTACGACGCACAGTTGCTGGGCATTGCACGCTAAGTCCCCCGAACAGACGCCCGTGGGGCACTTGTCGCCTAGCTGGGGGGTCACCTTGCAGGTCGCGGGCATGACCATGTAGTCGCAGTACAGGCCCGCCTCGCACGTTTCGGGGCCTGCGCACGTTTCGCTGGCCTTCGCTAACGGTCGGCAGATGGGCAGCGCCTGTTGTTGCACGCACATCAAGTCCGCGCCGCAGACGTCGCCGCCACAGACATCGCCTGAGTTCTTGCCCTTGCTGCAGGCGCCGCCAAGGCACGCCAGGCCGCTGCCGCACTGGGTCGTGGCCGTGCAGGTGGCGCCCGCCGGCAGTCCGACCGCGCACACGCCGCCTAGGCACACCTGGGGCAGCGCGCAGCCATCGTCCGTAGCGCACGCGCCGCCCATCGCCGCGAGCTTGTGACAGGTGCCGGCGTCGCACACCAAGTCGGCACCGCACCGCTGCATCAAGCACGGAGCGCCAGCGGCGGGCAATGGCACACACTTGTTGCCATTTTGGGGGTCGCAGGCGCCCTTGCTGTCGGCACAAGCTAGACCGGCAGAGTAGGCAGAGCAGGTGCCACCCAGAGCCGCTACATCGACAAACAGGTTGCCGCAGGCGGCGGGGCGATTGCGGTTGGTGGGGGTCGCGCAGCTGCTAGACAGGTCCTTAAAGGCGCCAAGGCACGCTGCAGCATTGTTGGGTTGGTAGGCCAACGCGCCCAGCGACACGCCACCGGCAAAGGCCACGATCGACTTCTCGCAACTGTCGCTTTGCTTGGCCGTGCAGCCAGCGAGGCCGGCAGCGTCGGTGGGGCAGCCACATGCCGACAGCGCCGCACACTGGGCGCCAACGAGCAGGGGGCACAGGTCTTTGATCGCAATGGCGGGGCTAGCCGTATCAGAACTTGTTGTGTCTACAAGCCCTGTTGCATCCGTTGCGGCATCCGCGGCACTCGCGTCGCCCGTGGGGCTACCTGTGTCCGTCAAGCTGCTGGCGTCGCCCTTGGCGGTCGCAGGGGTATCGGTGCCGCTGCTTCCGCAAGCCGCGCAGACGACGCAGACGGCGACACAGATAAATAGCCAAGTGCGGGGTCGCGTCATGGGTGTCTCCTTGATGGGTATGGCGCAGGCGGAGCCGACGGCAGAGCCGCAATTGTGCGCGTAACGGTCGCAATGGGTCAAGCCTCTTGCCACCCAACCGACAAACTTCAGGTCGAGTCGCCCACCTAGCAGCAACAACTACCTGGATTAACATGATATCTTACTGCAACGCCCGGGTTGGCGACCATGCCACCGCTGTCTCTTGGACCGCGGCACCACTCAGCCAGCCCGCCTGAGGTGTGGCCCCTGCTACGGCACGCACTTTAGCATTGGGGGATATTGTTGAACCGCATACTTCGCGTAGGCCTGGTTGATGCACGGCGCTCCCGTGGCCTGCCACATCAGGTTTTGCTTGGCCGCGCACGAGTCACCCGCCTGATAACAGCCCTGAAACACAGACTTCTTACTACCAATACCGGAATACGGCCACCACAGCTTGCCCACGTACCACATGTCGCCGTGGGCCAACTGGACCTTGGGGGTCTGCACCGCCAAGCTGCCCTCGATAAACACCGACACCATGGCATACGACGTACCGAAGCCGTGGTCGTTCTGGTAGTACACGCCTAGCGAATACGCCACCGGACTGGCAACAGTGCCCTCGGGCTGGTGCATGGTCAGGTTTTCGGGCCCGGCGCCGTCGGTATCGTCGAGGTCGATGGAGGGGTCATCATCGCTTTGGCCCGGCTTGCCCCAGTCGGGCATCGGGTTGAACCAGTAGGCATCAAACGGCTTACTGAACCAGGGGTCGGGCTCGCCGTCGCAGTCCACATCGTCGCAATTGGCCATGGGGTGGGCAAGATGCAGGTCCATGTCCGCCCCGACACCCGGGCCCTTGTCGCTTTGGTCGTCGTCGGCCGGCGTATCCCATAGCAGCTCGATATGCACGGCGTCGTTCGGCACGACAAGTACCATTTCGCAAGCGGGATTGCAGCCTTTGACACCCCCGCCATCCCACACCTCTAGGCAAAAGATGTACTCGCCCGCCGTGTTGGCAAGCAGCGTGGGGTTCGGAAAATCGGGCCCCGGCACCAGCGGCTGGTTCGAGCCAGGGGGTTGCTTGGTACTCCACAGGTACTTTTTGACGCCATTGGCCACGCCCGGCACGTACGACTTGCTGCCCACCAGATGCAGCAGGGTCTGTGGAATCACTTCTTGGCCCTCGTTCACCGTGACCACCGGGGTCGGGCAAGTGTAGGTAACCCCGCTGCCCGTCATCAGAATCTGCGCCATCACCCCGGCCGACGAGGCAATAACCAAGGTGGCGGTATCGGGCGCGGTACCTGTAGGCGTGATGTCCTGCGGCGCATAGCCCACTGTGACCGGCACACACTGCGCGGGAGCCAGCGCGAGGGGATTGCTGGCGCTGACCGGCGGCGGACCGGCGATCTGCTGGTCGGCATACAAGGCCGCCTGGTCGATGCTGAATTCGCTGATGGCGGTGGCGGCCAAGGCCAAGCCGGTCACGGCGAGCGCGCTGGGGCCGCAGTTGCAGAGCTTGACCTGCAATTCGGCCGTGTTGCCAGGGATAACGCCGCCAAAATCAAGAACGTTTGGGCTAACTTGCAGACACGGCTGCGGACCGAGGGCATCTTGACTCGCGATGGCATCTTTAGTCGCGGTGGCATCGGCGGAGGGTGCGGCGCTGTCGCTCGCCCCGACCAAGCCTGAATCGACGGCGGCATCGACTGCAGCAGCGGGCAGCGGCGCGGGCGAGCCACAGGCCAGCAGCGCCAGAGCCAGGCCAAGCAACGTGGTAAGTCGAGAGGTTGACAGCATGTTCGCCTCGGCCCTTGGGCCTAGTTCAAGCTACCTGCGGGCCGGGCAAGGGTCAAGGGCAAACGGCAGTCTTGTTCTGCCCTTTTGCCCAGGCGTCCGAATCTGGCACCGCGGGCAACACCACCTATCTTGCAACAACGGGTCGCCCTAGGCCCTAGCTGAGGCTCGCCATGCGGTACGCATTCGTCATCCTTTTCAGCGCATTCGCCGCCACATGCACCAGTGCGCCGGTCAACACGCCTAGCGACGCCGCGAGCGACACACCCACAAGCGACACACCCACAAGCGACACGCCCACAAGCGACACGCCCACAAGCGACACACCCACAAGCGACACGCCCACAAGCGACACGCCGTGCAGCGACACCCCCGCCGACACGAGCAGCGTGCAATGCAGCGGCGACCCTTACTTCTTCCCCAATTTCCAAGTTAGCGCCAAGAGTTGCAGCAGCGACGGCGACTGTTTTGCCGCCATCCACCAGATCAACTGCTGCGGCACCCAGGTGGCCTACGGCTTGAATACAAGCGTAAAGACTGCCTTTGTCGCCGCCGAAAGCACCTGCCGCGCCCAATACCCCGGCTGCGGCTGCGCCCAGTACATGACCATGGCCGAAGACGGCTACAGCGCCTTTGATTCTGCGGTGTTCACTGCCCACTGCCAGGCGGGTCTATGCCGCAGCGCCGTGGCCCGCGCCAGCCCCGAGTGCACGGCCGGCGGTCTGCAGTGGCCCAAACCCGTAAAGACATGCGCCACCACAGCCGACTGCGCCTTCGCCAGCCAAACGATAGACTGCTGTGGTTCTGCGCACATCACTGGCATCGCGGGCTTCGCCAAGGCCGCCTACGACGCCGCCCAAGAGCCGTGCGCCGCCACCGTGGCCAAGTGCGGCTGCCCGCCAGCGCCCACCACGCTCGACGACGGCACCAGCCTGGGCAGCGGGGCCGTGCATGTCGTATGCGTGGGCGGGGCCTGCACGACCGGAGCGCCCTAGCGCAGACTGACCTAAAATTGCTTGCGAAGTTAGCGACTTTCTTGCAGTTCGCGCTGCCAAAACGGCACCTCGTGGCGCGCCATGACCGAGAGCGCGTCGCTCGCCAGCAGTGTTATCACCACCGGGTCGGTCGGCGGCAGTCCGGCCAAGGCGTCGGCACTGACCGGGCCATCGGCCTCGATCACCACCACCGCCGTCGAAAACCGCCGCGATTGAGTCAGATAGATCTGCACCAGCCGCGCCGAGCGCACCGTAGCCATGCCCGGCAGCACGCGACGCAAACGCGCCTGTACGCGCAACATGCGCCAATCCATGGCATTTCGCCCAGCGCGGTCCGTGCACTCCGGGTCGGCACCGCGCTCGAGCAGCAGCCGCTCCGCCGCGTCGCAGCCACAGGCAATCGCTAGGTGCAGCGGCGCCAGGCCCGACAGCTTGTGCGGCTGGTTTACGTCGCGGCCATGCTCAAGTAACGATTTAATTTTGTTCAGTTGTTCAACCAAAGCCGGGTCGGTGTCGGGCTGCGGCAGGGCGAAAAGCTCGGGGTCATCTAGCAGCAGTGGCTGCGGAAAAGCGCCGTAGCAGCGCGGGTTACCACCTGCCGCCAGCACATGCAGGTTCGGCTCGAACAGCGCATCGAGCTCGCGCAGCCGGGCAATCAGCGGGTCGGCCTCCCACACCCCGTCGAACTCGCGAAAGGCCCACGTACCTACACTGCTCGCCTGCGGAAAACTGCCCTGCCCGGCCGCCGTCGTGCGCACGCGGTCGAGCAGTACAAATTGCAGCCACTGCGGCCCGCTCATACCGTTTTGGCCAAAAGGCCCGGGATTGCTGAGCCGTTCGGCCGGCGGCGGCGTAAGCGACCACCAACCCAACCGGCGCAGTTCGTCTTCGATGGCCTGGGCCGCCCCCAAGGCGTGGGGCGCTAGCGCGATGTCGCGGGGGGTCTGCAAAGTGGCACCCATTTTCTACTGGTTGAAATACTTATGTTATTGCCCCAGGGGCACCCACCTGCATCACGAGCGGGCAGTGGTCCGAGGCCTTGGGCCGGTCGTAGCCAATCCCCTCGAGCCGCGGCCCGGCATAGCGCACCGCACGCCCCGGCTGACCACTGCGCTCGATATGCGGCAGCGCCGGCGACAGCTCGCCAAGTTTGCGCGACAACAGCAGATAATCGAGTTGTTGGTAGCTGGCGGGCAGGCCGCGCTCGGACAAACCGCGCCAAAAGTGCGTCCAGCGCTCGGCCTCGGGCAGACGCTGGGCCACGTTGCACGCCTCGCTCCAATGCACCAGCTCGTCGATACCGGACGGTCCTTGCGCATCGCTGGCTAGATAGTCGTTGAAATCACCTAGGATTGCCCACTGATGGTCGCCGGGCGTGGCACCAAAGCGCGCGCGCACAATGTCCATCACCATCCGGCACTGGCTCTGCCGCAGTGGCCGAGTGCGCTCGCGACCGCCGTCTTGGCCATCGTCGCGCATCGACTTGAAATGATTGATAAATAGCGTCACCACCCCGAGGCGCGGACAGGTGACATCGACCTCGAGACAGTCGCGCGAAAACAGAGGCTTCTGCGCCGTAGGTTCCCACAGGTGCTGGTACGAGCGGGCGTGGACCAGCGGCAGCCGCGACAGCACCGCCACATCGATACCGCGCTCGTCGTTGCCGTCAATCGCCAGCAAATACGGATAGTTCTGCCTCCCACCCAAGTACAGGTCGCGAAACCGCTTGAGGGTCGCCATGCCCTCGACTTCTTGCAGGGCCACCACGTCGGCGTCGAGCAGCGAAATCAGCTTGGCGGTCAAGACCTTAGCATCTGCTTGGGCGATGCGGTGGCGCAGGTCTTCGCTGGTAAAGCCGTGCTCGGCTGCCGCGCCCGGGTTGATCCCGTGGGCAAAGCGGAAGCGGGTGAACAAGTTCTCGACGTTGAAGGTGGCTAAGCGCATGGCGCGATGATAGCGACCGTTGGGGCGGCGCGCTACGGGGCATAGAAGATGCGTGCCCTGCTAGGCATACGGGCAAAGGCAACCCGCCCCAAATGGGCGAACTTAAGGCGCCACGGCAGCGGGCCGGCGCCCAACTCCGCCTAGCGCCGGCTCAAGTAATCAATCAAGTCGATCTTGGTAATGATCGCCACGCAGCGCCCTCCCGTGACCACCACCGCCACGTTGTCGGCGCTCAGAATCGCTCGCAGCTGCTCGATGCTCGCCTCGGGGTCGATGATGCCCTGCAGCGGTTTGACCAGGTGCTCGAGCTTCTCGTCGCGGGCCGTATGCCCGTCAACTACGGCTGTCAGCAGGTCAATTTCGTGGACCATGCCGATCGGCTCGCCCGACGTCGCCACCACCGGCATCTGGCTAATGCCCTCGCGCTTCATGCGCATAATGGCTTCGCCCACCGACTCGTCGGCCGTGCAGGTGTGCAGGATGTGCGACTTGCCGCGCAGCAGATCGCGCACGCTGGCCTCGCGGGCCTCGGGCTCAAAGAAGCCGTTGTCGCGCATCCACGAATCATTAAAGAACTTGCTTAGGTAGATGGCGCCCGAGTCGGGCAGAATCACCACGATGGTGTGGTTGCGGCCCAGCTCGCGGGCCAGCGTCGCCGCCACATGCACCGCGCCACCCGACGAACCGCCCGCAAAAATGCCCTCTTCGCGGGTCAGCCGCCGCGCCATCTGGAAGCACTCGCGGTCGCTCACCTGCATCACGTCGTCGATCCACTGGAACTCGAGCGCGCCGCACACCATGTCTTCGCCGATGCCCTCGACCTTGTAGGTGTGGGGCTCGCCATGGGTTTTGGTGTGGAACATATCGTAGTAGATCGAGCCCTCGGGGTCGACGCCCACGGTGCGGACGCGATTACTCTGCTCTTTGATGTACTTGGCGGTGCCGCTCATGGTGCCGCCCGTGCCCAGGCCGCCGATGAGGTAGGTGAAGTTGCCGCCGGTCTGCTCCCAGATCTCGGGGCCGGTCGAGCGGTAGTGCGCGTCGATGTTCAGCTTATTGTGGTACTGGTTGAGCATGAACGAGCCGGGCGTCTCGCGGTGGATGCGCTTGGCGGTCTCGTAGTAGCTGGTGGGGTCATCGGCCGGCACGGCGGTGGGCGTGACCACCACTTCGGCGCCAAAAGCCTTTAAACGATTCACCTTTTCTTGGCTCATCTTGTCGGGCATGGTAAAGATGCAGCGGTAGCCCTTGACCGCCGCCGCCATCGCCACGCCCACGCCGGTATTGCCCGAAGTGTTCTCGACGATCGTGCCACCCGGCTTCAAAAGCCCATTACGTTCGGCATCTTCGATGATGTGCAGCGCCATGCGATCCTTGATCGAGGCGCCCGGGTTCATGTACTCGAGCTTGACCAAGACGCGCGCGTCGTGGCGGCCGACCACCTTGTTCAGCTGAACGAGCGGCGTGTCGCCAATGGCATGGAGGATGTTGTTGAAAATACCGCGCATCTCGATCTCCTGGGTGGTCACGGCTAGTCTACAGCCGGGCGCAAAAGGCGCGAGATCATGCCCCGAGGCGACAGGCAATGCAACGGTGCGAATCGCGGGTGCGTCACAGCGACGTCAGCAAAGCACTTAGATTTCGCGTAGTAGAAAATGGCTGCTTTCTTCTCGATCCACTGCCTTCTAGTTCAGGTAGTGCGCAACGGCGGCGTGCACGCCCACCCGGCCACTCAGCACCTCGGCCAGCCCGCGGAGCAACGGCGCCGCCACCTTCTTCTTGACGCAGATGCCATCCAGCGCCCGACACGCCGCAAAACCATCGACCGTGCCGAGGTTTTTCTCGATCTCGGCCACAGTCTGCCCGCGCGCCAGCAGCCGCCCCGCCTGCACATCGCGGCTGTCGGCCTCGCGCTCGACCAGCAGATAGCCCAGCCCCGCCACGCTGCGCGCTGCCGAACCATCGCCTGCAAAAGCCTTGACTACACTATCCATTTCGCTCGCCGACGCCGCCACCAAGCTCGCCCGCGCCGCCGGGCCAAAGCCCAGCCCATCGGCCATACCCAGCCCCACCGCCATCGCACTCGCCGTCGCCGCCGCCGCCTCGATACCCAACAGGTCGCGCTGCAGTTCGAGCCGCAGCGGACCGCCCGCAAACGCCGCCTGCGCGGCCTCGCCTACCTCTGCGAAACGACTCGCTAAAACCGCGGTATTGGGCTTGCCCGCCACCAGTTCGTCGACGAGCGCCGCACCCAGCATAGCCCCTTGCCGCAGCACACAGGTCTCTTGCGCCACGATTTGGCTGGGCAAAAGCCCCGAAGGCGCCTCCATGCCGCGCACCGCGTGCACCAGCAGATGCGAGCCGTCGAGCACGTCGCCCAGCAGCCGCAGCGTCGGCCGCAGCCGCCCGATGGGCAAGGCCAGGATCACTAGCGGACAATTACGCGCAATATCAACCAGTTCAGATGTCGCGCGCACACCCGAATGCAGGCTCGCCAGCTCGGGCAGGCGGTCGCGATTGGCGCGGGTCTGCTCGATGCGCACCGCCTCGTCGGGGTGATCGCACCACAGCACAACGGGGCTGCCCTGGCTGGCAGCGATGTGGGCCAGCACGGTGCCCCAGCGACCCGAACCAACAATGCCTACAGGGCTTTTGCCCACGGGAGTAACGGTGGCCGGCGTCTTCATGCAACCTCCGCAGCGGGGACCGTTTCAGCCTGAATTCCTAGCCCATCCAAGCGGTTGGCGTAGTAGTACAGCAGCGGCGCATGGCCGATCTGCACGCCGGCCGCGCAGGCCTTCAGCACCGGCGCCGAGTGGTACATGCCAAAAATCCGCAGCGCCGTGTCGATAAGCACCAGGGCATTGTCGCGCTGCACATCGTGGGCAAGGTGCAAAGTACCCGCCGCCGCTCGCTTTTTGCAGCCGCGCAGCAGCCCGTCGACCTCGCCCGCTAAGTCGGCCACGGCAAAAGTCTCGTCGCGGCCCACCCGCAGTCGCTGGTACAAGTCGGCCCCCGGGTAGCGCTGGCCCAGCAACCGCCACGCTGCCAGGGCCACCAGCCCAGTCGATACAACGACCGTGTTGTGCGCGAAACTTTTGGTAATTGCTTGCCCACACAGCCGCGTATACTCGGCATCGCGCACGGGGTCTTGCACCACCTGCCCGTTCCGCCACAGATAGCGCGCGGTGTCGATCGGCCGGCCCCGCGGGTCGCGCGAAGTGCCGTCTTCATCCACGCGATTACCAAATAGATCAATCGGTTCGCCAAAGTGGATGTAGGTCGTGTACTCGAGCTGCGCCATCTTGTACAAGAACGTCGCCACCTCGCGCGGCTTACTGAACTCGTCGTCTTCAATGATGAAACGATGGCCGCCGTCTTGGCGCAGCGCGTCGTCGATCAGCGTCTCGCCTTCGAGCACCAAGTGGTAGTTGATGGTGAGCGGGCACACAAAGATCCGCGGATTCGGCTTACCCTGCTGCAGGTTACGCGCGTAGGCCGACAGCCCCGTGCCCAGCAGCCCCAGCTTGACCTTGCTCTCGACCTTGTTGGTGCGCGACCGCGTGCCGCCCGGAAAGAACAGCGAGTGGTAGCCGCGCTCGAGCAACACTTCGCTATAACATTTCAGCACTTCTTTGTAGAGCGTATGGCGAATGCGCCGGTCGACCTTGTACGCGCCCAAATTGTGCATAAAGAACGAGGTGATCGGACTGGTAAACAGATTCTTGCCCGCGCCATAGGTCACCGGCGGCAGCCCCGCCTCGTGCAGCGCCCAGCCCACGGCAATCGAGTCGAGGTTGCTACTATGGGTCGGCACCACGATCAGCGTGCCCTGCTCGGCCAGATTGCGCCATGTTTGCAAATGTCCTGCCAGAATCACTCGTTCCGAGATCTGTCGGTAGTGGTGCAGCAGCTGATCGACACTTTGGGTATTGAACAGCGCGCCCAGCCCCAGCGGCAGCACCCGCGTCGCCAACTCGTAGACTTTAGGCGTAAATCGCCCCGCCACATCGCCGGCATAGGCCTGAGTCAGCTCGCGCAGCACGCGGGCCTTCTCGATGTCGCTCATGGTCGCGAGGCCGCGCGCCAGCTGGTGCCAATAGCTGTAAGGGTGCAGATCCAGGCTAGAACTACCCCGCTCCAGCCGCTGCATCTCGGTAAAGGCGGCCTCGTTCAGCACATACTCGAGCGCGTGCTGCTGATCGCGCCACGACGCACTCACTTTGTCGCGCACCACCCGCTCGACCACCTCGGCCAAAAGGTCGTCGCGCTCTTGCATAAACTGAAAAATCCGCGGCTTACGGTTCGCCATGGGCCCCTCGCGCGGTCAGACGTTGTACTCGTCGACCCGGTACTGGTGCAGGTGCGTGCGCAGGTAGTCGGCGGTGCGGCGCAGGCCGTCGTCCAGCGTAACTGTAGGCGCATAATTGAACAATCGCTTGGCCTTTTGCGTGTCAGCCAGCAGCAATTCGACCTCGCTTTGCGCCGGCCGCACCCGCTGTTCGTCGCACTGCACCGGCACTTGCGTGCCCAGCACGGCCTGGGCGTGGTCGATCACTTCGGCAATCGTCCACGTGCGGCCCGAGCCCACATTGACCACCTCGCCCAAGGCCTCGTCACATCTAGCAATTCCCAAGAAGCCTTGCACGGTATCCGCCACAAAGTTCAGGTCGCGCTGGGGGGTTAAGCTACCGACACGAATCGGGTTTCGCCCGGCCAGCAGCTGCGCCAAGATAGTGGGGATGATCGCGCGCGCCGACTGCCGCGGCCCATAGGTGTTAAAGGGGCGCAAGATCGCGACCGGCAAGCCAAAACTGCGAAAGTACGACACGGCCAATTGGTCCGCGCCAATCTTGCTCGCCGAGTACGGGCTCTGGCCCACCAGCGGATGCTTTTCGTCGATCGGCGCGTACTGGGCGGTGCCGTAGGTCTCCGACGTCGAGGTATGCACCAGCCGCCGCACGCTGTGGCGACGACAGGCTTCGAGTACATGCAACGTGCCAGAAACATTGGTCGAAACGTAGTGCGCCGGCGCCACATAGCTATACGGGATGCCGATCAGTGCCGCCAGATGGAACACCGTGTCGACGCCCTCGACCGCCCTATCTACTGCATAGGGATCCTCGATGGTCGTAGCGAACACTTCGATCTTGCTCGCAATTTCGGGAGGAAGCTCGTCGAGATGACCGCGCCGCCCCGCCGAATTGTAGCGAATCAGCACGCGTACCTTGGCCCCGTGCTGCACCAGCGCCTCGGCAAGATGCGAGCCGATAAAGCCGGCCGCGCCCGTCACTAGCACCGGGCGATTGGCCCAAAAATCCATAGTTGCCTCGTGCACCGCTGGGCGCAGGCGGAGTCTACACGCACTGGCCGGCGGCGAAAACCGCACGGCTTGCACCTGGCCCAGTCGCGCCCTACCCTTGCGCTCGTGAAAACGAACCCGCCCCTACTCGCGTTTGTATTTGTGCTGCTGGCCGCGCTGCCGGCGGTGGCTCGCGCCAATCCCTTTGAGTTATATGGCGCTTCGGCCCGTGCCGGCGGTCTGGGCCAGGCGATGACAGCCAAGGTCAGCGATTGGTCGTCGCTCTGGTACAATCCCGGCGGCCTGACGCAGAGCCAACCCCATCTCGATATGGGCACTTTGATGTCGTTCGACGATGTGCGCGTGCGGCTCAAAGAGCGGCCGGCGGGTTACGATGTGCCGAATTTGGGCAGCGCCTCGCCGGCGATCCCTAGCTCGTACCGGCTCAATGCGCGCGGCGATAGCACGGATGTCAGTAATTTGTATGACTTTGTTATCGGCGCAACCGGCTCGTTTGGTTTTGACAACTTGCGCGTGGGCGTGGCGGTGGCGCTGCCGATGACGCGGCTGGGCCAGCAGGTGTCGCACTATGCCGACGAGCGCGAGCAATACGTATCGAACCGCCTGAATTTTGAGCTGTATGGCGACCGCTCGCAGCACCAAGTGATTCTGGTGGGCGCGGCCTATCAGGTGCAGCGCTGGCTGTCGCTGGGCGTGGCGCTGTCGGTCATGCCCGAAGGTACGGCCAACAGCACCGTGTATCTCGACGACGCGGCGCGGCAGCAGGATGTGCGCATTTCTGTGCAGAATCAGCAGATTGGCAGGGCTGCGCCGATCGTGGGCGCGGTGGCGAAGCCGCTCGACAACCTGCGCTTTGGCCTGTCGTGGCGCAGCGCCAATTACTTCGCCTTGAACCTAAAGAATGCGATTCAGATTCGCGGCTTTCAAGGCGATGCCAAATCATTTCCGGTGCAGCAAGAGGTGACGCTGCGGCTCAATTCGTCGCCGGATCAGCTCGCGGCGGGGGTATCGGGCGAGCTGGGCGCGTGGTCGCTTTCGGCCGATACGGTGCTGTCGCGCTGGAGCGACTACCTCGATTCCCAAAATCAGAAAGCCGGGTTTCATAACACGATTAGCCTGCGCGCGGGGGCGGAATACCAGGCGGCGAACGAGCGGCAACTGCGGCTGGGCCTGCAATGGGAGCCGTCGCCGGTACCGGCCCAGACTGGGCGCACCAGCTATGTCGACAACGATCGCGTGGTGATGACGGCCGGAATGTCGCACGGGCTCGAGGTTTTTCATCGGCAGGTGACGCTGTCGTGGTACTTGGGTCTGCACCACTTGCTCGCCCGCGATACGAACAAGGCCGCCGCTGCAAGCTACCCGACCTGTGCGCCCGGCGTGACGGGGTTGTGCGACGAAGTTCCCGACACTACAAAAGATCCGGCGACAGGCTTGGCTTCTGCGGCAGCGGCGGGGCTGCAGACCGGCTCACCCGGCTTTCCGGGTTGGACCTCGTCGGGTAACTTGCTGGCTTTTGGCATGAATTTGCAGTGGGGGTTTTGATGCCGCGCCCGCACCAGCCACCTCGAGCACGATGCACCATCGTTCTACTAGCCGCAATTGCTGCTATTTTTGGTGGATGCGCCGAGCCAGAAGCCTTGCACTCCGAGTTCAGTGACCGCGAGGTCGGCACAGCCGTCGATGGCACCGCCATCCCCAGCGATGTCAGCGCAACTTCTGGCGATTTGAGCGGGCAGTGGGCCTTGGCCACCGACTGGTCCAACTGCGTGCACTTTGGTACCAGCGTGTTTGAGTTGCGCACGTACAAGCTGGCGTTGGTGAACATGCAGGCGGCCGGCACGTTCGTGCTCGAGACGCGCAAGGTCTGCTCGATCGTCAATACGGCGCTGCTTGGGCAACAGACTATTTTCCCTGCGAATTTGGTGGCGACGATTCCGCCTGTCGCGCTGGAGTCGGCCATCGGCGGCACTGCGACGGGGGCGAGCTACCTGGGCGGGCTCGACGTCCAGGTTTTTGGAGTACAACTTACTAATCTTGCTACAGATCCTATGCCAATCGGCCCGAGCGACCCGCGCGTGGTCGACGCCGAGGGCGATGGCAAGCCCGGCGGCACCCTGCTCATCGGCAAAATGTGCGAAATTTACACGGCGATTCGCGCCATTGCCCAAGTGAGCGGCAGTGTGACCGAGCCCGGGCGCATCGAAGGCGGCGGCGTGCAAGACTCGACGCAGACCGTCTTGGGCGGAACTTCGTCTTTCTGCACTCAGACTTACAATACTACGCCGAACCACGCCCATAACCATTTCGTGCTGCGCAGCTTGAGCAGCCTGGGCCTCGACACCAACGGCGACGGCACGGTGGACTGCAGCGAACTACAGGCCGGGCAAGCGCAATTGGTCACGTGGCGCGCCGCCGATAACAACCGCTGCCTAGGCAAGTAACCCCTAAGGTACCGGGCTTCGCGCTGCGGCGGCGGCCGACGGCAAGGACCACGTGGTTGACAAGGCCCACAGAAAGCGCAACGTGGTCGCTAGGGTGGCCGCGCGAGGGAGCTATGCTGCGAGAACTATGCATTATCGACATTGGCGAAGGCTGGGCCGTGCGGCGCCAGGGCGAGCTCAAGCTGATCTCGGTGCACGACACGGAGCAGCAGGCGATCCATGCGGCGCTGCGGCAGGCCTGGGATGAACAGGTCGACGTGCTGATTCAGCAGCGCAATGGCTCGTATTTGCGGCGGAAACCGGCAGAGCCCGCGCCACCACCCAAGCGCGGACGCCGCAGTGCCAGCGAGCGTTGATCGCCCAGGCTAGGGCTATACCAGGTTGCGAAAGTCGGCGACCCAGCCGCGGTTTTTGAATGGCGAGCGGGGTCGCCTAGGACCTTGACGCCCCGGTGACACGGCGGCACTGTGTGGTGCGCTGGACTGCGTCGTGCGCGATGGACGCAGCGAAGCCACAAGACCGGAGCCAAGTTGCCGCTCGATCCCACCGCCAACAAAGCCAGCGCCCAGGCGATGCGCCCCGAATTCAGCTCGGCCTGCGAACGGTGCAGCGGCTTGTGCTGCGTGGCGTTGTGCTTTAGCACCGTCGATGGATTTCCGTACAACAAGCCCGACGGCGAGCCCTGCCGACACTTACAGGCCGATTCTCGCTGCGAATTGCACAGTACTTTGGCCCAGCGCGGCCTAAAGGGCTGCATCGCGTTCGAGTGCTTCGGCGCTGGGCAGCAACTGACGCAAGCGCGACAGAATGGGCAGCAAACTCCTCAAAATACAACGCTAATCTTTCGCGCGTTCTTGGCTCTGCGCCAGCTTCGCGAGCTGCTGTGGTACCTGCGCGATGCCCTAGACGCGGCGCCCATGCTGCGGCCGCAGCTGCTTGCACTGCAACGCGAGACAGAGGCGCTAACCACGCAGCCTGTCGAGCAAATGGCGACCTTCGACGTGCAGCCGCAGCGGGTCAAGATCAATACCCTGCTGCTGCAGACGAGCGAGCTGGTGCGCACGGCCGCCCGCAAGGGTGCCCCGCCGATTCGCATTGCCGGCAAGCCGCTGCAGCGCGGGGCCGATCTGGCCGCGGCCGATCTGCGCAAGGCTGACCTAGTGGGCGCCAACCTGCGCGGCGCGTGCCTGATTGCGGCTAATATGTCGAATACTAAGCTGTTTTCAGCCGACCTAATTGGGGCCGACCTGCGCGATGCCCAGGTGCACGGCGCGGATATGATCGGCAGCCTGTTTCTGACCCAAGCCCAGCTAAATCAGGCCAAGGGCGATGCCGCCACCCGCCTGCCGCCACACCTGTTTCGCCCCGCGCACTGGTAGCCGGTCCGGGCGCCGATTCGCACCCGGCCGCCGCATATGCGACACTTGCGCCGCCGTCACACTCGCCGGCAGCGGACGCAGCCCATGGCTTGGACGCGGCGACTTCTGCGTAAAATCATCCGCTTGGCCCCCCGCAACCCCTTGCGGCTGGTCTACGACGAGTCGTATCGGCTGCCCCTTACAAGTCTGCAGCGCACCACGGGTTTTGACCCGCGCCGCCCCGATTTGGCCCTGTGGTACCTGCGCGACAGCGACTGGCTGCCCGAGCGCGCCGTGCTCAAGCCCCCGCGCATCAGCTACCACGAGCTGGCCCAGGTGCACACCCAGCAGTGGCTCGAAGAGCTGGGCCGTGCCGAGCCGCTGGCGCGCGCCCTGGGGGTTGAACCCTGGGATATCGATGTCGATTCGGTGATGAGCTCGCTGCGTACCATTTGCGGCGGCACGGTGCTGGCGGCGCAGGTGGCGGTGCGCGAGCGGCTGCCGGTGCTCAATCTTGCGGGCGGTTTTCACCATGCTTTTGCCGACCATGGCGGCGGCATGTGCGTGCTGTCCGATATTGGCCTGGCGGTGGCCCAGCTGCGCGCCGATGGTTTTGTAGGCCGCATCGGGGTTTTGGACCTGGATGCCCACCCGCCCGATGGCACCCGCGCGGTGCTGCTGCATCTGGGCGAGCGCTTGGGCCGCGAGCGCGACGATACGGCCTGGATCGGCTCGATCTCGGGGTCGAATTGGGGGCTGCTGCCGCAAGTCGACGAGTCGGTGCTGCCGCCAGCGACGGGCGACGACGCCTATTTGCGCTGTCTCGACGGGCTCTTGGGCCGCATGCCGCCTTGCGCGCTGCTGATCGTAGTGGCGGGTGGCGATGTGCTGGCCGGCGACCCCTTGGGTCAGTTGGGGCTAACGGTGGCTGGCGTGCAGCGCCGCGACCGCAAGGTGGTGCAGGCACTGGGCAAAACGCCGAGTGTGTGGCTGCCGGGCGGCGGTTATCGCGAGGTATGCTGGCAAGTGCTGGCCAATACGGCGCTGGCCATCTTGGGCGTGCCGGCCGCGGTGCCGCCGCAGCTCGACCCTTTGAGCCGCCACTTTGCCCTGGTGGCCCATAGCCTCAATGTGCCCGCCAGCGATGGCCTCGACCTCGACATGCGCGACATTGAGAACGAGCTGGGTGTGGGCAGCGCGGGGCCGCCGCGGCTGCTGGGCTACTACACGGCCGAGGCGGTCGAGTACATCTATTACAAGTTAGGTATATTGCAGCAGATTAAGCGTCTTGGGTACCACGCCCTCCGCATCGAGATTCGCGAGTCGCAGCCCGCCGATCACATGCGCCTAGTGGGTCAATTCGAGGGGGATGCCGCGGTGCACGTGCTGGTCGACGTGGCGATGGAGCGGCGGCATGAGCCCGAAGGCGATGTACTTTTTGTGCATTGGCTCGAGCTGCGGCACCCGCGCGGGTCGTGGTCGGCGGGGCGGCCGCCGCTGCCAGGGCAATCGGTGCCAGGTCTGGGTCTAGCGCGCGAGGCGGGCGTGCTGCTGGCGGCTACGGCGCAGCGCCTGGGCATGGCGGGGGTGGTGCTGCGGCCGGCGTGGTTTCATGTGGCGTATTCGGCGCGGTATCGCTTTCGTTTTCGTCGGCCCGAGGTGCAAGGTCGCTTCGAGGCACTGCTGCGCGACCTGCAGGCCGAGCCACGTCTGCACCGCGAGCCCGGCGGTTTTGCCCTGGGTCCGGCCTCGCGCGCCATCGCCCGCGGCGACCTCGTGATTCAGCGCAGCAGTTTGGCCCCCATCTCGTACTGCTGGGAAAGCGAAGAGATGATCGACGTATTGCACGCCGCCACCGCCCCCGAGGTGCAGGCGACGGTCGACCGCGAGCGCGAGCACGTGCACTTCTCGCTGGCGCCCAATGCGGTCTTGACCTAGACCCCGCATCGCCGCGATTGACCGCACCACTAGCGATTGCTTACCTTATCGGCGCACTCTATCGAGGCCCCCATGCAGCCCACTCCGCCACCCCGCTTTGCCGCGCCCAACCTACCCACTTTGCGGCAGCTCGAATATCTGGTCGCTGTCGCCGAGCTGCGCCACTTTACCCGCGCCGCCGCGGCCTGTTTCGTTACACAGCCGACGCTAAGTTCCGGTATCGCCGAGCTCGAGGCGCTGCTGGGAGTGCCCCTGATCGAGCGCGACCGCGCCGGGGTCTGGCCCACGCCCCTGGGGCTCGAAGTCGCCGAACGTGCTCGGCAAATCTTGACGGCGACCAGCGATCTCTGCGATCGCGCCCGCGCCGAGGCCGATCCACTGCATACCACCCTGCGGCTCGGGGCGATTCCTACGCTCGCGCCCTTTGTGTTCCCCCATGTGCTGCATACGCTGGCGGCGGGGCCGCTGCGGGTAACGGTGCGCGAAGATACCTCGGCCCAGCTGCTGCAGCGGCTGCGCGACGGTCGCGTCGATGTGGCAATCCTGGCGCTGCCCTACGATACCGGCGAATTGACTGTGCAAACGGTGGGCGTCGACGAGCTGGTGCTGGCGGTGGCGGGCGACGCGGTGCTGCGGCGCGATGGGCGGCTCGATCCGGCAGGGCTGGTGCTGCTCGAAGAAGGCCATTGTCTGCGCGAACATACGCTGGTGGCGTGCGGTGCGGGTGCGCGGGCGGGCGACCTCGAGGCGGCGAGCCTGCTGACCCTGGTGCAGATGGTCGCGGCGGGTCTGGGCAGCGCGCTGCTGCCGGCGCTGGCGCTGGGCACGGGCCTAGTCGAGGCGGCGGGCTTGCAGATTCAGCACTTGCGGCCGGCGCCGACCCGCACGATCGCGGTGGTGACGCGGCCCAGCTACACCCGGCCGGCGGTGACGGCGGCGGTGGTGACGGCGCTGCATGGGCTGCTACAGGGGCCGAAGCGGGTCTGAGCGGCGAGATCAGATTTTGCACTTACAGATCCCCGTCAGCTGCAAACCGGGCTTGTGGCCATGCATTTTTGCGTGCTGCTGGCGAAAAAGCAGCTCGGTCGCGAAATAATTTCGCTTTTGACAGCCGTTTGCCGCGTTTCCCTGGCATTTCCCGCAAGTTACCGCCCACCGTCGGGCGATTATCACCCCGCAGTTGACGCACCCGCAGTTGACGCACCCGCCGCTGCCGCCTTTCGTGGTGGGCGATGGCGCGCTGCTACGGCAAACCGCCCGCGAGGTGCCCCATGCTAAGCCGGCGTTGCTTCTGGATTTTGGCGGCGATGGTGGTGCAGATTAGTGCGGTTTCGACCGCGATTCCCACGGCGTTCGCGCAGTCGGTGGTGCAGACGCCGCAGGTTCGGCCGCCGCAGCGTGCGCGTTCCGCCTTTGTGCCCAAAGCGCCGCCGCGGGTCGATAGCAGCGCCGAGCAGACGCCATGGGCCCTGCAAGTCTGGCACTTTGTGGCGAATTTGTTCCAAGTGCCCGCGGGTCAGCCGGCGTTCCGCGACCCATTCAATTCTGCGGACCGCAACCACCCGTGGCGCAGTTCTACGCAATAACCTAGGGAGCCGCCGCGGTCTTGGCCTGTACGTGCAGCGACCAAGCCCCGGCCTTCGTCGTCTTCGCGGTCAGCCAACGGCCACCCGGCACGGCGTGCTCCTGCAAATCCACAAGGTTTTCGCCTGTCACGGCATGGGTCGCGGCCCCCGTCGGCGTCCACACCAGCAGCGCCGCGCCGGCCTGGGCCCCCGTCGCCGCCACATCGAGCTGCCCCGTGGTCCAGTCGCTGGCCAGCTTGCTCACCCGCCCCGGCGCCACTCGCACATAGCCACGCGAAACCACGCGCAAAAGCTCGTTTGTCGGCCCCAGATCCACATCGCCCGGACAGGCCAGGCCATTCAGATGAATCTGCTGATTTTTCGCGCCTGTAGCCGCATAGCCGCCGTAGGGCACGCTGTGGGGGTCGCCGCACGGCTGCCGCCACTGCCACCACGCACCGCCCAGCACATTGGCATCCTCATCCTTGGCGTAACGCCCCAGCTTTTCGAGCGTCTCGGCCGAAGTGCTCCAAAAACCGTGCTCGCCAATCCAAGTGGGCGCGCCAAAACCGTCGCCCATGGCGCGGTAGACCTTGCTCATCTGCTCTAGGCTCATCGCCAGGCCGTTGCCGATGCTTTCTGCGTAGTTATGCGGCCCAAACACCACGTTATCGGTCGCCAGCCCCACGCTCGCCGGCTTGGGAATCACCAGTCCAAAATTCGGATGCCCCGCGCCAATCGCCAGCTCGATAATCAGCAGATGGCCAAACGCCGCCTGGGCCTCGGCCGCACGGATCGCCGTGACCGTATCCGCCATCAACTGGTTGTAAAGGGGCGCGATTTCGTTGCCGGGCGCCGGCACTTCGGGCTCGTTCAGCAGGTCGTAGCCCGCCACCTCGGCCCGCCCGGCAAAGTGCGCCGCCACGCCGCCCCACGTTGCGACAAACCGGTCGCGAATACCGTCGGTATTGGCATAGAAATGCTGCCACGCCGCCGTGACCGCGGGCGAAGAATTGCGATCCCCCTGCGTACAGGTTGAAAGGCCATCGCTAATCACTGCCCAGGCCGGCGCGCCATCCCAGCCCTTGGCGGGCCCCGTGGTACCCGTGCAATCTGCCGGGTTATCCGTGTGCAAAAACGCGGTATAGGCGTCTTGGTGCATGTCGATCACGGTATATAGGCCGTGCTGCGCCGCCGAAGTTACATACGCATCGATTTTCGCGAGGTACTTGGCATCCAGCGTGCCGCGCACGGGCTCGAGTCGCGACCAGTGCACCACCAGCCGAATCACCGAAAACCCTTGAGCAGCAAGGTCTTGCCAGTCCTGCTCGGTCAGCTCGGCGGTCGGCAGGTGCTGGGGATCGCCCTGCCAGTACTCGCCCAGCGAGGTGATGTTGGTACCCCGCAGCAGCACCTCGCGGTCCAAGTCGTCGACAATGCGGTGGTCGGCCGCCACGTGCAGGGGGCGCAACTGCATAATGTTCGTAGGTTTCGTCGCCGTCGCCGCCGGCTCGCTGCTACAAGCCACCAGGGCCAACAGCGCCGCGAGCCCCGCTCTGCATACCTTCATCGTTTGCATGTTCACCTCGGGGCCCTGGGCCACAGCGCGACCATAGCGCGCCCGCCGCCGCCGCACCAGCCCCAGAAACCGAACAATCTCGGGTACTAGAAAATGGGTGCGCAGTTCTGCAAGTTCCGCTAGAGTCGCCACCTGCCTTCGCCAAGGAGCCCTATGACCCGCGACGACGCCGCCCATCCGCCGCCCGATGCCGATCTGCCGCACCCGCACAGCAACCCCGCCGCCCTGCCCGATTTGTTGACGGTGGCCGAAGACGACCGCGAGCGGGTCTGGTACGAGACATATTACCAGGGAGATAGCCAAAAACAGCTGACGGTGCGCGCGGTTCTGATGGGTTCGGCCCTGGGCGCGTTTATGTCGCTGTCGAACCTGTACGTGGGCCTTAAGACCGGCTGGGGCCTGGGCGTGGCGATTACCGCCTGCATCCTCAGCTACGCAATTTGGGAGGCATTGCAGAAGGTTGGCCTGGCCCGCACGCCGATGACGATCCTCGAGAACAACTGCATGCAGTCGACGGCGAGCTCGGCGGGTTACTCGACCGGCGGCACGATGGTCTCGGCGATCGCCGCGTACCTGATCATTACGGGGCATAACATCGCGTTTTGGCCACTGTTTTGGTGGACGGCGTTCTTGGCTCTGCTGGGCGTGACCATGGCCGTGCCGATGAAGCGGCAGATGATCAACCGCGAACAGCTTAAGTTTCCGTCGGGTATCGCCGCGGCGGAGACCTTGCGCTCGCTGCACGCCGCTGGGGGCGAGGCGATCATCAAGGCCCGCGCGCTGTTTTGGGCGATGGGCATCGGCGCTGTGGTCAAGTGGCTGATCGACGGCCAAGCCGCGCTGGTCGAGCGGTTCAAGTGGCCGTCTTGGCTGGCGATTCCTAGCGAGCTGGGCCTGCCGTTTCTGCTGGGTGGCCGCAAAGCCGAGGCGTTTGCCCTGGCGATTCCAGTGGACCCGATGATGATGGCTGCGGGCGCGATTGTGGGGATGCGCACCGCCCTTTCGATGGCCACGGGCGCGGTGGTGGTGTTCGCAGTGCTGGCGCCGCAGCTCGACCAGGCCGGCGTGTTTCGCGCGATGAAACTGGCGGATCTGTCGATTCAAATCGCCGACGCCGAGCGCAGTCTGCCCGCCACCGCCGAGCGCGGCAAAGTACAAGCAACCATAAGCAACCTAAAAGAAAAACGCAGCCACGTCGAGCGCGAGGGCATCGAACCGGCAGGCATGGTGCGCAAGTGGTCGCTGTGGACCGGCTCGGCCATGATGGTCAGTGCCGGCCTCACCGCTTTCGGCTTTCAGTGGCGGTCCATTGCCCGCGCCATCGGCGGGGTGGGCGCGCTGTTTCGCCGCCGCAGCGAGCGCTCCGCTGGCGAAGACTTGCTGGCATCCATCGAAGTTCCAGGCACTTGGACGGCCTTGGGTCTGGGCATCTCGGCCATCGGCTGCATCGCCGTGCTGCAGGTCGAGTGGGGCGTGCGCTGGTACTGGGGCCTTTTCGCCGTGGCCCTGTCGTTCCTTTTGAGCCTGGTCGCCTGCCGCGCCACTGGCGAGACCGACATCACCCCCATCGGCGCCATGGGCAAGGTAACCCAGCTATTTTATGGCGTTGCCCTACCTAGCAATGCGGTGGCCAACCTCATGACCGCGGGTGTCACGGCCGGCGCCGCTGGCTCGTCAGCCGACCTGCTCATCGACCTAAAGAGCGGCTACCTATTGGGCGCCAATCCGCGCAAACAGTTCATCGCCCAGCTTTGGGGCATCGTCGCCGGCACTTTAGTGGTCGTTCCCGTGTGGTACATCCTCGTGCCCGACGCCAGCGCCATCGGTGCCGACTCCAAGACCTTCCCCGCGCCCGCCGCCGAAGTGTGGGCCTCAGTGGCCAAATTGCTTTCGCAGGGGCTGGGTTCACTGCATCCTACCATCTTGGTGGGCATGGCCGTGGGCGCTTTCTTGGGCGTGGCGCTGACGGTCGCCGAGCAGTTCGCCCCGCCCGCCGTCAAGAAGTGGCTGCCGTCGCCCACCGGCCTCGGCCTCGCCTGCGTCATCAACTTCGCAGACTCCATGGCCTTTTTCATCGGCGCCGTGGTGGCCTGGCTGTGGGAGCGGCGCAACGAGAAATCGTCGGATTTGCTATTGGTTCCCATCGCTTCGGGCATCATCGCCGGCGAGTCGATCCTGGGCATCGCCATTGCCCTGCTGGGCGCAGGTGGCCTGCTATGAAGATGGCTATGAAGAGGACTGCCATTTTCTACCCGTTGAAATTGCGAGCATTTCTTACTTGCACCCTGATGTTGCTCGCGAGCTGCGCGGCCATGCGCCGCACCTGGCAGTTCCACGCCGAGCCCGTCGCCACCGCGGCCAGTAGCCCGGGTTTCGAAGTGCGCGTCCGCAGCGCCGCCGTGACCCAGCACCGGGTGGCCATCGAGCTCACCCTGCACAACACCGGCACACAACCCCTTACGGTGCAATGCGAAAATGCCTCGCTCACCCTGCCCGACGGCGCTACTTTCACCAGCTCGTTCGGCAACGTGCAGAGCGACATGGCGCGCCGCTTGGCCGTCATCGGCATTGGCAAAGCCGGCGAGCCGCTGACGATTGCCCCGGGTGCCAGCGCGCCGCTGGAGCTCAGCATCAGCCAGGGCCGGCGCGACTTGCGGCGTTTTCCTAAGCTTCTCATCCAGTTCATCGACCTCAAGCTCGGCGGCGAGCCGGTGAGTTTGCCACCCCTGCAGCTGCTGGCGCCCCCCGAAGCGCCCCTTGGCGAGGACATCTAATGCCCGCCTCCTATGCCAATAAACTTGCCGCATTGCTTGCACTTGTCGCCCTGTGCGCCAGCTGCGCCGTCAACTTGAGCGAAGCCCGCCCGGCCCGCGTGCTGCGCGGCGGCGAGATCCAGCTCGCGCAAATCAACAACATCGTCGTGCCCACCTCGGCCATTGCCGACAGCGCCAGTAGCGCCAAGTCGTTGTATTCCTCACTAAAAACGCAACAGACACCGTCCGGGGCCGACGCCCGCAGCTACGCCAGCCGCGCCACCGCCATCGCCTTGGCCGGTCCCGGTTACGCCACCCACATCGACTTGGGCATCGGCCTTGGCTACCAGTTCGACACCTCGCTGCGCTTTGGCAACGGCATCTATGCGGCAAGTCTGCGCCGCGGCGTCGATTTTGGACCTTGGGCCGCCTCACTGGGCGTGCGCGCGGGCTACAATTCGGGGCAGTCGGTGATCTCGTACCTCGACGATGCCAACGGTTACATCGACTTGGCCGACACCACGCGCTTCGACGGCCAGCTTTTCGCCCAGCTCGGCCGCGATTTTGGCGAGTGGGGCCGGCTCTGGTTCGGCGCCAAGGGCATGTACAGCGCCTATGCCCTCCGCGTCGGCGCGCCGCAACTGGGCGTAGCCACCGAAGAAGTGCGCGATCACCTGCTGCTTTTGGGTGGCAACATCGGAATCGCCCTAGGTTTTCGCCACGTATTCGCCGTAGGTGAGCTGACCATTTTGCACGCCGCCGGCACCTTGCGCGCCTTTGGCCAGAGCCGCGACCTGGGCGGCGTGACCATTGCGCCGTCGTGGGGCATCATGGGGCAGTTCTAGCGGCCCAGGCGCCGCCGCAGACCCAGCCGACCCATGCAACTCTCTGACGACAATCGCCGCATCCGCAAAGTGGTCGCGCAGACTGTGGCGCTCATGGCGACCGTTTTGGCCGCCGGCACCATCGGCTACCGCTGGCTCGAAGGCTGGTCGTGGCTCGACTCGGCGTACATGACCGTCATCACCCTCGCCACCATCGGCTACGGCGAGATCCATCCCCTTGGCGATGTGGGCCGCGTCTTCACCATCGGCCTCATCCTGGTCGGCGTCAGCACCTTGGGCTACGCACTCGCCGAAATGACTGCGTTTTTTGCCGGCGGCGGCCTGCGCGCTTACCGTCACCGCGAACGGATGGAAAAGATGCTACACAACCTGCGTAATCATACCGTAATTTGCGGTTGTGGCCGTCTGGGCTCGTCCGTGGCCCTCGAGCTGCACGCCAAGCGGATGCCGTTTGTGGTCGTCGACCGCGATCGCCACGCCTTCGACAAGCTGCACCTCGACCGCGATGTGCCGTTTGTGCAAGGCGATGCCAACGACGACGAAGTGTTGCTGCAGGCCGGCGTGCAGCGCGCCCTGACGCTAGTGGCTGCCCTAAATGACGACGCCCACAACGTTTTCTTGACGCTATCGGCCCGCGTGCTGACGCGCGACACCAATCCGAATCTGGTCATCCACGGCAAGGCCGAAGATCCCGCGACGCTTCAGAAATTGGAGCGCGCCGGCGCCACCCACGCCTTTTCGCCGTCGCGGGTACTGGGCCATCGCATCGCGCTGCAGATCGTGCGGCCGGCGATCACCGACCTTATCGAACTGGCCAGTCGCAAAGGCGAAGTTGAGCTGGGTATCGAAGAGATTGCGCCCGAGCGCATCGGTGCCCTGGGCCAGGCCCTGGCGCAAACGCCGCTGTGGGGCAACCCGGGCATCTTGGTGCTGGCGGTGCGCAAGTCGGATGGTTCGCTGGTGTTTCCGCCGCAGAGCCGCGAAGTTCTGCAGCAGGGCGACCGGGTGGTGGTCATGGCGCGGGCCGAGACGCTGCAGGCGCTGGCCGAGGGGAAATAGGGGTCCCTGTCCGGGACGCGGCGTCGGCCCCGGGCGTCAGGTTTGTGACCTCGGCGGTGCCGACTGCAGTGTTTTCGCGCAGCATCGTGGCGGGCCGGCGACGAGAGACGAGCCGGCAACACAACGCGAGCCGGCGGCTGCCAGCCGCCAGCGTGTTGAAATCCAGCGCGGTCATTTCAGTGCCGCGCCGCGCCTCCCACGCAATTCCCAGCAATTTTAGCAATGCCCGCCCCATCGGTCGCAGTCGCGCAGTAAGCAAACGGTAAGGCAGGCGCCTGCGCGGATGGGATTGCCGTCCGCGCGAGTCGAAGGACTGGGGACTTAGAGGTTGCTTCTATGCGTGCCGTGCGAGGATTTTCGGCTGAAATTCCAGCTACAATGGACGTTGACGAGGTTTGATCGGCGGCGTACGCTCGGCGATCGAGGCCGGAGTGGCCGGCTTGGTTTGCGAGTCGACGGGATAGGTGGTTGGCGCGCCTGCGCGTGGCCGCATCGACGCGGAGTGGGAGTGCCATGACTGACTTGGATCCGAGCCTGCTAGAAGGGCTGCCGTGGGACACGGAGAACTTCAGCTTTGGCGTGGCCCGTTGGAAGGGCGACGAGCCGGATGCGTCGGCGCTGCAGGCGGCAAAGCAGAGCGGTATGGCTGAGCGAATCCAGTTGGTGTACATCAGCTTGCGCCCCGATCAGGTGGCAGCGGAGCAGGCGCTGCGCGATGCCGGAGCGACCCTCGTCGACCGCAAGACCAACTTTGCCAAGAGTCTGGACCTCGACAGCGCCTGGCCTCAAGAAGTTTGCGAGTTTACAGAGATATCGCCTACGCCGGCGCTGGTCGACCTCGCCCTGGCCAGCGGCGTGCAGTCGCGCTATCTGGTCGACCCCAAGATGCCGCGTGCGTGCTTCCAGACGCTGTATCGGCTGTGGATCGCGCGCTCGGTCGCCCATCACATCGCCGACGCGGTGCTGGTCGTGCCCGATGCTGCGGGGGAAAAAGCCATGGTTACCGTTAAGGTCGAGGACGGGCACGTTGCGCGCATTGGCCTCATCGCCGTGGCCGAGCAGTGTCGCGGCCAAGGTCTGGGCGCCAAGCTGCTGCGCGCGGCCGAGACTTGGGCGGTCCGCCGCGGCTGCGACCGGCTAGAGGTCATCACCCAGGGCGACAACCAACAGGCTGTGGCCCTGTACTCGCGCGCCGGCTACACCGTGGACTGGACCCAGCACGTCTGGCACTGGTGGCTTGCATAGCGTCCGCTTACCCGCCGTCTGAACAAGGCACCCATTTTCTACTACTTGAATTTACATGATTTTCATAATCACATCGGTAATAATATTGCCGGCCATATCCGCCCGATCCGCCGCGTTCGACAGGTGCCGATACACCTCGCGCGTCTTCAAGATGTCGAGCATCACATCAAAGCCCTCGACCTTTTGGTTAAACAGCGCCGCCAGCGCATTGCGGTACACTTCCTCGACCTTATTCTCAAGTCTTTTCGCCGCGATGGCGTGCTCGTTGGCCACCGCCGGATGGTCGACCAAAAGCTCAAGCGAGGCGTGCAGCTCGCGCCCCGCCTGGTGCAGCGCCTCAGCCATGTCGACCAAGTACGGGTTCGACTTCACGCCAAACAACGCCATTTCCTCGACCGTCGACAGGGCGTAATCGAGCACATCGTCGACCGCCCGCGACAGCTGAAACAGGTCTTCGCGGTCAATCGGCGTCACAAATGTATGATTTAGCTCGTCAATAAGCAGGCGCCGCTCTTGGTCACCGCGCTCTTCGGCCGCATGTACTTGCGCCGCCACGGCCGCGCTCGGTTCCTTCACGTAGTCTACCAGACCCGCCAGACCATCTTGGCAGGCCTGCGCCTGGCTGATGAGCCGCTGCATAAAGCGGTCTTTGGTCGGTTTTAGCGGATTGCTCAGCCAGCTCATGTAAACCTCCGCAATAGCAGGTAGATACCAGCCGCCACGAGACTCGACGACGGGATAGTCAGCACCCAAGCAATGACGATTTGCCCCGCCACAGTCCAGCGAACCTTTTGAATTCGCTCCGAAGCGCCCACGCCGACGATCGCGCTCGACACCACCTGCGTCGTGCTGACGGGTCCGCCCAATAGGCCCGCCGTCAAGATGACCACCGCCGACGACAATTGCGTGGTAAAGGCATGAATTGGCCAGATTTTGTACAAGCCGTAGCCCAGCCGCTTGATCAGCCGCCAGCCGCCCGTAAACGAGCCGAGGCCAATCGCGCCCGCCGACAGGCACACCACCCACATGGGCACCTTAAATTCGTGGATCTGCCCGGTCGCTAGCAGCCCCATCGTAATGATTCCCATGGTCTTTTGCGCGTCGTTCGAGCCGTGCGACAGCGCCAGCCACGTGCTGGTCAAGAACTGGCCGTTGCGAAAGAGCCAATTCACGCTGGGGCGGGCATGGGTGTTCTTCAGCGTCAGCAAGATGGCGCGCTGGATGAGGAAACCGGCGAGTAGGCCCGCGGGCGGCGAGATAAACAGCGACAGCAGGATCTTGCTAATGCCGCTCCACATGAGCGCCGAAAAGCCGTGCTCGACCACCACCGCGCCGATGATGCCGCCGATCAGGGCGTGCGACGAGCTCGAGGGGATGCCGAAGTACCAGGTGGTCAGGTTCCAGGTGATCGCACCGGCCAATGCGGCTTGCAACACTTGAATGTTTACAGCTTCTTTGGCGACGACGCCCGAGCCGATGGTGGTCGCCACTGCTAGGCCAAACAAGAACGGTCCACTGATTTCGCCAAGCGCGACGAGTGCCAAGGCCTTGCGCGGCGCCACCGCTCGCGACGAGATCATGGTGGCGACGATATTGGATGCGTCGTTGAAACCGTTAAGGAAATCGAAGATCAGCGCCACTACGATGAGGATGATCAGCGAGAGCGTCATGCAACACCGGCAGGCAATTCAGCATACACTTTCGACATAGACGCGGACGCGCGACTAGTCTTCCATCGCACTGCCCCAAGTCGACGAATCGGCACCAATATCAAGGCAATAGCGCCGCTCTTCAAAGGCATACGGCCCGGGCGTCAGCTCGATGACCGTGTGAATCGGAATCTCCATGTTGACCACATCCTCGGGGCGGCGGTCCATGAAGTAGGCGTAAAGCATCCGCAAAACCGCCTGGTGGCCAATCACCAGCACCGGCTCGCGCTCGCGCTCAAGCTCCAGAATCACCGGCTCAAGCCGCAGGATCACATCGGTATAGCTCTCGCCGCGCGGGTAGCGGTAGTTCAACTTGTCTTTGCGGCGAGCGTTGTATTCTTCTGGATATTTCTCGGCAATTTCGCCGTAGGTCAGCGCATCGCACGTGCCCGCATCAATCTCGTCGAGCGCGCGCCAGGTCAGCGACGGCACCTGCAGCGGCTTGGCCGTCTCGATGGTGCGCTTGAGCGTGCTGGTCCACACAATCGGCGGCCGAATCGCATGTTCGCGCACAAAATGGGCCAGCGCCGCAGCATAGGCCTTGCCCTGCGTCGTCAAGTTCGAGTCGCCACCGATGCGCCCCTGCACGTTGAACTGCGACTCGCCGTGGCGGGTGAGCCAAATCGGCCGGCGGATCAGGTGCAGATTCATCAAGAAATTAACGAGCTTGCCAGGCACATAGCCGTGAATCGAGTGCATGACGATAACGCGGCCGACGTCGATGAGCTTGATGTACGAAAAGTCGTCTTCGTTCAGCGGCTCGTAGGCCCGCGTGTAATGGTCGATGCGGGCACGAAAATCGCGCGCGGCCTCGTCGGGGTCGTTGCCCTCGTAATCGGGCGAAGTCAGCTTGGTCTCGCGGATATTCGCTTCGATAATCGTGGGGTCTTCGCACACCGACTCGATAAACACCACATCGAGACCCGCCTCGGTACAGCGCTCGTGCAGCTGCTGGCGGCGCTGGTGGGTCGTGTTGGTGGCGTCGTAGATGCCGACCTGACCGCCGGCGGCCATCCACTTCATCAGGTCGTCAAGAGCCAACGCCGCGAGCTCGTTGCGCAAACGATTGCCTTCGACATTGGTCGGATCAAAGAAATCGTGGCGATGATGGGTGCCGAGGCGAGTGCGGCGGTAGTCGCCGATATTGAACACCCGCGCCGAAAACCCTAGCCATTTTAGGTAGCGGCCTAGCTTGCGACCGATAAACGTCTTGCCCCGCGCCGGCAGACCGACCAGCACCAGCACCAGCCGCGTCGCTTCGGGTGTGAACGGATTGAAACGCATCAAGCAACCTCGCAAAGGACCACCGCGCGCGAGCGTACCATGCTGCGCCGATCACGCCACTTTGGGCGGCACGAAATCGACCGGCTGCCAGCGCACTAGCAAAAAATAGCTGGGCGTCGGCAGCCGCAGCGGCCCCAACTGCGCGCACGACCAGCCCAAAAGCACCGTTGCATCATCATCTTGCAAGGCCACCAGCGGACCGCGCATCAGCCGAGTCGCGTCGAGCGGCACGTTGGCCCCCGTGCCGTAATCGAGCATCGCGCCGGCTTTACTCAGACCATTCGGCAGCTTGCGCGGCCAGTCCGCCATCGGCAGCACCCGGTAGTGGCCAAAAGTCAGCGGCTGTTCTTGGCGGCGCATGGGCTGTAGCTCGGCCCCCGGCAAGCACAATTCGGGCCCGCCCTGCTGCAGCCGCACATTTCAGCCGTGCACGCCGCGATCGTCGCGGGCAAACGCCTTGACGAGCACCTTCCAGCTCAGCTTCTCGACCCAGCGCGGCAGCCCCAACGCCAGACCTTGGTACTGCCAGCCGGGCAGTGTTAGCCGGGGGCACAGGCGTTGGCAAGCGGCGGCCGGGATGCGACACTGCCAGCCGCGGGCCAAGCCGGCCCCAGGGCAGCCCATGACGCAGCTAGATCACCTGTATCATCAGCATATTGACCACCTGAACCTGCGCTACGCCGCGGCGCTGCAGCACCATAGCCTCGATGCCGTGGTGATCCATAGCGGCACGGCCCGCTCGCGCAGTACGCACGACGACCAGAGCTGGTCGCTGCGGGTTACGCCGCATTTTGCCCATTGGCTGCCCTTGCAAGCGCCCGATTGTGCGCTGGTTCTTCGCCCCGGCCAGCGGCCGCTGCTCGCCTGGTGCCAGCCAGGTAGTTTTTGGGAGGGAGCGCCCGCGCCCGAGCACCGCCTTTTCGAAAAACACTTTGACATTACCGTGATCAAGGACCTGATCGAGCTGGTGCCGCTGCTGCCCGCGGGGCGCCTGGCTTGGCTGGCCGACGAGCGCGACACCGCCCCGAGCGATCGCCTGACGCACCACGCCGAGCTGCAGCGCGACCTCGACGAATTGCGTGTGCACAAGACCACCTACGAGGTGGCCTGTATCGCCGAGGCCAATGCGCGCGCCGCCGCGGGCCACGACGAGCTGCGGCGAGCGTTTGCCGCGGGGGGCAGTGTCGAGCTGGAATTGCACCTGCGCTACCTGCTGGCGACCTCGCAAGACGACCCCGAGACGCCGTACAAGAACATTGTGGCCCTGGGCGAGCACGCGGCGGTGTTGCACCATGTGGCCTACGGGCGCGGCACACATCCGGGCGAAGCTACGTCGCTTTTGCTCGATGCGGGCGCGACTTGCATGGGCTACCACGCCGATATCACCCGCACTTGGCTGCGCGGTCACGGGCCGGGTAGCGACGTGTTTGGCGCGCTGGTGCAAGGGGTCGAGAGCCTGCAACAGCAGCTATGCCAAGGGGTTGTGGTGGGTCGGGGCTACCAAGACCTGCACGACGAGTCGCACCTGCGGGTGGGGCAGCTGCTGCGCGAGCTGGGGGTGGTGCGCGGCTCGGCCGAAGAGGTGGTGGCCAAAGACATCACTTTCGCCTTCTATCCGCACGGTTTGGGCCACTCGCTGGGGCTGCAGACGCACGACGTCGGCTGTGCGCGCATTACCCCGCGGACCGACAATCCGTGGCTTCGCAACACCCGCAAAATCGAGGTGGGGCAGGTGTTTACCATCGAGCCGGGGGTGTATTTCATCCCGGGGCTGCTGGAGCCGTTGCGGCAGGGTCAACACGGCCAGCTGGTGAACTGGGAGCTAGTCGACCGT
>CAISBR010000040.1 GCA_903883645.1 uncultured Myxococcales bacterium | reverse complement strand
ACCCCTAGACAAACCGCAAGCTTCTGCGGTATCAGCCCGCCGCAAGCTCGCCGCGTCGAGCGCCCTGGATCGCCGTGCTGCCGCGCCGTCTTGCCCAACTTACCCTGCTTATTCTGGGTCTTATGCCCCTTGCCGCGCCGCTGCACGCCGACCCGCTGGGCCACGACGACCGCACGACCAGTCTGTACCGCGATGTGCTGCGCGTGGGCGAGGGGGGCAAGCCGCTGCTGCCGCTGTCGGTGCTAAGTGGCCAGGATCGCGTAGAAATTAGTGCAGGAACCGGTCTGCGGGTGCTGGGTACGGGCGACGGTCAGGTGGATATTCGTCTGCCGCCGGGGCGCGCCATCGAGCTGAGCGCCATGGCCGAAAAGCCTGGTGTAGTCAAGCACTTTGTGGTGCTGGCCCAGGCGCCGGCGTGGGACTTTGAGAGCCTGCGCGCCCAGAAAAGTGCCTGGAAAGAGCGCGGTTTCGCCGTGGTCGCCCAGGGTACGGGCACGACCTATAGCCTGGCCGGGCGGATGTTTGATACGCGGCAGACGCTGCTGTGCCTAGACCAAGAATTTGCCGAGGCCGAGGTGGCGGCGAGCAAGGCCCAAGAGATCGGCCATCAATTCAGCGTGGATCTGACGGTGCAGCAGGTGGTCGACGTGCCGCCCAGCGCCGAGCTGGTGCTGCGCGAGCGCGGTGGCGCCAGTGTTGAGGTGCACGCCCGCGATGTGCTGTGGTTCGAGGCGCAAAAACCGCCGGGCAAGGCGGCGGCGCTGACCGTGGCCGGGGTGCGCAAGGGTGTGCGCAGCGAGCTGGATCTGCCGGGGCGGGTGTATGTGGTGGCGGGGCGGCACGGGCTCGAAGTGGTGAACGAAGCCGACCTAGAGAACGTGCTTGAAGGCATTGTGGCGTCTGAGATTTTTCACTCGGCCCCCGACGCGGCGCTGCGGGCTCAGGCGGTGGCGGCGCGCACTGATGTGCTGGCGAAGGTGGGCACGCGCCATGCTACGGATCCCTTTGCGATTTGCTCCGAAGTGCACTGCCAGGCCTACCGCGGCATGGAGCGGGTCAGTCCGCGCATCGCCCAAGCGGTCCAAGATACCCGCGGGCAAGTGCTGGTCGATAGCGAAGGGCGGCTCGTCGACGCCTATTATCATGCGGTTTCGGGCGGTCATACCGAGAATAACGAGCTGGTGTGGCCCGGGCGGCCGCAACCCGCGCTGCGCGGTCAACCCGACGTGGTGGCGGGCGGCACGGACCTGTTGGCAGGCGGTGCGACGGACGAGACGGTCAAGCAACTGCTCGAAGGCAAAGATCAAAGCTGGGCAGCGGCCTCGGGCCTCAATGCCGAAGCGTGCCGTTGGCGCACCGAGCGGACGGCCGACGAATTGGCCGGGCAGCTAAAGCGCTTTGGTGTGCAAAAGCCGGTCAAGACCCTGGTGGTGACGCGGCGCGGCGTGTCGGGCCGGGCGATCGCGCTCGAAGTGACGCAGAGCGACGGAACCGTCGTCAAGATCGTAGGCGAATTGCGGATTCGCGACGCCTTGGGCGGCTCGCATGGGCCCAAGGGGTTGCGCTCGTCGCTGGTGATCATCCGGGCGGGGCCGGCCAAAGACGGCGTGCCGCAGAGTTGGACGTTTATGGGCGCCGGTTTTGGCCACGGCGTAGGTATGGACCAGACGGGCGCGGTGGCGCGGGCCAAGGCCGGGCAGAAATTCGACGAGATCTTGCTGCACTACTACGTTGGAGCTGCGCTCGCTAAGCTGTACTGATGGCTTCGCGCTGCGCCGAAAAACCATTTGGCCCCAGGGTGCAACCTAGCTGCGCATGGAGGTCGAGATGAAGCACACGCGGGGCAGGGCGGCGCGGCTTGGGTTGCTGGCGGCGAGCTTGGGGCTATGGCTCGGCTGCAGCGACGGTACGCCCGGCAACAACGAACAGCAGGCCACAGCTACCGCCAAGAGCACGCTGCAATTGCGCGATGGTCGCACGCAAGACAGCTTTGTTTTTGACGAGTTTGAGACCCGTGCCCGCGTCGACGTGCTCATCATCGACGACAACTCGGACTCGATGCGCTTGGCCCAGCAAAAGCTAGGCGATCGACTGCAAGCGTTCTTGGGTAGTCTCGCCAAGATCGACTGGCAGATCGGCATTACGACTACGGATGTGTCGAACGGGCCGTTTGGCCTGCAGGGTCGCCTGCTCGACATCGACGCGGCGCACCACCGCATCCTGACGCCCGCGACGGCCAACGTGGCGCAGGTGTTTGCCCAGACTATCGTGCGCAAAGAGACCTGGAATTGCGGCGAAAGCTGCCCATCGACCGACGAGCGACCGCTGCGGGCCACTATCGACGCCATCGGCAAGCGCAACAGCGACAACGTCGGGTTCTTTCGCGACGGCGCGGACTTGGTGGT
>CAISBR010000039.1 GCA_903883645.1 uncultured Myxococcales bacterium | reverse complement strand
GCCCGGTGTCATCCAGCCAATCATGAAGTGACCCGTGAAGTTGGTGTCCGGCACACCGGTGCCAGTGCGCACCGTACGGTACTCTAGAAAGGGCTTCGCTGCCGTGGCCGCAAAGCCAATGAACATCCCTGTGTCGCGCCACGTATTCGTCGCATAGTCGAGTACGTACACGCGCACAAACCCGTTTGCCCCGGGCAAAATAGCCACCGTTCGATGCTCATTGGCTGCAAAACCAGCTACCGATGCATCGGGCCAGTCTTTGGCCGCCGGCGGCTGCGAGCCGACGATGGGGTTGCCAGTATTGAAGTCGGGTAGGAAGCCCTCGTACGACCACTGCGAGCCATTCCAGCCGTAGCTGCGGAAGTCGCCAACCCGACTCCGATACAGGACCCCGAACTTATTCCCTTGCACAGCCTGGTGGCGAATCACAAGTTCTGGTGTGCCATCGATCGCGCCCTCGGACGTGCCGGTCGTAAGGACTGCGGGAGCGCCGACGAGTGCAAGCAGACCATTACTGTCAAGCACGTATTGGCGAACGATAATTTGGCCAGATGAGTTCTTGGTGGCCACAAATAGAGCGCCGTTGAAAACCGCCGCACTGACACCAAACGTCGTGTCGTTCGCGACAAGGGCTGTAGCTGCAGACCAAGTCAAGCACGGTGTCGTCCCCGCGGGATCTGGCGAACCGGTGCAACTCTTGTTGCCCGCGGCGCCAAGCGGCGCACTCTTCACGCGGATTTCTGTTCCGTTTGCCCATAACGCATACAGCTTGGACCCATAGTGCACTAGGTCGACACCACCGCGGACATCGACGGCCGGGTCGATGAGGGTCTTGCCCTGCGCAAACGCTTGGCAGCTGCCCGACGCCAACACCAGCGCGGCGCCGCGCCACTCCTGGGTGGAGCTGAGCTGCCCGTCGCGGTTCCAGTCGACGCCGTTCGGTCCGGTTGGTGCCGCGTAATTGAACGGGAAGCTAGTGAACTTCAAGTAGGTGTAGTCGGGGCCCCAGGGCTGCCACTCGGTCAGGTGGGCGGTGTTGAACAAGAGCCCTTGTTCGTCGGTGCAGAACCCTGGGTCAGTTGCCTGGTAACGCATCAGGCTTGGGTAGTGCGGCACACAGTCGATCCCCGATTGGCCCCACGCGCTGTGGCCCCAGTGTTGGAGGCCGGCCGTGTGGCCGAATTCGTGGATGAAAGTGCTGTGGTTTAGGCCGCCGACCCAAGCTGGTCCATCCGCGCTGCCACTTCCGCTCTCGGAGGAGACGATCCCATAGCGCACGCGTCCTCGGCGAACGACATCAACTTGGGTTGGCGCAACGTTGTAGCGACCTCGAAGCTCTGGCGGGTCCTCAAACAACACGTTTACCGAACCAGGAGTCGCACTGATCCCCCGGTTGAAATGTTTACCCGGCACGCTCGTCGCAAATACCACCAGGGGCCCGCCGGCAGCATTCACATCTAGGGTCTTGAGAGTGACCGACTGGCCCAAGGTCAGCCCAAGAAAGGCGACGGCGCTTGCAATGCCGCTGGGTGTCATGCCGGTTGCGTCAAAGAAAGTGCTTGCGGTACCAAGGGTGAGTGTCACATTCCCGGTTGCTGGCCCGGTGAACTGCATCTTGAAGTCAGGAACCAGCGGACGAGCTGAGCCCGTAGGCCAGTTGCCGAATTTGGCCTCGTCCCAGGAATACAGCGGAGCGACACCCAAATCGAAGTGCACGTTGATGCCGCCCGTGCCATCGGGATTGTGGATTTGCGCCGCAGGCGCCGCCAAGTAAGGCGCTCGCACCGCGTCGACCCAGGCTTCCAGGGTCCCCGTCCAGCCTCCAATGTTGCTCGTCGGGTTATTCCGAATCCACTGAAACGGACTGTCGCCAGGCGTTGCCAACGGTGGCCCAAAGGTCGACAGCCAGTCCACTTCGACAAACATGTCCTTCTTCAGCGGATTGCCACCCCAGCGGGCAAAGTCCAGATCGTCGCTGCCATCCGGCAGTGTCCCGGCCACGCCAAAGATTTCCTCGCCGTCGTACAACCCGTCGCGATCCGTGTCCTTGCCGACATAGTCGAACTGGCAGCCCGCAGTTGTGCTGCAGGTACCAAGCGCCTGCTCTAGTCCGCTGCCCAGTCCGTCGCCGTCCACGTCGGTCGCGACGTCGTTGAACATGATTCGGCAAGGGCCTTCTCGCGCACTGGTATACGCTGCGGGTTCGTTGATCTGTGGCGTTCCGACAAGAAACTGACTCTCGGTGCCAGAAACCTGCATTTCGGCCGAGCCCGCAATGCCGTTCCCGATCGCCGTAGCCGTGGGCCAGTAAGGGTTGCTGTTGAACTTCATTAGCAGCTCGGTGACGCTGCCGCCCGGGTTGTGGACCGTGTGGGCCAAGTCGCCTGCACCGAAGGTGAACAGCGACGAGCTTGCCAACCAGCCGCCAACCGGTGCGCCAACTCTGCGCAACACGCCATTCTTGCGTACGTTGCAGATACCGAGGTTGCTGGTGGAGTAGGCCCGTATCACGATCGCGTAGCGCAACGGCGTGACGCCATTCGTGAAGGTAATGCGCGAATTGGGGTTGCTGGGCCAAGCGATGTCATCGCTATAGTCGATTGCCGTGTAGCTGCCGTCGGTTTCGACGCGCAGCAAGTGCATGACTGGGTCGGCGTTGTTCGAAAGGCTGTCGGTCTCGTAGATTACGGTCTCGTTGGCTGTCAGGGACACGTACTCGACGTAAATCGCTGGAGCGACGCCGTTGTATGCCCGTGTCGCCGCCAACGCCGTTCGGCTAGCCACGGCATCGCAAAGGAAACCGAAGATTATGGTGGCAAGGAAGGCCCAGAGGACCGAAGGTTGATCTAACGAAGCACGACGGGTGACGGGTGACGGGTGACGGGTGACGGGTGACGGGTGACGGGACATGGTGCCCTCCTTGGGCGGTCACGCTACTCCTCGCGGCAGGCCCAGGTCAAACATAAGTGTCACGCATTTGCATTTAGCGTGAATCATGGCATTGCTGTACGCGTCAAGAAAGTTGAAACGGTTGATTCAATCTTGGGGGCGTCCGAGCGGGCGAGGTGTTGCCCGAAGCCGCCACGCCACCCTCACGTCCCCGGCCAGCCCTTGGGCAGCGGGCCAAACAGCTCGCTCATCGTCAGCACTGCGGCGTCAAACGGCGGCAAACCCACCACGTCGCCGTCGGTAAACGAGCCGTGGTAGCGCCAAGACTCGCCCTGGTTCTGGTACACCTCGAGCGTCCGTTCCTGCGGATCTGCGAGCCAGTACCACGGGATGCCGGCCTCAAGGTAGACCTTTGACTTTGGCCCGCGGTCGTAGTGGCTGTTGCTGGGCGAAGCAATCTCGCAAACCCAGTCGGGGCGCAGGTCAATTGGCCAGTCATCGGTCAGCTCGGGCATGCTCTCTTTGCGCCAGGCGGCCAAGTCGGGGCGGACAATGCGGTGCTGAGCCAGGCGCACGTCGGGCTCAACCACAATCCACCAAGCCATCGCGAGCTTGGGGTCGCCGAGGCGCAGGCCAACCTGCAGTTCTCCGTGCACTACGCCATGTCGCTGGCGCGGCGCCGCGCGCAAATACGGCCGGCCATCAATCAGCTCGGGCATCTCCTTTTCGGGTAAGTGCACGATGTCCTCCCACGTCAGTAGTTGCTCGCTGGCCATCGCGCACCTCTGCGGGCAAAGCGCCCGCGGGCAGTGTAGCGGCAGCCGCGCCTGCTGGGCAATGCACGGGATGTGCCAAGGGCGAAAGAGATGCAGATTCGTAGGTTGCCTGGACTGAGACCGGCATCACGGTATCACTTTGTGAGACTGATACCAGTATCGCGGCAATACGCCAAAGCCCCTGCCAGCTGCCGCAGCTGAGGTTGGTCGAGCCAGCCAAGACTCGCCGGCTCCCCCTGGTTCATCGCATTACCCGGCCGACTATCGTGCGCCAGGCCAGCGGCATGCCCCAGCTCGTGCAGTAAGTTCGTGCGCTGGGCGACAGCGTCGAGCCGGTGCCACTGCTGCCAACTCAGCAACACGACGGGACGATCCGGCCCGCGCTCCAGCAAGTCGAGCGTAGCGTGCTGCGGCAGCCCCAGACCGGTCAGCTCGGGCAGCACGGCCGCCGCCGCGCGGTCCGCTGGCGCAAGCTCGGGCACCAGCAGCAGAATCAGCCCCGTACCTGCACTTTGCGAGGCCTGGTCGACCGCGCGCTGCAGCGGCTTGCGCAAAGCCTCGCGCACCGCCGGCGCCGGCAGGCCCTGCAAGTCGGCAAACGTGCTCGGGAAGGGCTCGATCGGTTGCGCCAACGTACTCGTCTCGACTCTTAGCACGGCGCCATACGGGGCCACGGCTTGCCCGAGCTGGTCCGCCACGCTGGTCGCGGCCTGGGCAGAGACTCTAGGATCCACGCAAACTTGTAGGCAGATGCGCAAGCCTTGCAGCGCGCCAAGGTCGCGGTCCGCTGGCCGGCTGCACGCAACAAGCGTGAACAGCGCCCCAAAGCACCACAAACCCAGCCGGGCGCACCACAAACCCTGCCGCGGGCTATGGAATAACAACAGCCGTGCCATCGTGCGCCAAGTCGACCGTGCGGTTGTGCGGCAGCAGGTCGTCGAGCCCCACCAGCCGCAGCAAGAACGGCGGCGCCGCCCGCATCCGCAGCCGCACTTGCACTTGCAGAGCGCCATGGAAGTCGCTGGCCAGCGGCACAAAGTAGGTAAAAGTCTTGGTCTCGCCGGCCCGCAGCGCGTTGCGGTGGTGCTCGGCCGCCAGCCACGGGAACAGTGTGGGCTCGCCCTTGGCGTCGATGAGCTCAGAAGACAGCGAAATCAGGTCGGGATCGCCAAAGGGATCGAGCTGGCTCCAGCGGTTGCGCAAGTCGCCGTTGGCATCCAGGTCGCCCGATGCGTACACCAGCTTGCCGGCCGCGTCGCGCACTTCTACGTTGAGCCAGCATTGCCGCAAGAAGGTGGTACCGGTAGGCAAGCTGTGGCCCAGAATCAGGTTTTGCACGTCGACGGTCAGGTTCGCCACGCCGCCAAGCCCCGGCACTGCCACCACAGCCGTAACTTTGGCCGCGTGGTCGAGCAGCTGCGCCAAGTCCGCGTCAAAGCCCGCTTTCAGCTCCGCAGTGGTCCCCGTGGCGGCGCCCGGCGGATCAAAGCCCACAAAACGGTGGCGATGCAGCCCCTGGCGCTGCGGGCCATCTACGGCCGCTAACCCCGCGTACTGCGGCATGTGGCACGTTTGGCAGGTCTGCTGCAGCCCCGGCGCCGGCGAGTCCTGCCACTCGGTAAACGGCTTTTCGAGCGACAGGCCGTGGAGCTCGTTCACGTCGTGGCACGCGGCGCAAAACTCGGCCGACTGCTGCACTGGCCCCGGCGCGTTGGCATGGGCGGTCGCTCCCTTGGGATCCGCTAGGTTACCGTGCATGGGCCCGCGAAACTCCAGCTCGAGGCCAGCGTTGTGGGTGCGCACCACCGCCGTAGCGTTGTGGCACACCGCGCAGCTCACACCGTCCATCGTGGGCTCGTGCAGCGCGCCAAACGTAAAGCCCGGGTGCACGTCGCCCGACCGCACGCCCGGGATGCTATGGCACTGCGTACAGAAGCGATCTTCTTGGCCTTTGCGCGCCTTTTGTCGTCGACGAGACCGGGCAAGATCTGGCCATCGACGAGGACTTCGGGATCGATTTGGTGGACGAGCTGCCGGTCGACGAGTGGGCGGCGTAGGCGAGGGACCGTAAGGTGCTGCGCGGCGGAGCTTTGGTCGGGCGGCGCTTTTCGGTTGAAATTCAGGGGAAAATTGGCGTTGACGAGGGACTGTCGCGGGCGTAGAGTCGCTGCTCGAGGCCGGAAACTCCGGTTTGGGCGGGTGCGATGTGGGCGTTGCGGTGGTCAGTACCGGGGCAGACACGGTTGCGCCTCCTACGCGTGGGTG
>CAISBR010000038.1 GCA_903883645.1 uncultured Myxococcales bacterium | reverse complement strand
CAGCGGTTCTGGCAACTTGGGGCGCCCACCGGCGTGAGCAGGGCCAAGATTCTCCGCGCGCCAGCTGTCGACTGCTTCGCGCAGCTGACGCACCGACCACTCTTCTTCGCCCGCCTGCAGCGCCAACTTGACGCGGTCGACGGGCGCAGGCAGCCGGTGCAGCTCGACGTAATGCGAAGGGTCAAGAGTCTTCTGGACCTGGGGCGGCATCTGCCGATAGACCACGAACACGCGCGCATAGTGCAGCAGCGTGCGGGCCGAGAGACCAAGGTCATCGAGGAGGCCGTCAACCCGCCCAGCAAAGCCGTTGAACTTGTTGTTCTTGGCCGGCGAGTGCGAGGCAAACTCCTCCTCGCTGCCGCCAAAGAATCGGTGAAACACAAAGCCGCCGACCCGTATCGTCAGGTCGCGCAGTGCGTCTTGGCAAAGCCCGCGCAGTTCAATCAGGGCATCGTGATCGTCGGGCTGCAGGCCAGCGAGGCGAGCTTCGCGGCTCATCATTGCGCGCTCCATACCATCTCCTTGCCCGCACTTTTGCGGGCTTGTCCAGTTTAGGCAGGCTCGACCTTAGTTAAACTGGCTAGATTTGTCAAGCACTGCAAAGTTGGCGCCGATCAACGGTGGCTGGTTTGTATGGCTCAAAGTGGCAAGCAGCCGAAGCACTGGAACCGAGATCGGCCAATAAATTCGGGATCGAGTCTTGCGTAAGACCGCTCCGCCGACACGATGTGCGTTCTCGACGATTGACTAACCCTGCGATAGTCTCGTCAGACTGCGACGATCGCACATACTCGGAGCCCCCACATGGCCTCAGCACCGCACATGCACTACCGTCACGTTTGCCAGGCGGGCGCACGACCGCAGCCATCTTTATGCGCCGCGGGCTGGCTCGCTGCGCTGGTTATGGTCCTGGCTGGGATGGCCGAAGCAGTTGCCGCCGCACCAGTGCAGGGCAGCCAAACTCCGCAATACCTACTGGTTATCAGCATCGACGGCCTAGCTTGGGATGCTTTTGAAAGCCGGCCGACCGCGATGCCCACCCTGGCGTGGATGGCCAAGTCGGGCGCGGCGGGGCCGCTCACCAGCGTGTTTCCATCGATGACGTGGGCCGCACATGCCTCGCTGTGGACGGGCCAGTTGCCAGTCCACCACGGCGTCGTGGGCAACCGCTTCTACGACCGGGCCAAGGGTAAGTGGGTCGAGTACTCCGAGAAGGGGGCAGAGATCCTCCGAACTTCTACCCTGGCCGACGCAGCATTTCGCCAAGGCAAAACTGTGGCAGCGCTCTTCTGGCCAAATTCTGGCGGCGCCGCCTCGATTGCCTGGAATGTGCCTGAGATGTATCGCGAGAAGGACTTCGCTCGCACAACCACGCCGGCCAGCCGCGCGCTGCTCGACGCGATTGGACTACCCGGCGCCACGCTGAGCCGGCTGGCCAGCAACGAATCTTACACGATGGATATGGCGTCGCAGGAGATGGCGGTTCGGCTGATTCAAGAACACAAGCCGCAGGTGCTGTTCGTCCACCTTCTGTCGGTGGATACCGCTGCGCATAGCTACGGTCCAGCAAGTGCTGCCGCCACCTGGGCCATGACCTCGGCGGACCGCAACCTAGCCGCGATCCTTGCCGCCTATGATCGCGCGGGCATTGGGTCGTCGCTGGCAGCTTTTGTGGTGTCGGACCACGGGTTTGCCAGTGTAGCGCGCACCGTCTATGTGCCAGCTGTCTTGCAGGCCGTGCGCGCCAAGGCCGGGGTGGCCAGCTTGCAGCTGATGGCTAACGGCCACGCCCTATACGCCTACGGTTTGGCAGACAAGCGCGCCCTGACTGCCGCTGCCGCCGCTCTCCGCGCTACCGCTGGGATCGAGCGCGTGGTGACGACTGCTGAGTTTGCCGAGCTGGGCCTAGCCACGCCGACCCAAGACGATCGGTCGCCGGACCTGATTGCCCTAGCGGCCACGAACGTGCTGCTGTGGAACGGCCGCGAGCCCAGCAAAGACGGCGCCCAGCACATGTATGGTACCCACGGCTATCTGCCAACGGCGCCCGGATTGCAGGGCGTGCTTGTGGCACGTGGCCCAGGCGTTGCTGTCGGTCGAGTGACCGGGGCGCGCGTGATCGACGTGGCACCTACTGCCGCGGTGCTGCTGGGGCTGCAGCTGCCTGGGCCAGTTGATGGCAAGGTGCTTGGTGGGGTGGTGGCGCCGGCGAAGCCCAAGTAGGGGCCGACGGCGGCTG
>CAISBR010000037.1 GCA_903883645.1 uncultured Myxococcales bacterium | reverse complement strand
TGCGCAACCAGATTGCCTTTGCCACTGAGGGCGACGACACCGCGCTGGCCGACCACGGCATTGCCAGCATCGAAGTGACGACCCGGCGCGCCCAGACCGCCTTCAACCGCTGGCTTGACCTGTCCGACGCGAGTCGCACGCCGGGCCGCCTTGTCGAGATGATCGGCTTTGATTACTTTACGTTGCTCGATCTGTTGACCATTGCCCGCTCGCGCAAGCACATCGAGCGCTACTACGGCACGGCCGAAACGGGGCGCTTTCCCGACCGGCTGGCACCGATCAACTGTTACGCCGACGTCGACAGCGAAGGCCAGTTCCGGCCCATCGCCGAGATCAACCTTGAGATTCGCAAGTTGACCTTGGCCGCCTACGCGCCGCTGCGCTACGTACTGCCCCACAAGCAGGCCGAGTACGACAAGAAATACAGCACGCAGGTGCGTGGAGGCACGAGCTTTTTTCGCCAGGCCGACCGCGAAGAGAGCCTGATTCACCTGCTGCGGGTCAACGTGCTCAAGCGCATGGAAAGCGCGGTGTCGTCGTTTGCCCAGACCGTGGGCCGGCAACTGGCTGATGTCGATGCACTTTTGCAGCGGTTGCAGCAGACCGCTGGCGAGGTCGAAGAACGCGAAATCGCCGACTTAGACCTGGACGACCCGGCGGTGGAGTCGCTGCTGGTCGGCAAGAAGGTCAAGGTGCTCCTGCAGGACGTCGACGTCATCCGCTGGCGTCAGGATCTGCAAGAAGATCGCAATCGCTTGGCCGACTTGCTGGCCGGGGCGCGCCAAATCGGTCCGCTGCGCGACGCCAAGCTGCACACGCTGAGCTCGGTCATCGAGAGCAAGTGCAAGTTCCCGATCAACGACAACAACAAGAAAGTCATCGTCTTTACCGCCTTTGCCGACACCGCCCGCTACCTATACGAGCAACTGGCGCCGTGGGCGCGCGAGCACCTGGGCCTGCACAGCGCCTTGGTCACCGGTTCGGGCGGCAACCAGACCACTTTGCCGGGCCTGAACAAGGACTTGGCGTCGATCTTGACGGCGTTTGCGCCGCGGTCCAAGGAGCGGCCGGCGGACATGGCCGGCGAGGGCGAGCTGGACCTGCTGATTGCCACCGACTGCATCTCAGAAGGGCAAAACCTGCAGGATTGCGACTGGTTAATCAACTACGACATCCACTGGAACCCGGTGCGCATCATCCAGCGCTTTGGCCGCATCGACCGGCTGGGCTCGCCCAACAGCAAGATTCAGTTGGTGAATTTCTGGCCCAACTTGGAGCTGGAGCAGTACATCAACCTGGCGCAGCGGGTCAGCGGCCGGATGGTGCTGCTCGACGTGTCGGCGACCGGCGAAGAGAACCTGATCGAGCAAGATGCCGGCAACCCTATGAACGACCTGGAGTACCGGCGCAAACAGCTGCTGAAGCTCCGCGACGTGGTGATCGACCTAGAAGACTTGTCGACCGGCGTGTCGATTACCGACCTGAGCCTGACGGATTTTCGTATCGACTTGGCCGAGTTTCGCCGCAAGCACCCGGGGCTGCTGGAGACCCTGCCGCTGGGTAGCGTGGCGGTGGCCACCAGCCGCGACGTGGAGCCCGGCGTGGTGTTCTGCCTGCGGGCCGAGGGCGAGGCGGCGTTGCGCGTGCAAGAGCCGGGCTATCCCCTGGCGCCGTACTACCTGGTCCATGTGGGCGAAAACGGTGC
>CAISBR010000036.1 GCA_903883645.1 uncultured Myxococcales bacterium | reverse complement strand
CCCCGGCGGCATGATTGCTTGCCGTAGGGCAATCCGAGCGACGGCCCGACACCGCGCCTGCGGGACTCACCCTACCTAACTGACAGATCTGGCATACTCGGGTAGACCTCGATACACTCCCGAAACTCACCGCAGCGAGGCACGCCCGTGAAGCTGGTCTTTGGTTCCCTGCGCTCCCGGCGATCCGCGTCAGCCGTGGTGCTGGCCTGGGTAGTGGCGATAGGTGGCTGCCTCGACGACGGCACTTCGCTCGCCGCCTACGAGCAGTGGATGCGCGCCAACGGCTACTTGGCCGATACCAGCGGCGATTCTGCCGCGGCGGCCGGCTCAGACGCGGTCGACGCTGCCGCTCACGACACCAAACCAGCCAGCGCGGATACGATGACTGCGGGCGACGGTACGGCTGCGGGCTCTTGCCCTGTAGTGGCGCCCGGCACCGCTTGCAGCACGGGCGGCGCCAAGGCCATGACCTTGAGCTTTAGCAACGGCTGCAGCGGCAACATCCGCATTTACTGGGTCGACTTCAACTGTGCGGAGTCGCTCTACCACGAACTCAAGCCGGGCGGCTCGCAGATCCAGCCTACCTATTCCGGGCACATCTGGCGGATCCGCGCCGCGACTGGCGAACTGCTCCGCGAGTACCTGGTGCCAGCCACCGGCATGATGCTCAACGTGGGGGTGCCATGAGTGCCCGTGCCTGCCGCAGGGGCCGCCATGTAGTGGCCGTGTTCACGCTTTGGCTCCTTGCCGCGGCCTGCGCCACAACGCCCGGATTGCAAAAGGCCGACGACAGCCGCGCCCAGGGCTGGCGCGACCAAGCCGCCCGCGACTACGCCGACGCCCTGCGCCGCGAGCAACTGACCCCTGGTGAGCGCGCCCGAGCCAGAGTGGCGATCCGCGAACTGACAGTAGAATTGGTCGACCAAGACGCGCTGCGCTGGGTCGAAAGCGAAGACCCCCTGGCGGTGGCGGAGCCGCTGGCCCGGCTGCGCGGTCGGGTCGACAAGCTAGACGAGCCCCAGGTGAGTGCGCGCTACAATGCACGCGTTTCACGCTACCTGGAGCGGCACCGGCCGACCCTCGAAGCGTTGCGAATCCAGCACCGCTTTGTGCCGGCGATGGCGCTGGCTTCGGCGCTCACCACGCCACTCGCCGCCGACGACCCGCGCCAGTCGCTGCTGCGGCAAGTGCAAGACGAGGGGCGCGACTGGCACCTGGCGCAAGCTCAGGTTGCTCAACCTTATGTCGTTGCGGTGCAATTTCACTTGAGCATGGCGAGACGGCTCGGCGCCGAGCTCAGTCCCACGCAAAAGGCAGCCGTCCAGGCGGGCGAGGTGGCCGCCAGCTTTGGCTGGGACTTGGCGGGCCCTGCGGCAAGCTGCGCCGCAGACCTGCAAGAGCTGGTGGGCAGGCTGGGTACCGGGGGGGCCGTGCGGGTGCGCGCCGAATTTCGCAACGTGCAGTGCAGCGCGAGCGACAAAAGCTACGACCGCAACGAAGCTTACACTTACCAAGTGGCCTACCAAGTCCGCGAGGCGCGGCAAGTGGCCGATGGTCAAGAGGCTTATCAAGAGACGGATACCCGCCCGGAACCCGTGTGTTACTCGGTATGGGTGAGCGGCACGGGACAATACGCCCGCTACCAGCCGCGCTGCACAACCGAGCAGCGCAGCTATAGCGTGACGAAGTACCGACCGCGCTACCGCACTGTTTACGAGCTAGTGACCAAGTACCGCGACGAGACAGGTTACCGCGACGTGCACTACGTCGAGTATTTCAGCGCACTTTCTGCCGACCTGGCGGCATCGGCCGAGGGCGGTGTAACTGCGATGCGTATTGATATTCGCAAAGAAATTTCGGATCACAGCTACACCTCGCCGCACGGCTCCAAGGGGCTGGCAGAGGACCATGGTCCCGCCAAGGTTCGCGCTCTGGTCCTTGCAGCGGCGGCCGAAGCCGTGGCCGACAAGGCTGTGCCGCCCCTGGCCCGCGCCGCAGCGGCCCACAACGCAGCCCTGGCGCAAGCTGCGACTCGGCCCGAGCAAGCACTCCACCACTGGCTGCTCGCCCTGCATTTTGAGCCTAGCCAAGTGGCCGCCAGGCAATGGCTTGACAAGAATCTTGGCGTTCGCAGCGATCAGGTGCCGGCGATTCTAGCGGGCACCCGCGAAGTCGCCGCCGTCCAGCTGGCCGCCAAGCTCGGCCAAAGCGACCTCGAGAGCACGGGGTCCGGCTATGCCCCCCGCGATGGCTTTGAATTTGCGCTAGAACGCGGCTACTCCAGCGACCGGCTGCGCCTGGGCTTCGAGCACGAGCGCTTTGGCGACGTCCCGTTTCAGCCACCGCGTGCTGCCTTGCAGTTCTTGCTGGCCGCCCAGCACGCGGTGATTAGCCGGGGCGTGCAAGACGGCTTTGGCCCCGGCATCGTCGACCACGCCCACTGGGGGCTGGTGATCGGCGGCACCACTACGCCCACCTATGTGTACGAACACGAGCAGCAAAAAGAGACGCTGATGGGCTGGGGGCTCGACCTTGGCTACGCGCTCCTTGTTGGCGTTCGCACGGGCTATCTAGGTGTATTTGCTGGCCTCGATGCCTCGTATCGCTATCGGCATGTGGGCGATGTCGCGGGGGCGCGGGCAAGTTTGCTGCCGCGCGCGCGGCTCGAGTGGCGCGCCAACGACCGTCATCCCGTGATCGTAAACGCGTGGGTGGGCGACTTGGCGCGGACCCTGGGCGCGGGCATGGGCGCCGAAATCCTGCTGGCGGTTGCCAACGCCGGGGGCGTGGTACTGGGCTGGGACCACGAGTCGCTCGACGCGCGGATGGGCGGCATCTACCACAGCTCAGTGATCGATATTGGCAATCGTGCCGCGAACGTCCTCACCGTTGCTTACCAGTTCGGCTTCTAGCCGGCGGGCTGGCTGCGCCGGCTCTACCAGCTAAAGAACGTCGTGCGCACGTCAAAGTCGGGGTTGCTCGCACTGTCGCGCCACGCCACGCCCACCTTGCAGGCCGGATCCACCGCGAGCGCCGGATTCATTTGATCCCCGGCGGTGTTGGGGTGCACGATCACGTTGCCGGCCCAGCCTTTGCCGGCGCCTAGGCTCCGCGTGCCGTAGATGTCGTACGACTTGTTCGAGCGCAGGTCTTGCCACACCACGTAGACCACGCCAAAGCACTTGCCCGTCTTGCCGATCACGAGCGACGGGTCCTCTTGGGTGCGCTTGGTCGAGTCGGCGATGAGCTCGTCGGTGCCAAAGCCCTTGCCCGGCTCGGCGTGGTCGATGTACAGGTCGCCCTCGTAGTCCGTCCGCGCGTCGCTCCAGGCCACCCACAGGGTGCCGTCGGGGCCCACCGCCGCAAAAGTGCCAATACCTACGCTGGCTTTGCCGGTCACGTCGTTGATCTGCACCGCGGGGCCAAAGGTGGCGCCGCCGTCGGTCGAGCTCGCGGTAAACAGGTCGCCGTCAAACGACTCCCACACCATGTGGATGGTGCCGTCGGGTGCAATCGCGACCGCCACGCTGTCGTCTTGACCTTTGGTTTTGGTGACTTGCACCGCGGTCGACCACTTGCCGCCGCTGGTGGCCGCGTCGTTGGCCGAGGTGTAGGGGTCGTACTCGCCGCCGCCCAGACCGCTCCAGGCGACCCGCACGTGGCCCGGTTTGTCGGTGGCGATGGCCGGATACAGGCCGTTTTCGCTCGTGCTGACGATGTTTTGCGCGGGCAAGAAGTTCTTGCCGGTGGTCGACTGCGCGAACATCACGTTGCTTTTGCCTTCCCACACCGCGTAGAAGTTGCCGTCGGTGTCCGAAATCACCGATTGGCCGCCCCAGTAGTAGACCTCGCCGGCGATGGTGTTGACCTGCAGAGGCGCGAGCCCGATGGTCGCGTTGGGATTGACCCACGAAAGCATCAGGTTGCCAGGCTTTTGCACATAGCTGACGTAGAACTGGCCGTTGCGCGCCGGGCTGACAAACGGGTTGACCGTGCCGTCGGTGTTCGTGTTGACCTGCAAGTCGACGCCGAGCGGCGCGTAGATCGGGCCGATTGGCGTCGCGTCTTCGGCATCCAGCCCGGCCGTATCGACTTCAGCGAGGTCGGGGCTGGCATCGGCGGCGTCGTAGCCGGCCATGTCGTCTAGCGTGTCCCAGTTGATGTCTTCGACCTTGCTGTCCGCATCGGCAATCGCATCGATTTCGGCAGCAGCATCCGGGGTTACAACGTCTTGGGTCTCGGCCGCAGCATCGGCTTGGCTGTCGGGCGTATCTTGGGCGGCATCGGCCAAAATGTCTTGCGGATTGGCGGCATCCTTGGCATCGGCCCCTGCGGTATCGCTCGCAGCATCGGCTTTGACGTCGCCCGTGCTGAACGGAATATCGAAGCCCGACGAGGTGTCGGTAGCGGCCGAAGTGCTCGAAGTTGTCGATGAACTGCAGCCACCCAAGGCCGCGACGCCGAGCAGCGCAGACGCAGAAAGCAGCAGTGCAGTCACAGAATGGGGGCGAAACATGGCAAAACTCCTAGCCCGACAAGGCCCGTACGAGTGTGCGCCTGTAGAGTCATGCTGCCAAGTGCCCCGCCATCTCGGCAGAACCGCTCAGGTTTTTGGCAAGAACGCCACCGCCACCGCCGCCAGCACCAGCACAAACGCTAGCAAGTGGTTCCACCGCGGCGTCTCGCCCAGCCAAAAGATGGCAAAAGCGGTAAACACCACCAGCGTCAGCACTTCTTGGATGATCTTGAGCTCAAACGCCGAAAAGCGTCCGTAGCCCAGCCGATTGGCCGGAACCTGCAGACAGTACTCTACAAACGCGATGCCCCAGCTGACCAAGATGGCCTGCCACAGCGGCACGTTTTTAAAGCGCAGGTGGCCGTACCACGCCGCCGTCATCCGTGCTCTGTGGGCCGCAAGCTCGCCCGATGCAGGTCGAGCCGCGGCGAATCCCGCTGGCTACTTGTGCACAAACGGCGCGGGAGTCTTGGGACCATTTTGCACAAAGTGCTGCACGCCGATGCGCATGTCTTCGAGACTGCAGATGTTCTTAAAGCCCTCGAGCTCGGCCTGCAGACCCGCGACCAGGCCCTGGGTGGCGCCCGTGCGCATCACGTCGCACACAATCGCGTCGACCGCCTGGCTGCGATGGCCGATTTCTACAGTCGGCTCAGCGTGTTCGGCGATCGTCCCCTCTTCCAGGCGCGGCAGCTCTACCTTGCCCGTTGCGACCTCGGCCACCAGCGCCACCGCCGCGTCGAGCAGCTGATCGGCGGGGAACAGCGCGCGCACCAAGCCAAATTCGAGCGCCTGCGCCGACGACAGCGTGCCCGCGGTGCGGATCAGCTGCCACGCCCGCGCAAAACCGATGAGCCGCGGCAGCCGCTGCGTACCGCCCGCACCCGGCAAAATGCCCAAGTTTACCTCGGGTAAGCCGGCCAGCGCCTTGCTGCCCGCCACCGCCACGCGCGCCCGGCAGGCCATCGCTAGCTCGAGCCCGCCGCCAAAGGCCAAGCCGTTCAGCGCCGCCACTACGGGCTTGTTCGCCAGCTCGATGCGCCGCCCCACCGACTGGCCCAGATTGGCGAGATCGTAGCCATCTTGCGGAGTTTGCACCTTGGCCAGCGCGCCGATGTCGGCCCCCGACACAAACGCCTTGCTGCCCGCGCCGGTGATGACCAGACCTAGTACGTTGGGTTCGGCCTCGGCCTTGGCCAGCTCGGCGTCGATCTGCCGATAGGTTTGGGCGTTCAAGGCGTTGAGCACCTTGGGCCGGCGAATCGCCACCACCCGCACCACGCCGCCCGCCACCGCCACGTCTTCGATAGCCAGGTTCGGCACGTCGATCGGCTGGCCCATTTGCGCAAGCTTCTTCAGCGTTTGCGGCACGGCCATGCTCGGGTGCGTCGCCGCGTAGGCCTGCACCAGCGCCAGAGCCTGGGGCACCCCCAGCTGATTGGCCATCCGGCACGGGCCGATCTGATCCAGCGCCGTCTCGATGCACAGCTCAAAGTCGCCCAGGGTGATGATCCCCGAGTCCAAAATGCCAAAAGTAATGCCCAGGTACGCGGCGCGCAGGGCATCGAGCACCGGGCCCTTTTGCTCGAGCGGCAGCTCGGCCGTCTCGCCGCGTCCACAGACCAGCCACTTGCCCGCCGCGCCCTCGGCCGCCAGCTTATCCTTCAGCAATTTCGGAGCCTTGAACCACGGCGTGGGCCACGCAGCGCTGGCAAAGCGCTCGTGCATCGTGTCGAGCCCGTGCTCGGTAATCGGGTTGCCGCCGGTCAGATTCATCGCGGTAAACGGCCCCACCGTCATCCCCAGGGCCTCGCGCGCGGCAAAATCGACCTCTTTGATGCTGCCCAGGCCCTCTTCTACGCACAGACACGCGGCCTGAAACACGCCTTCGAACACTGGGTCGGCCGCGTAACCATAGCGAGACTTAACGGGAATCGCGACCTTACCGATCGCCTCGTAAAACCGCCGCAGCCAGCGGTCCATGGCCGGGCTGGTGTCTTTGCCCGCCACAATCTCGATGACCACATTGCGCTCGGCGGGGAAGAAGTAGTGCGCCACCGCCGCCCGGCTTTTGTCGCCAAGATTCGCAAAGATGCGCTCGGGCTCGAGGTGCGAGCTGTTCGACAGCAGGATCGCCCCGGGCGCCACTATGGCTTCGAGCTGCTTGAAAATACGGCCCTTTAGCCCCTCGTCCTCAGTCGCCGCTTCGACCACCAGCTCGGCACCAGCCGCTTGGCCGTAGTCGCTGGTAAAGCTCAAAGCCGCCTTCATCGCCGCAGCCTGATCGGGCGAAAACGCCCCCGTTTCTTGGCCTTTGTCGATCTTCTTCCACGTCCGCGCTTGGCCGGCTTGCAGTGCCGCGTCCGACACGTCGATAACTACGACCTGCACACCCGCCGGCTGCAGCGCCTTGGCAAAATGCAGGGCGATATCGGGGCCGATCTGGCCCGAACCGATGACAGCGACTTTAGAAATAGGGCGCGAAGCAAACGTAAAGGGCATGGCAGTCCTTGGGTAGTGACCGAGCGGTGGTCCGTGCAAGGGCGGCAGGATATGCGCGCGGCCGGCCAGGGGCAACGGTGGCGGCGTCATGGGGGTGTCAGAGGTTGCAATGGGCTGGGCCTGGAGCGGCGCCTAGTGGTGCTCGTCGTTCTGACCGCGCGAACGGCGCACAAGTTCTTCACAGTCCAGGCATGGTCCAGTTGGCTCCACGCCAGTTGCAGGGTCGTCCAGCTTTGGCAGCGGCGCGTCGTGAAACACGTGCGGGTGCCAGTAGGTAGCGGTCCGACCACGAAACCAAGCGCAGTTCTCCGCTGTCTCCAACTGCCGCAACTGGCCCATCGCGATGCGGTAGCGGAAGAAGATGCCCATCAGGTCGAACAATGCCTGCTTGTCGACGTCTTTGCGCGCTACCCGCAAGTACACGCTGCTAAGCTCGCACCACCATTTTTCGATGGAGGGTATCGACGAGATCGCATGAAAGAATGCGGCTTCGTCGGCTTGCGCGTAGAAGTGCATGTCCTTCGCTTCGAGCAAGACTTTCATGGCAGTGGACTTTCCCGCACTCGATGCCCCCGCTGTGCCGGATGCACCGGCAACCGTTATGCCGAATCTCAAAGCACAAATACCGAGCCGTCAGGGACCCTGACTTCCCAAGCTCTGCCCGTCGCCGTCGCCGCCGCGGGCGCGCCATACTTCGCACCAAAACTGCCAAAACCCTGCCCGCTCACCCAGCTGTGGTCGCAGTTCGGGCTCCAGCTGCACCAGCTCGGCGCGGCCCACAAACGTCAGCGCATCTTCGGGCCGGGCCTGCCGCAACACCTTGGCCAGCATGGTCAAACGGGTAGGGCGGTCGTCGCTAGCCAGCGCTTCGTGCAATTGGTCCATG
>CAISBR010000035.1 GCA_903883645.1 uncultured Myxococcales bacterium | reverse complement strand
CCAGCGCCAACCAGTCTAGCGGCTAGGATTCTGTGTAGAAATGTAAGAATCATGTCTGATGTGCCGATTTGAGCCGTTGTTCCTGCAAGACGACCACGAGGCGCGATACAATGCAACCACACCACGCACCACCAGACGGAAGAACTTGATTTAACACGCTGTTCATCTTCGCCTATCTGCACAGTTTGTGAACCAAGGGCAGGTAACCGTGCTTGGCGAACCGCAAGGCGGTCGTCTGCTTCTGCGCGTATTCACGGTTGGCAATCATCATGCCGGCATCTAGCCGATGTGGACCCAGACTGCAACGGAGGTTCTTATGGCCATGCGCTACCAGCTCATTACGACGTCGAACACCCAGCAGGCCGACGAAGAGGCTGAAACTCTGATCACAGTGGGTCAGTTTGCCCGCGAAGCTGCCCGGGGTTTTGGTCACCTGGACCCCGAAGACGTACAACAGGAAGTTGCGCTCAAAGCGTTGCTCAAGATGCGGCAAGGGGCGGTTTTTGGTCCCGATGGTCGCACTCGCGCCTACGTCAAGAACGCGGTCTACTGGCTGGCGACGGCCGGTTGGCGCAAACTTCGTCGTGCCCGCCGGCACATGGAAAACGCTGCTGTCGACCATGCCGAACTGCTGCCGGTGGCGCTTTCGCCTAGTTTCGAGAAAATACTCGAAGACTTGTCGCCCGACCAGCGCGCGTTGATGTTTCGCGTGGCGGTCAACGACGAGTCGCTCGTCGACATTGGGCATGAAGTTGCGATAACCCGCTTTGGCGCAAGCGGTCTGCAGTGGGAGCAACTCGACGAGGTGGACCAAGCTGCCTGCTGCGAGCGAGCCTATCAGCTGGTCTACAAGCGCTACCGGCGGACTCGTCAGCAGCTGGCCGCGGCCTTGCGGGCAGCATCGCACAAGAACTCAACGGTGGGTATGGTTTGAGAGTGACGAAGGGCCTGTAAAGTACTGGAACACTTTCGATTTCAACGGAGCGGTGAGTCGGCCCAAAGGACGCGAGCTTGCGACCCACCTAGCGGGGAAACGGGCGCGAAATGTTCAACTTGTTGAATGACAGCCCCTAAGCGCTCTTGACCGGCAACCATCGTTCGAGCGGCCGATACCCCGGTTGCTCAACTGGGCGAATCAGCGCCGAGCCAGCCGCCAAGTCGACCACCCAAAAGTGATGTTCTTGCCAAGTCGCCACCTCGAACACCCGAACCGCGGCACTAGGCTCGAGCCCTTCGCGCCCTTCGGCATAGAACTGGGCAACGTGCCTAGGTTCGTCGGCCAAGTGCGCGTGTAGCACGCGAATCAGCACCTCGCCACCTGCAGCATCGGTGGCCGCGTAATACGTTGCTACACGGTCACTTGCCAGCTTGCGATGCAGATGATACCCGCCCAACTGCACCTTGCTGTCCAACTCGCCAGTCACAGTCATGATTCCTCCTCGCAGGGCTCAAAACGTCAGCGTTTGCTCGTCGAGCACCCAGCCACGTTGAGCGGGCGCCAAGCGTGCCAGCTTGAGTTGGCCGACTTCGCAAGTCAATTGCCACCGCTGCGGGCGGTCCGTATACGGAGCCAGCGCCAGCGCCACCTGCACAGCGCCGGCTGGCACGTGAAATAGGTAGGCCCGCAGCGTGCGCGCTAAGAACTCGTCAGAAACCCATTGTGCAGACTGCACTTGCAGATAGCCGGGCGAGGCAAGCGCGTCGACCAGCACCGCCACCACTGCCCCGAGCAGAGGGTCGGGCGGCGGAGAAGCCATCACGTGCAGGGGGCAGCGGGCCCACGGCTCGTACTCGTCGGTTTCGGCACGCAATGCCAACTGGTAGCCGCGCAGGGTCGCGAGTGCGCGCTTGCGAAACTGGTAGAACGCGTCGCACGCGCGCGGCAAGAACGGCTGCCCAAGCTCCACTGGCAAAACCTCGGGCCCGTGCGCCGCGCCCCACAGCAATGTCCGCAACCGCTGCAGCATCGCCAGCACGGCACAGGTTTCGACCGGCGACAGCGGGCACTCGTGCAACAGCCACGCCGGCGACCGCCCTTGCATCAGCGCCAGCACCGTCGCAACCCGAGGTAACTCTCTAATTATGCTAGGAATAGTAACGTACGGGTTCAGGCTCACCGGCCGCGACCACGGCCCGAGCAGCGCGGCGTAGCGGGCCACCAGCACGCCAGCGACATCAGTCAGCAACGGCTCAATTTCTAGACTGGGCGGCCCGAGCACTACCACGCGCTCTAGGGCGTCGACCAGCTCGAACTCGTCGTCGCTGTCGCGCAAAACCCGCAGGTCGTGGGCCAGCGGCGGCAAGCGCACACCGTGCTGCGCCTCGTAGCGCCTCCGATGAAAGTACTGTTGAAAATCAATGATGTGGCCTGGCTGTTGGTGGCTCATCGCGGGTACCTCGTTGGGGTGCAGCTGGCGAGTCATTCTACTCTTCCCTCGTTACCTACAGTGCCAGCTGGGCCAAGGCTGGACACGCCCGGAGCGTCGCTTTGTCCAGATTTCGAGGTGCCGCGGCTGTAGCAGTTGTCGAATGTGCTCGACCAGCGGTGGGTGGGGTCCCGGTTGCCCTTGCTGGCTGGCCCCACCTACTGCAAAAACGGCTTCAGCAGTCGCACCGGCCGCGCGCGAGGCGGGCACCGGTGGCCGTGGACCGGCCGCGGCGTGTGCTGCCACAGCGAACTCAGCAACTGCACAATATCCGCCGGCGACGTCATGGGATACAGGCGGTTTTTGCGACCAACCTGGGTAAAGCCATCAAATTCAGCAAGATGTTCGCCCCATATCGCGTGCGACGTCTGTGGAGTGCGGCCATGCCGTTCGACCGCAAGGCGCCAGCGCGTCAGTTCCGGCCGCCAATCACCTGTGGGGGCCCGGTCCGTCACCAGCACCAAATGCTGCGGCGGCGGCGAAGCCTGAGCACATTCCGCGATGGCATCGGCGACGGTCAGCTGGCGCACAGCGTCCCACAAGCGAATGCCGTGGCCAAAGCGCGCCACCAATGGCTGCAGCCCGGAGCAACCCAAGAGGTCGACCCGTACCGCCACACCCTCGCGGTCGGGCAGCGGCAACGGCCGCTCTGCCACTGCGGAGAATACGCGTTCTACATAGCGCAGTTGCGGGTCGCTAGCGTCTAATATGACCGCCACGTCGTGCCAAACGACGCCGGGGACGGCCGGGTCGTCGCCCGTCAATTGTGCGGCAGCAACCGGCTCTTCGCGGTCTAGCCTCAACGCTCGCCATGCGAGTGCAAGGGCGAGTTCGGCCTGTTCGGCTGCGTAGTTCTTTGTCACGGTGCCTCCGGTGGGGTGGCCTTGTTCCGGCGGTGCGCTCGGTACCGGCTACAGGTCTTCACGCGGCAAAATTGGACGGACAGCACAAAAATCGCTGGCAGCCCATGGGGTGCAGGTGAAGGCGCGACCGGGCGCGCGTCTTCCTGTGCTTCCCGCTCTAACTACAGTGCCGACGCGCGGCTTTGTCCAGATTTCGAGGTGCCGCGACTGTACCAATTGTCGAATGTGGTCGAGCAGCGGTCGGGCGAAGCGTAGCGGCTGTGACTTGCACCTGTTGAGGTTCTTGCTCTCGCTTTGCTGACAATTTACAGTAATTTCATAATTTAAGAAGGTCACGCAATGAAGAATGCCGGCACCATCACCATCGAACACCCCGATGTGGGCACAACGCTAGCAGTGCCTGTGCACGACTTGGCGTCGGCGACACCGGCCGACCTCGTCACCTACCTGACCCGCAGCGCCACCCTACCGTCGCCGGACCGCAGTCGGCCGTACGAGCTGTTTGCGGGCGGCAAGTCGCTCGCCATGGGCCGCAGCTTTGTCGAAAACGGCATAACCGGCGACGCGCACGTGCAAGTTCTGCGCGCGACCCATGGAGCGTAGGCCGTGGCCAAGTACGACAAAGTGGCGCGGCGCCGCCTCGACCGCCTGAGCATGGAGCTAACCTTTCCAAATGGCAAAGCGAAATTCCTCGACGGCTGGCAGGCCTATGCAAACGAGTCGGCGCGACTGCAGGGGCGCGTCGCCGGTCCAAGCGAAGATGCCAGTGTGTATACCGTGCAGATCCGTCAACCGTCGCTTGTCGCAGCAGGTCAGTTTCATGACAGCTGGGTGTTGCTGGTGCAGCTGAATCACCCTAATTATCCTAAAGAAATCGCTTGGCCCACCTTCGTGTCGACTCCTGTCCCGTTCAACCCGCACGTGTCGGCCAAGTCGGGCGTGCTATGCAGCGGAAACCTGTGGAGTTCGACCACCACTTTGGCCGAGTTCGTGGTTAAGGTGATGCGCTTACTAAATCTTGATGAGACGTTGCCCGACCGCGAAAGCGGCTTGAATCACGATGCGACGCGCTACTGGCGCACCCTGATGGCTGGCCGACCGCTCTATGCCGACTTGCGCTACCCCGAGGCGCAACGGCCTACCGTAGCAGCCAGCCCAGAGCCGGCGGGTCTATTTGGCACAGTTGTCGTCACAGGCAGCACGGGCACGCGGGCCGGGGGGCAAAAATGACACTATTTGGACCCATTTTGCGCGTTCTCATGCGTAGCTTTACGCGCCGCATCCATGCACCCGACGCCATTGGCGTCGCGACTGGGGTGCCGCGCTGCAAGCTGTATATCCGCCGCGAGGCCTTGCAAACCTACGTGCTGATGGCGCGCAAGTATCGAAATGAGGTTGGTTTTTTGTGTCTTGGAACGCGCGCGCGCTATGGGCGCAAGCTGGTCTTAGAGGTGGTGCACATCGACCTTGTCGCCGAGGGCAGTCGCGCCTACGTCGAACTGCCGGCACGCGAGAAGGCCCGCGTTATCGCCGCGCGGCCTGAGCTTGCTGTACTCGGCTGGGCCCACACCCATCCGGGCTTTGGCGTGTTCTGGTCGGGAACGGACCGCGAAAACTGCCGCGATTTTGGCGAAAACGGCGTAAACCTAGTCTTTGACCCCCTGTCTGGCGAGCTTGGGGTCGCGCTTGGTACGCGGTTTGTATTTCGCGGACCAGCCAGGCAACTTGCACGGGGGGGTGCATGAGCGATTGGCGCCAGTGGGACTGGGAAAGCTGGGCAAGTGGCCTGGTCGAAGTGGTGCACGCCAACGCCGACGGCGTCACCCTTGTAGTCCAAGGCGAGCGCATCGAAATCGAGGGAAGGCAGGCCGTACGCTGGGTTCGCGGCTCGACCACCACGTCGATAATTGCCGACGGCCAGGGCAGGGTGTCGGTGCTTGTCGAGTCGGGCAACACCTACACAATGGTGAGTGCTGGCATCGGGCGACCTTCTGACGGTTTGCGGACAGTGGCCGCCGCCACAGCGCCCTCTGCAGCGCGGCCACCCCGGGCGCCACGCACTTCGCCGCCGCGCGCCGCACCTGCACCAACCACGCCTGCAGCCGCGGCACCTGCGGCCAGGCCAACAACGCGCGGCGCCGTAGCGGCGGATCCAGCCGCACCTCGGCCGCGCAGAGCAGCGCCCCGCAGCCATGCAACCCGCTCTGCCAACGCCCATTTTGGCCCGCCGCTGGTTGGCTCAACCGCGACCTGCTTGGTCACCGGAAGCGCGTGCCTTTCGCCAGAACGCTGCGTCGGCAGCCGCTGCCAGCGAGGATGAAGCAATGACAACGATAACGGCTATACCGACAGCTCCGGTCACAACAACTCCCACATGGTTTGCCCGCGAGCAACTGGCTGGCTATCCCCCACACATCCTGACCACGCGCCTACTTGTCGCCGGTGCCGGCGCATTGGGCTCGTCGCTCGCGGCGCTTTTGGCCATGTGGGGGTTTCATCGGGCCATCCTTGTCGATCCCGACACCTACGAGCTAACCAACGCCGCGCGCACACTCGACTTTCCGTGGCGTCGCGTGCAGGCTGGGCAACCCGTGAGCAAAGCCTGCGAGCTGGCGCGGCACTGGCGGCGGCGCGTACAGCAGCGGAGCCTTCCTGTCGAAATCACTGGATTACTGGGATACAGTGAAGAATTGCCCCAGCTAATTTGGCAACAAGCCGAGGTGGTGCTGTGTGCGGTCGACCATCCGCGCGCCCGACACGATGTGGCCATGCTGGCCAAGCGCTACGGCAAGACTCTGATATGCGGTGGTTTCGATGGTCAGTCGGGGCAGTGGACCGTCACCTTTGTGGGCGCAGATGCGGCGGCCTGCCCGTCGTGCCCCTTAGCCGAAGTGCCAGTTTTTGCCTCGTCGGACACGAGCTGCACCAGTTTTGGCCAGCGTGCCGCCCAAGCGCAGAGCCTGCCCGCGACGCCGACCCTAGCCAACGCGGTAGCCACGGCGATGGTCGAAGCGCTAACAGAATACGCCATCCAACGCCTTGCGCCGACGCAGGCCTTTGTGCGCAAAGCAGATACGCGCCCCGGCTGGTCGAGCGATGATGGGCCCGATGGGCTGACCCGCTACCGCTTGAGCGACAACCCAGAGTGCCCACACCACGAAATTGCACGCCTGCCAAGCCAGTTTCAGCCGCGCGGTCGTACGCTGGGGGCGATCCTTGAGTCGCTGGACCGGCAGCACCCCGGTGCCGAGCTGTCGCTGCTGGCGCCCCTGGTCGTAAACACGCTCGACGAGCAGCAAGAGCTTGTGCGGATTGCGGAACCAGCGTGGCGGGTGCCGTCGCAAGTGCCGGCTGGGCGCTGGCAGGCGGCGCCGGCGGGCGAGCCGGTGCTAGTTCTTGAGCGCGTGGGTCTGGTCATCGCCCAGGCCTACGGCTTGCTTGACCTGCCGGCGGGGCAATTTCGGCAGAGTTGGCTGGCGGTCTAACGAAGGGCCTTCTCAAGCTGGTCCAGCTGCCCGCGCAGCGTTGCCACCGCCGTGCGTATCCGGTCAACTTGGGCTTTGCTCAGCTTACTCGGGTCGATTTGCGCGAATTCCTGGTGCCACGCGCCGACGTCTTCGGTCCATTTCTCGGTCCGCGACACCAGTCGGCCGGGCTGAACCGCCGGCTCGGGCTTGGGCGGCGGCAGCTGCAGGCCGTCGGTGTTTGGATCAGCGTCCCACAGCCGGCGCTGGTGCGCCTGAGCGACGGCCTCTTTTACTTTAGCGACCGGCCACTTCTGTGCCACCGTCGCCATCGCCAGCTGCGCGCGGCCGTTGACCTCGTCGTAGGTGCTAATCTGCAAAAGCCCGCTCCAACTCAGTTCGTCGCGCACCGCCACCGGCAGCAGGCTGTGGCACACATGAGCGCGCACGCAGCGCCGCAACGAGGTCTCGCTCAGGTTGAGCTCGGCCAAGTCGGCGGCGTGGGTCTGCAAGAAATCGGCGAACTTCGCAGCCTTGCGGTGGTCACGGTCGCTATAGTCGGCCGGGCGACCGCCAAAGAAGCGCTGCAAAACACCCTCGAATCCCCAGTGCTGAAAAGTTGACAGCCAGTTATCGCGCAAAAAGCTCTCGTCCGAGCCGAGCCGAGCCGAGCCGAGCCGAGCCGAGCCGAGCCGAGCCGAGCCGAGCCGAGCCGAGCCGAGCTGTGGCTGGGCGGGCCTGCAGCTGTCGGCGGTCGTCGACAAGCTCACGGTGCGGGCCTCCGACACGACCATCTTGCGCGACGGGCGAATGGCGAGCAATGTTGCGCATGTCGAGGCGGGGCTCAAGCTCAGCGACAACGTCACGGCCATCGCCGGAATTCGCCACGGCGTCGAGGGCGACCCAGGTCTGGGCAGTCTGACCGACCGCAACAAGGGCACCTGGCGCGAAGCAGGCGTGCAGATCAAAGGGGTACCGCTGGTCTTTGGCGTGCTCCCCCGAAGATGGCGCGGTGTCGGTCGGCGTGTCGATTCCGTTCTGAGTCGAGTGCACGCAAGCACTGCAGGATTGCCGCGTGTTCGCCGCTGCCTATACGACTTTCAACGGCAACAGCCCCGCCACAAATCCGCTCTTAAAGTCGGGATAGCGCAGTGTTAGCCCCAAGGTCTGCCGCGTCCAGGCGCTGCTTATCCGACGATTGGGCCCCGCGGTACCTGTGGCCGATTCGCCAGGCTGCACCTCAAGCTGCGCCGCCAACCAGCGCACTACCTCGCACCGCTGCGGCGGGTGGGCGTCGCTGCCGTGGTAGATCGCGCCGTCTTTACCGCGAGTTAGAGCCCCCAGCACCACCTGCACAGCATCGGCCTGGTGGCAATAGTTCATGTACGCCGTGTCGCCCGGCCCCAGAGCCAACGTGCCCGCCCGAATGCGCTGCAGAGTGCCCCAGCGCCCGGGGCCGTAAAGGCCCGAAAGTCGAACAATCCGCGTCGGAATCCCGGCGAGGGCAGCGTGGCGCAGCGCCAATTCGGCCTCGACCAAGACCTCAGCCGTGGTGCTGGCTGGGCTAGGCTCTGTAAATTCATTCACTTCACTGCCATCGCGCTGGCCAAACACGCCAGTTGAGCCGGTGTAGACCAGGGCCTGCAGCGGCACGCGCGCGGCAGCTCGCAAAAGGGTTTGATTGGCAAGCACATAGGCCGATTTGTACCCTTCGGCGGTATCGCTGCGAGCCGACTGACAGGCGACGATCGCCGTGGTATCGGCCGGAAGGGCCAAGTGCGCTTGCGGATGCGTCAAGTCGAGGACCAGCGGCGCAATCCCCAACAGCGCAAGCTCGGCGGCGCGCTCGGGATTTCGGCGAATGCCGGTGACGCGGTGCCCCTGGGCGACGAGCTCGCGGGCAATGGCGGTGCCCAGCCAGCCACAACCGGCGACCACCACGTGCTGAAAGGGCCCTGGCAGAGATTGTTGCGCAGTCACAAGCAGTTCCTTTGTGGGCGGCCCCGGCGCCAGCGCGCGCAGCCTCGCAGGTGATTGGATGCGGCGAAGGGGCGGCAAGATGCTCGGCCCACGCGCTCCTTGTCTTTGCACGTGGCCCCTGTTCGGATCGGGCGCTACTGGACATTCCGCGTGCAATAGCGGGATCTTGAATTTAGCCGGGCTGTGTGTGGACGGGACGTGCCGCACAGAAGTGACCGCGCTCGTCGCGGGAAGTCCTTCGGGCTGGCGATGTAGCGTGGGCGGCGGTGCGCTGCAGGGCATTGAGCGCCCTGTCTTCTCGGCCCAACAGCCCATCAGCCCCTCAGGGATACGACCTCACGCAGCGCAGGCCTAGGTCGTAGGTGGCGCCGGACGTGTCCAGGGCGTCGCGAACGCCCGCACGCAGGTAGACAGCGTCGAGGAAGCCGCCGCCACGATAGACCCGGCCGTAGGCGCTAGCGCTATCGTACGGATCCGTCGCTGGCGAACTGCCGTAGTACGTCGAACTGTACCAATCCCGATTCCATTCCCAGACGTTGCCCGCCATGTCGTGCAAGCCGTACGGACTGTCACCAGCCGGAATCGAGCCTACCGCCCACGTCGCGTTCGTGCCGCAGCCATACGTGCCGTTAGACATCACCGCGTAGCTGCACGTCGCCGTTGCCTCGCCCCACGGATACGTCCGCATCGCCGCAGCACACCCTGCGTCGCCCGCCGTGCTGCCGTTCTTTTCGCAACTGCCCTTCGCCGCCATCTCCCACTGCGCTTCGGTCGGCAGATCAAACGCCGAACCGCGCCACTTGCAGTACGCCTGCGATTGCGTCCACGTCACGTGATTTACGGGATTGTTCGGCAAACTCGGGTACGTCGCGTACCACCCCGTGCTCGGTGCCGTGCAGACCGCGGCGTCCACGCACGCTTTGTACTGCGTCACCGTCGTCTCAGTCAGGTCCATGTAATACGCCGACAGAGTCACCTTGTGCTGTGGTTCCTCATTGCTGTTGCAGCTCGTCTCCTTCGTCCAGTTGCAGCCCATCCAGAACGTACCCGCTGGGATCAGCGCCATTTGCGGCGTTGCAGCGGTGGCGCAATCGGCAACGCAGCTCGCGTTGCTCTCCCCGCAGTCACAGACGCCGTTGCCGCACACCGGCGCTCCCTTGCACACGCCCGCACTGCACGCGGCGCCGGTCGTGCACGCGTTGCCGTCGCCGCAGCTCGCCGTGTTGTTCACATGCTGGCACGCCAAGTTAACGCAGCTGTCGTTGGTGCACGCGTTGCCGTCGTCGCAGTTCGCCGTGCCGGTGCACGTGCCGCTGGTGCACACGTCGCCCGTGGTGCAAGCGCTGCCGTCATTGCACGGCGTGGTGTTGGACTTGGGCGTGGCGACGCACTGGCCGGATGCCGGGTCGCAGGTGTTGGTCGCGCACGCGAGGTTCGGGCAGGTGACGCCCGTGCAGAGGTCCAGTGGGCGAGAACAGCGCAAGCCGATGTCGTAGGCGTTGAGGGCGGGCGTGTTGTCGTTGCGATAGTCCGCTCGCATGAAGGCCGCGACGTTGCCGTAGGCGCCGCCACGAATGACCCGGTACGAAGCGGTGCCGGGCCCAACTGGATCCGTCACCGCATACGGAAAGTACGCCCCAAACCAGTCGCGATTCCACTCGTTGACGTTGCCAGCCATATCGTGCAAGCCGTACGGGCTATCCCCGGCTGGCAGCGAGCCGACCGCCCACGTGACGCCGCTCCCGCAACCTCCAACTGTGTCCATCATCACCGCGTAGGTGCACGTCGCCGGTGCCTCGCCCCATGGATACGTCCGCATCGCCACGGCACACCCATCATCGCCCGCCGTGCTGCCGTTCTTCTCACAGCTGCCGCGCGCCGCCATTTCCCACTGCGCTTCCGTCGGCAGGTCAAACCCCGCGCCGCGCCATTGGCAATACTGCCGCGACTGCGTCCAGGTCAGGTAATTCACTGGATTATTCGGCAAGCCCGCGTTTGCCGCGGAACTGGGCGCCGAGCAGATCCCCGCATCCACGCACGCATTGTACTGCGCGACCGTCGTCTCCGTCACGTCCATGTAGTACGCCGACAGCTTCACTTTGTGCTGCGGCTTCTCGTTCGCGGCACAGTTCGGGTCCTTCGCCGAGTTGCAGCCCATCCAGAACGTACCCGCTGGGATCAGCGCCATTTGCGGCGTTGCAGCGGTGGCGCAATCGGCAACGCAGCTCGCGTTGCTCTCCCCGCAGTCACAGACGCCGTTGCCGCACACCGGCGCAGTTCCCTTGCACACGCCCGCACTGCACGCGTCGCCGGTCGTGCACGCGTTGCCGTCGTCGCACGGCTGGCTATTGGCTCCATGCGCGCAGCCGGCCATGGCGTCGCAACTGTCGTTGGTGCAAGGGTTTTTGTCGTCGCAATCGACCCCGGTCCCAGCGAGGCATTTCCCGTCAGAACACGCGTCATTCTGAGTACATACGCTGGTATCGGCGTCGCAAGGCGTCCCGTCCTTGGGCAAGCTGGCGTACACGCAGTTGCCGCTGACCGCGTCGCAGCTGTCGGCCGTGCAAACCTGACCGTCCTCGCAGCTCTTGATAGCCCCAGATTTACAGAGCTTTTCCACGCAAACGTCGAGCAACGTACACTTATCGCCGTCCTCGCAAGGCGCGGTATTGGCCGCGTAGACGCAACCGGTGACCGCATCGCAGCTGTCGTCCGTACACAAGTTGTTGTCGTCGCAAACTACTGCAGTTCCTTTGCATTTGCCCTGATCACAGCCATCCTTGACCGAGCAAGCATTGCCGTCATCGCACGGCAAGTTCGCAGTAACATAATCCGTCACGCATTTGCCAGAAACTGGGTCGCAGGCAGCGGTGTAGCAAGCTCCCGGCGCTGTACAGTTCTTTTCTTTTCCTTCGCTACACATGCCGTCGCCGCAAACGTCGCCAATCGTGCACAGGTTCTCGTCCTCGCACGGTGCGCCGTCATCCGCCGTGTGGGTGCACCCCTTGCTCATCTCACAACTGTCTATTGTGCAAGGATTTTTATCGTCGCAGTTCTTCATCGCGCCGGCTACGCAAGCCCCACCCTGGCAGAAGTCGTTCTCGGTGCAGACGTCACTATCGGTGCAAGTCACTGAATTGGGCACCATCACGCAGCCCTGCTTGCCGTCGCAGACGTCATCGGTGCAAGGATTACTGTCCGTGCACGTCACGTCGTTGCCAAGGTGGACGCAGCCTGCCTTCGGGTCGCACAGGTCAACCGTGCAAGCGACGTCGTCCGCGCAGGTTGCAGCAATGCCGAGAAACGAGCAGACGCCCAACACACACTTGTTGTAGGTACACAGGTTGTTATCGTCGCATGTGCCCGTGTGCTTGCATGTGCCGCCGCCGCTACAGGTGTCGACCGTGCACGCGTTGTTGTCATTGCAATCACCGTCGGCAGCGCAGGTCGCCTTGCAGTCGGCCGGGCAACCTGGCTCCGTTTCGCCAAGCCCCTGGGCGCAGACGCCATCGCCACAAAAACCGCAGTCCAGGGCGCAGGATGCGAAATCCTCATTCTTGTCACAAAGCGTGTTGCCACAGGAACTTGTTGGGCTGCAGTCCGCCGAACAATTCGTCGCATTTTCGCCCAGGTCACAGCTGCCATTGCCGCACGCCGTTGCGCAATCTGCCGGACAAAAGCTCGGCGATTTGGGGTCCGCTTCGGCGCAAATGTAGCCCACGCACTTGCCGTCGCCGCAGAATCCACAGCAATCTTCGGGGCAATTGTTTGGATTTTCGCCGGCTTCACAGGTGCCATCGCCGCACGTCGCCTTGAGACAATCCGCTGGGCAAGCGGCGTAATTCTCGCCACAAGCGACCGAACAGAGGTCGTCTCCGCACAGGCAGCTCGCGACATCGCCGTCGGTCGCGCCGGCAGTATCCACATCCGCTTCCGCCGCACTATCAGCGTCTTCACTCGAAGAATCCTCATCCGGCTCCGCAGCATCCCCATCGAATTGCGCCGCGCTATCGGCATCGTCGCCGACCGCCACCTCGGCAATGCCCAGGTCTGCGCCGTCGCTATTGCCTCCTGCGGCATCGAGTGCAACGTCAGACGGCGTAGTTGTAGCGTCCGCCGCCAGCCCAAATAGGCTTGCATCCGGTACGTTGGCACAGGCAACAGCGAACAGGGCCAAGACCAACCACCGCACGAGACCTCCACGATATGTCAAAAATGCACTGCAATATCAATGCTGTTGGGCGAAAACGCAATCCGCGCTGGCGTTCGCACCAGCAGCCAGGTGCCCACGCCCACGCCGACCAGCCCAAGGCTGCCCAGCGCCGCAGAAATTCCCATGCGCGTGTTGATCGCCGCCGCCCGGTCCTGCGCCTGGGCGTGGGTCATCGTCACAATGCGACCAGCCACCGGCGTCGTATCTTTATTGAACTGATTCAAGGTGCTAAACGTCGCCGCCAGCAGGCCAAGACCAGACACCGCCATCACGGCGCCCGCGCCGGTCGTGCTCCAGGCCAACGTGCGATCGGTCGGTGTGGTAGTGCCATTGGACCCGATGAGCGGCGTCGACTCGAGAGGTGCAAGGGGCGCATCCTTCTGTATCACCAGCGATTTTTGCCCTGCTGGCGTCTTGGGCGCCGCCGCGAGGTCGAGCTTGCGGCCAATGGCCTCGAGGCGCGCCTCGGCCTGCGCACGTTCGCGGGCGTCGGCAGGGGCCTTGCTCAGGTACTCCTGCAAGTGCGCTTTCGCTTTCGCCAATTCGTCGGCATTTTGCTCCGCCACGGCGGCCTGGAACAGCCACTGCAGCTGCGCCGGGGCCAGACGCCACGCATCTAGGTACAGTTTCGCCGACAAACGCGGGTCATCCTGTGCGGCCTTGTCGGCATCCGCCGCAATGCCAACAGCCCTTTTCTGCTGAAGATCTGCGCGATACTCGCCGACTTTGCGCACGCGGTCCGGCTCGGCCCCAGGCGCGGCAATAAAGCGTTTGTACAAGTCTTCCGCCTGCGCATCGTGCCCAGCAAGGTGCTCCGATCGGGCCGCGGCGTACAAATAGGCGGCATCGGGCTGGGTGCGAAAGGCACTGAGGTACAGCTCGGATGCCCGGGCATAATTCCCGGATTCATAGGCTTTTAGCGCCTGCTGTGCCATCGTGGTGGCCACCTTGGCCTTGTCTGCGGCAAGGCTCGGGCTGGCCCACACCAAAATCAGCATTGCTGCCACAAACCATTGTACGACCGTCGACTTATGCTTCATGGCATCTCCCCACCCACACAGTAGTCAGCCGTGAGATGTATTGTCAAGGGGTTGCCAAGCGTACAACGTGACGAGTTGGGTTGCGCGACCCCTCTGGGTAGAAGTCAACCAAGCTTAATTACTGTTCATTCAAAGAATTTACTTGCGCGTCAAGTTGACTCGGGTCGGCCAGCCTTTCGCCGCGCCACCGCCCAGCTGGCTTCCAAGCAACCTCCCAATCAACGTTGAATTTGATCCGGTCGCAGACTCAAACCGGCCGAATGGCCGCGGTATCAAATACGATCGCCGCGACCGCAACCTGGCCCGCCGCTGTCGGCTGTTGGCGCAGGACCTGCAATGCGCGCAGACGGTCGCGCAGGTCCGCTAGCGGCAGCTCCATCGCGGCATTGGGCCGCAGCCCAAGATCATAGAGCGCAACCTCAACCGCGGCCTGCACATCTTGCAGCGTCAGGCTCGGGTCCGCGCAATCGACCACGTTCAAGTGCTTGGCGGCCAGGTCCTCGGCACTCAGGCTATCTACCCGTTGCGGCAGTCCTTTCAGCACGCTGCGCATGGCTAGCCGCCGGGCATCGCGCAGCAGCCCCTGATGGGCCGCCTGCAAAACCAGGGTCCGCACCGCCGCCACAAACACCATCGTCGCCGGTGTAAGCAGACAAAGCAGAACGATCAGGCCCTGTTCTAAGCCATTGAGGTGGGCCGTCAGCCCCCACAGCGGGCCACCCGCAGCGACCAGCGCCAGCGCAGCCAGCGGCCCGCCGGCCAGCCGCCCCAGCCCGGCCAAATCGTCGAGCGTCAGCCCTGGCACATTGACCGGTACAAAGCACACGGGCCCCTCGGCAAGGGGGTTGCGGTATTCGAATTCGGGCGGCGTGCTCTCGGTCTGGCAGTTGCGCAACACTTCGTTCAGAAAGCAAAAATCCACGTCGCCGGCCTCGCTCACCCGCACATCACCGCCGGCGCGCACACAGAGCTGCGCCCCCACATCCAGTGCCTGCTGCGGCCCCAAGCCACAGCTGAGCATCAGATCGAGCGCTGCCACACTTCCGCCCTGCTGCGCCGCCAGATTCAGCACCCGCTGCGGCAGCTCCGCGTCGGCAAAGCTACCCGCCAGACCACGCTGCAGCGCCCGCACCGCACGCATGGCCAAGTCGTTGGTTGGCATTAGCAAGTCGGCAATCGGGCTTTTGCGCGCGGTGGTCAGCCAGGTGCGCGGCGACTGATCGGGCGCGGGCTCGCCGATGCGCCAGGTGGCACGCCAGAGCCCTTGCAGCCATAGCGCAACCACCGCCAAGCTCGCCGCCACCACGGCCAGTGCGAGGGCCAAAAGAATGGTAAACAGTAGTACATTTAAGCCATTGCGCCACGCGCCGCGAAAGATGACCTTTAGAGCGCGGTCGAGTCCGCCGGCAAAAGCGTGGATCGTGCCCGAGCCGTCTGGCGCATCGGCTGGCTCGTCGAGCGCAGGCCGCGCCAACCGTGGACCCTTCTGCCACGGCGACACCAGCAGCGGCACCAAGTACCCCGCCGCCACCGACAAAACCACAATCAGACCAATCAGTACCAACCCCTGCGCCGCCATCGCCAGCGGCCCCGGCGCCTCGCTGCCGATCGGCGCGGTCACGGTGCGCCAGGTCGTCCACATGCCTAGAACAAAGAGCCACGTTGCGCCGAAATTCGCGCATACCGTCAGCAGCCACAGCAGCCCGCGCTGCCCCCACGCCGTACGCTGCAGTCTGCGCAAACGCCGCAACTCCTCTGGCGAAAAGTGATGCAGCAGCGCGCCGCCCGCCGTCACTTGCAGCCGGCAGGGCACTTGGGTGCGCAAGCGGGCCAGCGCTTCGGCCACCACCTCGGGGTCGAGCGCAAGCGACCCGGCCAGGCTCGCGGCATCGAACGGCGCATTCTCGTTCGCCATTTTCTGCAGCAGCCGGGGCTGGGCCTGGCGCACACTGCGCTCGAAGCGGGCTGCCAGCGCCCCGCCTTGCGGCTTTAGGGTTGGCAAGCTACTCATCGTATTGGCGATTTGCCCAGGCGCCACCGCAAGTGCCCGTCGCGTCAGCCAACTCGCCAAGCGCCCAAGCAGTGGCGTCGCCACCAGAGCGGCCAACACCACGACTTGCAGCGTGTTCTCGGTCATCTGTCCCCGCTTCGCTACTGCCGAACGATGGTGCCCATGCGCTGCAGGTACGAGACGCGCTTATCGCCGCACGTCGCGCCGTAGGTTGCGGGCGACCACATCGAACCGTCGGCAATCTTAATGACTTTTACCTGCGCCGGCTCACAGCTGAGGTCAAATGCCGCGCGCTTGCGAATCGCCTCGACCGTTTCCCTTTCGTCGGCGTCGTCTTCGACCTGATCCGCCTTGGTTTGCTTGTGCGAGCAGGCCGCAGTCGCAAGCCCAAACGCGAGTACCGATGCCAAGATCCACTTCATGCAGTCCTCCGTCGTGTCGTCTTCCGCAGCAGATGACGCGCCCTTTGGCCGAGTGCCGACGGCGGTCGCGGATGGTGGCAATGGTAGTGCGGCGGCGGGCCGAAAGTCGATGGCTGCGACCCAAAGGTACCCAAAGGTAGCCAAAGGTAGCCTAATTGTCCCCAAAACCGGCGAGAACACAGTCGATAGCCGCCCTTGCCGGTTAGAAATAGTGCCCGAGCATCGCGTGTGAGTTTGCCCAGTGGCTACGGGTAGATCCGCCGCGGTGGCATTCGACCGCTCGAGATGGCTGGCAAGTATGCACAAGGTTTTGAAAAAACGCGCAATTCAAATTCATTGGCCGAAAGAGGCTGGGCGGCTTGATTCTGGCTTGCCGTTCAGCGCACACTTGTCGCAGCCCTCTGGGCCCAGGAGGATCTAAATGCGCGGAATCGTGTCCTTTCTTGTGTCTGTTTCGGTGTTCGTCGGCTGTGGCACGGCGGGTAGCAGCGGCGGTGGCGGTGGCGCCGTGCAGGCAGGCACGCTGTGCACCCCTGGCAGCAGCGCCGACGTCTGCGGTTATGCCGGTTCGTTGGCAGCCGTACTCCACTGCGACTCCGGCACGAAGGCCTACGCGCCGCTCAGCGTTTGCCCAAGCTCGGCCTACTGCTACCCCGCGGCCAATGGGCTTACCTGCAGCGCTGCGAGCGGCACCACTGCCGACACGGTCAGCGGCCAAGACAGCGGCAGCACGTTTCAGGATACCACCACCACCAATGGCACTCAGGCGGGCGAGCTTTGCCAGCCGGGCGTCAGCCCCGACTTCGTGTGCGGCCAGGCCGGACCCAACGCGGCGGTGCTGCAATGCCACTCGAGCTACAAAGCCTGGGTGCCCATCTGGACCTGCGACCCAGGCGCGACCTGCTACTTCTCGGCCGACGGCCCCACATGCAGCACGACCAGCACAGAGAGCGGCGCAGACACGGCGCAGCAGCCCGACACGAACGGCACCGGTACCTCCAAGCTTAGCTGGGTAATCATCGACGGGTCGAAGAACCCCGACTGCACCACCAACTCGCCCGGCCCCGACATCGACGCCATCGCGCTCTACCGCAACGTCGGCGGCACGTGGAAGCTGATGGGCATGGCCAAAAGCGGCACGCAGATCGTCAAGGCGCCCGCGAACCCCAAGTGCCTCGGCCAGAACGACCATGACCTGTCCAACTCGGTCTGCGGCAAGGTTGACGGTACCGTCTCAGCCACCGCCAAAGACACCGGCTACTTCGGCCTGGGCGATCGCAGCATTTACGTGCAGATCGGCGCGTGCTCGTCGCCTACCCAAGACCTGAAGGTTTGCGACGGCACTGGCGCCGTGCAAGATATCGTGAGCGGTGACCAACTCGCCGTGTGGGAAGTCGATCCGTCGTACAAGACCGCTTGCAAAAACGACGGCAACGACGCTCCGCAGTGCGGCTATGCGTATGCCGGTTGCACCTGCACCACCGAGCAGTATGGTGTGGGCGTAGCGAGCAGCAGCGACGGCGCCAACTTCCTCGACCTGGGCGTGCAGACCGGTACCGACATGTTCATCGACGTCAAGAAGCCCTAGCGCGCGGCCAGTTCAACTCGCTGCACAACGAAGTGCGCCGGGGCGATTACGAAAAGGCGCGGCACTGGGCGTACTGGATGGGCAAGACGTTTGCGGATGCCGGGAACTGGCCGCGCCGTGGCTCCGCTCCAGACCCGCTTGACGCCCCCAGCGCCCATCGCTAGCCTGACCCGCATGAACATCCTCGATCAAATCATCGACTTCTTTGTACGGCTGGTGCGCGGCCGAATCGACAACGTGCAGATGCAGGCCAAGGCCAAAACCATGGCGGTCGAAGCGCGGCTCAAAGGCGAGGCGGCCAAGCGCGTCAACGGCGCCATCGACGGCAGCGTGAACAAGGCCAAAGGGGTGGTGCAAAAGTCGCCGCCACCGCAGGCGAAACGCTAGTCGCCTGCCGTACTGCGCGGCCATTCGCGCCAAAGCGCCCTTGTGTCAACTATAGATATATAAACACAAAACCTCCTGTTTGTGCTGCCGTAGCGCCGACTAGGCGGGGTGGCTAGGCTCGCAAAATCTGCGTGCTCGCGTCCGTCGCCTTGCGCCCAGCGCCCCGAATTGCTACACCCTTGCCACCGGGTGCGTCTTCGCCCCGCGGAGTCATGCATGAGCACCCCTCTTTCGCCCAGCGCCCAGGCCATGGAGCGCTTTGTCGCCCGCGCCGTGGGTCTGCGGCAACCGCTTGTTTCGGTTCCTGTTCCCGGCTTGCCCACGCTGCCCGACTTAAAGAAATTGGCCCGCGACCGCCGCGCCGCTGGCCTGGCCGTCATCGATCAGTCGGCCGGCGACATCGACGACGTAGGCCAGCCCCTACACGCCGATCTGCCTGCATGGATTGAAGAAACCCGCGATCGGCTAGTGGCGGCCGGTGCCAGCGAGCTGCGCCGCACCAGGGGCGATGCCTACGGTTATCCGGGCAATTACCAGCAGCAATATGTGGCTGTGGCGGCGATTCTGACCAAAAGCTGGGGCATTAGCGGCCCGTCGCTCGCTCTGCAGACCGTGTCGGGGCGCGCGGTGCTCGACTGTGCCTTCCGCGGCCTGATCGCGCGGGCGCGCAGCAAAAAGCTAGCCGTTCCCTATGCTTTGATCCTGGATCCCCTGGCGTGGTCGGGCTACCAGCCGCTCGCCGCCGACTTGGACCTCGAGCTGATTCACATGCCGGCGGTGGCGGGTCACGGCCTGGCTGGCAGCGCCGAAGGTGTGGCGGCGGCTCTGCAATTTGCCAAAGAGCGCGGTCGGTCGGTGATCGGTGTGTTGCCGGTGGTGCCCAGCAATCCCAGCGGTGTGGGTCTTACGGCCGACGAGCTGGTGCGCATCGCCGAGACGGCTGCAGCGGCCGATGTGCCCCTGCTGATCGATGGCTTCTACTCGCCCCTGGACCCGCGCGGTCACGCCGCCTGCGTGCCGATGGCCGAGCTCGAAAATCGTTTGGCGCCAGAGGCTTTGGCCCTAGTTGGCCTAGTGGTGGGCGAGACCAAGGTGGCCAGCTCGCAAAACAAGACGGCCTCGCTCATCTGGTGCGCGCCCGCGGGCCACGAGGCGGCGGCCAAGCTGATTACCCACCACGCGAACGAGCGCCTCAAGACCACCAACATGTACCCGCGCCCGCAAGAAGCGCTGGTGGCGGCCGCGCTCCACACCTTCCCCGGCGGCCTGCACGCGGCGATGGGTCCGCGCTACACGTCGCTGCGCGATGCCCGCGATGCCATGCGTAACCTCTGCGATGGGCTGGGGATTCCGCTGTCGATCGGCGGCTCGTTCTACGGCACCGCGGCGCTAGTCGATGCCGACGGTCAAAGTCTGCTGCGCGACGCCGATGGGCGACCGCTGACCGATGCCCGCGCGGTTATCTCAGAGCTGGTGGCACGTTACGGTCTGGTGGGCGCGCCCGGTGGCATGTTCTCGCCCGCGGCCGAAGCGACCATGCTGGTGCGGCTGACGGCGGCGGTCACCCTGGCCGACATCGCGCGCGTGGGCCAAATTCTCGAACAATTGCTGGAGCAAGCGCGTGGCTGACCGCATTACTTCTAGGCGTCTCGACGCCATCCGCACGGCCATCGACCACGGCGAGCCGCACCTGGGCCCCGAGACCGAAGGCATCGTCATCGATTCGCAGACTTTCGCAGTCTTGCACACCCTGGCGGGCGACCAGCCGACCACGGCGATTCGGCGGTGGCTGCGCGCTCGCGGTGGCGAGTTCAGCCAATTTGCCGAAGAGGTGGTGCCCGATGTGCCCGAGACGATTGTCGAAGCCAACCCGGCGCCCCTGCGCTCGCCCCTGTCGACGGCGGCGGCGCAGCGCTTGCTGGCGGTCCTGGTCGACTCGGCGCTGCTCGATCTGAACGCCACCCACGGCCACCGCGCCCAGCTGCTGCACGGTGCGGCGTGGCGGCCGCCGTGGATTACGGGCGCCGATGCCTCGCGAGCCGCTGACCCGTTCAAACGCTTCTATTACATGTATCAAATCGGCGTGCACGGCGACAAAGTGGGCGCGGCGGCGGGCGACCACTTCAACCTGTCGGCGCCGTGGCTGGGCGATGTGGGCGAGGCCGATATCTCGCGCAAACTCATCGAGATGACGGCGCGGATGCGGCTAGTGGGCGGCGCGTTGTCGATTGCGCTGTCGGCCGCGTCGCCGCTGTTTTTTGGCGCGGGTTTCGAGCGGCCCGAGCCGGTCTACGGCACCAGCATTACCCCTTGGGATTCGGCGCGTTTGGGCCATGTGTGGCCGGGCCGCACCCTGATGGACGTGTCGGGTATGTACCGCGACCCCGTAGCTTCTCGCCGTACTTTGCGGCGTTTTGCCGACTCGGGCACGCTGCTGTCGGGCCGCGACATCTGGCTTGCGGTGCGCGCGCAGCCGGGCAAGGTGGCGCCGGGGCAGTCGTTCGAAGAGCTGTGTGCCGATGTGGGCTTAGACCTCAAAACGGCCGAGGGGTCGGCGCGGGCGATGGAGCTGCTGCACGCCTGCTTCCGCCATGGCCCGCACTACCCCGAAAATCCGCTGCGCAACGACCCGACCTGGCGCAAGATGGAAGAGTGGCGGCAAGATCTGCTCGATCGGATGATCCGTGCGCCGCGCAATCGCGTCGAAGTTCGCACACTTGAGACGCCTCCGGCCTTTGCCGCCGACAGCCCGGGTGGCGATTACCGCACGCCCTACCAGTGGATCAAGTCGGTGCACGCCTTCTTAGAGGTGCTGTTTGTGTGGCTGGCCGAAAATCCGGCCGAAGTCGACGAGCTCGAGTACGGCGAGCTAGAGCTGCAGGCGGCAAAAAGCAACGAGCAAGCGGTGTTGCACGGTGGTCTAGACGCGCAGATTCGCTGGGTGCCGGCGTCGATGCACGCCATGACTGCCCGCGAGGCGCTAAGCCGGGTGCTGCGCGATACCGCAGTGGTGGCCGAGGCTTTGGGCCGGACCGAAGACCTGGAGCTGATCCGCCGCGCCGCCCTGGGCGAAGTGGCCACGCCGGCCGAGCGCATTCGCCTCGAAGTGGGGGCGTGGTACGGCATCGAGACCCACAGCCGCCACAACGCCCGCCTGCTGCCCGACGACTCGTATCCGCGCGAGCTTTTGCGGCGTACCCGCGAGGCGATGACCCTAGAGCTCGAGCAAATTACTGCGGATCTGCCGCGGATGCCGGCGCTGGATCAGCCCAAGATTGCCCAGCTGCTGGCGTGTGTGCAGCAGGTGCGGGGCAAGGCGACCGCGGCCCAGGGCACCTAGTTATTGCACCCAATACGCTTCTTCTAGGCTGTCTTCGCGCTCGGGCAGGCCGTGCAGCAGCCGCGGGCAGTGGTTGCGCAGCACCTCGTAGCTGACCCGGTTGGCGTACTTGCACACCTGGTGAATCGACGAATACGTCAAGAATTCAGAGGTATGCTTGGGCGAGTTGGGCGCCACCTGCCGATGATGGGCGTTGGCCACCAGATCGTGCAGCACCGCCCCCAGCGCCGCATCGCCCGCGCCGTTGGTGTTGTGGATGCGACTCGGCCCGCCGTGGTACGGATTGATGTGCGAAAACACCGGCTGCGGGTCTACGCACGACTTGCGCGGCATCGCCCGGCTGTACTCGTAGCGATTGTATTCCGCAATACTTTTCGACAGAATCGGGTCGTGCGTCTCGCGCAGGTAGCTTGGATCGGTCCAGCCCGCCAGGTACAGACCGTGCTTGTCGCGGGTCAGCAGCACCATGTCGACCCAATCCAGCGCCGCGCGGCTGGCCAGCAGCGGGTCGTCTTGGCCAGTTAGCGCACACAGTTCGCCGTAATTACCAGCCAGAACACAGAGTTCAATCCCCTTCAGTAGCTCGATCAGGGCCTCGCGCTGCTCGCGCACCAGCCACTCCGTACCCAGCGAAAGCACAACGGGCACGCGGTGTTGATTGGCAATGGCCACCGCCCGCTTCGTCGCAGCATGGATCGGCGCCTGCGGATCGCGCAGCAGATAGGCCGTCAGCACCAGCGCCGAGGCACCCGCGATAATTTCCTCTGGAATCGTCTCGGGTTGCAACTCGTCCATAATGCCGCGGCTGATGCCAAAACTGCGCTCGCGGTCGGGCGTAACAAAGCAAAATGCCCGGCCCATCGGCCCATCGACCGGCTGCAAGTGCGCCAAGTTGACCCGCGAGCTGGTGTTGCGGATGTAGTGAAAGGCGTAATCGCCGACCGAGATGGTGCGGTTGATCGAGCCGATGAGGTACGACAGGTCGTCGGCAAGCACCGAATAGTTGTGCAGCGTGTTGCCCACCGAGCCGCCCGCGTACTCGCCCACGATACGGTCGCGCGCCTTCAGATCGGCGTACAGGCGGTCAACCAGCTCAGTATCCAGCACTTGCGAGCCGCCCTTGGGGATGCCCAGCGCCGCCAGCTCGGCGTCGTCGACCTCGGCCTCGATATCCACCAGCAGCTGGTCGATGCCCACGATGTACAGGTGCGCTTCTTCGCGTTCTTCGTGCAGCGACTCGGGGCCGCGGTCCGAAACGGGGAAGTAGTGCTTGGTCTTGCGTTTGCCGGGGAAGCGCATGGCAGTCTCGGGCGCACGGGCGCCGCCACGGTACCATCCCGCGATTTGCCGTGTTGCGCAAGTTTGCCGCGGTGGCTAATGGCTCTGCGGCGGCTCGTACAACAGCAGGCCGGCCAGCAGGCACGCCGCCTCGTTGGCCGTGGCGGGCGCTAGGCTTTTTTCGAGCCAGAAGCGACCGGGGTGCTGCGTCTCGACGCCGCCGATGGGCCCCGCACCGCGCAATTGCCAGCCCAAGCCCCCGGGGCGCTGGTAGCCGCTGTCGTCGCGGTCGATAGGGGTCACGGCCAGATTGACGTCGCCAACCATCGCCGCCCCTGCCAACAGCCCGTCGTTGTTGCTCTTAATCACAAAGCGCGCGCCGCTGGCATCGGCTCCGCAGGCGCAGGCCAGGGTGGTCTGCAGCGACGACATGTGCCCGCCAAACACTGCGAACTCGTCTTTGCCGGCCTCAACGCCGCAGTGGCCCTGCAATTCGCCTGCCGGTGTGGCCAGTACGTAGGCATAGCCGGTCTTGATGGCGGCGGTCGAGTAGGCGCCGACGCCCCAGCCCGAGCTGCTCGTCCAGTCGCGGTTTACCTTGGCGACGCGGTACGGCCCGAAATTAAAGCTTTCGTCGATGAGCGCCCCCTTCCAGTTGCTGCGGTTTTGCACGTCGTACACGCTGGCGGCGGCGGCCAGATCGGGCGGGACCGCCATGTGGACGGGCGTGCACGCGCACAGACCAGCGGCGACAAAGACGATTGTAGACCAGTTCATCGCTACCCCTTGGCTGCGCATCGTAGCCGCGCTGGCCTAGCGGCGAGCCTACGCCCAGAGCGGGCAGGGCGTCAACCTACGCCTTTCAGGTAGTTGCACGGGTAGGTGCGCTTGACTGCCAAGCTACCCAGCGGCGTCTACAGGGCTCGCCGTCGCGCAAATCCCTTGACCCGACTCAGCGAATCGGCCACTCTGTTGCGCCGCCCACGCGGCAAGTCGAACGAACAGGCGGGCCGCGCATGGTGCAGCAATGGTTGAGGAACACCGGTCTTGCGCTAGTCTGCGCGGTGTTTTTGGCCCTGGGCGCCGCACCAGCCCACGCTGCGGCGTGCTGCGTCTCGGCCTCGGTGTTCGGCATCGGTCGGCTTTTGCCCTGGGAACCCGCAGCATTTGGCCTGCTTAGCAGCTACGCCAACTCCACCGGTCGCTACGACGGCGACGGCATCTACCGCGCCTTTCCGGCGGGCTACCGCGAGGCCGAGTGGCGCACCGACATGTGGGCCATGGCGCGCGTGTCCGAAAAATGGCAGGCATTCGGCCGTGTTCCGTGGATTGTGGGCTATCGCTCGGCCGACGGTGCGGGCGACCACACCGGCCAGGGCCTAGGCGATGTGCAGCTCGGCGCCCGCTGGGATGCGCTGCTACCGGGCGAGGTTCGGCGCGTGCCCGCAATTGCGTTTACGGCAACCGTAACGACCCCGACCTCGACCCGCGCCGAGCAAGCCAAAGACCTATTGGCAGCCGATGCAACCGGGCGCGGCGCGTGGGTGCTGAGCATGGCGGCCGCGGTCGAGAAGGCCTGGATGCCATGGTTTGCCCGTGCCGAGGGCGGCGTTACGCTGCCGCTCGCCTTTCAGCGCGCCGATACGCTCGAGTCGCAACGTTACGGCATGGGTCTGCAAGCCGGCCTCTCGGGGGGCGTAGAACTCAGGCCCGACAAGCTGGTGCTCGCGCTGCAGTTGATTGCCGATCGCGAAGCCTCGACCTTGCTGGGCGGCGTGGCGCAACCCAACACTGTCGGCGTCGGCGGCACGGCCTCGCTGGCCTTGTCGTGGAAGTTCGCATTTTCTTGGACCCTCATGGGCAACGTCGCCACCGATGCCCCCGGCGTCTGGTTGGGCGCCCGCAATCGCCCCGAGCGCTGGGCCGGCTCGCTAGGCATGCGCTTTGGCCTATAGCCACGCCTCTGTACTACTTAATTCTGCTCGCACTTGTGCCGCTCCGGAGACCCATGCATAGCCCCACTACGTTCCTGCTTGCTCGCTTTGTCTGTGCCGTGGCCTTGGCGGCTTTGGCGGGGTGCGACTCGGGCACCGCCACCGCCGCTGCCGCTGCGACCGCCGATACCCCAAAAGGCGAGGCCGACGCGGCACCTTCGCCCGATGCCAGCGACGCCGGCGATACCGCGGCAAGTGACGCAGCCGCAAGTGACACGGCCGCAAGTGATGCCGCCGCAAGTGATGCCGCTGCCTTTGTGCTCGGCGATCCACCGGCGGGCATGGTGCCACTGGGCGTGGGCCAAAACGGTGACCTCGCGGTCGAAGTGTTTGCCCCGGCGACCCCGCAAGCGGGTCAGAACTACCTGGCCTATCGCGTCACTGCGCAAGGTGTGGTGACCAGTGCTGCGACCATTACCCAAGCTGCGCAGATGCAGATGGCCGGGGCGCCGCACGGCTGTCCGCTCATCGACCCGCCAGAAGCGGCCGATAGCCTGGGTTTGTTCCAAAGTGTCGCAGTGTTTCAGATGGCGAGCGCCGCCGATGACCCGTGGCGCCTCGACCTGAATGTCGCGGTGCCGCTTGGCGCACCCACCCGCAAAGTGTCGGTTGACGGTCTGCTGGTGGCGAACTCGACATGGGTGACGACCGCAACGGCCGCCGATGGCTCCAAGTCGATCGTCTCGCTGTATTTTGCCAAGAAACCCAAGGTTGGCCTCAACTCCTATGTGCTGAGCGTGCATGGCAACCCGGCGGATAGCGACACCTTCCCAGCTGTGGCCGACGCTACGGTCAAGGCCACGCCCCTGATGGTGACGATGGGCCATGGCTCGAACGGCAACGTCGCGCCGGTGGCCAAAGGCAATGGCTTGTATGCCGGCAAAGCCAATTTCTCGATGCCGGGCGAGTGGAAGCTGACGTTTGCCGTGACCGCGGCTGGCAAGTCGCTTGGGTCGGCGGCGTTTAAGATTACGCTGTAACCATCCCGCTTAGGAGCTCGCCATGCGCCCATTCTTGCTCGCCTTTGCCGTGTTGATTGGCGCCGCTGCTGCCGGTTGTGGCGCTGCACCCAGCCACGCCGAGTCGGCCCCCGTAGCCGGCCCAGCTCGCCCCGCCCAAGCCACCTGCCCAGTCATGGGCGAGACGTTTGCGCCCAGCGACGAGTCCGAATTCGCCGAATACAAAGGCGTCACCTACTGGTTCTGCTGCCGTGGCTGCAAGGGCAAGTTCGTCGCCGACCCCGAGAAGTACCTGCGCGCCGCCAGCCCGCGCAACAAGCCGATTGCCCGCTAGATCGGCGCACGCCTTCAGCACTACTTGGGCGGCCCCCTGCTCGACCCCGACATCGAACCTGACGAAGCGCGCCAATGGTGCTACCGGCTTGGCAATTACACGCTGCTCGAGTCGACCAAGAACCAGTCGGCCGCCAATCGCAGCTGGTCCGAGAAGCGGCTGATTTTTGAGCAAAGTGCCGTCGGGTTGACCCAGAGCGTGGGTCGGCTTTGGGCGTCCCGGTCTGGCGGCGGAAGGACTTGTCGAATCGAGACTTGCTGCGCCAGACCGTCCGGCTGCGGCCGCCGTGTCGAAGAAGATTCAAGCCGAATGCGCGGCTACTTGCTCCCCGGCGGCGGCGGCGCTCGGCCGCGCCACCGCGCTGCGCGCTCGCATCCGTGACGCGGGTTCCGTTACGCCGCCCGGGGCACCTCGACCGCCATGCGAATCAGGTCGGGTACGTAAGCCCCCTCGTCGATCGCCGGAAAGTACAGGTCGAACCCGCCGCCTTCCACACGCACACCAGTCAAGTCCGCTGCGGCCCCAAGCCCAAGTAGGGCAATCGGAATCGCCACCTCCACGCCGCCCAGCAGATCGACGACTAGGCGCGAACGGACGGCGTCTAGGCGAACGGCGACGGCGCGCGGCTCACGGCGTTGCAGCTGCGCGCCGCGGTCAAGGGCGCGGGCCACGGTCTCGTCAAGGTGTTCCATGCAGCGACCTCCACGCAGTGCAGAGCAGTTCCAAGTTCTCGGCCACCAAGGCCACCGCTTGTCGCAGGGTTGTCGCTTCCATGCCCACCGCGTCAATCGCCGTCGCAGGGCCGTCTGGGCAGCCGAGGGCAATGCGCGCGCGGCCGTCGACGCCGACCACATGTACATGGGCAGGCCGGTGGTCGTGCGTGTAAATCATGATGCGATATGTACCCATGCGCAACACTGTTCCCAAGCCGATCCCGCTTTGTGCCTGGCGCGCTTCGCCTGGCAGACTACGGACTGCGCAGGGAACCGGGCACGGCGCGTCCGCTTGCTCAGGCTACCGGTCTGGTGGTTGTAGGGCAATAGCCCAGAAGGGCGTTGAGCCCGGTCCACACACCGCTGGCGCCGCAGTCATGCCAGGCAGCATGGCCAAGCCCGGCCCTATTGGAACTCTGAGTTCCAATAGCGGGAAAATACATTTCGCCCGACCCCGTCTCCCTCAGTCCATCGGCGCCGCCCGCCCCAATTCCTCGGCCTGGGCGACCTCGACCGCCGTGCCAAAGGCGTCGAGCCACGCCACCTGCCCCTCGGGCTCCACCTGCTGCAGCAGCCGCACCACCGCGCGCACCGCTTCGGTGTACGGCTCGCGCGGCTTGCGCGGCGGTTTGTCGCTGGGTTGGCCGGCTTGCAGCTGCTTGGCCTCGGCGACCACCTTGGTCAGCGGCCGGTCGAGCGCCGCCACCGGCATCTGGCCGCCCATGGCGCTGACCACCTGGGCCGTGGTGCAGTACTTGCGCACTTGCCGTACGTCGATGCCCAGGCGCTCGGCGTGGCCGGCTTCCCAGGTGGCGACGCCGCTGCGGACCTTGGGTTTGCCGGCGAGCATGGTCAGGCCCAGCTTGATGCGGTAGGCGTTGGCGTGGATCTGCGCGGTCTGGGCGGTGGTCGAGAGGGAGGTTAGGTAGCTTTCGGGGGTTTGGTCGGGCGCTGGGTCGGGGAGTTGGCTTAGGAGGTCGGCGATGGTTTGGGGTGGTGGGGCGGTGGTGGACATCGTGGCTTCCTTGGCGTCGCGGGTGGTTGCGCGCTGGGTTGTTTTCGGGGATTTCAACGGTCGTGTCAAACCCCAGGGAAGGCCGGCGGTCATCGCACCTTATCTGCTCGAATACTGAAGGAGAAGTCGCTGCGCTGCCGTCGCGCCGCCGTTGACTGCACCGCCCCCCGAGCGTAGCCTCGTCGGCAAGCGCCGTCGTTCGCTCGGCGCTCCTGAGCAGGAGATAGGCCGTGCCCGCTGTCATGCAGTTCAACACCTCGAACCAGACGCTGCGCCAGCTCCTTGGCAATGGGCTGACCTACCGGGTACCGCCGTTTCAGCGCGACTACTCCTGGGACCAAGAGCAGTGGGAGGAGCTCTGGCAGGATATCCTACAAATCTCGAGCGCTGCGTCGGCTGACGGGGCGCCGAGTGCGCACTACTTGGGCTACGTCGTCCTGCAAAGCACCGACAACAAACAGTTCGACGTGATCGACGGTCAGCAACGCCTCGCCACGCTCAGTCTTGTGTTTCTTGCGGGCATCGACCTGCTCGAGCAGATGGTCCGCCAAGGAGTGGAGGCCGACGCGAACCGCCAGCGTGCCGCCGCCCTCCGTGCCACCTACATCGGCTTTCTGGACCCCGTTACGCTGCTCAGCCGCAACAAACTGACCTTGAACCGCAACGACAAGTATTTCTTTGAGACCTATCTTGCGCCGCTGCAGCCGCCCCCGCGCGGTCGCGGCTTGGCCCCTTCGAACCGGCTGCTGCTACAGGCCTATACGTGGCTAAGTAAGCAGCTCCACAGCCACTTGGGCGGCGCGACAGGTGCAGCTGTGGCCCAGCTGCTTGCAGACATGGCCGACCGCCTGTTCTTCACCGTGATTTCGGTGGCCGACGAGCTCAACGCCTTTACCGTATTCGAAACGCTGAACTCGCGTGGCGTTCGGCTGTCGTCGACCGACTTGCTCAAGAACTACCTGTTCTCACTGGTTTCGCGCCACGGTGCCGACGACCGCGAGCTCAACCAACTTGAAGTCCAGTGGCAGGCTATTCTCGACAAGCTGGGCGACGAGGACTTCCCGAACTACCTGCGCGTATGGTGGAACGGCCGGCACCCGCTGGCTCGCCAGAGTGAGTTATTCAAAGAAGTTCGCAAGCACACCACCGAGCGCCGCGAAGTCTTTGAGCTCCTGCGCGCGCTGGACCGCATGGCTGCTGTGTACGTGGCCCTGGGCAAGCCCGAGTCCGAGCTGTGGACCCGCGGTCAACGCGAGGCGCTCGAACAGCTGAAAATGTTTGGCGTCAAGCAGCCGTTCGTCTTGCTGCTGGCGGCCTACGAACGCCTAGAGCCCGACGACTTTGCCCGACTTGCCGAGGCGTGCGCGGTGCTAAGCTTCCGCTACAACGTAATCGGCGGCCTGCATACCGGCGAGCAAGAAAAGGTTTACCACGACCTAGCCGTGCGAATCAGCACAGCGCCCGACTGGCGCTTGCACGACATTTTGCTTGATCTGGCCGCTCTCTCGCCAAGCGACGATCAATTTCGCTCTAACTTCGCCCAGATTCAGCTGCGCACCACCAGTCCACGCAACAAGCGGATTGCACGCTACATCTGCGCTCGGCTCCAGCACCACCTGGGCGGCCCCTTGGTCGACCCCGACGACGGCACCTACACCCTCGAACATATCCTACCCGAGAATCCGGATCCCGACGCCTGGCCCGACATCGAACCCGACGAAGCGCGCCAATGGTGCTACCGGCTTGGCAATTACACGCTGCTCGAGTCGACCAAGAACCAGTCGGCCGCCAATCGCAGCTGGTCCGAGAAGCGGCTGATTTTTGGACAAAGTGCCGTTGGGTTGACCCAGGGCGTGGCCGAGCGGTATGTCGACGCCTGGGGGCCGGCGCAGATCGACAAGCGCCAGAAGTACTTGGCGCAACAGGCCGTTGCGGCTTGGCGCCTTGTGGTTTAGCGGTGGCTGCGGCGGCACTGCAAGCCCGGGAATCCTGCCTTCGAACACCCTGCGTCGGCACTGGTGGCCTGCGGCAGTGGGCGCATGTCGGCTCGCTGCAGGTAGCGATTCTTGCCTGGGCGTCGCCGGCGTTAGCTAAGCCAGGCCTTGCCGATATGGCCGACTCGGCTGCGAATGTGGCGGGTCTGCTGTGTCTAGCCGGGGCCGTTCTGGTCGTATTCGTCGCGGTTTCGATTGAGGCCGGACGTTGGTCTGCGGCGAAGTGGCTCAGTCGAGTGTTGCTGGGGACCGCGCTGGCCGTGGTTGGCGGCCTGGTCTGCTCGGCGCTCGCTCCCGCCCTGCTGCCTGTCGTGGCACCAGTCTACTTTGCTGGCATGCTGGCGATGCCCACACTGGCGATCGGCAGTGTCAAGTGGCCGCGCGTCCGCCGAGCCTTGTGGGTGGCTTTGATTGCACTGTGGTTGCTCCCGACGTTCTGGCTCCTTCGCCTCGGCTAGGGTGGGCCGGCACCGGTACCGGAACCGGCCCCCGCACCCAACCTGCACCCTCGCCAACCCTTGCCCCAACCCCAACAGCCACTATACTACCTCTTGTAGCCCATTCTGGCGCCTACGAGCCCACATGTTACCCCTTGACCTCCTCTCCGCCGACGAAGCCGCCCGCGAAATCGCCAGCCGCGTCCGCACGCTGCGCCTCCACCACGGCTGGACGCAAGTGGACACCGCCGCGCGCGCAGGCATGACCCTGGCGAGCTACAAACGTTTCGAGCGCACCGGCGAAATCGCGTTCAAGTCGCTGCTCAGGATTGCCATCGCCTTCGGGCAGTTGACGCAGCTCGACCCTTGGTTCCACCTTCCGGAGTTCGCGAGCCTGGACGAAGCGATGGCGCGGCCCAAGGCGCGGGTGCGTGCCCCGCGGCGGAGGACTACTTGACGCAACGCTGGAAACTGCCGGTCGGTGCTACCCTGGCCGTCCACCTGTGCTGGGATGCCGGTCGCGAGGTGCGCGTCGGCCGCCTCGGCATGCGCGATCGGCGTGTACTGTTTGAATTCGACAGCGAGTTCCTGCGAAGCGGCTTGGAGATTTCGCCGTTCAAGCTGCGGCGCGGGCCGGGGGTCATCGAAGGCCGTGAACCGATTTTCGAGAACCTGCCCGGCGTTTTCAACGACAGTCTGCCAGACGGCTGGGGGCGGCTGCTCCTCGACCGCGAAGTCCGCCGCCAAGGTGTGCCGCCGGCCAGCTTGACGCCGCTCGACCGCCTGGCGCACATCGGTCGCGACGGCATCGGCGCGCTGGTCTACCAGCCGGAACTAGGCCCCAATCATCGGCAAGAAACCGTCGAGCTCGACGAACTTGCCCAGGCGAGTCGGGCGGTGCTCGAAGGCTCGTCGGAAGAGCTGCTAGAAAAGCTGAGAAGACTGGGTGGCTCGCCCCAGGGCGACCGGCCCAAGGCGTTGGTGCAGATACACGAGCCGACCGGACAGCTGACCGACGCGCTGCACGATCGCGGCCCGGATTGGCGGCATTTCATCGTGAAATTCGCGGCTCAGGCCGACGTGTCGGACGTCGGGCCGCTCGAGCTGGCGTGGTCGAGGATGGCCGCGGCGGCTGGCGTGCGCGTGCCGGAGTCGCGGCTGCTGGCGTCCACAATTGGACCGGGCTACTTCGCGGCGGCGCGTTTCGACCGGCAGGGCAGCGCGCGCCTGCACGTGATCACGGCCTCGGGTCTGCTGCACGCCGACCATCGCGTGCCGTCGCTCGATTACGTCGACCTTGCCAAGGTGGCGGTGCGCCTGACGGGTGACCACCGCGAAGGCGAAATGCTGTTTCGCCTGATGGTCTTCAACGTGTTCGCCCACAATCGCGACGACCATGCCAAGCAGTTCAGCTTCACGCTCGACTCCGCGGGCACATGGCGGCTGGCGCCCGCGTATGACCTGACCTTCTCGGGCGGAATGGCAGGCGAGCACACGACAGCTATCGCGGGCAACGGCCGTGACCCGAGGGCCGCGGACATGCTCAAGGTGGCGGACGCGGCAGGGCTCAAGCGCACGCGGGCATTAGAGATTCTGGCCGAGGTCCGCGAGGTGACCGGGCGCTGGCGGGCCTTTTGCGAGCACGCCGGCGTAAGCGGCCAGACGATGCGGTGGATGGAACACGAGGCGCAGCTTGGCGACGGGCAAGGTGAAATGTAGCCCCAACTAACGCCGCAAACAGGACGCCCCCGAAGCACTTGAACCAGGGTGTAGCGGCCATGCCTCCGTGCTGGCCGCTGCCCGACCCCCGCGGCCAACAAGCTATCCCCAAAAATAGGAACCAGGGTGTAGCGGCCATGCCTCCGTGCTGGCCGCCCCCCGATCCACGCTGCCCCCACCCAGCCCAGAACCTGACGCGCGAGACGCGCATCCTCACCCGGACACGCCCCACCACTCCGCCAGTCTCGCCCCAAAAAGCCAAACGCCCACCCGAACCTGCGTTCGAATGGGCGCCCAGCCAACTAATCCAGGAAACTAGCTCCCCATCGCGTACCCAATCGACTCCAACCCGCGCGATTCCGGCGCTCCCACTTCGATTTCCATCGCCGTGTAAGCGCTCAGACCCGTGCCGGCCGGGATCAACCGACCCATGATCACGTTCTCTTTCAACCCGTGCAGCGAGTCGCCCTTGGCGCCCAGCGACGCCTCGGTCAGCACCTTGGT
>CAISBR010000034.1 GCA_903883645.1 uncultured Myxococcales bacterium | reverse complement strand
TGGATGTGCGTCCATCACCCTAACACGCCGCGGCGGCTGGCAAGGAATTCGCGGCAGCGACGGCCGGGGGGCTGGACTGCCGGCAAACTCGGTCGCCCGCGCCAAGCCCCAGCCCAAAGCCGCACGAGCAGGCTGGCCGAAGGGCCGGCAGCGAGGTGGGGCTTGGCAACCCTAGGCGCGGCTTGCAGCCGCCGGCCAGAAACACTCGCACCATGGCCGGCGCAACCCCAGTAAGCCGCCCGATTCGACGCGAACCCATGCCGACTGGGGCCTGCCAGGAACCAAGGGCGCCGGTCTGGGCGGCGCGGCACAAGACCGCGCCCTACGCGGACTCGCGAAACACCTAGAGAAATCGCAGAGTCAGCCACCCAACAGCCCAAGCCTGTCCGGCTCGCAGGTGCCGGCAGGAGGCCCGCTTGCTCACGCGCCCGGCTAATTAGTTGGGGAATTACAATAGATTCCGATCATTTCTCGACCCCGCGGCAGGGATGCGCATCGCGCCAGCGACGGCGGGCCGCCACGACCCAGGCACCGGCGAATTTCACCACCTTGGGCGTGGCGGATCGCCGCGGGCGGCCAAGTAGCTGCGATTCCCGCAGGATCTCACTTGCCGCCCGTCGCAGCCCGACGGCCCATCGGGCCGGGCCGCCCAAAACTGCAGCCTGTAGGCCGAAGCCCGTGTCGCCCCCAGCCTCGGCAGTGCAATTTGGGCAAAAACGCCAGCGGCCCACCCAAGTCCCCCAAAGGGTCCCCAGATGGGCCGCCAGCCTAGCTTTTCCGCTCAAGCTCAAGCGCGCGGATTACTCCGCGGCCGTCACTTCCAGCGTCACCTTCGCCGTCACGTCGTGGTGCAGCTTGATGGTGACCGGGTACTCACCCACGGTGCGGATGTTGTCGGGCAGCACGATGTCGCGCCGATCGACCAGGTGACCGGCTTCGGCCAACAGATCCGCCACGTCGCGCGCCGTGATCGAGCCGAACAACTTACCTTCCTCGCCAGCATGCTTGGCGATGGTCAGCTTGATGTCCGACATCTTCTTGGCGTCTTCGCTGGCCACGGCTTTCGCCTTAGACAGACGCGCCGCCGCGACCCGCTTGTTGTGCTCCATCTGGCGCACGTTGCGCTCGTCGGCCTGCATCGCCAGCTTGCGCGGCAGCAGGAAGTTGCGGCCGAAGCCGTCAGCTACGTCGAGCACGTCGCCAATCTTGCCCACGTTGGGCACGTTTTCACGCAAAATAACCTTCATGGTGTCCTCCTTGGGGTTCCAGAATGCTTCTGTGTCGCCGTTCTTTCGCCATCGGAGCGGCGCAGCGGCCGGTAGGCCGGGCGCTTGCGACCCACTTGGCAGCGAAACACGGTCGTGCACTTCTGCGGGAACCCCCTAATCGGCCGTAGCGCTGGAGTAGGGCATGAACGCCATGATGCGCGCGCGCTTGATTTCGGTCTGCAGGCTGCGCTGGTGCATAGCGCAGACGCCCGAAATACGCCGCGGCACAATCTTGCCACGCTCCGAAATGAAGCGCTTCAACATGCTCGGGGTCTTGTAATCGATGTACAGGGTCTTGTCGGCGCAGAAGGGGCACACCTTGCGGCGGCCAAAGCGGCGCTGACGCTGGGGCTCGGCGGGCTTCATGCTACCTCCTCATCGTCGAGTTCGACATCGTCGTCGTCGTCATCGCGACGGCGGCGGTCATCCATCGGGCGACGAAGGTACTGATCCTCTTCGTCTTCTTCGCGCTCGGGCGTAAGGCCTTCGACGCGCTTCTTCTCAACTTCGAGGTCGAAGTCGGTGTCTTGCTTCAGCCCGGTCAGACACACGGTCTGGTAGCGGATCACGTCGCCGCTGATGCGCAGCTGACGCTCGAGCTCTTTGATGAAGCTCGGCACCGCAATAAAGCTGAAGTACCAGTAGTTGCCTTTCTTCTGCTTGGCGATTTCGTAGGCGAGCTTGCGCTTACCCCAATCGGCCAGCTTAATTTCGACACCACCCATCGTCTCCATGGACTTGACCAGGCGCTGGTGGAGTTTTTCCACAACGTCGGCCTCAATATCCACGCGAGTGATGAACAGCGTCTCGTACATCCTGACGAGCATGACGCTTCTCCTCACGGACCCGCGCACGGAATGTGCGCATTCGCCCAGGCTTTTGTCTATCCCTTAGAGGTAGACGCTGGCGCTGAGCAAGGAGACGGGGCTAGAACTTCTAGCACCCGTCGGCAGCCGCACCCAGGCGAAAGTGCCCGTGTCGACTGTCGTTCTTTGCAAGGTTTTAGGTACCTTGCGAACCTTGCCGGTCTGAATTCGGCTTGGCAGCGGGTTTTTCAGCCCCTTCTGCTGTGGCCGGCTTCGCTAGCTTCACCGGCTTGACGACCGTGTTGTGCACGTTCATCGCCGCCGCCAGACCCAGCTGCACCGCCGACTCCGCAGCTTGCACTGCCTTGTCGACCACGCCCGGCAACTCCGCGCGCTCACTGGGCGAAAACGGCGACAGCACCCAGTTGGCTACCGCGTCGTCGCCGCCTTTTGCACCCTCGCGCTCTGCAGCGCGGCCCCCGGCACTGGCGTCGCTGCCGGGCCGGCCGATGCCGATCCGCAGCCGCGCAAACTCGGGCGAACCGAGCTGCGCGACCAGCGATCGCAAGCCGTTGTGGCCACCGTGACCGCCGCCGACTTTGAGCTGAACCTTGCCAAACGGCAGGTCCAAGTCGTCGTGAATCACGAGCAGTTCTGCAGGTTTGATCCCGTAAAACTGCGCCATGGCTTGGGTAGCGTGGCCCGACAGGTTCATGAACTGCAGCGGCTGCAGCAGGATCAGATCCCGCTCGCCGCTCGCACCTCCAGAGCCTGCCCCAGTAGAGCCTGCCCCAGCCGAGTCGCGCCACATCATGCGGCCGCGGGCCAAGTTGCCATTGAATTTTCCAGACCAACTGACGCCCAGGCGCTCGGCCAGGCGTTCGATGACCATAAAGCCAACGTTGTGGCGAGTGGCGGCGTACTGCTTGCCCGGATTGCCCAGACCAACAATCGCCCGAATTGCAGGCCCTTTGGGGCCCTTGTTCGCTTGCTCCACCGCCACGAATCGCTACTTCTTCTTCGCCTTGGGGTCTTCGGCCGGCTTCTCTTCGACCTTGGCGGCGATGATCTCGAAGATCTTAAAGCTTTTCTTGAACACCGGGATAACGCCCTCGGGCAGCGGCAGGGTCTCGATGGTCATCACGGTGCCGTTCTCGAACGGCGTCACGTCGATGGCCACGCCCTTGGGCAGCGTCTCGGGGGTGCAATCGACCTTGATATAACGGGTGATGTGCTCCAAGCGACCGCCGGCCTTCTGGCCAAGCGAACGACCGCTCAGGGTCACGGGCAGCGTCACGATCATGCGCGTGTCGGCCTGCACCACGTGGAGGTCCACATGCTGCAGCTGGCGCGTCACCGGGTGAATCTGCACTTCTTTGGCGAGGGCGAGGTAGTTTTGACCTTCGAGCACCACGTCAAAGACTTGGTTACGGCCGTAGGCCGTCTGCAGGCCCTTGCGGACCGGCTGCGGCTCGAGCGCGATGGGGCGATTTCCAAAGGCCTTTCCGTAGATGACACCCGGGAGCAAACCGGCGCGGCGCACCTTGTTGGCCACGTCGGAGCCGGCGAGGTAGCGCGGGCGAGCCGAGATCTGAACAGTATCCATAATCGTTTCCTTACTGCCCGCCTTTGGCGAGCATTCGGCGCGGATAAGCACGGAGGAGTCCAGACAAGGGCCCGTGCCGTTGCGCCGTTACGTGCTGCGTGGGCCGGCAATCGCTGCGATCGTCGGTCCGTGCGGGGCTCGGCCTGGACACACCAAGGCCACCGCCGCAGCGGGCCGGATATTCTAGGCCTTCTGCTTGGCCTGTCAACCGGTTTTGCCTGCGCCACCCGGGCTATCGACTTGGCCGGCGGCACCCCCTAAGATGCAGCGAACGGTAGGCAATGCCGAGTGGCCAACGCGCAATGGCGAGCAAATCATCCCCGGGCTTGTGGCGAACACTGCTGGCGCCAGCCGTAGTTGCAACCTACTTCGCGGCGTGCGGCAGCGGCGCGGCCACGGGCGGTGCAGCAGCGGATGCCCAGGCCGTGGGCCACGACGCACCGACGGATGCGGCCGTAGACGCGGCCACCGATGCCGCGCCCCCCAGCGACGCCGAGCAGGTCGCAGAAATCGCCGCTGCGGCCAGCGACGCGGCCGATGCCGATGGCGGCCAAGGCATCCAAGATATTGATGATATTAAAGATATTGCGCTGCAAGACATCGCCGGCAGCGACGACGCGACGGACACGGCCGATGCCAAACCGGCGCTGGCCGACACTGCTCCGATCGACACTGCTCCGATCGACACTGCGCCGATCGATACTGCGCCGATCGACACTGCGCCTACGCCGCTACAGCTGAGCGTTACAGGCCCCAAGGTGCTGAAAGGAAACCTATATTTACTGACTTTTACGCCAGCGCAGATGCTACAGGCCGGTGGGCCGCCGCCCGAAGCTGCGCAGGTGGTCGCCAAGATCGCGGTGACGGCCTGGCCATGGCAGGGGTCCGTAGAACTGCCCAAAGGTACGTGGGTTTTGGCGGCTCTGCTGGCCCCTGGCGACTTTGATCCGGCTAGCGGTTTGGCGGTCGGTTTTGGTTGCGTCGGCGGCAAGTCGATCGCCGTAACCTACGATGGCAGCACGTCGATCCCGACCACGCTCGACCTGACGCTGGTGCCGATGGACCAGATGCAGCCGATCGCCGAGCAGTGCGGTGCGGGCTTAGTGGGCGCGCCGGCGACCTCGCTGCTGAACCCCACCTTTGCCGTTACGCCGCCGTCGTCGCAGGCTGGGGGCGCGCATCTGCTTGGCGGCATTTGGAAAATGGGGACATTTTGGGTCGCCGGACATCAAGACGGTTTTGTCACGTTCAGCATCGATGGCGTGTCGACCCCGCAGGGCCAAGCAGACTGGCAGACGCACCCCAAGGGCCTGTGTTCGCGGCTCGCTGCAGTGGGCGATTGGGTGGCGTGCAGCACCCGACGGCCCATGCTCGCGCTGGCCAAGGCCGATCTCACTACCGGCAAACCGACAGAATATGCTAATATTTCGCTGCCTTCAGATCAACTGGCCGACGGCATGGCCGTGCGGGGCGACCGGCTGCTGCTGGCCGCGCACGCCGCTGGGCTTGCGAGTCGCAGTGCTTTGCCGCCGTTTGGCGCGCTGCCCCTGGCCGTGGCCGCAACCCTGAGCGATGCCTGGGACGTGCAACCCCTGGGCGCCAACCACTTGGCCGTGGCGGATGGCGCCGGTGGCCTGGTGCTGGCGGCGGTCGACAGTACATGGCACGTGACCCCGGCGGGAACGCTGGCGCTACCGGGGCTTACGAGCGTGCTGGCGGTGGTGGGCGATCAGGTGGTGGTCGGCTCGGCCTCGGGGCGGGTGTCGCTGGTCGATGCCAGCGTGCCCACGAAACCGTTGCTGCAGTGGAGCTTAGCGACGCCATGGCCCGTGTATGGCGTGTCGGCAGCGCAAAACCTGATTCTTGCCGCAGGTGGGCCAGCTCTTTGGGCTTTTGACCAGACTGCGCCCGGGCAAGTGCTCGTTCAGCCCACGGTGCGCGACGCCGAGTTGTCGTATTACTACGCCATGGACATCGATCCTGTGGGTTTTATGCTCGTGACCTCTGAGTTCGCGGCCGTGCGCACGCTGAGCATCGACACCACGGCGCCCGTAGGGCCGCAACCCATGCTGGCCAAAGCGATCTACAGCAAACCGGTGGCGCTGGGCGACCCGATCGCCATGCAGCTGCGGGTGTGGAGCGTGGGCAATCAACCCGTGCAGATCACAAAGATTTCGTGGATCGAGGACGCCAGCCAGGTCGGTGCCGGCACGCAGCTGATGGGGTCGCAAAAGGTCGCGCCGTTTACCTCAGAAGTGATTGCGCTGCAGGCCACTAAGACCCTGAAAGGCATTACGAAGCACCTGCTCAAGGTGCAGTTTGATCCGCCGGGCGAGCAGGTGGTGGTCGTCAAAGAGACGACGCTGCTGCATCCGGGCGAGGCGCTGCCCCCTCTGCAATACCTCGACGCCACGGGTAAGGCGCTGAATGTGAATGCTTATCTAGCCGGAAAGCCGGGGGTGGTGGTGGTGGCGGCGCACGCGTGCCCGGTGGCGTTTCAGGCGCTGGCGGCGGTGGCGCACGATTTGGCCGGGGTGGTGGCGAGCGACGCGGCGCGGGTGGTGGCGATCGACCCGTGGGACAAGCCCACCAACATCCCCGAGACAGCGGCGCTAAAGACCAATTTTCCGGTGCTATTTGCCCCACTTTCGACGGCAGATAACCACGAGTACTCGGCCCTGCTGCAAGATATTCTGCCGCAACCGACCGACAACGCCGCGCCGATGCCGCTGGTGTATGTGGTGGGGCCCGACGGCAAAATCGTCGACTGTCGCCAGGGTTACGAGCCCAAGACGGTCGCCATGGCGCTGGCTAGCCTGGGCGCACCGCCCTAGCCCCTTAACCAAAGGATTTTTATGCGTTACTCGATTCGCGCCGCTACTGTCGTCGTCTTGGTCTGCAGCTTGGCGCCCAGCGTGGCCCTAGCCGGCAAGCCCGCCGCCAAGGCGACCAAACAGGCCACTAAACCGGCTGAGACGAAAGCGGAACCGGCCAAGCCCGAGCCCGCCAAGAGCGAGCCCGCGAAATCGCCAGCCAGCACGCCCGACCGCGATCTAGCCAAGCTGGTGGCGCAAACGGCGAAGGCGCTGAGCACGCAACCCGGCGCCGCGCAACCGGATCTGGCCCTTTCGGTGCTGGTGTCGCTGGCGCGCAGCTCGATGGTGTCGGCGCTGCACGGCCATTTTGCGCTGGTGGGGCTGGGGCAGGCGCTGCGCAGTGGCGGCTTGCCGGCGCCCGAAGTGATGACCATGGCGACCAGCATGGCGCAGAATTACCAAGGACTGGCCGAGGCTTACGGGGCGCTGGCCGCGCAGAAAAGCTTCGCTCCCGAGCTGGCCAATCTGTTTCGCTCGGTGCAGGTGCTGTCGCAGCGCGCCAACCAGACCGCGCTGGCGCTGGCGAGCTATGCCGCGGCGCCCAACGAAGCGAGTCGAATCAAGGCATTCGAAGATGCGCTCGAGGATTACCGCGGCCGGGTGCAGGCGCTGTTTGCCCAGCTCGAGCAAGGGTCGCAGCAAAATCCCTAGCTGTTCAATCGGTTACTGACGCACCAGCACAAAGTAGTGGTCCAGCGCTTTCTCGCCCTTGTAGGCCGCGCCAATGGTCACAAACTCACTGACTTTGCGCATAAAATCGCGCGTGCCCTGGTACACAAACATCTGCAAGCCGCGGCTATTGGGCACCACGGTGGGCCAGCTAGCGACCACCGCCCCGTCAGGAATCTGAAAGTAATCAACGACTACGCCGCCGCGCTCGGTCCACTGCGGGTTCGTGCCAGCGGTGCTATACGCAACAAAATAGCCGGGGCCAATCAGCGGCCGCGTCGAGCCCTCGTTGTAACCGAACAGCCGCGGCGTGCCATCAGCCGGGCGACACATGCGTTTTTCAAAGCGTTTCCACGGCGACGGCAGCGGCAGCGTGTTCTGCCCCGACTGAATCACCTCGGTCTGCGGAGCCACGCTCGCCGGCGCCAAGTCATCGACACCAATGACACAACTGGCCATTTGATACAGCTTGCGCTGGGCGGTGCGGCCCAGGGCTCGGCACTGCGTCAGACGCTCGTCGGCCGGCAGCGCGTCCAGAAAAATGGCCAAGTCTTGCAGAGTTGCGTCGCCTTGTAGGCGCTCACTCAAAGTTGCGGTCACGGGGGCCTCCAGGGGAAGTAGGGGCGCGGGCTAGGGATTCACCGGCACCTTGGCGCGCGGCTTACGCTCTTCGAGCGGGTCGTCGTAGAACGGCTTGGCGGGGTCCGACGGCTTGCCCTTGGGCTTATCGGCCTCGGCAGGCTTGTCGGCGGGCGGCGGCGCGGGCTTGTCAACCAGCGTATCCTTGACTGGTTTCAAGTTCTTAGCAGCCTTCTCAGCCTTCGCCGGCTTTTCGGCCTTGGCACCCTTGCCCTTCTTGCCGGCCTTGCCTGGCTTGACCGGCGGCTCGACCTTGGGCGGCTCGGGCGCGGGCTCGACCACCGGCGTGGCAGGCTTGGGCGGCTCAATGGCGGCCGGTGCCTCGCCGGGCTTGATATCGGGGCAGCCATCACCATCTTCAAAACCATTAAAGTTTTCGGGCTGCTTCGGGCACAGGTCGTCTTTATCTAAGATGCCGTCGCCGTCGTTGTCGGGGTCGGGGCAGCCGTCGTCGTCGTCGTGGCCGTCGATGTCTTCGGCCTGGTTCGGGCACGCGTCTTTGCCGTCGAGGATGCCGTCGCCGTCGTTATCCGGATCAGGGCAGCCGTCTTCGTCTTGGAAGCCGTCGCGGTCTTCAGGTGCGCGCGGGCACTTATCGGCGGTATCGAGCACGCCGTCGCCATCGTCGTCCAGGTCGGGGCAACCGTCGCTGTCCTCAAAACCATCTTTATCTTCGGCCTGCTCGGGGCACTTATCCACGCGATCGTCGATGCCGTCTTGGTCGCGGTCGCTGGGCATGGCGCTGGGCACCACCCGCACACCCGCCCACAGGCGCACCACCGCCGCGCCCGGGCCGCTGCTCGGCGAAGTCCCCACCATCGCAAGGCCATGCAACCACGGCATAAAGGCGTAGTCTCCCGCCAGCGCCGCATCGACCACCGCCTGGCTCGTGGCCACCGTGTCGATCAGCGGCACCTGCGCCGCCAGTTCGCCGCGCACAAGCAGTTTATCTTCAAGCAGTTGCCGCCCCGCCGCCGCGCCCACATGCAGTAGCGAACCACTGCGCAGCGCCGCGTGACTCTGACTAGCGATCGGCAGCGAATTGCTATCGAGCGTATGCAAAATCAGCTGTTGCGTGGGGCCATAGCGACCACCCAGCGCCAGATCGCCGCGCCACGGCCCCCAGTTGCCCGAGGCCAGCAGCTCTAGGCCAAGCGCACCCGCGCCGCCCTGCCAATTGCCCGCACTCGCCGTGGGCAAGATCGCGTCGATCGCTGTGGCTACAGCTACTTCGCCACCCATGGCTGCGCCGTGCCACCAGTGCTTGCGCCCTTCGAGCCGCAGATCGCCCAGGGCCGGACCACTAGGCAGCGTGCTGAGTTGCGCCAGATTCGGCCCGCCGCCCCGCACCACACCCGCCAGCGGCAGGGTCGCGCCCACACCCCAGTCGCTGGGCAGCGCCACGTAGGTGCCCAGGTGCAGCATCGCCAAATCGCCAATCACTGCCTGATGTTGACTGCCCGCCGAAAAACTTAGCGGCGCGCGCTGGTAGTCGAGCGACCCCTGTAGCGTCCAGGTATACGGCTCGACCGCCCGCGCCGAGCGCAGCAACAGAGCATCGTCCGGCGCCGCGCTGGCGTGCACGGTCTGCACATCGATGCGGGGCACCGGTTCGGCCTGAGCGACCGCCGCGCACAGCAGCGCAATGCCAACAAAACCGTGCAGACTTCGGTGATAACGCCGCGTGCCAGCAAAACAACGAGCGAGTGCGTTCATGGCGTCCTGCCGCGGCACAAGGGCTCAAAGACGGCGAGCCGTGCAGCGTCGCCGCAGTTTCGACCGACGCGGCGGGTACGTCAACGGCTTTGCGGGGCTTTATTGGCCGGTGCGGCCCAGCTCTTTGATGGTCACGCCCGCCGGCGGCTGCCACTCGAACACCTTGTCGTCGGCGCCAATGTACTTGATATCGCGCCACACGAGGTCGGTGGCATCGCCAATCGGATCGACCAGTTGACTGGCCTTGACCGCAAAGGTGGCCTTGTCGACCATCAGTGTCAGCGAGCGCATCACCGTGCTGGTCTTGGGCGTCAGCCGCAGCGCAAACGTGTCGGCCATGGGCGAGGTGACCAGCTCGAGCTGAAAATCCTTGGATAAATTACCTTGCCCCACCAGGTACTGCGTGGCCTGGTACACTTGGCTGTTCTTGACGGGCACCTTGACGGCCAGGCGCTCGCGGCGCTCGTACGACCACAGCGTCTCGCCGTTGCAGAAGTAAAAGATCTCTTCGGTAGGGTAATCCCAGCGCATTTTGCCCTGCTGCTGCTTGGCCGGATCGCCGCGCTTCAGCCACGCCATACCCTCGCGCTTTAGGCCCGTGGCGAGGCCCTTCTTGGTCACAACCTGGGTAAACGCAGCCTGGAAGCCGGGTTGCGTGTCGTAGAACTTCTGGATGCCGTCGGCCACCTGCTGCGCCGTGGTGGCGGCGGTCGGGGCAGCGGCGGGCGCGGGCACCGGTGCGGGCGCGGCCGGCGCAGGTGCGGGCTGTGCGGCAGCCGGCTTGTCTTTCGCCTTCGATTTCTTGCCCTTCGCCTCGGCCGACAGCGCGCCCAGCAGCAACGACGCACACAGCAAGGCACTCGCAAACTTGACCCATTTTCCGCGCATCCGAACCTCCAGAGGGGGCAGCATCGCACGCCGCCGCCACGCTGCCAACGCACCGGCCGCGCCCGCACTTCACGGGGCGCGACGCTCGTTGGCGAGGCGACAGTACACTATCGAAATAATCGCTGTATTCTCATAATACTACACAGCACAGGCAACGAGGGTACCGCAAAGCGAGTACGTAAATTCAAGGGGTTGGATTACGGTGGCGGCAAATTCTGGCAGCCCCCCCTTGCCGTGGTAGCGTCGCTGACGATCCGCCACAGGTGTCGGATCGCGCAACTTTGCGCAATCGTTCACGAGTGACAACCGTTTCCGCGCAGGGGCCGCCGCACACGCCGCCCCAAGCACAGGTGAGCCATGGCCAAGGCCTCGACCGCCGCGACCCGCGACCCCTCTGATCGGCCCGACCCGACCGCCAAGAACGGCGGCCCTGTAGGCAAAGCCGAAGCCGAAGTCCGCCAGCGCGAGCTTCGCGGCGAGTGGGCTGGCCTGGTGCTATTTGGCGCCGGCGCGGCCTTTGCCGGAGCGCTGCTTAGCCACGATCCCCGCGATATGGCTGCGATTGCCGCCGGCCAGGGCGCCGAGCACGTCGCCAACTGGCTTGGGCCGGTCGGTGCGCGCATGGCCGACATGCTGCTGCATTTCTTGGGTTTGGGCGCCTTCTTGCTCAATGCCCTGGTGCTGACGCTGGCCGGCGCGACCCTGACCGGCAAGATGCGCGCGCCGCGGCCGCGGGTGGCGATTGGCGCGGCGGGCGCTGCGCTTTCGGTCATGATCTTGCTGCACTTAGTGGCACAGCGCTGGCATTGGAAGCCGCTGGGCAAAGACGCGGCGGGCCTGATCCCCGGCGGCATTGCCGTGGTGCTCAAGGCCATGTTGTCGACTGCGGGCACTGCGCTTTTGGCGACGTTGACCCTTGCGGCCTCGCTGGCAGCGCTGACGGGCCGCACGCTGACGAGCATGCTGGTGCGGTGGGTGAGCGGCAAGACCGCGCCGGTAGTCAGCAAAGCGGTTGAAAAAGCTGCAACGATGACCTCGGATGCGGCGCGCGATGGCATGCAGAGCCTGCGTCAGCGGGTGGGCGGCACACGGGATGCCCAGGCTTCGGAGCGCCCAGCTACGCCGCACCGCACCAAGACCGCGCCCTATACCGGCCCGGCCCTGGCCGACCTAAACGAGGCCGAACTGGCCGCCCAGACGGCACCTAAGTCGTCGCAGCCCCTGAGTGTTGCGTCGGCCGAAGCCGCGTTTTGGGGCGATGAGGGGTCCGAGCTGAAAATGTCGGCCGGCGAGCTTCTGAATGCCCTGCCCGATACGGCCGTGGCCCGCAAGTCGCAGCCCCTGCCGGCTGGTCTACAGCTAGGGGTGCCGGCGGTGGCGCGGCCGACCCAGCCCTTGGCCTCGCTGACGGTCGACTCGACCTCGACGGCAGTGCGCATGCGCCATCCGGCCGAAGCCGAAGCGCCGCCGATCCCCGAGCCCGTGCGCATCGCCGAAGAGCAGCTGCGCGCGCCGGTGACCGCGGTCGAAAAAGCCAGCACCATGAAGATGAATGCGGTCGAGGTCAGCCAAGTGCTGGGCGAGCTGAAAAGCATGTCGGCCGGCGAAGAACCCGAGCTGACGGCTGCATTTGTGATGCCCGTGGTCGATGACCGCAGCGCGCAGCAGAGCCAAGAGGCCGTGGGTACCGCTGCCGAAGCCGAAGTGCCACTGCTGACCCTGCACGCGCTGAGCGAGGCGTCGCGCGACGTAGGTGGCCCGCGGATTATTGAGACCGAGGCCCTGCGGAGTCCGGCCGCGATGGCGCCGATCGAGGCTGTGGCGCAAAGCCTGGCCATCGAGGGCAAGTCGTGGGTGCTGCCGCCGTCGACGCTGCTGGCTGAGCCGCCGACGCGGGCGCTGAAACTCGACGAAGAAGCCCAGCGCGTACTGCGCGAAAATGCGGTGATTCTTGAGAGTAAGCTGGCTGAATT
>CAISBR010000033.1 GCA_903883645.1 uncultured Myxococcales bacterium | reverse complement strand
CTGCGGCGATTGCCCGACGGCGTGGGGTGGGCAAACTGTTCATCGGTGGCTCGCTTGGCCGCGGGACGGGCCCCGGCTACTGCCGATTGCAGCGCATCTTGTGCCGCGCCGCAAGCGCCCCCGCCAAAGGGCCCACGCAGCTCGTTTGCAACGGCGTAGCAACCCGCGTAAACTACTGCGCTCGCCGCGGAACGCCTCCGCGCCGCTTGGGTCCAAAAGCAACGCATGTACGCGGAGTTTTCTGGGTTCAGACACCTGCCCCAGCCTCGTAGAGGAATGCATGAAGAAGGATACCGCCATCATTGCCATCATCGCCGTTGCGGTGCTGGCGTTCGCCGCTGGGTCGATGCTGAACAAGCCCCAGCAGGCTCCCGCCACCGCAGTCGCGCCCGCCGACGTCAAGGCCACAGCACCCGCTGCGGCCGCTGCGACGCAGGCTAACCCGATCGAGGGTCCAGCTGACGCCAAGGTTACCATCATCGAAATCAGCGACTTCCAGTGCCCGTTCTGCAGCAAAGCGAAGGCTACGGTCGACGAGCTGCTGAAGGACTACCCCAAGGACGTGCGCCTGGTCTTCGTGAACCAGCCGCTGCCGTTCCACCCCAACGCCAAGCCGTCGGCGATTGCCGCCTGGGCCGCCCATAAGCAAGGCAAATTCTGGCCGATGTACGACAAGCTGTTCTCAAACCAGCGCGATCTGGGCGATGCCAACTACACCAAGTGGGCGCAAGAGATCGGCCTCGACATGGGCAAGTTTGCCGCTGACTTGAAGGATCCGACCGTCGCCGCAGCGATTGATCGCGATCAGCGGGTCGCCAATGCCCTGGGCGTGCGCGGCACCCCCGGCTTCTTCATCAACGGTGTCAGCCTGTCGGGCGCGCAGCCCAAAGAAGAGTTCAAGAAGATCATCGACGAGCAGATCAAGAAGGCCAACGACGCGCTGGCCTCGGGCACCAAGGGTCCAGATCTGAACGAGAAGCTGACCAAGGATGCCAACCCCACGCTCGGCGCCCAGATCATCGGCCTAGTGTTCAAGGGTAACGAGCCGCCCGCCGGCGATCCGGCCCAGGCCCAAGCCCAGCAGCGCAAGCCGCCCGAAGACGACAAGACCGTATGGAAGGTCGAGTTGACCGGCGACGAGCCCAAGAAAGGCGGCAAGGATCCGCTAGTTACCGTGGTCGAATTCACTGACTTCCAGTGCCCCTTCTGCGGCAAGGCCCGCGGCGCGCTCGACGAAGTGGAGAAGAATTACGGCGACAAAGTGCAGATTGTCTTTAAGAATCGCCCGCTCGATTTCCACAAGAACGCTCAGGGCGCCGCCGAAGCCTCGCTCTGCGCCAAGGACCAGGGCAAGTTCTGGGAGATGGAGAACCGCCTGTTCAGCAACCAGGGCGAGCTCGACGCCGAGAAGCTGCCCGGCCACGCCAAAGAGGTCGGACTCGACGTCGCCAAGTTCGAGAAGTGCATGAGCGAGCACAAGTTTAAGGACAACGTCGCCAAAGACGTCGCCACAGCCGACAAGGTCACCGCCACGGGCACTCCGGCGTTCTTCATCATGGGCCGCAAGCTCGGCGGCGCGCGCCCCTTCGACGACTTCAAGAAGATCATCGACGAAGAGCTGACCAAGGCTGAAGACAAGGTCAAGGCGGGCATCGCCAAGAAAGACGTGTACGCCGCCACCATCAAGGACGGCAAAGAGAATATTCCCCCGCCGCCGCTCGACACCAAGGTCACCGAGTTTGACTACAACGGCTCGCCGATGCTGGGCTCCAAGGACGCCAAGATCAAGATCGTTGAATTCAAGGACTTCCAGTGCCCCTTCTGCGCCAAGGTCAGCCCGACCCTGAAGCAGGTGCAAAAAGAGAGCAATGGCAAGGTCGCCGTGGTGTTCAAGCACTACCCGCTGTCGAGCCAGTGCAACAAGAAGATGCCGCGCGACATGCACCCCGCGGCCTGCCTCGCGCACTACTGGTCGCTGGCCGCCCAAGACCAGGGCAAGTTCTGGGAGTTCGAAGACATCGTCTATCAGAACTACGCGCAGATGATGCCGCAAGACGGCGAGATGGATGCGCGCCTGAAGGCCGAGACCGAGAACCTAAAGAAGTACGCCAAAGACGCGGGCATGGATGTGGCGAAGGCCGAGGCCTACGTCACGGGTAAGAAGTACGAGACCAAGCTGAACAAAGACGTCGACGAGGCTACCGCTGCTGGTGTGCGCGGTACTCCGTCGCTGTTCATCAACGGTCGCCAGTACAATGCGGCGCCGCGGCCCGACAAGATGCAGCAGGTCATTCAGCAGCTGCTCGACGGCAAGCTTTAGGACCCGTGACTCCTAGGTCGGCCCGGGCGCGAGGATCGCGATCACGCCCGGCGCCGCACCCGCCAAAGCGCACCAAACCCGAACAGCAACAGCAGTAGGTCACGGGCTGAACTACCGCCCGCGCTGCAGCCGCTCGATCCGGCCGGCTGGCTGCTGGTGGGGGTGTTGCCGATCGCAAAGCCGTCGCCCTTGCCGATCGTGTCGGCGCCGGCCGTGCCATCGCTGGCGCCCGCATCCGCCGCGACTGCGACCGTGGCCGCATCGGGCAGCGTCTCATCTACAAATTCAAGTGTTTTGGGCAGTCCATCCTCGGTCGTCGGCTCACCGTCGTCGACTGGCGAAGGCGCCATGCCGCCCGGCTGCTTGCCGGCATACCAAAATACGTACAGATCATCGAGCACGTACTTGCCCAAGCCGCCTTCATTCAAGTGCACGCTGGCCTTGCCACCCCATGGGTCGTTGATGAGCACGCCGCCATCATCTGCGCCGACGATCAGCACCCAGTGCCAGTCCTCGCTCGTGCCATAGAACGACGCATCGCCGCCGGCCCAGTGCACGCCTGCCACAACGGGCATCCCGGCCTTCAAAGCATTCGCTATAAATTGACCAGCTTTGGGTGTAACACACGACGCGCTGTCGTTATGCGACTTGCTCGGCACGAGGCCACCGGGCGCTTGTCCCCATAGCACCAAGCATTTGCCCGAGACCTTCTTGCCGCCCAGCTCATACGACGTCGCGCCGTAGCCGCCATTTTGACTTCGCCAAGCATTCTCGGTCGCGGGGTCATTGCCCTCTTTGCCGTCGACCTGGCGCTTCAGCCCCAAGAAAGCGTGCAGCATCGACAGCGACGTGATGGTGCAACCCGAGTTGTGGATGGTGAGCCCAGGGCACGTGCCCAGCCCCTGCGCAAAGTCCTTCTGGTTCCAAACCGCCAAGTTCTTGCCTTGCCACAGGTCGATCGCACCGGTAAAGCTCGCGCAGCCCCCTTGATCGCCCACGCCCAGGCTGCCGTTCGCGCCCGCGCTGGTGCACGCCGTGCCGCCACAGCCGCTTGGGCACACAAAGTTCGAGACGGCACCGCCGGTCGCACAAGTCGTCAGCACGTTGCCGTCGCAATAGTCGCCGTCAATCTTTCCTGAGCAGAATCCAGCACTCTTGAGCTTGCAGGCGCCGCCGCCATCGACCGGCTGGGCGCAGCCCTTGGCGCAGGATACCGCCTTGATGATCTGGCCACCGCCGCACTGCACGACGTCGGCGCCCGAGCACCAGGTTCCGTCAGTCTTGCCGGTGCACGCGTTGTTGCCGCTCGACTTGCAGACATCGGGCACTCCCGCCGGCATGCTTTGGCAGTCGCTGGGGCACACAAATGCGCTCGCCACCTTGCCGCTTTGGCATGTCACCAAGGTGCTGCCGTTGCACCAAGTGCCGTCGGCCTTGCCTGCACACGATTTGGTCGGGTCGAAGGGCGCAGCGCTGCACGAGTCTGCGACACCGCTGGCATTGCTCTGGCAGCCGTAGCCGCAGCTTTGCGAACCGACCGACTGCCCGCCTTTGCATACGAGCAGGCTATCGCCCTCGCACCAAGCCCCGTCGCCCTTGCCCGTGCAGGGCCCTGTCGCCACCGGTGCAGGCTTGCACTGGTCCGAAACCCCCGCCGGCATCGACTGGCAGCCATTGGCGCACGCACTGCTCGCCGTAGAAGAACCGCCTTTGCATTGCTGCAGTTTATCACCATCGCACCAAGCGCCATCGCTTTTGCCGGCGCATGGACCGGTGGCTGCGGGCGCTGACTTGCACTGGTCGGCCATACCGGGCGGCATCGCCTGGCAGCCGTACGTACACAGCTTGCTGGCCGAGCTTTTACCCCCGCTACACGACTGCAGGGTATCGCCGTCGCACCAGCTGCCGTCTAACTTGCCCGTGCAAGGGCCCGTTTGGGTAGCCGCCTGGCACTGGTCCGCCACGCCGGGGGGCATCGATTGGCAACCGCTCGGGCAGTCCTGCGACGAAGCGACGGCGCCGCCTTTGCACTTGTCCAGTTTGTCGCCGTCGCACCAGGCTCCGTCCGCCTTGCCGGCACATGGGCCGCTTTGCGCAGGCGGGCCCTTGCACACATCGGCCACCCCGGTCGGCATCGACTGGCACCCGTACGCACAGTCCTGGCTCGACGATACCTGATTACTCTTGCATTGCACCAACTTTGAGCCATCGCACCAAGCCCCATTTTGCTTGCCGGCACATGGTCCGGTCGCGGCATAGCATTGGTCGTTGGTGCCCACCGGCATGGACTGGCAGCCGCTCGCGCAGTTTTGACTCGACGCGATCGCCCCAGTTTTGCACAACACCAGCGCGTTGCCATTGCACCACAGGCCGCTTTGCTTGCCGGCACAAAAATCTGCCCAAGCCAACGAGGCCGCAAGCAAGCCCGCAGCCACTGTTAGCGCCACCAAAATCCTGTTGCCGCGCATGGATTCCTCCTAGTCCTAGCCAGCATCGCACCCCGGCCGGCCCTGCGCAACTAGTCGGTCAATTAGGCTGGGGTGCCCGGACCCATGACCCAAGGTGCTTGACGCCGCACCCGTTTTCTATCAACCTACGCAACCGGTTGGCCGTGCGCCTACCGGCTGGTGCGACCGCGAGAAAGGTGCCTTTTTAGGTTTTACCTTTTGCTCCGCTGCCGTGTCAGAATCTATGTCGGCTCGGCACGCCATCGGCGCTGCACCGAGTCAACACTCCGACCGAGTGCGCGTCCGGCGGTCGGGTATTCCTTCGTGACGGAGGACTGGTCTGCGGCGAGTGCCGCGGCAACCGGTCAATCATCGCGACCACCGGTCGCTTATCTTGCGCGCCTTGCGCAAACTACCGCAGCGCCGCTGCATCTTGTGGAGTTCCCATGCGTCTATTCACCGTTCTCGCCGTTGTTCTGGGTCTTGCTTTCGCCGCTCCCGTGATGGCTGACGAGGCTGCCAAGGCTGATGCCCCGAAGGTTGAGAAGGCCGAGAAGAAGGCCGACAAGGCCGAGAAGAAGGCTGACAAGGCCGAGAAGAAAGAAGAGAAGGCCGAGAAGAAGGCTGACAAGGCTGAGAAGAAGGCCGACAAGGCCGAGAAGAAGGCCGACAAGGCTGAGAAGAAGGCTGACAAGGCTGAGAAGAAGGCTGACAAGGCTGAGAAGAAGGCTGACGCCGCTCCCGCCAAGTAAGTCGCTTTGATCTCAGCGCCTTCGGCTACGGCTGAGGGTCGTTCTAGATTCAACCAACGGCGGACGTGCCCTCAAGGCTGTCCGCCGTTGGCGTTTTTGCGCCTGATATCGCGCAGCTAACCCGAGTGCGGCGCGGCGCGCCCCCTAAGCCAAAGACAGCTCAGCTCAAGTGGGCGGCATAGCACCAAGTGGAATATCGACCACACGGGTCTAGATGTCAGCGGCTGGCGCGATCGCCGCGGCTCTGAGCGTACGCTTGGCGCACTGCAGCAGCGGCGGTTTCCATGCGCACGAGCGCGGCCTTCGCCGCGGGTCCACCTTCGGGGTCGTCCGCAAGCTGCTCAGCCAAAAGAGACAGTGCTGCATCGGCGGCCAACACGGCCTCGCGGTAGTCCGTTAGCACTTCGTACCAATAGCCCTCGTCGCCGTTGCAAAGCAAACTCACCCAACCGGGCCGCTTCCCCGCGTGCGGCAGCATCGGCACCAGCAGCAGCGGCAAGTGGCGCAGCAGATTGTGGCGGTTGCGGTGCACATCGAGCAGCGCCCCCTCGGGCACCTGACACTGCAAGTCTTGGCCCGCACTCGGCAGTGGCAACAGCGGCAGAATCGCGAGCAGCGCGCCAAGGGGCGTGCCCTGCGCAAAGACATGCGCGCCCACCCTGACGCCGGCTGAAAACCGCTGCGAAGTCTTTGGCAGTTCGATGGGCTGCGCCGCCATAAGCGCCGCCACTTGGCTCACGTCGATCTCGACACGCGGCTTACCCTTTGGCGCCTCGACCGCCACCGCCACCGGCCCAAGCTGCAGCGTGGTTGGCGCCGGCGGCTGCTGCCCTTCGGCCTTGGCAAGCCGCTCCGGACGCAGATGCCACAGATCCGCAAGGTCTGGCCGCAACTGGGCGACCCAATGCCCGCGAATCTGCGTAACCTGCCGCGCATAGGCCCGCTGCGACACCACGATCTCGCTCGCCACCACAAACCGTGGCGTACGCCCGTACAGCGAGCTCGACGGATGCAGCCAGATGCGGTCGTCTGTGTCGCCCTGGTAGTGTTTACCGCAGCAGATCAAGAAGTTCTGCGCAAAGCCCGTCGCTAGGCAAAACATCGCCGCTTCGCGCTCGCCGCCCGAGCCGACACGCTTGCCCAACCCCTCGAGCAGGTCCACCAGCTGATCGTGAGCATTCTCGGAAAACAGCAACACGTCGTGGTCCAGATAGTTGCGAGCACAGTAACCCCGGCGGTCGCTTGCATTTTGCCACTCGCGGATGATGCGCAACCCGGTCGCCGCGTCGCCCAGCGGGTCGCCCAGCTGCTCGTGCCGCTTGCGGGCCCGGTCTTCTTCTTTATCGGGATACACAAACGGCTGCCGACCCGACAGCCACGCCGCCAGCCAAACCACGTCGTCCGCCGCAGTGGGATGCTTGTCGACCGCCTCGACCACCATCCGCCCCAAGCTGGGCGTCAGCGGCAAGATGGCCATGAGCTTGCCCACAGGGGTCAGCTTGCGCTCGGCGTCTAGTGCTCCGAGCAGCTGCAGTTGCTCAACGGCGGCCAAGATGCGCCCGCGCGGCGGTGCCGTCGGAAAGGCGAAATCTTCAACCTGCCGTACACCTAAATCACTCAAACGCAAAACTGTTTCCGACAGGTCGAGGCGCAGAATCTCTTCGTCGGTAAAGGCCGGCCGCCGCTCATAATCTTGCGGAGAATACAGACGCACGCAGACACCCGGCGACGTTCGCCCTGCCCGGCCGGCCCGCTGATCCGCCGAAGCGCGGCTAATGCCCTCTTCGCGCAGAATCGTTACGCCCTTTTGGGCGACCGTACGCGGCACCTTGGCCAGCCCCGAGTCGATCACAAACCGAACATTATCAATAGTAATCGAGGTCTCGGCGATGTTCGTCGCAATGATGATCTTGCGTCGCCCCAGCTCGTCGAATACCCGCTCTTGGTCTTCGCGGCGGATCGCACCGTATAGCGGCATGATCTCGCACTCGCGGTCCACGGCATAGCTGCGCAGTGCTGTAACTGTGCGCTTGATCGCATCTTCGCCCGGCAGGAACACCAGGATGTGCCCCGGCTCACGGCTGCGCAATATCCCCATAGTTTCGCGGACTAAGGCGTCGATGAGCGCCTCCGTCCTGCCATCGGTAAGCGGCCGCCACTGAATATCGACCGGATGCGGTCGCGACTGCACCTCGACCACAGGCACATGACCGGCCACATCGGCAAAGAAATCGACAAACCGCTGCGGGTTCAACGTCGCCGAACTAATCACCACCCGCAGGTCGGGCCGCGTCAGCAACGCTTGGTGCAGCAACCCCAGCGCAAAGTCGATATTGAGCGTGCGCTCGTGGGCCTCGTCGATGATGATGACGCTGTAGCGCTGCCACCCCGCATCGAAGTGCGCCTCTTGCAACAAAATGCCATCGGTCACGATGCGCAAACGGGTGCTGGGATCGCTGCAGTCGTCAAAGCGGATGCAATAGCCTACTTCGCGGCCGCATTCGACGCCCATCTCCGCCGCAATGCGCCATGCCACCGAAACGGCTGCAATTCGGCGCGGTTGGGTGACACAGATCGCCCGCTCAGCCAAACCGGCGCGCAACAGCATCTGCGGCAGCTGCGTGGTCTTGCCACAGCCGGTCGGCCCAATCACCACGGTAACTTGGTTTTGGCGAATCGTGTCGACGAGCAACTGTTCGCTCGCCGCAATCGGCAACTGCTTGGCCAACTGCTGAAGGGCAGCGGCCGAAGGGTGATTTTGCAAGCCAGCTCCTCGGTGCACACAGGCGAAAGGTGAGGGCAGCGGTGCCGGGAACGGGACTCGAACCCGTACGAGCTATTCGCCCTGGGGAGTTTAAGTCCCCTGCGTCTACCATTCCGCCATCCCGGCCGATTCGCTGCCTTGTCCTCGCCGAGTTGGCCTTAGTAGCCGGTCGCGCCAGCGCCCGTTCCCGGCTGGCCATACACGCCGTTGGTGAACTCGAGCGAGTAGTTGGCACAGTTCGCCGCGCCCGTCGCCTTGTACACCTTGACGTAGAACCACGACGAGTCGTCTTGGCACTGGGTAAACGAGAAGCCGGTGGGGAAGCACACGTAACCGCTGTTGTAATCCTTGCAGTACGGGCCGCCGTTGCCGGGGTCCAAGTTCCAGCCCGGGTTGCTGTTGTCGAACTGGTTGCCGGTCTG
>CAISBR010000032.1 GCA_903883645.1 uncultured Myxococcales bacterium | reverse complement strand
CGCCGAACAGTCCCAGGCCCATGTGCGACAAGTTGCTCATGACGCGCGTGCCCAGAAACAGCACGGTATGCGGCCGACCATACTGCTGCACCTGCAGGCGCAGCCCCAGCTCGCTAAATACATGCAACACATCAAACACATACGCAACAGCCGCGGTGGCCCTGGCGGCTGGTGGAGCCTTCCAGAGGTCGACGTACGCCTTGCGCGGCACCAGATCGTGCGTCCTGATGTGGCCGGCTGGCGTCGCGAGCGTCTCCCCGAACCGTGGGACGTGCGCCCGATCGACGTCGTCCCCGACTGGATCTGCGAGGTGGTGCTCAGCCTGCGGTCTCCCCCGCCGCGTCCAGTATTCCTCGTCGTCGCGCCTTGCGATGCAGGCAAAAGCCTCGAACCCCTCGGTTCGTCGAACTGTTCGGTGATCTAGCCGGCGCGCGGCGCTCGACGCGACCTACGGAGCTTTGCGATCACCGACCGCGCCTCGGTGGCGATCCAGGGTTTTCCGGCAGAGCGTTTCGCGAAAGCGGTCAGCGCATCGATGCCATTCGGATCCCCCGTCTCACCCAGGCTCTTGACCGCGGCGAGCCGGACGCTCTCGGAGCGGTCGTGAAGGGCGCGAATGAGCGTTTGGGTGGCGCGCGGATCGCGCTGCGCCCCCATGTGCTCGATGGCCATCTGCCTGTCGAGGGGGACTTTGCTCGCGTACAGCCCGGCGAGCATCTCGACGATGCGCGCGTCGGCTACGCATCCGAGTCCGGATAGGACCATGCGGTCGTTGCTCCAACCGCGTCGTCGCATCTCCTCGAGTACCGCATCCAGAGCGTGCTTGCCCAACACGAGGATGACCTGGCGCATAGCATCCTCGTAGTCGCGTGGATCCGCGCCCTGGCGCTGGAGAGTACCTTTCCCCTCCTTCGCATCGAGCACGCGACGGAGCGCAGGCGCACCGAGTGCCAGCAGCTCGGCGGCGGAGGTCTCCGAATACCAGTGTTCCACGAGCGTAATGAGTCGCTCTTCGAGGCTCGATAGGCTCATTGCGTCCACTTGCAGCACGCATAGATGCTATGCACCACCGGCCACCGCGGCCGAGAGTGCGAAACAGGGCAGCCGCGCGCCGAAACCGGGGGCCGCGCCCCCGATCCCCTGCGGCCTGCGCGGCCAGCGCCAAAGGGCCATCGGCCCTCTGGACACCCTCGGGGGATCTCCTTTCGGGCCCTGGCGCCATGCCGCGGTCGCTTGATTTGCTGGAGGTGATCGGGCCACGCTCGGTCCGGCGCGCGGGATTGTAGCCCGCGTTGTCGCCTTTACGGTTCAACACCAAGGAGTTCACGATGGCCACGACCACCTCCGTTTCCGATTCTACCCGCACCACTCGGGCCTTGTACATCGCTTTCGATATGGGTCGCGACAGCTGGCAGTTCGCTGCCGGCGACGGCGGCAAGACCCGGCGAGAGCTCAAGATTTTGCGCACCGACCTTGCTCAGGGCAAGCGCGACGTCATCGCCGAAATCGCCAAGGCCCGCACTGCCTTTGGCTTGGCCGACGACGCCCCAGTGCACGCCGTGTACGAAGCCGGTCGCGATGGTTTCTGGTTCGCGCGGTGGCTGGGCAGCATCGGCGTCCAGTGTCTGGTCATCGACCCGTGCAGTATTCTGGTAGACCGGCGCCAAAAGCAGCGCAAAAACGATGCGATCGATGCGCGCGCTCTGCTCGACGTGCTCGTCCGTCACGTCACTGGCGACCGTCTCGTGCGCCCCGTCGCCGTGCCGCCACCCGAAGCCGAGGATCACCGCCAGCTCGGCCGCGCCATCCACCGGCTGGGCCGGGACCGCCGAGCGTTGGCGACCCGCCTGCAGTCAATCCTGTGGAGTCGCGGGATCGACGCCCATTATCGCACCGGAATGCAAGAGGATTTCGAAAGCATGCGCACCGGCGAAGACCGCCCGCTCGACGCAATCACCCGCCTGGAGCTCGAAACCCTGTGCGCCCAGCTTGAGGTGCTCGACAAGCACCTGTATCGCCTCGAAGAACTCCGCACGCGCCAGGTGATGGCACCGGCCACGAAAACGCAGGAAATCGCTCAGCGGCTTGAGCGCCTGGCCGGCATCGGCCCGATTGGTTCGTGGACTCTGGCGCATGAGTTATTCGGTTGGCGCGAGTTCAAAAATGCCAAGCATCTTGGTGCGTTTCTGGGGCTGGCGCCTACGCCCTTCTGCTCGGGCCAGATGCAGCGGGACCAGGGCATCAGCAAGGCTGGGCCAAGCCGTTTGCGGGCGCTGCTCGTCCAGCTGGCCTGGCTTTGGCTGGTGCATCAGCCCGACTCGGCGCTGAGCAAATGGTACGCCGAGCGCTTTGGACCGACGGCCAAACGGTCACGGCGGGTCGGCATCGTCGCGGTGGCCCGCAAGCTGGCGATTGCGCTGTGGCGCTACGCCAAGGATGGCGTGGTGCCCGAGGGGGCGGCGCTCAAGCCGCAAGGCCCCAGAAAGATTGCAGTACCCCTTGAAAAGGGCTGCCGTATCCCGCACCGCGAGCGCCGCAAACTGCTCGCGGCATAGAACTGGTAGCGACGCCATGGAGGGTCCTCTCAGAATCTGACGAATCATGCTCCAAACCAGCAAACCAACAGCGAATTCGAAGAACGATTCCCACTCGGCGGACCTCCGCCGGGTTCGGCAGGTGCGGGTACTCGGTGCGGCTCCTGGGCGGCCTACCGCCCGACGTCATAGATTGGGTCCCCGCCTGCCGGTCCTTTCGAGCGTGTACCACGCAAAAAGCATTGTGGTTGTGGCCTATTGGCCGCGCCGGATAGAAGGTAGCGGACCGCACGAGCGGCCGCGCAGACAGGGCCGGGCTTGCCGGACGGGCAGCGAGCGGCCGGCGCGTGGGAACGGGATTTGGATTCGCGAGGTGGTGGTGCTGTTGTGGCGCGTGGTTACTGAAAGATTACAGGCGATACTGATGTGCGCTACTTGAAATTACGACGGATCAGCGCCGGCACAGCAACTGCTTGCGGGCGCGCGCTGGACGGCTGGTGCCGCAGAGACTGCGTGCCTGGCGCGCGAGGAACGGCAACGGTTGGGACGAGGAAAAAGGTATGGCGAACAGTAATAAATTAGACCAGTTCGAGGGGCTTGACTTATTGGGGGTCATAGAAGG
>CAISBR010000031.1 GCA_903883645.1 uncultured Myxococcales bacterium | reverse complement strand
TGCGTTCGTACCGCTGCACGCCCGGCACCGAGTCCGTAAATTTGCACCTGAACTCATAGCTATGTGGCGCATAGGAGAAGCAGCGCAGCACCGTGCTGGGCGTTATCTGCTCGTAGCCGCACACCAGCAGCAGTGCCGCCTGCAGATCACTGCCGATGGCCGCGCGACGACGCGCGCCAAGAAGCGGTCAAACACGAGCAACTGCCTCTTGCGGGCGAACAGTGCGCCGCTCGTGACCGTCGTGCGCAGCCGTTGTTCGAGGGCCTGCTTGAAGGCCTCTGGGGTTGGGTAGCGCTGGTTCGTCATGGCCCGAGGCCTCCAAACGGCTCAAGCACCCGCTCGACTTCGCGCAGCTCGTTCATTGTAACGAGTCCACGAGCAAGCGCTTGGCCCGCAGCTTGCCGCAGCACGTCGGGCGAGAGGCCGGCCGTCGCGCAGTCGTTCAAGGTGCGAGCTGGGCTGGTGGTGGGTACAGGGCCAAACCACGCTCGGTCCTCGGGCAAGACGTCGGCGTGGTGCAGAAACACAGCCGGCGGCAGCCGAAAGCGCCGATTCTGCCAGCCAAGTGGCAGTGTTAGGTGCACGTGGGAGGGCATGATGTCCGACAGGCCATGCAGGGCGAGTGCTGTCTGGTGCGACACGACGCCTGCCTGCTCCGACCAAAGCCAGGCAGCGACAAGGTCCTCGTGCTCGCTGGCCGGAAAGTGGACTAAGCGGTAGATGCCCCGCAGGACGCGAATCGCCCTGCCCGTGCGGATGTAGTGAACGAGGAGCTGTGGCGAGTAGCCGGCCTGGGCCGCCTGCTTGGTCGTGAACAGGCCCTGCTGAGCGGACGCCTGCTCGAAGAGGCGGTTCCAATCTGGACGGCTGGGCGAGGTCTGCTCCATGCACAAAACGTAAGCGGGATTTTAGTTTTGTGCAAGACCGCCGTACCGTGCAGACAAAGATTCCGCCAGGCCAGGGGTTCGTTTAGCGGTGCGACTTTGCCGCGCGCCGGCGATTTCCTCGTCCTCAGCCAAGGCGACGCGGGCGCTGATCCTGGCCACCCGACGCGTGCACCGAAGAAACCAAGTGCGGTTGCGACCGCTCGCATGTCTGTTGGCGGACAGAGACCAGGCGGACCTCGCGACGCCGCCCTGAGCGCTGGGTCTGCGCCGGGCGGGCCTGATCAAGGTCGTTGGCCACACGCATCGACATAGTCTTTGATATTGTGCGGTTGGTGACGAGGGTTCGTAGCCCAAACCCACAGCTGAGCCTTCTCGCCCACACCACGACCCGCAACACCGCCTGGAACCCCGGCTGCTCCTCTTGACCCAGATAGCCAAAGGGATTCACCAAGATCCGCGTCGTCCCCACCTGCACGTCGACCGGCTCGTGGGTGTGCCCGTGCAGCCACAGCACGGGCCCGCGCTGGCGAATCAGGTCGCTCAGGTCGTGCACAAAGAAGGGATTAAGTGGCGAATTCTTCCAATTGTCGGCCACGCACAGCTGCGACGGCAGGTGGTGCGTAACCACGATGTCGCCTTCGCGCAGCTCACGGTACAGGTAGTGCACGGTGCGCTGGTGCTCGCGGTAGACCCACGGCTCAAAGTCCTCGATCGCGCTGAAATCGGACAGGAAGTAGCGGCCAGGTGCGTCGCCGACGAGCTCGCTGAACCACAGCGTGCCGCCAATAAAGCGCTGGCCGCCCAGAACGACTGAGGAAGCATTGAGCCAGTGGAAGTTGGCGTGCTGCTTGGCGATCTGGGCGAGAATCTCGGTGACCTCACTGGGTCGGTGATGGTAATACTCATGGTTGCCAGCCACGTAGACGACGTCGCGCCACTTGCGGCAGAAGGCGGGGAGCGCCCGGAGCAGGCCTTCGCCAACGGCGATGTCGCCAGCCAGGACCAGGATTTCGTCGGGTGCGGCGGTGAGCGAGGAGATGAAGCCGTGGCCGCCGTCGCGGTGGAATTCGAGGTGGAGGTCGGAGAGGAGGCGGATGGGCATGGGCTGTCCGTGTGCAAGAAAGAGGGGTGTCGGAGCAGCGTAGCGTTTGGGGTGGGGCAGGTCTACTGGCGCCAAACGCACTGCGCGACGCATTCGACCTACCGAGACTGCCGCGTGCGGCGATGCGGCGGTCAGCAAGAAAAAGCGCGCTGACATCCACACTTGACCCTGCAACGGATAGAATGGGCCGGGTATGTTACAAGCGCCAGGCCGGCGTCCTCCTCCGCGCTGCGGCGTATGTCAAAGTTGCCCAAGACGACAAAGTGCGTTAGTTTAAGCAAACGAGGCACAGACCTCGCGCCAGCAGCCAATGCAAGCCCAGCCCCAGCCCGCACACACCACCGCGCCCTCTGCAGCCGCCTGGCTCGACATGCTGCAGGCCAGCGGACGTGTTGCATTTTCGACCGGCCAAGCCCAGGCGGCGTTAGGTACGAGCGCGGAAGCCACGCAAGCCGCGCTGCGGCGCCTCAAGGTCCGCGGTAAGCTTGCCGTCCCGATGCGCGGCTTCCACGTCATCGTACCGCCGGAGTACCGGGCGCTGGGCTGCCGGCCCGCCGAGCAGTTCGTACCCGAGCTGATGGCCCACCTAGAGCAGCCGTGGCACGTGGGCCTGCTGTCGGCGGCAGCACTGCATGGGGCGGCGCACCAGGTTCCGCAGTACTTGCAGGTCGTGGTCGCCCAAGCGCGGCGAGCCATCGTGTGCGGCGGTGTGCAGGTCGACTTTGTCGTGCGGCACGACGTGGCCCAGACTCCCACGCTGCAGCGCAATACCGCGACCGGTGTCCTCAGCGTGGCCACGCCCGAAGCGACCGCGTTCGAGCTGGTGGCCTACCCCGAGCGCTGTGGCTACCTGAGCAACGTCGCGACCGTCTTGCGCGACTTGGCCGAGCGGCTCGATGCTGCGCTGCTTCTGGCCGAGGCGCGCCGGGTGCCGCTCGCGTGGGTGCAGCGCCTTGGCTTCTTGCTCGACCTGGCCGAGACTGCCGAGCTGGCCGAACCGCTGCACGAACTGGTTGGACCGCGCGCACTGGTGGTGCCGCTGGCGACCTGGCGGCCCATGACCGGGGCTCCGCGCGACGCCCGCTGGCGGTTGGCGCTCAATGAAGAAGTCGAGGTCGATCAGTGATTCCTATAGCCTATATCACCGAGTGGCGCGCCCAGGCACCCTGGAGACTACCTTGGGGGGCGCGACTTGCAGCGGTGAGGGCGGACGCGCTCCTCAGGTACTCGCGACTTTCTTGGGACAGGGTGCATCATTGCCCCAAATAGCCCTGTTGCGCAACACGGACAACATCTGTATTCTGGACAACGCGAGTAGGTTCCGCCGACCCGCAGCAGACCCTCACCCGGCCAATCAGCATGAAGATCATAGACGAAACCTTGCTTGCCGCCGTCGTTCAGCTACTAAGTGAGCGGCTGCCAACCGGTTGGGCCGTGGAGCGGTGGTCCTCGGCAACCCCGGCCGCCGTCGTCAGCTTTTCTGCGCCGAACCAAGCGCGAGGCGAGGTGCCCGCTGCGGTTTGTCAGCGGCTCGACCCTCGCGGCATCGCGACGCTTCCCGACGGCCGCCCGCTACTGGTTGTGGCCCCATACCTGTCGCGCGGCGTCCGCGAGCTGCTGGAGCGAAAGGCAATCAGCTACGTGGATCGTAAATCCTCGCTCCACCCCACAGTGCAAGCCTGACCTGCCTCATACAAGCTCTCTGCACCGCAAACCCGCGGTCCACGGAGCCTCAAATGACCCTTGTCGACCTCCAATCCGGCATCGCCGAGCTTGGCCCACGCCGTGCCGGCCATCGCTTTCCCGCCGAGCTGCGCCACGCATTGCTCGCGCATGTCGCCCAAGCCCGTAGCCAAGGCGTCGCTTGGACCACGCTGGCCACGCAAACCGGCATCCGCGCGACTTCGCTGTCTCGCATGGTCGCTGGC
>CAISBR010000030.1 GCA_903883645.1 uncultured Myxococcales bacterium | reverse complement strand
TGCCGAGTGGCTTGGCGCACAATACCACGAAACTCCTGCTGAACTGCACACCCTGGCAGGCCTCGACCAGTGCCTCACCCTGGTGATGTCGGGTCTGTCGAAGGTTCTGCTGCTGCCGCAGCTCAAGCTCGCGTGGACGGCGGTGAGCGGCCCCATGCCGCTGGTGCAAGAAGCCCTACATCGCCTTGAAATTGTGGCTGATACCTCGCTTTCGCTCGCGACGCCGGTGCAGTGGGCCCTGCCCGACCTGCTCGGCCTGCGCCGCGCTTGGCAGGCCCCACTGCGGCAGCGACTGCGGCAAAATCGGCTTATTCTTGGACAGTTGACTGCCCATACCGCGGTCACGGCGCTGCCGGCGCAGGGCGGGTGGAGCGCCGTGCTGCGCGTGCCGGCGACGATGAGCGACGAAGACCGCGCCCTGCAGCAGCTGCAGCAACATGGCACCCTTTTTCAACCCGGCTATTTCTTTGACTTTACCAGCAACGGCTGGCTGGTCCTGGGCCTGCTGCAGCCCCCCGACCTGTTCGAGCCGGCCCTGGCCCAGCTGCTGGCGGCCGTGCACGCCGACTGTGGTTGACACGGCAGTGACTTCTGGGCTCGGTGGCGGCTATTCCGCAGGCTATTTTCGTAGTAGCATCGCGCTTATCTATGGGGCCCACCGGGACCTGGGGAGGAAACGTGAGGATTCTTCTTGCCTTCGCCGCGTGCGTCGGCCTGCTAAGTGGCTGCGGGGCTAGCACGCTGCAACAGTTCGTCGCCGAGTCCCCTGCCGGCTATCCAGCGCGCTGCCAAAAAGCTGCCGCCGAGCACGACAAGGCCTTGCGCGAACTCGACTACCTGCAACCGGGCTTCCGGGCATTGGCGTGGTCGGGCGAGGCGGCGCCCAATGGCGACGGCATCCTGTCGGAAGACAAGGTGATGCGCGAGCTGCGCGAAGGCGTGCTCAAGTCGCTGTTTGTCCAAGCGCGGGGCGGCATCGGCAAGTCCGAATTCGGCAAGGCCGTGTTCGCCGAAGTTTGCTCGGCTCAGCCGACGTTTGCTATTGATTTCAAGGATATCGCCAAGGCGGGCGGCGGAGAGGCGGCGATCTTGGGCGCCATGCGCGGCACCCTGCAGATGCCCGACGACAAGCAGACCGCCTTCAAAGAACTGCTGGCGGCGGCCCGCTTTACCCTGATCATCGACTCGCTCGACGAGGTTGCGCCCGACAGCCGTGCGGCTTCGCTCGCGACGCTGAGCGAAATGCGTAAGCAATACCCTAATATGCAACTGCTGATGTTGGGCCGACCGTCGATCTACGACCAGTACTACGGCCTGAAAGACCTCGACGCCGTCTTAGAAATCGCGCCGCTCGACTGTAGCCGCGCCCGCTCGGCCCTGCTCCACAACGCGGGCGACAAGCCCGAACGCGAGCGGATGACGGCCTTTGTCGCGACGTGGCGCCTGGATCGGCAAGCGGTGTTTGGCCAGCAGTGCTACTACCCCTTCTTGTCGACCTACCGCGACCTCCAGGCGATCAAGCGCTTGTCGGCGACGTTTGACGCCACCCGCGACCGGGGCGGCCTGCAGCACAGCCTGGCTGAGATTCACGAGGCCATTTTGATCGAGCGTATTCGCAAAGAAATCGCTGAGTTACAGATGCAGCCCGAAGAAGCACTGGCGTCCGTTGACAAGATGCTGCAGCTCGACGGCTTCAACGGCGCGGAGTGGAACCTGGGCTTTTCGATCGAGCGCTGCCTCAAGGCCGAGGGCGGCAAGGGCGAGCGAAACGACCACTTGTGCGAAGAGCTGTTTCAAAGCGTGATGTTCGAGCGCATTGGTGGCAACAAGGGCTCGGTCAAGGGCGCGGAGTGGAAGTTCAGCTTTCAGGCCATCGCCGACTTGTTTGTGGCGCGGTGGCTTGAGGCCCAGCTGGTCAAGGCCGGCAACTGCAAGCCTGTAGAAGAGCAGGCCAAGATGTTCCCGGGCAAAGAAGTGGCCGGCTATCTGGTTGGCCGCCCGCAAGGGCAGAAGTGCCTCGCCACGGTGGTGCAGGCCGCCTGCGGCGAAGGCGCCACGGCTGAGGACCTCATTGTTCAGCTTAAACGCGGGCTTCCTGCGGCGCCGGCCGCGCGCGAGGCCGCCATTGCCGCAGCCAAAGCCTCGCTGCCCGTGGCCAAAGCCGCGGCGCCGTCCGATGCGTGTATCGAAGCGGTCATGAAGAAGCTGTAGTTCGCCCGCAGTGGTGGCTCAAGCTGTCGCACGTTCGCTGCACAGAGCGCGCAGCCGATCCGCCGCTCTGTCAGCAGGTTGCCGGCCATCGCGCCGGCGCCACACCCGGAGGTCAGCCATGATTGTGACCAACCGAGCAACTGGCAGTCTTGGCAGCTTAGGTTGCACCAGCAGCCCTGGTCGCTGCAGCCGCTGGCTACCACACGGTTTTTGTGTGGCCGTCGTGGTCATTTGCGCCGGGATCGCTGCACCAGCCGCCCCGCTAGCCGCCCAAGAAGCTGCGCCGCCACCACCACCGGTAGTGGTCGAACCGCCGCCACCACCCCCACCCGTGGTGGTCGAGCCGGCCAAGCCCGAGCCCCCAAAGGTCGAGCCGCCCAAGGTCGAGCCGCCCAAGGTCGATCCGGCCAGGCCCGAGCCGGCCAAGCCCTTGCCGCCCAAGGCCGAGCCGGTCAAGGTGCCAGCCGCGGGTACGCGCCAAGCACCGCCGCCGCTGCCGCCGCGCGCCAAGACTTCGGACCCCTTTGCAATTGATGCGCAACCATCGAAAACACCGCTGGGCGCCAAGACCAAAAGCCGGCGGTTTATCGAAGGTGAACTGGCCAATGTGGGTGCCATCGGGCTGATTCCTTGGGAGAATCGCTTCGGTATCGTCGCCGGCCTCGAGCGCATCGGCGATGTGTACTACTTGGCGCTGACGCCGGGCATCAACTACTCGACCGACCTAGCCGACCGGCCGTTTTCGATGAGTTTTGGCGCGCCGATGCGCGTGCTAGTGAACGACACGCGGCCGACGGGCGGCTGGGCCAAAAGTGTGCAATTCCGCACCCAAGACTGGGACCAAGTCTCGGACTACGCCCAGCTGATTCGCGGCATCCAGTACGGTGGCAAAGAAGACAGAATCTACTTAGATGTCAACGCATTTAAGTCCAGCTCGATCGGCCACGGCCTGATCCTAAAGCGCTACAACCCAAACTTGAACTTGAACATCCGCCAAGTCAGCGCGGAGCTAGATGCGTTTGGCGACTACGGCGGCGTCGAGCTCTATGCCAACAACGTCACGGGTCCCAACGTCGTGTCGGCCATGGGTTTTGTGAAGCCTTTGTCGTTCATCAACCGCGACAACTACGTCATGCGGTCGTTCTCGCTGGGTGCCACCATCGCCGCCGACCTCGACGCGCCGCTGCGCAATAAGCTCGACTTCTTGGATAGCGACCACGACGGCCGCCGCAGCGGCGAGTACCTAGTCGACCAAAAGACCTTTCAGCCCGGCTATTTATCGACCAAGGTCGTGGCAATGGGCGCCGACGCGGAGATCAAGCTCGTCGACACGCGCACCACCGACTGGAAGACGTATGTCGACTACTCCGTGCTGGCCGGTGGCATCCCGGTAGATCCCAAGGATCCACGCTGGGATAGCGATCCGAGCAAGACCGGCATTAAGGGCGTCATGTCGTCGGGCATGGCCTGGGGCAACTTGGTGCGGCTGAATCTGGGCGAAGACCCCGTGCACGCCCTGCGCCTTCGCGCCGAAGTCCGCAGATACGATGCCAATTATGTGCCGTCGTACTTCGATGTGATGTACGAAATTCAGCGCGTCCAATACCGTCTCGGGGCGACGCGGCCGGACCCCAATGGCACGAAATTGCAGGCAGTCTTGGGCCGCACGCCGCTGCCAGGCGATGCCAAGGTCTTCGGCGGCTACTTCGAGGCCTCGTGGCGCGTCGCCGACTATTTCGCCCTGGCGTTTGCCATCGAGACGAACAACGCAGCGATGCCCGACAACAGCATGTTTATTCACCTTGAAGTCCCTCATTTCAAAGACTTTCAGTTCTTGGCTACCCTGCACCGCCGCGCCGCCGACTCGGTGGGCAAGCTGTTCTCGAGCACCGCGACCACCCGCGACATCCTCATCGTCAAAGGCCGTTATCGGGTGTTCGACTACTTCCACATCAATGTCGAGGCGCTGACACCGTATGGCATCGGCCCCGATAGCTTCTTTGCCAACACCTTGGATTTCAACGTTAATGCTGAGCTCGGTTGGGGCTACGGCAGCAAGTCGAGGTAGCCATGCTTGTGCATACCCGCATCTCCGCGCCGGCAGCTGAGCTTGCAATCAAAGCTTTTGTTTTGCTTGCCAGTTTTGCTTCACCCGCCTGCTCCTTTCTCGAGGCTGCGGGCGAGGTGACCATCGGCGCCGACCAAAAGATTCCTAAGGTTTCGACCCAGTTGAAGTGGCCCTCGGTCGATCAAGTGCTCGGCGACGCGCTGACCAGCGCCACCGGCGGCGCCAAGGCTCCAGCAGGGCTGCCAGTAAGCTTGGGTTCCGCGACGTTAGCCCACGTGCAAGGGCTGATGACGATCGATGGCGAGTGCCACCGGGTGGTGACGATTCCGACCGTCGAGTCCAAGATCAAGGACTCGGTACTGCAGAACTTGCGCTTCGAGCTGACCAATTGCGGCGACCCTAGCCGATGCGTCGAGCGCTGCGGTGGCTTTCAGGGCATGAAGATGGAAGCGCGCATCGACTTTCAGATGCTCGACGCGGCCAAAGTCAAAAAGCTCAAAGAGTTTTTGTCGGACAAGACCAGTACCGATGCGATCCTGCAAATTCGCGCCCAGTTCTTTCAGCTCGAGTTCTTCGAGACCGTGGCCGGTGCACCAGACGGCAAGACCCAGTCGATCGTCGAGCTCTTTACCGACTCGCAGATGGGCCTGTCGAGTCTGAGCGGCGATGACGACACCGTGGTGGTCGAACAGCGCTATCTGCCTTTGATCTCGCCCACTACGCCGCAACGCTTCGAGCTCGATCCGCACGCGGTCTTTACCCATCGGCTCAAGCAGGCGGTGGTCGACGCGCAAGACGCCGTGTGGGTCCAGATCTTTGAGAAGCTGGCGATTCCGCAGAAGAATCTGTACGGCATCACCTTGGGCGGCGGTGGTGTGAACATCGAGCTACAGCCCGAATTCGTGATCAATGCACTCGAAGTGGTCAAAGGCGTGCTGTAACCGGCGCGTCAGCCGGCCCGAGGCTAATATGCGAATTACCATGCTGCAAGGCCAGTTAAGCCGCATCGTCAAGGCGACTCTCGCCGTTTTGGCGCTAGCAACGCTGGGCTGCGAAGGCTACTTCGACCGCGCAGCCGCCGACGCCGGCCCTAGCGACACCAACACGAGCATCGCCGGCAACTACGCGGGCATCGGCGTGGGTGGCGCCTGCAGCAAAGTCGACGACTGCCGCCAGGGCCTGGTGTGCGACGCAGGCACGTGTCAAGCCAAGGGAACTACAGCTGAAAACGGCAAATGCCTGCTCAGTGCCGAGTGCGCCGCCAACACCCATTGCAGCTGGGCCGGTTTCTGCACGGCGCAGCCCGCAGGGAGTATTGGCCTAACTGGCGGATGCGAAAAGACCGAAGAGTGTAGCAAAGGCTTGTATTGCAAGCAACTTCCGGCCAGCACGTGTACATCGGGCGCCAGCCATTGCGGCATCTGCACCCAGCCCGACGCCGGCAATTTGCCCGAAGAAGGCGAAGAATGTGCCGCCAGCAGCCAATGCCCGCCCAAGATGGTGTGCGCGATGATCGGCCTGTCGGGCACATGCAAGTGGTCAAACGGCAAAGGGGATATCGGCACCAGCTGTGCGGCAACCAGCGAATGCCTCGCCGGCTTGACCTGCAGCAGCGCCCGCAAGCAGTGCGTGCCCGGCAGCGTGCTGCTCAACCCCGACCTGTACCCAGGTGTCGAGTGCCCAGACAGCGCCGACGACGCCCTGCCCTTCGGTGCCCTGGTCGACGTACCCAAACTCGGCGCCAAGCAAGACTTTTACCGCATGCCGTTCCCCAGCGACATCTACCGCACGGCCACCGGCCTCGACCTCAGCGCCCACCCCAGCCCCGGCATGGGCCTTGTCGGTTTCGACTCGGTCCGCCGCGTGGTCGAGTCCATGGGCAGCGATATGACCGGCTGGGGCCAAACCACCGGAGCCTACGTGCGATTTACGCGCGCCCTCGACCCAGCCAGCGTGACCATTGCTAGCACCAGCGTTCCTAAGGACCAGGCCACCCTGCGCTTCGTCAACCTAAAGACCGGCGCCGAAGTGCCCATGAACAGCGCCAGCGTCGCAACCAAGGCCGCCCGCAACAAGTACATTTGCCGCAACTGGCTATACGCCCATTCTCGCTGGGACCACGTGCTCGAGCCCAACACGGCGTACGCGGTCGTCGTAACCGGCGGCGTGCGCCAGAGTTGCGGCGACGGCGTCTGCCTGGCCGGCACCGACGACTTCCTCACCTGCCCCGCCGATTGCACGGTCGACAACAAGAACACCGGCAAGTCGGCGAGCGAGCCGCTAGCCCCCGCCGTTGGCCGCGATCTGCCTGCGCTTTTAGCCGAGGAGCAACCGGGCGACCCGCTGCTGCTAAACGCGTGGACCACGTATGCGCCGCTGCGGGCCTGGCTCAAGGGCAACGCTTCGGTAAAACCCGTGGCGGCGACGGTGTTTACGACACAAGATAGCCGCAAGGTGATGCAGCAACTGGTCGATGCCGCCCAGGCCGCCGGGCCGATCCAACTCGCGGCACCGCCACAGCTTTGCAAGACTGGTGTAGTTTCGCAATGTGCCACCGCCAACTGGAAAGACACGGCTGCGGGCACGGCCGGCGTGGCCGATCCGCGCGACTGCCCCGCCAACGCCGAGAGCCTGCCCTATTACGAGATCCACGCCCGCCTGCGCCTGCCCATTTACCAAGACGGGCAGCGGCCTTACCTAGTCTATGGTGCGCCCGGCGACAAGGTGCGACCCGGGGCGCTGCACACCCAAGCGGGCTTGCCAGCGCTCGCCAACTTCGAAAGCGTGTGCATGGCGCTCACCATCCCCAAGGCGGGCGCCAAGCCGAGCGGCGGCTGGCCCTTGGTCATGTTCGGCCACGGCACGGGCGGCAGTTTCCGCTCCGGCGCAACGGGCATCGGCACCGGCCTCGCAGCGGCACAGATTGCCACATTGGGCATCGACCAACCCATGCACGCGAACCGCCGAGCCGACCCCGACAAGGTCGCGCAAGACACCGATCCCGGTCCGCTTTTCTACAACTTTGCCAATCCGCCGGCGGCGCGCGGCAATTTCTGGCAAGGCGGCGCCGACAACTACGCGCTGCTGCGCTGGGCCAAAGAATACCAGGGCGAGCAAACGCCGGCCGGCGTGGCAACGATCACCTTTGATGCCGGGCACTTGATTCTGATGGGACACTCGCAAGGCTCGACCACGGGCCCCCTGGCCCTGCCCTACATGGCCGGTCTGCGCGGCGCGGTGCTGTCGGGCTGTGGTGGCTCGCTCGTCTACGGTCTTTTGGGCAAGCAGAAGCCTTACGATGCTTCGGTCGGCCTAAAGCTCGGCCTGCAAGACCTTGGCGTCGACCCATACCACCCGGTGCTCAACCTGTTTCAAAACTACTTTGAGGTTGCCGACCCGCTGCTGTACGCGCCGCTGCTGACCAGCCAGGCACCGTTAGCGCCGCTGAACGTGCTGCAAACCTACGGCATGAACGATAGTTACACCCCACCCACCACCAGTCGCATCTTCGCCGCCGCGGCCGGCCTGACCATCGGCCTGCCCAATCCGCTGCCGACCTGGTTCGACCTTGCCCAAGACCTTGGCGCCGCCAGCGCCGCGCTCCCCATTGCCAGCAACTTTAGCGCGGGCGGCAAGACCTGCACCGCCGCCGCGCTTGAGGCCTTGAACGCCCCCGGCAACTCGACCTCGGGCAAGCCCTACGACGGCCACTTCGTTGCATTCAACGACAAGACGCTCATCGCGCAGGTGCAGGGCTTCGTGGCTAGCCTGGTCAGCGGCACACCGACCGTCCCTAAGTAAACCAACGTAAATTCATGCAGTAGAAAATGGCTGCCAAGCTGAGACGGGCACGTTCCCAAGCGGGCCGGGCTGGCGTAGAATCGCTGGTTCGCGCAGGTGCACCTGGGGCTGGGGCCCCGGTCGAGCCACCGCGCAGGCGAGTCGATGTCGCAGGCGGCCAGCGCTACCACCGGCAACCACGTTCCCGCGGTGCGCCCTTCGCGCAGCGTGATGGACTGGCTATTTCACGACGTTTTTTCGCTGCGCCGCATCGATCTGCCGGTGCTTTGGCTCCTGGGGCCGCTGTTCGGCGTGGTGACAGCCGCCAGCGTCATCATCGCCACGTTTACCAAGACGGCGTTCCTGGTCGAGTACGACGTAGGCGCGCTGCCGATCATGTTCTTGGCGAGTTCAGTATTTACAGCTGTAATATCAATGGCCTATGTCGGGGCGGTCGAGCGTGTGAGCTTGGCGCCGCGGTTTGTGGGCCTCGTCGCCGTGGCGCTGGTGTCGTTTGCGCTGCTGCACTTTGCCTACCCGCTGCACCCCAAGGGCGTGGCGCTGGCGCAGCTGGTGTGGGGCACCGGCGTGTCACAGCTGATGCTCGTGCAAAGCTGGAACATGTCGTCGGCGCTGTTGCCGTCGCGGCAAGGCAAGCGGCTTTTCCCTGTTTTTGCAGCACTATCGACCCTTGGTGCGGCGGTGGGCGGTGGGCTCGTCAGCCTAGGCCTGCGGGTAGTCGAGGCGCGGCAGCTGATCTGGCTCGTGCTGGTGCTGCTGATCTATCCGCTGTTGCGTGTCCGGCCGATCATACGGCAATTGCAGTGGAATCTAGACGCCCACTCGGGCGACGATATGGCCCAAGTGGCGCTGCCTCGGCCAGGCACAGACGAAGCCGGGCAGAAGCAAGTCGCAGTCGAGATCCTGCGCGGTTTCAAGGGGATCGTCGCCTCCCCGCTGCTACTTCGCCTCGCGGGCCTGGTCTTTTTGCTGCAGACGGCGTCGCTGATTATCGATTTTCAGTTCTCGACCGAGCTCAAGCTGCACTACAGCCGCAACGAGATGGCCGGATTCTTGGGCAGCTACTACGCCATCGCCAACACGGTCGCATTTTTTGTCGCACTTTTAGCTACTTCGCGCATCGTCCGCGTCGTCGGCATCGGCGTGGCCATCTCGGCGAGCGCCATTTTCGTCGGCATGGGCAGCGCTTGGTACTTTGGCGCGGCGCGACTCGACCTGGGCAACCCGTTCTGGGCCATCGTCGCCACCTCGTTCCTCGAGCGCATCTTCCAATTCGCCTTGACGCGCAATGCCATGCAGATGCTGGTGGCCCCGCTCGACAGCAAGAAGGGCGAGCGCGCCAAGACCCTTATCGACGGCGTGGTCTACCGGGTGGCCACGGCCGGCACATCGCTGGTTTTGCTGTTCTTTCAGCCTAACAGTGCCAATTTGGCGCTGCTGTCGCCGATTACGCTAGTGGCCTGTATCGGTGTGGTCCTGGTCGGCCTGTCGATGAACCCCTGGTACCGCAAGGCGCTTTTCGAGGGTCTGCGCGCCCGCCGCGTCGATTCAGACGTAGATGCCCAGACCCGTGCACTGCTGCTGCGGTCGGCGATGGGCGAAGTGCGCGAACGGCTGGCGTCCGACGACGTGCGCGACGTGCGAGCGGCCCTCGATATCATCCGCGACTCACGTTTGCCGATGGATGTCGATGACTTGCTACCCGCCGCCTTAAACAGCGAGCCCGATGTGGCCCGTCGCGCGCTCGAGCTCATGAACGAGCTGCAGCTCATCCCGGGCGAGGGGGCGCTCCTTGAGCTCCTGCAACGCGATCGGTCGCCGGCCGTGTTGCGCGAGGTGCTGCGACTGCTGCAGAACTATCCGAACGAGAAGCATATCGACCAGGTCTCGCGTATGGTCGACCACCCCGACCTGGGTGTGGCGCGGCTCGCGACCATGTGGCTGCACAAAGCGGGCGGCAACGTGTTCGCCGAGCAGTTGCAAGACCAGCTGCGCGCCGACATGCAGAGTCCGGTACCCGAGCAGCGGGCGCGCGCGGCCTATATCTCGGGCTACTACGCCCAAGAGCCGCAAGTGGGTTTGGCGCAGCTTTTGCACGACCCCTCTCCCGAAGTACGCCTAAATGCTGTGGTTTCGATGGGGCAGATCGGTGCTCCCGAATTCGTCGACCCGCTGATCGACTGCCTTGGCCGCGGCGACTTGGTCTCGGCGGCGTCGGCGGCCCTGATGCGCTACGGGCCCGCGCTGGTGGCACTGGTGCGCACGCGCTTGCAGCAGCGGCCGCCTGGAGTCGCGATTCAGCTGCGTCTGCTGCGCGTGGTCGAGCATTTTGGCAATCAGGCGGCAGTCAAGTTGCTGATGGAACAGGCAGAATCCCAAGCGTCGGTGGTGCGCAACAACGCTGTGCAGAGTCTGTGGCGTCTGGCCCGCGACCCCGAAGCGCCGCGCCCGACGAACGCCTGGCTGCGGGGGCGAGTCCTAAACGAAATCGAGTCGTTGCAGCTCTTGCAGCGCGTCGATGTGCGCACGCGCGGCGATTCCGCCAAGCTTAAGTTCTTTGCGGGCGAGCTCGCGGCGCTGCGTTTGCAGAGCGAAATGCGGGCGTTCCGCCTACTTGGCCAGCTGGGTGCCCGCGCGCCGCTGCACCGGGCCTACCTGCACTACCACAGCGAGCACCAGCGGGTTCGCTCTAACGCCATCGAGCTGCTCGATCAGCACCTAGGCGACGAAGAACTCAAGCCTTTTGTGGCCTTGGTCGAGCGCGTGGACCCCAGTGCGACCAGCGACGACGGCGACTTGAGCGATGGCAGCGTGGTCGTCAGCCTGCTCAGCGGTGCCGACCCCTGGCTAGGTCGCGTGTGGGCCTGGACGCAAGCCGAGCAAGGAGGCCGAATGACCCGTGATCCCATGGACTTGGTGTTCTTGCTGAAGGGTGTACCCTTGCTCAGCGACCTCTCGGGCGAGCAGCTGCTGCCGGTGGCTGAGATCGTGCAACACGTCCATGTCGAGGGCGGCGACCTGGTTTTTGCCGAAGGGCAGCCGGGCAACCACCTCTACGTGATCCTCGAAGGCAGCATCGACATCTGCAAGGGTAGCGAACACATCGCAACTCTAGGCACGAAAGAGTGTTTTGGCGAGATGGCCTTGCTCGACCAAGAGCCGCGGATGGCCAGTGCCCGCGCCCAGACGGACGTAGACCTGCTCGCCATCTCGCGCGACGACTTCCAAGACCTGCTCGACATGCACCCGGCACTAGCCCGCGGTATTATTCGTGTTTTGACGCATCGGTTGCGCGGTGCCCAAGACTAACCCCCTAGATAGTCGCCAAGCTGGGCGAAAAGTAGACAGATAAGTAGTTGACAAATATCAAGCAAACGCCAAAATCTGAACCCAAGGCGCGTCAAGCGTTGCCCGCCTCGCAAGTGCAGAGCGCCCTGCTGCCCGAGCAGTCGCCCAAGCTGCTGCAGGCCCTGCATCTGCTGACACGCGGCGGGGACCTCAACGCCGATGCGCTGCGTAAGTTAAAGCAAATCAATCACTTGTATGGCTTATTGCGGCCACTGCTCGAGCCGCTGTGGATCTCGGCAGACGGGGAGCCCGACGCGGCGCCGCTGCTGGTCGATGCCGGCGCGGGCAATGGTTACCTGGGCTTTGTGCTGTACGAGCTGCTGCTGGGGCCACTCGGGCGCGGCGAATTGTGGGGCGTAGAGACGCGCAGCGACCTGGTGGCGCGGGTGCGGCAACGCGCTAACGAGCTTGGGTTTTCGCGCATGCACATCGCCGAGGCCAGCGTGGCCGCGCTGCAACAGGGGCAGGTGCCCGAGCTGGCCGGCCGCAAGGTCGAGGCAGTGGTGGCGTTGCACGCGTGCGATACCGCGACGGACGACGCACTGCTGTTGGGCATTAGCCAGCAAGCGCCGGTGATCGCTGTGGTTCCCTGCTGTCAGGCTGAGCTGGCGCGGCTGCTAGGTGGCGGTAGCGCCGTGCGCACGCCCTTGGGGCCGCTGTGGCGACACCCCATGCATCGCCGCGAATTTGGTGCGCATTTGACCAATGTGCTGCGCGGGCTGGTGCTCGAGGCCCACGGCTACCAAGTCACGGTCACGGAACTGACCGGCTGGGAGCACTCGCTCAAGAACGAGGTGCTGCTGGCCCGCAAGGTGCAGAACCGCAATCCGCTGGCGCTACGGCAACTAAATGACTTGCTTGATCAATTGCCGCCTTTGCCAATGCGACTGCTGACCGAACTTGGCCTAGTCACCGCCGATGGCCGCGCACCCGAACCTACCCGAACCGAGGAATGATCCTGACTATGCTGCGTTTTCTTTTTGCTGGTCTGCTTTTGGCCGCCACGGCTGCCCACGCCGAGCCCCTGCCACCCCTCGATGCCGCTGGCCGCGCGCAACTGGCCGCGCCGGTTGAAGACCCCGCGCCCAAGACGCTGCTCGGTCAAGCGCCCGGGCTTGAGAATAAGCACTACCTGGTGGGCAACGAGTGGCACCTTGACCTGTATGCGCCCAAAATCAAGCCACTTGGCGGCGCCTATCTGGGCGTGGGGTCGGATCAGGCCTACATCTTGCTGGGCATGGTGCGGCCGCAGGTGGCATGGCTGACCGACTACGACGACTTAGTAGTTGAATTACATAAGATCTATTTTGCCTTCTTCGCCGAGGCGGCCGACAACGAGGCGTTTATCAAGCTGTGGAACGACGAGACCGCTGGCGCCGCGGTATTGAGCAAGCGACTCGCCGCTGATCCACAAGCCAATGAGCTTACTAAGTTTTACAAGCGGCAGCGCGGTCGCATCGCCGAGCGACTGCAGCGGGTGAGCAAGGGCTTTAGCAAGGCCAAGGCCCAGTGTTTCTTAAATGATCTCGAGACGTACGGCTATGTGCGCAGTTTGGTGACCGGTGGCCGCCTGCGGGCCATGCGCGTCGACCTGCTCGCCGACAAGGGCGTGACTAGCATCGCCGCTGCGGCCAAGGCCATGGGCCAACCGGTGCGGGCGATCTACCTGTCGAACGCAGAGAACTACTGGAGCTATTCCAAGCAGTTTCGCGCCAATCTGCAGGCGCTGGGCTTTGACGACCGGAGCTTGGTGATTCGCACTGTGTCGACCTGGGACTGGAACTTTGACTATTCGTACAATCTACAACCGGCCCTGAACTACCTGAGTTGGCTGCAGAAGCCCTGGGTGCATGGCTACCGCGACTTCGTCCACTGGAAGCGGCCCGCGGCGGGCGAGTTCCTGTCGTTCGAGACCAAGGGCGACCCCGAGGCCGAAGAGCTAGCGCGGCAGAAGCGCGGCCACGCCAAGCCATCGACATCTAAGATAAAAGCTGCGAACTAGCCGGTCCTCCTTGATTCCGCGGGCGGCGCGAGGCACCCTGCGGTGACTGGGCGCTGTTGCGCTCGCCGAGGGCCCGTGCTCCGCCATACTTTCTTGCTGTTTGGAGTGTTGCCGATCGTGCTGGCCGTGCCGGCGCAGGCCGAGTCCCACCGCGTAAGGTTGCAGACTGCCGCGAAAAGTGCCGATGCGGTGGTGGTGGCGACGGCCGACGCCAAGCTGACCGAGCAGACGGAGCAGCCCGCCAGTGGCACGCCGCCGTTTGCCCGGCTGCAGTGGCGGCTGAAGGTCGAGCAAGTGCTGAAAGGCAAAGGTATTACTGCGGGTCAGCTGCTGCTGGTCGACGAACCGGCCTGGCGCCTGGATCTGCAGGCGGTGCGGGCGTGCAACGGCCACTCGCCTTGCCCCATGCCCGAGAAAGTGGGTATGGCGACTACACTTTCGCGGCCGCCCAAGTCGGGCGATGCGCTGCTGGTGCTGCTACGGCACACCAAAGACGGCTGGGCGCTGGCCTTTGAAGCCGCGATGGACACGGCAGCCCGTGCGACCGAGTTGACCGCGCGAGGCCGCAAATGAGCCGCAAACTCCTTCTTAGCTGCCTAGTTGCGACCCTACTGCTGCCCACCACCGGCTTCGCCAAGACCGTGGTCTGCCCCGGCGCCGACACCCTACCCGGCATCGACGTGTCGTATTGGCAAGGCACCATCGACTGGGCCAAGGTCAAGACATCCGGCAAGAAATACGTGATCATGCGCGCCGCCCACGCCCTAGCGGTCGACACCAAGTTCGACGCCAACTGGAAAGGCTGCCACGACCAGGGCTTGCACTGCGGCGTGTACCAGTTCTTTGAGCCCGACATCGACCCCGTCAAGCAAGCCGATGTCATGATTGCCAAAATGGGCACGCTGAAGGCCGGCGATCTCCCCCCCGTCATCGACGTGGAGTCGGTCGGCAACCCCAAGGTCAGCCAAGCCGCCCTCGCCACGGCGGTCGGCAAGTGGATCGACCACGTCAAGGCCGTCACGGGCCGCAACCCCATCATCTACACGGGCGCTTACTTCTGGGAAGGGAACGTCAATTCGTCGGCCTACGTCAGCTCGCCGCTGTGGCACGCCCAGTACTGCAGCAACTGCTGCCCCAACATCGCCAGCCCATGGAAGAAGTGGTATTTCTGGCAGTATTCGTCGACCGGCAGCGTCTCGGGCATCACGGGCAATGTCGACATGGACCTCTGGAACGGCACCACGGCGGCCATCGACACCTTTAGCGGCGACACCGCGCCACCAGCGTGCACCCCAGCTTGCAGCGGCACAGTCATGACCAAGGCCGACTGCAGCAAAAGCGACTGCGCCCCCAGCGAATCGACCTGCGTCAACGACAGCGTGGGCCTGCGCTGCGTGTCGAAGTACTGCCCCGCCAAGGGCAATTCGAGCGTGTGCCTGCCCTCGACCAACAACGCAATTTTGGGCGCCTGCAAAGACGGCACGCTAACCAAGGGCGACTGCAGCGCATACGGCGCCTTCTGCTCGACCGCCGCCGGTGCTGCCGCCAAGTGCGTCTCGGCGTTTTGCGCCAAAGATGCGAGCAGCGCTCCTGTCGCCGGCGACGTCTGCCTACCCGACGGCAAACGCTACACCTGCGCAACCAACGGCGACATCACCCCGAAGCCATGCGTCGGCGACAGCACCTGCCAAATGCCCGCGGGCGGCGGCGCGGCGATCTGCAAACCCAAAGGCTGCACGCCCACTTGCGACGGGTCCAAGGTCGTAGGCAGCGACTGCGGCACCACGGACTGCGCGGTCAAGCCGGGTGCCATGTGCATCCTCAGCGCCCAGGGCCCGCACTGCGTCGACACGGTCTGCCCCGCCAGCGGCTCGGCCACAGTCTGCTTGGCCGACGGCGGCGCCATGGCTATCGGCGTGTGCAGCGAAGGCCAGCTGGTCAAGGCCACGTGCAAGAAGGGCGAAGAGGTCTGCGTCGAGGTCCCGGGCAGCGGCGGCAGCGGCGGGGCCCTGTGCGCGGCGAGCGTGTGCGTACCCAACCCGCCCAACTTGACGGCCGCGCACGACGTCTGCGGCAGCGATGGCGCGCTGCTCCACTGCAGCAGCCAGGGGGTCGCCACCAGCGAAGCGTGCCCGCCCGGCAGCGCCTGCGATAGCAACACAATTCCACCCAGTTGCAAGCCCTTGCCCGAGACCGACGCCGGCAGCATCCCCGGCAGCGACGACGCGAGCTCGAGCCAAGAACCGGGCATGGGCGGCGACGACGGCGCGGGCCTTAGCGGCGGCGATGCGACCGGCGACACGGTCAGCCAGGCGGTGCCCAATGCCGCGCCCGCCAGCGGCTGCAGCGCGCGCCCCATAGGCAGCAGCAGCCTGGCCTGGGCCAGCGTGCTCGGCCTCTGCACGGCACTGGTGGCCCGCCGCCGCAGCACGACCGCTAAGCAATAAACCACCACGATCGCAGGCAGGTTCGCATGAAGAACTACGTTTTGGCCATCGACCAAGGCACCACGGGCTCGACCGCGCTGCTTATCGACCGCGAACTGCGGGTGGTGGGCAAGGTCAATTGTGAATTTCCACAGCTTTATCCGCAACCCGGCTGGGTGTCGCACGACCCCGAAGCGATTTGGAGCTCGTGCCTCGACGCGATTGCCGGTGTGCTCACGGCCACGGGCGTCAGCGGCAGCGCCATCGCGGCCATCGGCATTACCAACCAACGCGAAACGACGACCGTGTGGAACCGCTCGACTGGTAAGGCGATTCACGACGCGATTGTGTGGCAGTGCCGGCGTACCGCCCCGGTGTGCGACGCGCTGAAGGCTGCGGGGCACGAAGACCGCGTCCGGGCGCTGACCGGGCTGCCCATCGATGCGTACTTTTCGGGTACCAAGGTGGCATGGCTGCTCGATCACGTGCCCGATGCGCGGGCCCAAGCGGATCGCGGCGAGCTGGCCTTTGGCACGGTGGATACCCTGCTCGTGTGGCGGCTGACGGGCGGCGCGGTCCATGTGACCGACCCGTCGAATGCCTCGCGCACCCTGCTCTACGACATCGGCGCGCGGCAGTGGAGCGACGAGCTGTGCAGCTTGCTGAACGTCCCTAAGTCGCTGTTGCCACAAGTTAAGTCGTCGGCCGAGGTATATGGCCATACCCGCGGCGTGCCGGGACTTCCCGACGGTATCCCGGTGGCGGGCATGGCGGGCGACCAGCAGGCGGCGCTGTGCGGGCAGCTGTGCATTCAGCCGGGTATGGCAAAATGTACTTACGGTACAGGGGCTTTCTTGCTCATGCACACCGGTGGCCAGCGGGTGGCGTCGCAGCATGGCCTGCTGACCACCGTGGCGTGGCAAGTCGGCGACCAGTTCGACTATGCGCTCGAGGGGGCCGTGTTCATCGCAGGCGCCGCGGTGCAGTGGCTGCGCGATGGGCTGCAAATCATTGACTCTGCGCATCAAATCGAGGCGCTGGCCCTATCAGTGCCCGACTCACTTGGCGTTACATTTGTGCCCGCGCTGGTCGGTCTGGGGGCCCCACACTGGAATCCGCAGGCGCGCGGCCTGATTGCGGGCCTTACCCGCGGCGCCACCAAGGCCCATCTGGCGCGGGCGACGCTCGAAGGTATCGCCTTGTCGTGTGCCGACTTGCTGGATGCGATGGAGAAGGACCTAGGGCAACGCCTGGCTGAGCTGCGTGTCGATGGTGGCGCGAGTCAGAACGATCTTCTGATGCAAATTCAAGCGGATCTGTTGCAGTGCCGGGTAGTGCGCCCCGAAGTAGTCGAAACGACGGCCTTGGGCGCCGCCATCTTGGCCGGCATCGGCGTCGGCTGGTTCGCGAGCCTCGACAGTGCCCGCGCCGCCTGGAAAATGCAGCGGGTGTTCGAGCCCGGCCCCGCCGAGGCCACTACCGCGCTCAAGGCCAATTGGGCGCGAACTTTGCAGCGTTGCGCGTGACCACTCTATGACCTGGGGCGACTGCCGTGCGGCCCAACCCCGCGGCGCCCGTGCTAGATTTCTTGCAGGTGACGAGGCGGCCGCCCACAAGCGAGACCGCGCCGGCTACCGCAAGGAACGCCATGCAAGACTACTCCGACATCCGTGCCGCGCTTGAGGCGCGGCTGGCATTTGTGCAACAGCGTATCACTGAGCTAGAGGTTGCTCTACGTCGCACGGATGGCCCGCGCGCCCAGGATTTTGAAGATCTGGCCAACGAGGTCGATGGCGAAGAAGTCATGCAGGCGCTCGACGACAGCGGCCGCAAAGAACTGACCGACATCGAGGCCGCGCTCGCACGTATGGACGCAGGCACCTACGGCCTCTGTGAGCGCACTGGCAAGCGAATTCCACTGGCACGCTTGAAGGCCATCCCTACCGCGCGGTATACCATCCCCGGCGTCGATGACGACGACTAGCCTGGGTTTATGGCCGACCTCGCCCGCTTCGACCTCCTCGCCGATTTTTTGGTCCAGCAGTTTGCCGCACCCCGCATTTGGGATGTCGCCGGCGGTATGGGCAAGCTGAATCAAGCCCTAACGGTGCGCGGGCGGCAGTGCACCACGTTTGACGTGCGCTGGAAGCACCTGCCCGGACTCGACTACCGCGAGCAGCTTCTGGAACTTGATGAACCCTGCGCGTGTGACCTTATCGTGGGTCTGCACGCCGACGGCGCGACCCGCATCATCGTCGAGTACGCCGCGCACCATCAGCTTCCGTTTGTGATTGTGCCCTGTTGCTCCGATAACAGCATGCCATACAAGCCATGGCTGCGGCATCTAGCCGAGCTGGCGCAAAGCCTGGGCATGACCACGCGGCAGCGCGACTTGCCGATGCGCGGACGCTGCACCATGATCATTGGCGAGCACAAACCGCAGTAGTTTTATAGGGATTAGCCCTGTGTCCAGCCCCAAGGGTCGCGATCGGGGTTGCACGCGCCAGCGGTAGTCCGTTGCCCACGCTCGATGCATTGGCCGTCGATGCGGCACCAGCGGCCTGGGCCCGGGCTGACGCAGCGGCCAGCTTGGCCGTCGCATAGACTGTCGACCGCGCACAAGTCAGGACGGCTGCACGAGTTTTTGGCGGCAGGCAGGGCTATCGTCCAGTCGAGCTGCACCACCGCGCCCGCAGCGCCGCCGGCGGCGACCTCGATGGCGCGAGTGGCGACGATTTTACCTTGCGTATCGACCACTTCAAGGTTGTAGGCGCCGGGGCCCGGCAACAAGCGGTCAAAGCGGCCGTCGCGACAGCGCGAGGTCCAGCGCTCGCCATCGCGCAATTTTACTTGCTTAACGCGCACTTCAGCCACCACCGGCTGCCCCTGCGCATCGAGCAACCGCCCGCGCACCGCCGGCCCCGCCACCACGCGGTCGAGCAGCGCCTGCCACGTGCCGCGCGTCGCCGCCACCATCTTGTGCAAGGCGTCTAACCCCGGGTTGGTCTTGGTCATTTCGACCAGAAACGCCGTAGTGCCATGGGCGGCGCGGTGCCAGTCTTGGTCCACGCCATCGACCGCATAAAGCCGCCGGCGCACTTGCAAAGGCTTGCCGCTGATCTGCCGGCCCGCTCGCTCCGCCATCAGCTTGGCGACGTCCCAGGCCTCGTTCGGCTCGGGGTCCAGGGCTTCGGGGATGGTATACGGCACCAAAATGGCATTGGCCTGCGTGTGGTACGACACCGAGGCGACAAAGTGCTCGGCGTCGTTGAGCGCCATCATTCCCTGAACTTCGGGCTCGCTGGCAGCCCGCGGCCCGCGGTACCAGGCGCGGTGCGGCTCGCCGTTGCTGGCCACCTCGCCCAGCGTGTGCCAGCGAAACGGGTAGTTGCGATTCAGATCCACGCCGTCGCTGGGGTCGACGCGGCCGTTGCCATCGGTATCGCGACCGTTCTTCCTGCCGCCATGGCGCGACACGTGCAGATACGCGTAGTTGCCGTCGGGATTGACCAAAGGCACGCACCAAATCGTCAATTGTTCATCCCAAGCCGTCACTTGCGGGTCGCGGCCATAGCCTTCGATCAGCGCGCCGCACGCGTCGAGCGCCTCTTCGAGCGCCGCCAATTCCACGCCGTGGTGGGCGCCATTGATCAGCACTTGCGGAACTGTTTCAGCCGGTTGCGCCCCACCATGGATGCGCAGCCCAAACAGTGACCGCCCTTGCGTCGTGCGCGCCACCTCGACCAGTTGCACCAGCTTGGGGTAGCGCTGGGCATAACCGCGCAAGAGCGCCTCGACCATCGGCGCGTCTTTGTAGCTGCGATCCAAGGCGAAACCGGTCGCGGTGGTCAGCGGCGGCTGGCGCGAGGCGGCGCGAAAGGTCGGATCGGCCAAGCCGCGCGGCTCGTCTAAGAACAGCTCGCTATAGGCGGGCAGCTGCCGCTTCAATGCCTCGAAACCCAGGGCATCTACTTGCAAAATCGCGGCATCTGCCGTCTTGTCGACCACTTTGCAACTGGCCACCGCCCCGCACAGCCCAGCCTGAGTCTGCGCCACTTGCAGGTAGCGCAGCGGCCCCATCGCGCCCGGCCGCGCCGGCAATGGGCGCCCCGCCGGTCGCACCGACAGCCACGTCAGCTTGCCCTCGTGCTTGCCGCCCAGGCGCAGACCGCACACCCCCTCGGGGTAGGTGGCGTCCGACACACTCAATGTCGCCAACACATCGAAATTCTTGCCGTTCATCACCTCGACGTGCAGATGCGGCCCGACCATCCAGGCCGTAATCTCGACCTCGTCGCCCACTTCGCCCAGCGCCACCCCGGCCAGCAGCGCCTTGGCCGACGGACCGTCGAAACGCCGCACATCGACACGCCCTTTCTCGAAACTGACGCCATAGCCCGACAGCGCCGCCAGCTGATTCTTGCCGTCTTGCTTGCGGTCAACATGGGCGCGCAGCATCAGCGACGTCAGCCCACCTGTTACGGGCAACCGGGCGCGCACAAAGCCATCTTGCATACGGGCTTCCGCGGCGCCGCTGAGCCACCACACCGTCGACTCACTGCCTGCAGCACGTTCGACGCGCCGGGGCTTCACGCTCCAAGTCCCTTGAGAATCTAGGGTTTGGGGATCGCCTGTGGTCGCTGCCGGGCCCACTAGCGCCGTTTCATCGCGCGCATCGAGACTGGGCGCTCCATCGTGCCGCGACGGCGCCCGCGACGGCTTGGCGTGCGCCACCGAAGTAGCCAAAACCACTAGCACCATGGCTAACAGCAGGCTGAGCGAGCGCACAATCACGTGGTCTCCACAGGGGCCTTGACGCCCTTGCGCCGCGGCGGAATCACCGCAAGCATGGCCCCAGCCAGAATATTCGCCAGCAGACACACGCTAAACAGACCCAGCGTCGCCATCCAGCCGATGCTCTGCATGCCGCGGTTGTCTTGGAAAAGCAGCGCGGTAAAGCCCACGGTGGTGGTGATGAGCGCGATCCACGCTGCACCGCCGATTTGCTGAACAATCACACGCACATTGGCATTCTCACCCTCTTCGTACCAGCGGTGCAAGATGTGGGTGGTGCCGTCGATGCCGATGCCCAAGATGCCCGGCAACGTGGTGACCGAGAACAGATTTAGGCTCAGATTCAGGCTGCGCGCCAACGCCAAGAACACGATGAACGACACGGTCAACGGAATGAACGAGTACAAGCACAGGGTGATGTTCTTGAAATGCCACAGGATCACCACCAGTACCGCGATCGCCGCTAGGATCACCGCGATGGGCCCCTCTTTGCGCACGATGTCGTCGGCCTCGGCCAAGATGAAGTAGCTGGCCGTAGAGCGATAGAGCTTGGCGCCGACGTGGAACTGACCGACCTGGCTGGTAACCTGACGAATCGACTTCGCTTCTGCCAGATTGCCGTTGGCGTACAGCAGCAGGTAGCGGCCCAGCTGGTCATTCTTGTCCAAGAAGCGTTTGCGCACAAAATCAGGCAGTTCTTGCGCGGTGTAGGGCTTGGCCTGCAGAAGGTCGATCGCGCGCTTGGCGTCGTCGTGGGCCTTGCCCTCCATCGCATCCAGCTTGGCGGTCAAGCGATCGCGAATACGTGCAATGACAGGGGCCTTCTTGGCCTGATCCTCGGGCACAAAGCTGTGGATCGACACGAAATAGCGCAGCCGCGTCAGCTCTTTGCGATGGTCTTCAAGGTAGCGGTGAATCACGCCCGCGTCTTCAAGGTTGTCGGCCACCACGACGATCGGCGACCCAGAGCGGCCCGACGCCACCGACCGGTACTTCACCTCGACCTCGCGGGTCTTGGCGCTCGGCTTGCTCTGATCCGAGTCGTCTTTCGAAGCCTTGGGCTCGGTGCGCAACTTGCGGAAATCGGTCTCGAAATCGTACTGGCGCGCCGACATAAACGACACCACCGTGATGATGCCGATACCGATCAAGAACACTTTGGCCACGCGGGGTTGCGTAAACCAGCCCATCCACTTGGCGCCGGCAGCTTGGTCTTGCGACACGGCGCGGTCCGGCCAAAAGCGGTTGATCGCCATCACGAGCGGCGGAAACAGCAGCAAAGTGGCAAACAGCGCGATCTCGACGCCTACGCCGGCGATCAGACCGAACTGCGAAAACCCGCGGAAGTCGAGCACAATCAAGGCAAAGAACGCCACCGAGGTGGTAAGCGCGGCCTGGTGCAACGCGCGAATCAGGGTCGAGGTGGTCTCGACAACGGCCTCTTCGGGCGACTTGCCCAGCGAGCGCTCTTCGAGGTAGCGGCTGAGGGTGTAGACGTTGAAGTCGTTGCCCATGCCGAACAGCATCGAGAAGATAAACGCTGTGATCACATTGAGGTAACCCAGGCTGAAGCGGGCAAAGGCGAGCGTCAGCGCCGAGCCGGCCACGAGCGGAATCGACATGAGGATCAGCGCACGGAACCGCCTAAAATAGGCCATTTGAATCAGGGCGATCACCACCAGCGCGATCGCCGAGGTAATGATGAGGCCCGAGCGAATCGAGTCGACCTCCTCCGTCATCTCCGCGTAATCACCAGAGAAAGCGAACACCATGTCGGGGTTGTACTGGTGCGGGTGCAAGTCGTCGATGGTCTTGCGCAATTTGGCGACAAATTCAGCCGAGCGGTCCATCTGTCCGGCAGGAATCGTTGGGAAAATTCGAATTCCCAAGACAGAACCGTCGGCGCTCTCGTCCCACTCGCGGATGTCGTCTGCGGCAAAGCGCTTCTTCAGGTCTTCGTCGGTGGGCAGCGAAAAACGGTCTGAATCACCGGGAGTTGCGGCCCCTGCCTGCGCCACGGCCGTGGGCGAAGCGGCATCACTTGGCGTGACCGCAGCGCTCGGCGTCACCGCAGCCGGCTCGTCGAGACCCTCGGTCAGCGCATCGTCGACCAGCTGCTTTTCGGTGGCCTTCTTGACCGCCTTTTGCACCTTGATGTCGATATCTTCGAGCTCGGGAACACTGAGGAAAAGAGCAGCATTCTTGCGGAAAAACTCGACATCGCGGCGACAATCGACAGCGGCCACATCGGGCCACTTCTCGACCGCATCGCAGACCGCTTGGGCCAGTGCGCGATTCTTGGCGCGATCGGGGCTGCCAAACATCACCGTCAGCTGGGCCGACGACTTCAGCGTGTCTTGCGCTTGCTTGGCCACCTGCACCGCAGGCGTAGAATCGGGGAACAAATCCGCCAAGTTCGAGCGAATGGAAATACCGGCGCCGTACCAGCCCGATATGGCCACCACCGACATCAACACCCCGAGCACCGCAAAGGGGCGACGGCAGGCTAAGATGGCGTAGCGCCGAATCCAGCGCTCCAAAAACGAAGGTTGAGCGTGCGGTGAGGAGTGCGACATGGCCCTTTTCGTGCGAGGCGACGTGCGCGAGGGCGCCCCTTATAGGGCAATTCGCACGCAATCGGTTCTAACGCAAGCACATGGGCGGCGATTCAGCGTTTCGCGCCGGTCAGATCCCCGCGCCTCGGCCCAGCATGGCGCTGCCGGCGAAAAGTCCGGCGTCGCTCAGCCAGGTCAGCACGCGCGTGACCACGGCCGCTGCCGACAATTCCCCTGCATCAATATGCAGATCCGCCGATCCTCCCTCGCTCATACTCACCCGCACTAGGTCAGCTGGCGTCAGCCGCCCGGCTTCGGCAAGTCGGGGCAGATCGCTGATCACCACGTGCCCGGCCTCGATCAAGCGCTCGATCAGACTTGCGGCCACTTCGCCCAGGGGCGCGGCGGTAGCGACCGTCAGGGGATGGGCAAACGCGGCGTCGACGCGAAGGGCTTGAATCCCGCGCTGCAGCAAACGAATCTCGAGCTCGGCCGCGACACGCGCGCTCAGCTCAGGCGGCCCCTCAAGCGCAATCGCCAAGGCTCGATGCCCGTGTAGCGCGGCACGGCCAGCTCGGTCGAGGCGGCGAAAGTCCGTGTGCACATGCGGTTGCGGGCTCTGATGCCGGTCTACCATACCCGCCGCCACCGTCGCATTGGTGAGCGGGTCGATGAGCACGAAACTGCCCGTAGCGCGACAGTCCGCGTAGGCATCGACATACAGAGGCTGCGCCAAATTGAGACGCACCTGTGCAATTTCGTTCAAGTTTAGCGTGTCCGTCGCGATGTGTTCCAGCGTGTTCACATCGATGCGGTGGGCCAATTTTGCCACTCGCCCGCGCACGCTGCGGCTGGTATGGCGCACCAAGTAGGGGCGGGCCAGGTCCAGGGGCTGGCCGTCCATCCACACCAGTTTTGCGTCCAATTCGCGAACAATCATTGGCAGTTGCTCGGGGTGCACCAGCATGTCGCCGCGCGAGACGTCGATCTCATCTTCGAGCAGCACTGTCACCGATGCTGGCGCGGCCGCAGCCTGCAAGTCGCCGTCGTATGTAGCAATTCGCGCCACCTTACTGCGCGTACCGGCGGGCAAACAGACTACCTCGTCGCCAACTTGCACCTGCCCGGCCGCCAACTGCCCAGCAAAACCGCGAAAATCCAGGTCAGGGCGAATCACGAGCTGCACCGGAAAACGCAGCGGCGCGCTGGCCTCGAACCCAGTTACCTCAACAGTTTCAAGATGGTGCAGAAGCAGCGGGCCGCGATACCAGGGCATGTGCGCCGAGGGCTCGACCACGTTGTCGCCCAGCAGCGCCGACAGCGGAATAAATGTGGGCGCCTCGAGGCCCAGCTGATCCGAAAAAGCTAGGTAATCACTGACGATCTGCTCAAACCGCGCCTGGCGCCAGTCGACCAGGTCCATCTTGTTGACCGCGACCACCAGGTGGCGAATGCCGAGCAGCGCGGCAATAAAGGTGTGGCGGCGCGACTGGGTCAGCACGCCGTAGCGCGCATCGACGAGCACGATCGCCAAGTCGGCCGTCGACGCACCGGTGGCCATGTTGCGCGTGTACTGCTCGTGCCCGGGGGTATCGGCGATGATAAATTTTCTCGATGGCGTATGGAAATAGCGATAGGCCACATCGATGGTAATGCCCTGCTCGCGCTCGGCGCGGAGGCCATCGGTCAGCAGGCTCAGGTCGATCGGCCCGGCGCTTCGATTCACCGTCGAACGCGCCACCGCCTGCAGCTGGTCGTCAAAAACGCCTTTACTGTCGAACAGAAGGCGACCGATCAAAGTCGACTTGCCATCGTCGACACTGCCGGCGGTCGAAAAGCGGAGTAGGTCCATGTGCGGTTGTTCCTAGAAATAGCCTTGGCGTTTGCGGTCTTCCATCGATGCCTCGCTGACTTGATCGTCGACGCGGGTCGCGCCTCGCTCGGTCACGCGCGCCACCGCCGTCTCGTCGATAATCGCTTTGGCATCGGCAGCTTCGGAGGCAATACACGCGGTGCAGGTCATGTCGCCCACCGTGCGAAAACGCACCGTCCGCTCCTCGACCACTTCGCCCGGCGCGGGCTGCAGCAGGTGGCTGACTGGCACCAACATCCCCGAGCGCACCACTACTGGCCGGCGATGGGCGTAGTAAATATTTGGAATTTCTAGCTTTTCTTGATCGATGTAGTGCCAGATGTCGAGCTCGGTCCAGTTCGAGATCGGAAACACGCGGATATGCTCACCATCGTGGATGCGGCCGTTGTACAGATTCCACAGCTCGGGCCGCTGGTTCTTGGGGTCCCAGGTACCGTGCGGATCGCGAAACGAGAAAATCCGCTCTTTGGCCCTGGCTTTTTCTTCATCGCGACGCGCGCCACCAAACACGGCCTGAAAGCGGTGCTCCGCGATGGTGTCGAGCAGCGTAGTAATCTGCATACGATTTCGCGAGTTGTCTTGGCCCGCGCGCTCGACAATCCGCCCCTGTCGCAGCGAGTCCTCAACGCTCCGCACGATCAGCTTCTCGCCCAGCTCTGCGGCGCGGCGATCGCGAAAGTCGATGACCTCGGCGAAGTTGTGCTCCGTGTCGATATGCACGAGCGGAAACGGAAACTTGCCAGGGCGAAAGGCCTTTTCGGCCAGCCGCAGCATCACGATCGAGTCTTTGCCGCCCGAGAACAGCAGCGCTGACCGCTCAAAACTCGCCGCGACCTCGCGCATGATGTGGATCGACTCCGCTTCGAGGGCCTGCAGGTGGCTCAGGGCAGCGACGGGAATATGTTGTCTTTGAACAGCCGATACTTGCATACTTTTTCAGCTCTCGCTCGAATCTCAGTTTTTACCCTAGCGACTGAGTAGGGATTAGACTAGCGGCCAACCGGCAGCGTGTCGAGCGCACCAGTCGCAAGCCTGCGCGCGGCAAGCTATCCTAGCCCCAACTCGCGGCGCTGCTGCCGCGCGGACGGCCGATGATTCCGATCATTCAACCGGTGTTTGGACCCGAAGAGCTGGCGGCAGTGGCAGCCGTGCTCAAATCGGGCTGGGTAGTACAAGGGCCACGCGTCGAAGCATTCGAGAACGATCTCGCGGCGATCGGCGGTGCAGACCATGCGGTCGCTGTTTCGTCGGGTACGGCGGGCCTGCACTTGGCGCTGATTGCGGCGAACGTGCGCGCGGGCGACGACGTGATTGTGCCGTCGCTCAGCTTCATTGCGACCACCAACGCGGTGTGGATGGTGGGGGCGAATCCGGTCTTTGCGGATGTGGCGCCGGATCTGCCCAATATTACTCCTGATAGCGTCGATCGCGTCTGGACGCCGCAGACCCGCGCGGTGATCGCAGTGCACCAGCTGGGCGTGCCCTTTGATCGCCAAGAGATGCGCCGACTTTGCCACGATCGCGGTGCAGTGCTGATCGAAGACGCGGCGTGCGCGCTGGGTTCGCTGCACAAGGGCGAGGCCATCGCACAAGACGCGGAGTTTTCGGTATTTAGCTTCCATCCGCGCAAGGTGATTACCACGGGCGAAGGTGGCGCGATTCTGACCAACAACCCCGAGCACGCCGAGCGGCTGCGGCGGCTGCGCCAACACGGCATGAGCATCGCCGCCGACCAGCGCCACCAGGGAGGTAAACGCGAGCAATACCTTGAACCCGCTTGGAATTTTCGCATGACCGACCTGCAGGCGGCGGTCGGCGTGGAGCAACTGCGGCGACTGGGCGAGATTATCGAGCGACGGCGCCTACTTGCGGCGCGTTACGAAGTGCTGTTGGCCAAGTGCTACGAAGTGGCGCCCCTGCAACCCCGCGCCGACGATCACTGGAATGTGCAGACATTTTGCGTGTGTGTCGCCCCCGGTCAGGGCGATCCGGCGACGCGTCGCGACGAGGTGCTGCGGCGGCTCAACGATCAGGGCATTGGCGCTCGCCGTGGCATCCTGGCGGCCCATTTAGAGCCGGCGTGGCACGATCTTCTGCGCGATCCGCTGCCCTACACCGAGGCCTGGGCGGCGCAGAGTCTGGCGCTGCCGCTGTACCACAATCTGAGCGACGACGAACAGCAGCAGGTGGTCGATGCCTTGGTCGAAGCCCTCGGTCATGTGCCGTAACTACGCTTTCAATCAGGCAATCTTGCGATCAGACTCGGCCGGCTGCAGCACCGGCTCGCCAACCGGCGCGGGCACTGCCGCGAGCTTTTGCCGCGCGCGCACCCGCCGCGTCATGCGATAGCCGACCGCAGACAGCACGGTGATCGCCGCCATCCACACCAGCGAACTGGGCGTACTGCGAATCGAAAACACCAGCGCCCAGCCCGAGGCCAGGCAATAGATCGCCGCCGCCCAGCGCACCGAAACTGCCAGGGTCCGCCCCTTGCGCCACGCCAGCGCTGCGACCGCGAGCAGGCTGGTCAGAGTTAAGATCGCACCGGCATTGTTCAGCAACACCGCGAATTGCTGCGTTAAAATCAACACGATCGCCACGGCGGACTGCAGCAGCACCGAGGCCAGCGGCGGCGAGTCGGCCCGTTGCCTAAAAAGACTAGGCAAGAAGCGGTCTTCGGCCATCGCAGCGTAAACGCGGGGCCCCACAAGCGTCATCGCCGATAGCGACGAAACCAGCGCAATCAGCACCACAGTCGACATGCCGATCGCGCCCACTGGCCCCAGCAGATGGCTCAGAACCAGATGACCTAGCGTCAGTTTTTCGTCTTCGGTCTTGACGAGCGCTAGGTCGGCAGGGGTCAAGTTGGCGACAAACACCCAGTTCACGCCCAGGTACAGCAGCGTTACCAACAGCGTGCCAATGATCATGGCGCGGGGCACGTCGCGCTTGGGATGGGCGAATTCGTCGGCAACGTAGACCACCGCGTTCCAGCCGCTGTAGCAAAATCCGATATAAACTAGTGAGTTGAAAAAGGCTGCCAAGGGGTGCACGGCATCAGCGGCGGTGCTTGGATGCCACGCCGGCAGAACCTTGCTGCCCATCGCCAGGCCGGTAATCAAAAACGCGGCGAGCAGCACGCCTTTGACGCTGACGAGCAGGTTTTGCGCCAGCGACGACGCGCGAATGTGGAAGGCGTGAATCGCCGTGACCGCCACCACCGCTACCACGGCCGCCGTGCGGGGATCAACTCCAAGTAAAACGCCTAGATAGGCACCTGCAGCCAGGCCCGCCATCGCCACCGGCGCCGAGAAGCCGACCAGCAGCGACGTCCACCCGGCCAAGTAGCCGGCAAAGGGATGAACAAGTTTCGATAGATAGCGATATTCGCCGCCCGAGCCCGGCAGCTCGTCGGCAAGGGCGGCATAAACGCGGGCGCCGGCGAGTGCGATCAGGCCGCCGACCAGCCAAGCGGTCAATATCCAAAGCGGGCCCAGGCTGTCGGCCATAAAACCGGCGGTGGTGAGCACGCCCGAGCCGACCATATTGGCGACGACGAGGCCGATGCCAGTGGCCAGCTTGTAGCGACCACGGCGCGGCGGCAGCACGAGTTGCGGAGACGAGTCGGACACGATCGACCTGCGAGCTGGCTAAATCGAAACTAGCTTGTAAAATCAGTGCGTTTTGTGACTGCAAGCGCCACACGGGCCACGCGCTGGGCAAGAAGATACGCCCAGATGCACGCACCGTCAACGAAAACCGCCCTTGCGAAACCTGCGTCGCGGCGCGGCGTTGGCTGCGGCGACTCGACATGCGGGCGCTGCATGGTCTAGCGTCATGCCTCGGAGGCCCGCGTGACCAAGCTGCTCACTATCGAAACCGGGTTTTCGTGCAATAGCCGGTGCCACTACTGCACGCAACTCGACTACCGCGCATTGCCGCAAGAGGCGGAGCTCGATCTGAGCGGCGACACCATCCGCCAACGCATCGATTGGGCCGCGCAGAACGAATACGATGAGATCGGGTTTTCGGGCGGAGAGCCGACGATTCGTCCCGATTTTCTGGACCTAATTCGCTATGCAAAACAACGAGGCTTTAGGCATATCGGCGTAACCACCAACGGCCGCATGTTGGCCTACCGGCGCTTTGCGGAGGCGATGCTGCGCGCCGGTGTCGATGGCCTGACGTTTAGCCTGCACGGGCCGACGCCCGCCTTGCACGATCGCCTGGCGGCGGCCCCGGGCGCGCTGGAGCAGGCGCTGACCGGCCTGCGGCATGTGGGCGAACTGGCTGAAATGCTGGGTATTCGCCTGCGGCTGATGAACAACCAAATCCTGCTGCGCGAGAACGTAGAACACATTGGCGCCATGGTCGAGTTGCTCGCCCCCTTGGGCGTGCGGCTGTTCATGGTGCAGCCGTTTATTGCCCAGCGCAGCAATGTGGATGATCTTGGTCGGTTTTTTGTGCCGTATGCCGATGTGGTCGAGGGGGTGCGCGCCGCCCTGCCCGCACTGCAGCGCTATGGCGCGCGCATCAAGCCGTACAACGTGCCGAACTGCGTGCTGTGGCCGCTGGGGCGCGAGCAAATCGAATCGCAACAGTATGATATTACAGTCTATCGCGAGTTCGAGCAAGAGAGTGCGGGCGAATTCAAGGCCTTTCGCGCCAAGCAGTGGTACCGCATCGACGCTTGCCGCGATTGCCACGAGAAGTGCCCGGGCTTCCGCATCGAGCAGTATCCGCAAGAGCTGATGCAGCAGGCAATTATCGAGGCTGCGCGCACGTTTGCGAGCCAACACCCCGACCGCACCGGGCCGCTGCTGTTCTCGGGTACCGAGCTGCTCACCCCCGAGTCGCTGGCCCAGCTTTTTCAAGTACTTTCAAGCGAGTTTGGCCCCGTGGCGTGGCTGACGGGTGCCGCTGAGCGGTCGACGCGCGCCGAGCTGGCACGGGTGGTGCTGCGCGCCCATGCCGCCGGGCACTTGGCCGAAGTGGCGGTGGTGGGCCAGCCAATGGACCAGCGCTTCTTGGCGCAGCGGGTGATCGAGAAGGGAAACTTAGAGGAAATCCGTAACTTCTTTGCGGAGCTCAAGGGCCAGCGCCAAGGCCAACAGCCCCTACCCAAGCTGCGACTACTACTCAACACGTCGGATACGAGTCGTTTGCTGGGCGACCCCAGTGTGGCGGGCCACCTGCCACAGCTTGCCCAAGAACTTTGCGATCTATCTGGTGATTTCGCGGCCGACTTGCTCATCACGCTGCCCAATTTTCCGCGCGACCGGCCGCCCCCCGACATCGCGCGACAGAGCCAAGAACTGCTTGAGCTAGCTGCGCAATTTCGCGATGCCGGCCGCGCCTTGCACCTCAAGGTGGTGGTGGGCACGCTGGGCGACGCCCGCGGGGTCGATGCGCTGCGCGGCCAGGCCATTCAACTGGCCGAAGCCTTGTTCGCTCAAGTGCTGCCTAGCGAACCACTCGACGAGCGCTTGTTTCGCCACGCATTTTCGAACGCGGAGCTCGATTTTGTGTCGTGGTCGCCGCCGTGGCTCTTTGAGCGGTGGGACTTGCGGAGCCAGACCATGCCGATTGCCGCGCAGGGGCTAGACCGCCGCGACCGCGAGCCGCACAGCGAGACGGCAGTGGTACGGCCAACGGGTGAGGCCAAGCCCACGCCGGGCAAGCGCTTCGCCGGCAAGTCGATCAAAGGGTAGTTATTTCAAGGGCTTCAGGGCCGGTAGCTTACTTTTGCCCCGGCCCGGCAGCGCGGTGGGCGTGGCAGGCAGCGGCAGCGCGATCGCCTCGGGCACATCAGGCAATTTCGTTAGGAGCAGCTTCAGGTTCTGTGCCGTGCCCGGCGGCGGCGCCACGTACGTCGCGGACCAGGCCCACAACCGCCGCTGCTGGTCCGCGCAATCGGTCGCCACAATCTCGCGGTTGTCGATGAACTGCACGGTGTAGCGGTCAAGATCGTCGTGCCGCTCTACCTTGGCACCAGGGGGCCACATCTCGGGGGCTTGCCCATCGCCGCTCGCCGCTAGGTCGGCATCGGAGGCAAAGGCGCGCCGCAGCAGCGAACGTGTGCAAGTGCCCTTCACGCGCTCCGACGTCTGGTACGTGACCTCGTCGTTGGGCACCACGTGGCGCAGCAGCTCAGGCAGTATCTTCTTAGGAATCATGCCGTTGACCTGCACGATGACCACCGGCAACCGCCGATGCAACAGGTCGCCTGCCCGGTAGGCCTCGAGCAGCAGCGACCGGAGCGGCGGCCCCCCTTCGCTGCGGCGCTGCCAAAGCACCACCCGCACCAACTCGCCACGCTCAACGTCGATGCGCTGACCCGTGCCCAGGCTGTAGTGCAAGAAAAGCGTATCGCCGGTATCGCTCAGAATTTCGAGGGTATAGTCGGTCGGACTGTCAAACGACGGACCGTGATTGACCACTAGCCCCTGCGCATCGAGCTCGCTCGCGTCGGCCGGCAGCCGCGATGGCGGATCGACCTCGAGCACCGGCTCAGGCAGAGCTTCGAGCCAAAAATCAGTATGCGCGCGGTGATAGACAGGTGAGCAAGCGGACTGCATGAGCAACAACGCCGCCGCGGCAGCGAACAAAACTAGCAGCGCTGGCAACGACCGACCCACGCGCTTGCCATACCACGGCCACAGCCGCGCGACAACATTGCGGCCCGCTGGCGGGTGTCAGCGCAGGTCGAGCTTTTGCGAAAACCCGACGTACAGCCCCGGCGCCCACTGGCTGCCCGCATACCCCGTCGTGCCCCCCATGCGCAGCTGTCGCGAGCCCGTCTGCCACGCCACGCCGGCCGACTCGACCCAGCCCGGCGCACCAGGTCCTTGTGCATCAAGCAGTTGCGCCTCAAGCGACCAGGTATCGCTGAGCGACCAGTCGAGGTCGACCGAGCCCATCACCACCCACGGCCGCAGCCCAAGAGCCGTATCGTGCGGATCGAGCCCACAGCCCAGCGAAACCAGAGCCTGCCACGCCTCGCGCCGCACACCTACCATGGCCAACGCCTCGTAGCCCAGGCCTTTGCTGGTCGGCGTCGCGGCCACGCGCGGGCCGTGCTGCACCCCCAAGGCAAACGCGGTGCTACCCAAGCGCTCGTCGTACAGCAAGTGCTTGAGCGACAACCACATTTGATCGGTGGCAGCCCAATCGTCGCCGGCGTTGTTGACGCCCCACTGCCCGTCGACCCCCAGCTCGAGGCGCCGCAGCAGCCCTAGATCGATCTCGAGGTCGGGCGCGGCCAGCGCCGGCGCACCGTGGCGCGTAAACCCTGAGCGCAGGCTCAGTTCACCCGTGCCCGGCGCCTCCATATCCAGGTCTTGCGGAAAATAGCGAAAACCGCGGTGCTTGGCCTCGGCCGGCACGGCGAACAGCAGTAGGGCAAAAAGTAGAGGAATGGCGCGCGTCTTCACAACGCTACCCTACCCGACTTGCTGCGTTTGGTGAATACCGGCGTTCTACAGTCGCTCGACCACGATCGCCACCGCTTCGCCGCCACCGATGCACAGGCTCGCGACGCCGTAGCGCTTGTCGGCCCGTTGCAGATTATGCAGCAAAGTCACCAGGATGCGCGTACCCGAAGCGCCAATCGGATGCCCGAGCGCCACCGCGCCGCCGTAGATGTTCACCTTGGCAGGGTCGAGCCCCAGGCCCTCTTGGCACGCCAGCGACACCACCGAGAACGCCTCATTGATTTCGAACACATCAATATCGCTCAGCTTGAGCCCGGCCTTGGCCACGGCTTTTTGCACGGCGAACACGGGCGCGGTCGTAAACCACTCGGGCGCCTGGGCATGGGTCGCGTAGCCCAAGATGCGCGCCATGGGCTTGATCCCCAAGGCCTTCCCCTTATCAGCCGACACCAGCACCAGCGCTGCCGCACCGTCGTTGATCGAGCTCGCATTCGCCGCCGTCACCGTACCAGTCTTGTCGAAGGCGGGGCGCAACGCGGCAAACTTGCTGGGGTTACCGCGACCAGGCTCTTCGTCGCTGTCGATGACCGTCACATCGCCCTTTTTGCCGGTAATGGTGACCGGGGCGATCTCGTCCTTAAACACGCCCGACGCCACCGCAGCTTGGGCCCGGCGATACGACTCCGCAGCAAACGCATCTTGTGCTTCGCGAGTAATCGTCTTGTCTTTCGCGCAGATCTCGGCGGCATTGCCCATGTGAAAGTCGTTGTACACGTCCCACAGGCCGTCTTTGATCATCGCGTCGGTCACTTGCTGGTGGCCCAAGCGATAGCCGTCGCGCGCACCCGCCAAGTAGTACGGCGCCTGGCTCATGTTCTCCATGCCGCCCGCGACCACGATGTCGGCGTCGCCCGCCTTGATCTGGCTGGCCGCGAGCATCACGACCTTGACGCCCGAGCCGCAAACCTTATTGACCGTGGTACACGGCGTCGACTGCGGTAGCCCAGCAAAAATAGCCGCTTGCCGCGCTGGCGCCTGGCCCAAGTTGGCCGGCAGCACGCAACCCATGTACACATCGTCGATTTGATCGACAGGCACGCCCGAGCGCTCGACCGCCGCCTTGATCGCCACGGCACCCAGCTTGGTCGTCGACACCGCCGCCAGCGAACCCGCAAAAGAACCGATGGGGGTGCGCGCCGCACCAGCAATCCAAACTTCGCGCATAATGACCTCGAGTTAGGCCACGATCCGCCTGGCAAAGGTCAGCAAAGCTGGATTGTGGTCGGCAATGCCCTGGGTATGCAGGGGCGGGGACTACTGACCGACGAGCTCAAACGTCTCGCTGAAGAAGTACTTGATCTCGCGCTCAGCCGACGCCGGGCTGTCCGAGCCGTGGACCGTGTTGCGGCCCTTGCTCTCGGCGTACAGCTTGCGCAGCGTGCCCTCGGCGGCCTGGGCCGGGTCGGTAGCGCCCATCAGCTCGCGGTTCTTCAAGATCGCATTCTCGCCCTCTAGCACGATCAGCAACACGGGGCCGCTGGTCATGAATTCGACGAGCTCGCCAAAAAAGCCACGGCCGGCGTGCTCGGCGTAGAAGCCCTCGGCGTTGTCCTTGCTCAGGCGGACCAGCTTGGCGGCCTTGATGACCAAGCCATTGGCCTCAAAGAGGCTGACAACATGGCCGATGTGGCGGTTGGCGACGCCGTCGGGCTTGACGATAGACAGGGTGCGTTCGATGGCCATGGGTAGCTCCTTTCGTGTGCGTAAGTTGGACTGTGGGCGAGGTCGGCGCCGGTGGCCGGACCTGCTCGTACTGCAAAATGGGGTTACAAAACTAGCGCTTCCAAACCTTGAGCAGCGTGCTAGCCAGGTCGGCGGGCGTAGGCGCGACGGCAATACCGGCGGCCTCAAAGGCAGCGATTTTGCCCTGCCCCGTGCCCGTACCACCCGAAATGATGGCGCCAGCGTGGCCCATACGGCGTCCGGGAGGGGCGGTCAGACCCGCAACGAAGCCAATGATCGGCTTGGTGAAGTTGGCCTTGACCCAGGCGGCCGCGGCTTCTTCGGCCGAGCCACCGATCTCGCCAATCATGATGACGGCGTGGGTGTCGGGGTCGTTCTGAAAAAGCTCAAGCGTATCGATAAAGTCGGTGCCCTTTACCGGATCGCCGCCGATGCCGATGCAGGTCGACTGGCCCAGACCGAGCGCGGTCAGCTGGCCCACGGCCTCGTAAGTCAGCGTGCCCGAACGTGAAACCACTCCGACATGGCCGGGTTTGTGGATGTGGCCGGGCATGATGCCGATCTTGCACTCGCCGGGCGTAATGATACCCGGGCAGTTGGGGCCGATGAGGCGGACGTTCTTGCCGTCGGCGCGCAGGCCCTGCAAGTACGTCTGCGCCCTGACCATATCGAGCACCGGGATGCCCTCGGTAATACACACCAAAAGCTCAACGCCCGCGTCGGCCGCTTCCATGATCGCTTCCGCAGCGAAGGGCGGCGGCACGAAGATCATGGTGGCGTTGGCCTGGGTAGCGGCCATGGCTTCGGCGACGGTGTTAAAAATCGGCACGGTGTCGTCGAATTTCTGGCCACCCTTGCCGGGCGTGATGCCGCCGACGACGTTGGTGCCATAGGCGATGCACTGGCGGGTGTGGAACGCGCCGGCCGTACCGGTGATGCCCTGGACCAGGAGGCGCGTCTGCTTTCCTACAAGAACTGCCATGATTATCTCCTGTTACGCGGCTCGGGTTAGGCCACAGCGCCGGTTTCGGCAAACTTCTTGGCGGCGGCGGCGGCTTTTTGCGCGCCGTCTTTCATGTCGCTGGCGTTGATGATCGGCAGGCCCGACTCGGCCAAGAGCTTGCGCCCCAGCTCGACGTTGGTGCCTTCGAGGCGAACCACCAGGGGGCGATCGAGGCCGACCTCTTTGGCCGCCACAATCACGCCCTCGGCGATGGTGTCGCACTTCATGATACCGCCGAAGATGTTGACGAAAATCGCCTGCACCCGCCGGTCGCTCAAGATGATCTTAAAGGCTGCCGTCACCTTCTCTGCCGTGGCACCGCCGCCAACGTCGAGGAAGTTCGCGGGCTCCGCGCCAAAGGTCTTTAGAATGTCCATGGTCGCCATTGCCAGACCGGCGCCATTGACCAAACAGCCGACGTTGCCGTCTAAGTGCACGTACGACAGGTCGTATTTGCCGGCTTCGACCTCGGCCGCATCCTCTTCGTCAAGATCGCGCATGGCGACAATGTCGGGGTGACGAAAAACGCCGTTGTCGTCAAAGTTGACCTTGCCATCCAGGGCGATCACTTCGTCGTTGCCGGTGATGACCAGCGGATTGATCTCGACGAGCGAGCAGTCCTTCTCGATGTACAGCTTGTACAAGTTGAGAAGAAGCTTGGTGAATGCGCCGACGGCCTTGGCCGACAACCCCAGCTTGAAGCCGAGCTTGCGCGCCTGGAAGCCCTGCAGGCCCACGCGCGGATCCGCCCACTCTTTGTAGATCTTCTCGGGCGTATTGTGGGCGACATCCTCAATACTCATGCCGCCTTCGGTCGAGGCCATTACCACGATCCGCCCCGTGTCGCGGTCGAGCAACATACCCAGGTACAGCTCGCGGCGAATATCGGCGCCGGCTTCGATGTACAGGCGCCGCACCAACTGACCGTGGGGGCCCGTCTGGTGGGTCTTGAGCATCATACCCAGGATCTGCCCCGCCTTTTCCTCAACGTCTTCCATGGTCTTGCAGACCTTGACGCCGCCGCCCAAGCCGCGGCCGCCGGCGTGGATCTGCGCCTTGACCACGCGCACGGGTCCGGGCAGCTTCTTGGCCACTTCGATGGCCTCAGCCACGCTAAAGGCTGGATAACCTTCGGGTACGGGCACGCCGACTTGGCGGAACAACACCTTGGCCTGGTACTCGTGGATCTTCATGCGTCCTCGCTAGCGGCGGCCAAAGAAAGAAGGGCCCCGCCGGGCGCGGCGGTGTAGCACGGACAGCGCCCGACAGCAACCGCCAGCGCACACTGGACCGCCCAGGCTGAACGATAGCAGCCATTTTCTACTGTTGAATAAGATTAGGAATTGTTAGGCAGCGTCTCCGCTACAGGTCGTCACAGGGGGTGCCCAGCCGCTGGCCAAGGTACGGCCCAAGCTCGCGATAGATCAGCTGCCGATTGTCGTCGAGAGGCAGCAACACCAGCTTGTTGTGCTGCTTTCCGGCAATCCAGGTCGACTCGCTCTTGCCAAGGACCAGCCGCAGCGTGCCTTCCTTTGTCGCGAAAATGTCACCCTCGCTGTCCGAGACGACGTTAACGAGCGGCTTCAGCTTGAGTTGGCCGCGTTGCCCAACAAAGACCCTAAATTGCTTGGACTTTTCGCCAACGCCTCGATCGACAAACCAATACTTGCCGCTATCGTCGCGGGCCAACGCGTAGGCTTGTCGGTCCCAGGTCGGCGCAACATGCGGTGCTTTGGTCAGTTTTGTGCGCGCATCGCCGTCAACCACCTTAAACAGCGTCTTGCGATCGAAGCACTGCACCCACCAGCCGTCGCCGTCCATGCCTAGGCCGGCCTGCCAGCGGGCGCTGACGCGGGGGTCCCAGAACACTTTGTCGAACTTCTCTGTGCCCACCGAGCTGCCGCCAGTGATATGCAATGCATTGAACGTCTTACCATCTGTCGACCAGTAGATATGGTTTGAGCGGTCTTCGGCAAAGGGGATGGCGGCGATGGTGTGGCCCTTGCCGTCGCTCGCGTACACAAGCTTGCCGGCGACGGCGCTGATGTCGACGGGGCTGCCCGGCACGGGGTCGGCTTCGCCGGCGTGCGCGCTGCGGCTGCCCATCTGGGCGAAGGCCGCGAAACATGCGACGATGAGTAGGCCACGCACTACAGAAGTTGGTCCACGATGGCAACAGAGGCAAGTCTTCATGGCTACGCAGGATAGTCGCCAAAGCGGCAGCGAGCAAGCCGATTCGGGCCAGGGTGCACACGGCCTTGGGCCCGGCAGCGTGGTGGGCGGCACCTGGATCGTCGAGCGCCTACTCGGCAAGGGCGGCATGGGCGCGGTGTGGCTGGCCCGGCATCAGCGACTGTCAAATAAACGTTGTGCGATCAAGGTGCTACTAGGCACTGGTCTGCGCGATGAGGCCTACGTGCGCTTTGCCCGCGAGGCCGAGATCGCCACCCGCATTGGCCACCCCAATATCGTCGATGTGCTCGACCTGGCGGCCCTTGAGAGTGGCGAACCCTATATCGTGCTTGAATACTTGCAGGGCGAGGTGTTGCGCGATCGACTGCGACGTAAAGGATCGCTTTCGTGGCCTGAAGTTGTTGCGATTACTCGTCAAATTGGATCTGCACTTCTGGCCGCTCACCGCCATGAGGTGGTGCATCGCGACCTAAAGCCCGAAAATATCTTTCTAGTTCCAACGGATTCGGGCGGTACCATTCGCGACCACGTCAAGGTGCTCGACTTTGGCATCAGCAAGCTGCGTGGGTCACAAACGCTGCAAACTCAAGAGGCTGTGCTACTTGGCACGCCGCAATACATGGCGCCTGAGCAAGCAAGTGGTCGAAATAACTCGGTAGATGGCCGTTCTGATCAGTTTGCGCTGGCCGTGATGGTCTACGAAATGCTGACCGGCACGCCGCCGTGGGTCGCCGACACCCCGCTCGGGCTGCTCTTCCAAGTGGTGCACGCGCCCACGCCAGCGCTGCCGGCACACTTGACGCAGGTGCCGCAACACGCTGTCGCAGCAATCGAAAAGGCCCTAGCGAAGCAGGCCGACGACCGGTTTGCCGATGTGGGGGCGTTTGTCGAGGCGCTGACCGGCGAGCCGCTGCACTTCTTGACGAACCGTGCGGATGGCACGACGGAGGGCGAAGGGGGGCACCGCGTGGTTGTCACCCCGAGCGGGTCGACGCACCAAGATGATGAGGCGGCGGCAACGTACGACGGCAGCGAGGCCGTAACCGCCGAAACCGCAGCGGGCGACACACCTTCGCCCCTATCGCTGCGAGTTGCTGTGCCACCCCCGGCGCCCATTGCCGCAGCTGCGGGTCGGATCGATGACCGAACTGCTAAGATTATCGAGAGCTCAGATACCGTACCTCCATCTTCTTCTGCATTATTGCCTAGTGATCATGCTGATTCTAAAGAGCAAGCGACTGTTGTGACTCCGGTTCAGGCGGTCAAGCCCTCGCGCGCACCTGTCTTTGTTGGCGGCGCAGTGGCGATGCTGCTGCTGGGCGCCGTGCTGATCGGGTTGCTGCGCGCACCGCCATCGCAAGCCCCATCGCCATCGCAAGCCCCATCACCATCGCAAGCCCCGGCGCCGCAAGCCGAAGATGCCAATCGCGCGGAATCGGCAGTCAAGCCCTCGCCCATGCCAAACAGCGCACCGCCGACTGAGGCGCACGCACTGGCCCACGTCGTTACAGATCCAGTCATTGCCGCAGATTCGGCTGAAAAACAACATGCTGCGCCCAGTGCAGGCCTGCCGCCACCTCTGGCACTTACTCCTACAGCAGCCAAGGCTGAAGCGCCGGTCAAAGCCGCTGCGCACCCTGCGGAGTCGGGCCGTGCTGCTGGGCCATTGCCCACCGAAGTCGTCGAAGCTCAAGAGGCTTTTGCCAGTGGACGCCTCGCCGATGCGGAGCGCAAGGCGACCCACAGCTTGCTCGGCAGCCGCAACCCGCAGGCGTTTGCCGTATTGGCCAAGATCCATTGCGCGCGCGGCGACTTGGGCAGCGCCAAGACTTGGTTTGGCCAGACCTCTGGAGCCGCCAAGGCCGACGCCAAGCGCTACTGCGCTAGCCAAGGAATAGCACTGTGAACGCCAGGTTTGCTGCCATGCCGTTGCCCTGCAGCAGCGGCACGCCCATGGCCAAGGAAGCCCGATGACCCGCAAGAACCACGTAGACGGCGGGCGATTCAGCCGTATGGCCCGCATGGCCACTATGGCCGCCCGCACCACCGCGGAGCTAGTGGCCGCCAAGGCCGTGCAGCGCGTTACCGGCGGCGACGAGCTCGACCTGGGCACTGCGCTCATGCCGACAGCCGAGCGGATGGTGCAAGTGCTGGGCGAGATGAAGGGTGCGGCCACCAAGATTGGGCAGTTCGTAAGTCTGGTCGATCAAGATATTTTTCCACAAGAAGCCAAGCGCGCCCTGCATAAGCTGCTGAACCAGGCGCCGCAGCGGATGGCGTGGTCGCAGGTCGAAGCTGTGCTCCTGGCCGAGTTGCAGCGGCCTTTGTCCCAGCTTTTCGCAGATATCGACCCTTCGCCGCTGGCGGCCGCTTCGCTGGGGCAAGTGCACCGCGCCACCCTGCCCGATGGCCGTGCGGTCGTGGTCAAAGTGCAGTTCCCCGGTGTCGACACGGCGATCGAGAGCGATCTGCGCAATGCAGCCATGATGGCCAAGGCGCTGTCGCTGGCCGGTGGCGTATTCGATAACAAGCATTATTACAAAGAATTGGCCACTGTGCTGCGCCGCGAGCTCGACTATCGGCAAGAAATTGAGCAGGCCGAGCTCTACCGTGCGGCTATGGCGCCGTGGCCCGACCTGCTGGTGCCGCAGTACTTTGCCGATCTGTCATCGGAGCGGGTGCTGACGATCGAGTTCTTAGACGGCCCGACCATGCTCGAAGTCGCGCAGGACGCCAATTCAAGTGCGGACTTGCGCTTTCGCATCGGCGCGCAGCTGGTGGCGGCGACCTGGGGGCCCTTTCTGCGCCATCGCGTAATTCACGCCGATCCGCACCCCGGCAACTACGTGGTGCTGCCCGATGGCCGTCTGGGTGTGCTCGATTTTGGCGCCACCAAGCAGTTTTCGCTGCCGTTCGTCCACGCGTATTGGCGCCTGCTCGACGCGGCGTTTTCGCGAAAAGAAGCTGATCTATTTACTATTTTGGTCGATGCTGGTTTTGACATGCAGGGTGATCGAGTGCGGGCCGAGGCCTGGCTGCGCGACCTGTCGAGCGTGGTCGAGCGGCCGTTTGCCCGCGACCACTACGATTGGGGAGGTTGCCGCATCGTCGCCGATGTGATCGCCATGAAGTCGAACTACGGCCTGACTCCGCTGCGGGTGCGAGCGCCCGAAGAAAGCTTGATGTTTTATCGGTCCGCGGCGGGCGCGGCGGGCGACCTGCGAATGCTGCGCAGCGCTGGAAATTTTCGGCAAGTTTTGATGGATGTAGCGGACCGGGCCCGCGGCGACTTGGCGCCCGAGCTGCAAGCCGCCGTGGGAGCGGGCCCCCACCAAGTGGGAGGGTGGGGCCAGTGGCAGGCCTGACGCGCCGGGCGAACTCGCCACGCGGCAGCCGGCAAAGGGTCGCGCGCCGGACTGTTTTGTTGCAGAATCGCGACTCGCCCGGGGTGCACCGCGAACGCTCGATGCGCTTGTGTCCATAGGCGACTGCTACTAGAGTCCGAAATAGTTACAGGGGTATAGCACCCCCCGACCGCGCAAACTGGAGCCGCTCACCATGCCGATGCGCCCTGCCCCCTGGATGGTTCGCACTACCGCGCTCGTCGTCGCGCGAACGGCTGTCCTCGGTCTGCTGCTAGGGCTGAGTGGCTGCGAGAAGATCAACAAATTCATTACATCGCGCAATGGCGCAGCCGGCGGCGAGAGCTCTGAAGGCACCGAAGAGCCCGCGCCCCAGGCGGGCCCGCGCCTCGACTGCCGCGACGAGGGCAAGCTCGAGGTGTCGCTGCCGCTGCGTAACCTAGGTAAGCGTCTAAATGCACAGCAGATTATCGTGCTCGACCCGTTTGAGGAAGCGCGGGTACCATTCGAAGGAGCGCTGCTCGAAAGTCTGCTCGACAACGTGTACGGCCGGCGCTGGCGGCTCAAGGCCTCGCTGCGCCTGGGCATGGTGGGCGGCCAGCAGACCCAGATCGCGGTAGCTGATATCACCAAGTACAAGGCGTGGCTGGCCTGGCGGCGCATGGATCGCCCTGAGTTTGCAGTGGAACGCCGCAGTGCCGCAGGGCAGTTGCTGCAACTGGCGCCGCTGTACTTGGTGTGGGACTCCGATGCCGACGCGGCGATCCGCGCCCGTGGCACATGGGGCTGGCTGCCGGCGGTCCTTTCGCTCGACTTGTCTTCGTCGGTGGGCAATCCCGCCGCGCTCAAGCCAGGCCCGGGCACATCAGAAGCAACTTTAAGAGGTTATGCAGAGTACACCACGTTCTGCGCCAACTGCCACACCCTCTACGGCGTAGGCGGCTTGGGCGGACCCGAGCTCGGCAGCCCGGTACCCGTCTCGCGCTGGATTGGCCGCGAGTGGCTGCGCAGGTGGATCGACAAGCCGACCGCCATGCGCGATCGCGCCAGCATGCCGCCGCTACCGGCTGATATCCCCGACCGCGCCCGCACCATCGACGACATCGTTAGTTTCTTAGACTACGCTGGCGAGCATCCACTGGCGGCCTCAGCCACCCCTACAGCAGCGCCCACTCCAAGTAGCGCCGAACCCTAGTAGCGCCCCAAACAACCCGCACCGACAGAGGTTTCGCATGGCCCGCATCCGCAAAGCCGTCATCCCCGCCGCAGGCATGGGCACTCGTTTTCTGCCCGCCACCAAGGCGATCCCCAAAGAAATGCTGCCGATCGTCAACAAGCCGTCGATTCAGCTGATCGTCGAAGAAGCGGCGGCGGCGGGCATCGAAGAAGTGGTGATCGTCACCGGCCGGGGCAAGACGGACATTGTCGATCACTTTGATGCGCACCCCCAGCTCGAAGAAATCCTGCGTCGCGCCGGCAAAGAGGCGCTGCTCCACGAGGTGGTGGCGCCGACGAAGATGGTCAAGCTGTCGACGGTGCGCCAGCAACGCCCGCTGGGCCTGGGGCACGCGATCTTGTGTGCGCGCCACCTGATCGGCAACGAACCGTTTGTCGTGTTCTTGCCCGACGATCTGGTCGATGCTCAGCGACCGTGCGCCCGGCAGCTAATGGATGTCTATGAAGAGACTGGAAAAAGTGTGCTAGCGCTGATGAATGTGCCGCGCTCCGAGACCCACATGTACGGCATTGCGGCGGGTTCGGTCGATCCCAACGACCCACGCCGAGTGGTCGTCGATCGGCTCGTCGAAAAGCCCTCGAACGAGCAAGCGCCGTCGACGCTGGCCGTGGTGGGTCGCTATGTGCTGGATCCCGTGGTGTTCGACTGGCTCGCCCGCACCGTGCCGGGCCGCGGCGACGAGATCCAACTCACCGATGCCCTGGCCTCAATGGTTACGACCAGCGGCATTTTGGGCTACTTGTTCGAAGGCAATCGCTTCGACGCCGGCGACGTAACTGGGTACTTGCTGGCCAACTTGAACTGGGCGCATAAGCAGCCGCGCATTTGGAGCCAGATCGAAGACTTCGTCCGGAGCCACCCGAGCAAGTAGCCGGTGTGGCGCATGCGTCGAGACGGCTTGAGTTTCGGCCGTCTGTCTCGTAGCATCGGGGGCGCGGCGATTTTTCGCGCCCCAAGGGCCCTTTACCGTGCAGCGTACCGAGCAGGCCAGCACCGGCAAAATCGAAACGGCTCGCATCGCACAACTCTGCGAGCTTGCAGCGCAAACGCCCTTCGCGCCGGCCACTCGCCCCTGGGTTGCGCGCGCCGTGGCGCTTTGGCTAGCTTGCGGGATCAGCGTCGCCGCGACCCCCTCTGCTGCCGTCGCCGCAGATGCACCAAGTGCAGAAAAGCCTTCGGCAACTGACGACAAGCCAGCGGATAGCGGCAAGCCGGCCGATGGCGCAGTGGCGCAACCCGGCGATGGCGGCGAGGCTGGAGCCAAGCGCACTGCGCTCACCCGCGAGTTGGCTGAACAAGGCGAAGCGGAATTGTTTAAGTCCGTTCAGGCCTTTCAGCAGCGCTACCTGGTCAAGGCCCATCGCGTCGAGCTGCAACTAGGCGGCGCATCGTCGATGGCCGACCCCCTGTTCCACCACTATTCGGCGGACGTAGACCTGCTGTTCCACATCAACGAGCACTGGGCCGTGGGCGCGGGCGGCGCGAAGTGGTTCGGCGGCACCAAGACAGGTTTTGATCAGATTCAGAACGACTTTGGCCTGTTCCCCGAAAAATCAACGTTGCAGGCCGGCGGCCATGGCTTTGTCGAATTCAGCCCAATCGTCGGAAAGTTTGCGGTATTCAGCCAGTGGGTGCTGCAGATCGACGGCTACGGCATGCTGGGCGGCGGCGGCCTGCGCACCTCGCGCGGCGAGACTATCAAGCCCTACGGCCTGCTGGGTGTCGGCTTGCGCTTCCACACGTCGCGCTGGCTGTCGTTGTCGCTCGAACTGCGCGACATTGTTTATCAAGAGGGCTATCTAAACAGCGATAGCCGGGTGATGCAACAAGTCTTCGGCGGCATCAAGCTGGGCTTCTGGCTGCCACCGACGGTGCAGTACAAGTTCCCCCGCTGAACCATTACGTTTCCGCGCGTTGCAAGTTCGTGCGCCAACCCTCGCCCTGAATCGGAGACCGCGTGCAGCACCCCTCGCCCCGTTCGCACCGTTGCCCGGTCGAGCCGACTCGGCCCGCTGAGCACAGCCCATTTCCGCAGTCACGGTGGCGGGTTGCCCGGCGTATGCTGCGGCCGCAATGGACCCTATCGGCGCTGCTTACGGCGCTCGCGCTGCTGGCGGTACCCCTGCCCTTCGCGGCGCCAGCCCAGGCCGACGATGTGCTTGAAGGTAGCCCGGTGGTCCGGCGCAACACCCAATACCGGGCGGGGCGCCAGGAGATCGGCGTGCTCTTTGGCTCCACGCTGGGTGACCCTTACGTGCGCAATATGCTGCCCGGCGCTCGCTACGACCTGCACCTGACCGACTGGCTGGCGATCGGCGCCGATCTGATGGTGGGTATTCCACTGCGCACCGCCTCGGCCGACAAGATCGAGAAGTTGGTGACGCAGAATAACGAGGCGTTCACCATGGAAGCCTCGCGCGTTGCAGCGCTTGCGGGCCTGCGCGTGACCGTCGCGCCGCTCATCGGCAAGTTCATGTTGCTCGACTCGCTGCCGATGAATTACGACTTCCACGTCAATCTTTCGCTGGGCATGGCCTGGACGCCGGGCATTTCGTCCACGGGCCTGGGTACGCCGCCGCCGTCGGTTTCGCTCGCGCCCGGCATCGGCGGTGGCGGTCGGCTTTTCTTGTCGCGCGTACTGGCCATCACCCTGGATTTAAACGACGTTTTCATCAAGCGCGTACTGTCGGTCAACCGCAACAGCCAGCCGCCCGGTGCGGCCTATCTCGACAATCTGGTGGTGATGGCGGGCGTGTCGTTCTTTATTCCGCCCGAGCTGAAGCGCGCCGATTAGCCCGAACCGCTAGAACGCCAGCCCGCCGACCAAGTACATGGCGCTGCTCAGGGTGTTCTGGTTCGGATCGCGAAAAAGACCAAAACTTGTAGCGACATACGGCAAGCCTAACACTGTGCGAAACGTCACGATTCCGCCAAAGCGCCCGTCGGGCTTGTAGTCGTCGCCCAGGCCGATCGAGGCCGCAGCAACGGTGCGGATGGTAGCCAAGTTAACGAGCATATAGCGGATTTCTAGGTTCTTCTGCGCGTAGCTCGCCGGCCAGTCGGCGCGAAAGCCCACGCCCCACTGCCGCAACAGCGACAGGTCGTCGACGCCCACTTCGAAGGTATAGCCGTAGTGCAATGCATCGTAGGCCGCGGTAAGGCTAGGAATTCCGCCGAAAGAGCGCCCACCGCCGCCCACGTAAAACTCGCCCACTCCAGGCAGGGCGACTGCGGGCGAGGCGGCAGCGAGCAACGCCCCGGCGATCGCGGTGGTGAATAGGCGACGTACCCAGGTAAATCGAGTAGTTCGAGCGACTTTGGACCAGGTCTTCATGCCCCTCCCCTTGCGGCCATGGCGCGAGCTGCGCCGCCATCTCCACGGCTAGCATAGAGGACTCTGCCGGCGCATACCACGGCTGCCGCAGCTGGGGTTTCGCTTGTTGGCAAATCGTGGTATCGACGCGCCGGGCGGCCCGGGCAGCGCGACGGCGAGGGGGAGCATGCAAGTCACCGAACTCGTCGAGCAGTGGCAGAACCTAGGCGACGACACGCGCATGGACGCCTTTCGGGCGCTGGACCGCGAAGACGCCGAGGTGTTCTTTGCGTCGCTGCCGGCCCGCGACAGTGGCGATTTTCTGCTGCTATTACCAACAGTTGAGCGCCGTACCTGGATGCGGCTTATGCCGCCCGACGACGCGGCCGACATGCTGCAAGAGGTCGATCCCGAAGATCGGGCGGCGTTGCTGAGCCTGCTCGACGAAGTAAATCGCAAAGAAGTCGCGGTGCTGTTGGCCTATGCCGAAGACGACGCCGGCGGCCTGATGTCGACCCGCTATGCGCGCACACGCCCGGATCTGCGCGTCGACGAAGCGCTTTTGTACCTGCGCCGCCAAGCCAAAGAGCACCTCGAGACGATCTATTACGTTTATGTGCTTGACTCAGAACAGCATTTGCTCGGAGCGGTATCGCTACGGCAGCTGTTTAGCGCGGCGGCCGATGCGTCGGTGCGCGACGTAATGCAAGACGCAGTGGTGTCCGTCCGCGAGGATGCCGATCAAGAGGTCGTGTCGAAGCTGTTCCGCCATTACGGCTTCTTGGCGATCCCGGTCGTCGACTTCGAAGGCCACATGAAGGGCATCGTCACCATGGACGACATCGTCGACGTGGTTGACGAAGAAGCCACGGAAGATGCTCAGAAATTCGGCGGCATGGAGGCCTTGGACGCCCCCTATCTCGACGTCGGTTTTTGGGAAATGTTTCGGAAGCGCGCCGGCTGGCTCAGCGTGCTGTTCTTGGGCGAAATGCTGACGGCCAGCGCCATGGGCCACTTCGAAGACGAGATCGCCAAAGCGGTCGTGCTGGCGCTGTTCGTGCCGCTAATTATCAGCTCGGGCGGCAATTCGGGATCGCAGGCCTCGACCCTGGTGATTCGCGCTATGGCCCTGAACGAGCTGAGATTGCGCGACTTTGCCAAAGTGGCCCGCCGCGAGATGGCCGCAGGTCTGGCGCTGGGCGTGCTGCTCGCCACGATCGGCATGATCCGCATCTTGGTGTGGCAGCAGGTGTTTGGCGGCTACGGCGCGTTCCCGGGGCGGGTGGCGCTGACGGTGGGCACATCGCTGGTCGGCGTGGTCATGTTCGGCACGCTTACGGGCTCGATGCTGCCGCTGCTGCTCCGCAAGCTGGGATTCGACCCCGCCAGCGCCTCGGCGCCCTTTGTCGCCACGCTCGTCGACGTGACCGGTCTCGTGATCTATTTCACCGCGGCCAAGGTTTTCTTAGGTGGCCACCTGCTGTAAGCGGCAATTTCGCCCAACTCGAGCGGATCTGCGCGGGGTGGCCGGCAGCGCTCGCGTCGATTTTCGTTCAATTCCAGGCACTATAGCAATTTTGGTTTTCTATGAGAGTACTCTAAGATATCTCTTCGGAACGGCCAGCACGCAAGCTCCATGAACTCAGGGCGCTCCGTATGCATAATCCCAAGCCGACTGAAGAGGAAACCATCATGCACGCCAACCTTCGGCCCGGTCTGACCGATGCCAATTTGTCTGAGATCGCTCTGCGCTTCCGCATTCTGGGCGAGCCCTTGCGCTTGCGCCTGCTCTACCGCTTGTTTGGCGGCGAGTGCAGCGTGACCGACTTGGCCAATCAGCTGGGCACCACCCAGCCCAACGTGAGCAAGCACCTAAAAGTCTTGCTGCAGGCCAAGCTCGTGCAGCGCCGCCAGCAAAAGAACACCGCCTTCTACTCGGTGATCGATCGCTCGGTGTTCGACCTGTGCGCGAGCGTCGTTGCCGGTCTGGCCAGCTAGGCGCCGTCGCCAGTATTGCCGCTGAATCTGCCCGCATTGCGCCTGTGCCCTTGAGGTTCGCGGCGGCGGCGCTACCCTATAGGCCGGGCCGCCGGTCGGGTTGGCGTGCGCCCGCGTTCCCCGTCAGGTTGCCCGCCTGCCTTTGGTACCGCGCTATCTCGGTACGGCAACACCATGCCTTCTGCTGCCCCCCTTGGCCGCTTGACCGAGCGGTCGCTGATCTTTGTGATCGGCGCCGTGCAATTCGCCAATATCCTTGATTTTATGATGGTGATGCCGCTGGGCCCCGACTTTGCCCGCGAGCTCGGCATCTCGACCGCGCACTTGGGCTACATCGGCGGCGCCTATACGGCCTCTGCGGCAGTGGCTGGCTTGGTGGGCTCGCTCTGGCTCGAGCGCTGGGACCGCCGCACCGTGCTCGTGCTTTCAACGCTTGGCATGATGGCCGGCACCGCCCTAGGCGGCCTGGTCAACAGCCTTGAAGGGCTTATTTTCGCACGCATTCTTGCCGGTTTCTTTGGCGGCCCTGCCACTTCGACCGCCATGTCGATCATCGCCGACGTAGTGCCGCCCGCACGCCGCGGCAAGGCGATGGGCGCAGTTATGGGTGCATTTTCAGCGGCTTCAGTCCTGGGCGTGCCGGCCGGGCTCGAGCTGGCGCGCCGTGGCGGATGGCGCACGCCGTTCTTTGCGGTGGCAGGCCTGGCCGGGGCCATCGCGGTGGCGGCGTGGTTCCTTTTGCCGCGCATGACCGGACACATGCACCGCGATCACGCGCCGACCAGCCTGCGGACGCTGCTTGGCAACCGTCGCGTGCAGCTCGCCGCGGCGACGACCACGGTGCTGATGGCCGCGGGATTCTGCATGATCCCTAATATTGCTAGCTATTTGCAGCTGAATCTGAGCTTTCCGCGCGAACGCTTGGGCACGCTCTATCTCTTTGGCGGCATCCTTAGTTTTTTTGCCACCCGTTATGCCGGCCGGCTCGTCGACCGCATCGGCTCGTTTGCCGTGGGTACTGCAGGCGCGGCGGCATTGGCTGCGGTGGTGGCGGCCGGCTACTGGGTCGAAAAGCCGTTGCTCCCGGTCGAGGCGATCTTTCTAGGCTTCTTCTTGGCCATGGCCTTTCGCAACGTCGCCTCGCAGACGCTGATGACGCTTGTGCCCGGCCCCAACGAGCGCGCCGCGTTCTTGTCGCTGCAATCGGCCGTGCAGCACTTGGCGGCGTCGCTGGGGGCGTTCGCTTCGTCGCAGCTGCTGTTTGAGCTGCCGGGGCACCGCTTGGGCGGCATGGACCGCTTGGCAGCCCTGTCGATCGGTCTGACCCTGCTGCTTCCGCCGCTGATGTGGCACCTTGAGCAGCGCGTGCGACCGGCCCGCATCGCAAGCTAAGGCTTTGTATTTAGTAAACTTCGATGCGTAAGCGCTGCTGCCCCTCGAGCCAGGCGCCCGCATCGCTGCGCCCCAGCGCCGCCGCCAACACCTCTTCGACACCCTGCACCATGCCGCGCACGCCACAGCAGTACACCACCGCCCGCCGCTCGCCCAGCCACTCCGTCAGCCGGTCGCGATGGGCGCGCAGCACGCTGTCGAGGTGCGGCCGCCGCCCCGCAATGGGCGCATCCTCGCGCGAACGCAGCACTTGGTAGATCAGCTGAGGGTGGCGCTCGACTAGGTGGTTGAACTCAGCGTGCCAGGCCAGCTCCGCCTGCGTGCGGGCGCTGTGCACCAGCCAGACCGGCGGGCGCGCACAGGGCTCAAGCTGTTGCCAGTGCTGCAAAAAGCCGCGAAACGGCGCAATCCCCGTCCCCGTCGCCAACAGGATCCACGCCGCCTTGGGGTCGGCCGGCAAGTCGAGCACATGGCCCACCGGCCCCGTAAGCCGCAGCACATCACCCGGCTGGGCATCGCACAGGTAGCTCGAGCACAGACCGCGGTGCACTTGCCCCGTCTGCGGGTCGAGCGCCAGCGAACGCCGCACCAGCAGCGTCAGACGGTTCGTACCCGGCTGCCACGCACTCGCGAGCGAGTACAGGCGCGGCACATTGGGGCGCCCCCGCGCATTTAACCCCGGCGGCACAACGCCGATGGACTGACCTGGGGTCCACTGCAACCCAGCATCGACCCAGGTAATTTCTAGCTCACACACTTCGCCGGCACCGCTATCGGGCACTAGCTGCGTCCGGGTCAGCACGCGGGCCGCCAATGGCGCGGCGGTGGTAAAGGGGGGCAGCGCATCGCTCATGGCATGGGCCTAGCTTGCCGAAGAGGCGGCAATAGGGTGTACATCTTCAAGATCAAAGCGAGTCTCGGCAAGCAAACGACCGGTCGCCGTCATGCTAGGGCAATCGCCACAGCGCCGCAACGCCGCACCGCGCGCAGGGCCACCAGGAGTCGCCAAAACGCACATACCCACTAGGAAAGGACATGGCATTTTTGTTACAGTTGGCGGGTGCGATCAACTCGCCGCGCCATGCCGGCTAGCGAAGGTCGCACGAGAGCCGTTCGGTTTGGGTTGCCAAGTCTGCGAGGAGGCCGGTCCGTGTCCACGCCGAAAACAAATATCTCTATAATGTCTAGCGCTTTGCTGTTGAGCCACAGCTGGAGCAATCGCCAACTGCGCGCACTGGTCGCTGCGGGCCTGCTCCTGATTGTGGTGAGCTGCGGCGGCACCGGCACCCCGAGTGGCAGCACCACCCAAACGGGCACGGGCGACAGTACCAGCATCAGCGACATCTTCAGCAGCGGCGGCGACAGCGCTGGACTCGATGCCCCTGGCGAGACGCTGGTTGGCGACGGCAGCGGCGGCAACGACGTCCCGCAAAGCGACGTTACCGGCAAAGTCTGCGAGTTTGGTGCACAACCGCTCGCCGGTCAGCCTGGCTCGCCGTGTAGCAGCCCCGCGGACTGCGACTCCGCCCTGTGCGTCGAAGCGCCGGCGGGCAAGACCTGCAGCGTCAAGTGCACCGATTGCTGCCCATCGGGCTGGAAGTGCGGCCAGCTCGGCGACGTCGATCCGGTTTTTGCTTGCTTGCCCAAGGCTTTGCACCTGTGCGACCCGTGCAGCAGCGACCAAGGTTGCGCCTCTGCGGGCGACTCGGCGCTATGCGTGCAGTACCCCGGCGTGGGCAATTTCTGCGGCTCGGACTGCTCGGACTCAGGCACCTGCTCGCCCGGCTACACCTGCAAAGACAGCAAGGGCGTCAAGGGCTCAGGCAAGCAGTGCGTCAAAGACGATGCGACCTGTGCGTGCTCGAAAAAAGCCAGCGAGGGCGGCCTGTCGGGCACGTGCACGGTGAGCAATTCCTTTGGAGCTTGCGACGGCACCCGCACCTGCAGCACCAGCGGCCTGAGCGCTTGCAACGCCGCCACCCCCGCCGCCGAGTCGTGCAATGGCAAAGACGACAACTGCGACGGCAAGACCGACGAGGCCAACGCTAGCGGCTGCAAGGTCTACTGGGTCGACGGCGACGGCGACGGATTTGGCGGGGCCAGCGACAAAGGCGGCAGTTCGCAGTGCCTTTGCGACAAAGTTGCGCCATATGTGTCGGCCACTTCGACCGATTGCGACGACACCAACCCGCTGGTCGGACCGTTTGCCACCGAAAAATGCGACAACATCGACAATGACTGCGACGGCAAGACCGACGAAGACTGCGACGACGACGGCGACGGCTACTGCCACGTGGGCATGGAAGTGATTGGCAAGCCTGCGGTTTGCCCGAGCGGCGGCGGCGATTGCGAAGACACCTTGCCCGATGTCCACCCCGGCGCAACCGAGGTCTGCGGCAACAACCTAGACGACGACTGCAACGGCATGACCGATACCGAAGAAAATGCCAAAGGTTGCACTAAGTTCTACTTCGACGGCGACAAGGATAACTGGGGCACCAGCAGCTCGAAGTGCCTGTGTGGCCCGGCGAATTCGTTTACCGCGGCCCAAGATGGCGACTGCGCCGATGGCGATGCCGCCGTCTCGCCGGCCACCAAAGAGGTCTGCGCGAACGGCAAAGACGACAACTGCAACGGCGCCACCGACACCGACGAGAATGCCACGGGTTGCACCCAGTTCTACGTCGACGGCGACCTCGACGGCTTTGGCACCGGCGCGGGCAAGTGCTTGTGCCAAGCGGCCGGCGACTATAGCAACCCCAAGGGCGGCGACTGCGACGACAGCAAGGCGGCCTACAACCCGAGCGTGCCCGAAGTTTGCGACAGCGGTATCGACAACAATTGCAACGGTTTGACCGACGAGCAAGACGCCACCGGCTGCACCACCTTCTATGCCGATGTCGACGGCGACACCTACGGCGACAGCAACGACTTCAAGTGCCTGTGCGCGGCCAGCGGCAAATACACCGCCACCGTCAGCGGTGACTGCGAGGACACCAAGCCCGGCGTACACCCCACCGCGGTCGAGACCTGCAACGGCATCGACGACAACTGCAACTTTGTGGCCGACGAAGTGGGCGCCACTGGCTGCACGCTGCTGTATGCCGACATCGACATGGATGGCGCCGGTAGCCCCAACCAGACCGCGTGCATGTGCCAAAAGAGCGCGCCGTACACCGCTTCGGCGGGCGACGACTGCGACGACACCAACAAAGACATCCACCCCGGCGCGGTCGAGAAATGCAACGGCGTCGACGACAACTGCGACGGCACCACCGACGAAGAAAACGCTGCCGCGTGCTTGACGTACTACCTGGATGCGGACGGCGACCAGTGGGGCCTGAAGGCCACATCGAAGTGCCTGTGCGCGCCGGCCGGCAACTACACCGCCGTGAAGGTCGATGACTGCGACGACACGAACAAGAACGTGCACCCGCAAGGCACCGAAAGCTGCTTGACCCCCGGTATCGACGACAACTGCAACGGTCAGACCGACGAGAACAACGCCGACTCGTGCCTCAACTACTTCATCGACCTCGATGGCGACGGCTGGGGCGCGGCCAAGGCACCGCCGCTGTGCATGTGCAAGCCCAACTTCCCGTACTCGGCCATCCAGGGCGGCGACTGCAACGACGGCGACGAGACCACCTATCCCAGCGCCAAAGAGGTATGCGACGGCAAAGATACCAACTGCGACACCATCCCCGACAACGAGGGCGCAACGGGTTGCAAGGCCTACTATGCCGATGCCGATGGCGACATGTACGGCGTGACGGCGGACACCAAGTGCCTGTGCGCCGGCATTGGCGCGTACGACACCACCAAGAACGGCGACTGCAACGACGCCAACGCCACCATCAACCCGGGTATGGCCGAGGTCTGCAACGGGGCCGACGACAACTGCAACGGCGTAACCGACACCGACGCGGTGGGCGCGAACACGTACTACCAAGACAACGACGGCGACGGCTACGGCTTTGGCATCGGCGTGGTCATGTGCGCGCCGAACGGCAAGTACACCGCGACCAAGGCGGGCGACTGCGACGACAACAAGGTGCTGGTCAATCCCAGCGCAAGCGAAGTTTGCAACGGCGTCGACGACAACTGCGACGGCCCCATCGACAATGCGGCGGCGACGCAACTGTGCCCGGTCGTGAACAACGCCAGCCAGGCCTGTGCGGCGGGCCAGTGCGTCTTGACCTGCAACGCCAACTACTCGAACGTAGACGGCAACGCGGCCACGGGCTGCGAGTGCAAGGCGGACTCGAACTACCCAGCGAACAATACGTCGGACAAGGCCGTCGACTTGGGCAGCATCCCCGACAGCGGCGTGAGTATGACGGCCACGGGCAACTTGGTAGTGGGCGAAGCGGCCGACTGGTACAAATTCACCGCCGTCGACTCGCCTGACTCGGGCGGCGGTTGCGACGCGTTCAACGAGCGGGTGCTGCTCATCACCAACCCCGGCAGCAAGTTCGTGTTCGATGTGTACCGCGGCACCCCGACGGCCATTTTGTGCAGCAGCGTGACCGACCACAACTGGGCCACCAACTACTACGGCGCCAAGCCTAGCGGCCCGGGCGTCAGCAACCCCGTGTTTGTAGGCGACGTTACGGCATCGCCCAACCCCGAAAAGGGCGGCGAGTGCAAGTGCACCAGCACCCCAGGGGCACCGGGCATGAACGTCTGCAGCGACAACACCGCGACCTTCTGGATCAAAGTGTACCGCTTGGGCAGCGCAGCGCCGATTTGCAACGACTACGCGATCAAGGTGAGCAACGGCATACCATAGACCCGCGGCGCCGGTTGCGGCATGATGGGCGCGCCCCCGCACCCTTGCGGCATCACGTGAAACCCATGAGCAATGCGCCCGCTTGGTTGGCTGATATCCAGCTCGTCACCTTCGACGTGTTCGGCACGCTGCTCGACATGCAGTCTGCGCTCGACAAGGTCGAGATTCGCGGCAAGCAAGAAGTTAGTGATTTTGAAGACTTGGTGCGAGAGCAAACCGATCGCGAGTCGTGGGTGCGCTATACCGATATTCTGAAGGGTGCGATCGGCAAGCTAAAGCCCGGGCTGCGGCCGGCGATTGTGGGCGTCTTTGCCGAGGACTTGGGCCGAACTGCGCCCTATGCCGACAGCCCGCGCGCCATGCACAACCTGCGCGAGATTGTGAAAGTGGGGCTGGTGGGCAACTGCGACGCCCAGCACCAGGTCGATGTGGTCACTGCGCTGCGTGTTGTGCCCGATGTGTCGATTACTAGTCAGGAAATCCGCGCGTACAAGCCCACCGAGCGGGCCTGGGATGCGATTGTGCGCATGGGCGTGATGCGGGCCGCGGTGACGCGCGACACCTGGCTGCACGTGTCGGCCTCGCCAAGGACGGACCTGGTGCCAGCGCGGGGCAAGGGCTTGAAAACGTGCTTGTTGCGGCGCCCAGGCGGCGAAGAACGCGCCAATGTTGACATGCAGGTCGGCAGCCTAGACGAGCTGGTGGCGCTGCTGGTCGAGGCCAAGCAGGGGCCGCTGCTGTACGAAGTCGAGAATCGCCACCCCGAGGCCGACACGCGCACCAAGCTGGCCAAGTGGCTGATCGAAGAGATGTTGCCGGCCGTGCGGCAGGTCGCAGGCGTGCGGTCGGCGGCGCTGGTCGAGCGCGAAGATGGCGCCTTGGTCGAGCAGTATGTCTTTGGCGGCAAGGGCGAATACGACTCGTATATCGAGGCCTTTGCGGCCGAGCACCGCGCCAACCTGCGCGACGAATTTGGTCGGGCGGTCGAGCGGACGCAGCACCTGTCGCGTATCCGCAGCCGGATCTAGCGCGAGTTAGCTGCGCAAAACCCCAGTAATTTCTTCGGCGTCAAGCCCACAGCCGCGCCACTCGCTGCCCGGCAGGCGCCCGTGCAAGTGCAGCCCGCCGGCCGCATCCAGGTGGCCCAAGTCCGCGGTCAAGACAAACGCGCACGTGTCGAGGTTGGCGAGGTCGAGATGCGCGACCAGGCCCGTCTCGCCCGGAGCACAGGGCTGACCGGTGCGCACATCGCGAATCGACGCACGCAGCCAGGTCGGCGGAAGATAGCCATCTGAGTCAGGGGCTTGCAACCCAAAGTGCCGACGCAAATTGGCTTCGTAGCGCTGCGACGCCAGCTCAGTCATGCCCAGCTCGCCGACCAGCAGGTGGGGATCTAAGCCAAAAATGTCGGACAGTTGCTGATGCTGCTCCGCGCGCGATACCTCGAGGCGCCGCCCCTTGGGCCCGCCCGTGTCCATCAGCCGCGAGCCAGTGGGCAGCTGCAGCCGCGTACCCACCGGCCAGCGCTGCAGCAGCGTGTCGAGGGCAAGAGTGGTCGCAAAGATCAGCACGGGTACTGCGTCGCGACTGGCACGCTGGCACGCCGCAAGCACGCCCGCCACATCTAGACCATCGCTAAAGTCCGCGCCGTTGCCTAGGAATTGACCGCCGTTACCGTCGTCCCACCGCTGCGCTAGGCGCCGCACCATGTAGCCGAGCGAGCTGTAGGGGCGCGCCTGCTTGTGGGGTACGAGCGACAGGCAGCGAAACGGCCGCACCGCGTGCAGAGCGGCGGCATCGGGCACCACAAAATGCGCAAAGGTCTGCTGCAGCGCCAGGTCGTAGGCGGCGGTGTCGGGCAGGTCGATGCGGCCGGGCTGGCCATCGCTGGTGCCACTGGTGTCGAAGCGGACCGCAGCATCACCCGAAACCGACAACGAAAACGGGGCATACTTAAAGGCGGCTGCCGGAACTAGCGGGATTGCCGTCATGTCTGCGACATCGTCGGGTACAACGCCGCGCGCCGCGCACAGCTTGGCATAGGGCGCAATTGCGCGCGCCTGCAAACGAAATAACCGAAGCAGCAGCGCATCGATGGCCGCTGGCGCCGGCTCTTGCTGGGGCCAAGCCATCATGGTAGCGAGCACGAGGTGGCGCAGGGCCTCGCGCTCGGCCCGTAGGTCGGCAGGCAGTGCGATCATGCCCGCTCCGCGGCCCACAGCGCCCGCTGCAAGGCGGCCACGGCGATGCTGCGTTGTTCGGCCGTCACGCTCACGGGTGGCGTCAGCTGCAGCACCTCGCCCCGCGCACCGGCGGGCAGCACGATGATGCCCTGTTGCAGGGCCGCCACCACCCAGTTCCACACCCGCTGTCCAGCCGTTTTACATTTAATATCAGCCAATTCAATGCCAATCATCAAACCAGCGCCGCGCAGCTCGACGAGCCCCGGCACATCGCGCAGGGCCTCGCTGAGCTCGCGCAGCCATGCCGCACCCTGCTCTGCCGCCTGGCCCGCGATGTTGTCGCGTTCAATGAGGTCGAGGGTGGCCAGTGCCGCCGCCGCTGCCACCGGATGGCCCAAAAACGTAGAAGTATGAAGTGCTTCGCCGCGCGACGGCCCCCAGGCAGCCATCACCTCGGGGCGGCCCAGGCACGCCGAAATCGGCATACCGCCCCCCAAGGCCTTGCCCACACACAGCAAATCGGGCACCACCTCGCCGCCCGCCCAAAGCTGACCGGTGCGACCCAGACCCGTAAAGATCTCGTCGGCAATGAGCAAGACGCCGCGGTCGCGACACAACGCCGCGAGCTGCTTCAAGAACTCTGGGGGCGGCACAATTGAGCCGCCGCGCCCCTGAATCGGCTCGACCAGCACCGCGCCGATGGGAATGCCGCCTTGCGATGGATGCTCGAGCAGGTCGGTCACCCGCCCAAGCACGTGCTCGACCACGCGGTCTGCGGCGACACCGGCCGGGGGATGCAGCGGCTGCGGAAACGGCACCCAGCTTACATGCTGCGACAGATGGGCCGAAAATGGCTCGCGAAAATCGCGGCGACTGGTGGCGCTGAGGGCGCCGTGGCCAAGCCCATGGTAGCTACCGGCAAAGGCGATGACGCCCGGCTTACCTGTCGCCAAAAGTGCAGTTTTTTGTGCTACTTCAACAGCCTCTGAGCCGCCACCACACAGCACCGCGTGGCCCAAGTCGCCCGGTGCCAGCTGTTGCAACCGCTCGAGCAGCGCAATCCGCACCGCCGGCGGGTGCACATCGCCCATGCCGTGCAGCAGGCGATCGGTCTGGGCATGGACCGCCGCCACGATCTCGGGATGATTATGGCCGATCAGCGCCACGCCAAAAGCCGACCCCAGATCAAGCAGTTGATTGCCATCGACGTCTTGCACCACCGCCCCGCGCGCCTGCTGCCACACGATGGGGAAGTCGGCGCCCACTGCGGTCACGTTGGGCGACTCGCACGCGCGCAGCCGTTGCAGCCACTGCTGCGACTGCGGCCCCGGCAGGGGCATCGTCACGCGGGGCAGTGCCTGAGGGTCCAGAACATTCACGGCAACAGTCCGCCGCCGACCCTGCGGCACGCGCAGCCCTTTTCGCATCCGCCGGTCATTTCTGCAACTCCCCCGTTTGCGGCAGGCGCTGCAATCGCTATGCTTGCAAGACGGTACGACGCGAAATGGCACGAACGGGGAGCGGAAATGCAACGAGCGGCGAGGTTTAGGCGGCGTGGACTTGGGCTGGCGGCGACGCTCGCGCTGAGCGCGCTGCTTGCGGCATGTGGCAGCGCGGGAGGGACCAGCGGCCCAGACGGCGTCACGTTCAAGCTCGGCGACACGAGTATCTCGGTGCCAGATACCAGTAAAGACATGGGTGTATCGGACAGCTTACCGGCCGATGCCAGCGGCGATACCGCCACCGGCGATGGCCAACCCGATGTGTCGACCACCATCACCGCAGTGGCTATCGACGTAACCCCCACCCTTGCCGTAGCCGCACGCAGCCCACTCGCCGTCACGGTCAAGCGGGTCAGCGGCAGCGATGGCGCCCCCTCCGCCAGCGAAAAGGTCAGCGTGCGCTTGGGCGGCAGCGACTTCGAGCTGGGCGCGCAGTTGGCTGGCGACGGCCAAGCACAGCCCGCGGTCAACGTCTGGAAGGGCGCAAGTGCTGATAAATTCTGGATAGCTGGCGCGAGACCAGGCACCGTGACCGTGCAGCTTGTGGTGGATGGTGTCGCCAGCGCGCCCGTAAGCGTGACCGTGGCGATGCCCAGCAAGGCGGGACTCGCACTCGCCATGCCCACCGCTACGGGGGCGAGCACAGGCAGCCGCAGCAAAGACAGCGACGACACCATCCGCATCGACGGCAAGCAGATCGGCGCCGGCGGCATGACGCTAACGGTGCGCTTCCCCGCCGCAGCCAAGGCCGGCGACATGTTTGAGCTCGACAAGACCTCGCCCATCGGCGGCAGCTTGCAGGTTAGTGGCACAATCGCGGACCTCAGTGGCCTAAAAGTCAGCGTGCCCAAAGGCCGCTTGTTCATCGACCAGGTCGAGAAGGGCTGGTTTCGCGGCACCGTCGTGGGCACATCCGCCAGCTTGAACCCGGTCGTATGCGCCTTTCAGATCCCCCGCGATGGCGGCTTTGGCGTAGATCTACTCGATGATGCGCAGCAATTGGCCAGTTCTACGACCATCGACCCCAGCCAAACGGGCATCCATGTCAGCCGCGCCTCGATCAGCGCCATCGGCGGCGGACTCGCGCTCATCACCTGGCGGCGGGTCGAAGATGTGCTCAAGGGCTCGTACCCCATGGCCACGGTCGATGTGGCGAGCGGCGCGGTCACGCCCGTCGACCCACTCGTGCCGCTGGTCCACGCCAAGGTGCTTACCGACGACGGACAAGGGGGCTATGTCGAGACACCAACAGGCGAATTCATGGGCTGGTCCGCAGCGGCGCAAACAGGCGGGGTCCGCGGCATCGTCTGGGAGGGTAAGGCCAGCAAGGGCTCGTCGCCCTACGGCATCTACGCCAGCTTGCTGGGCCCCGATTTCAAACCCCAGGGCGCTGTGCTCAAGGTCAGCGATGCGGGCTGTTGGGGTCAATGCCGGCCCTCGCTGGCGCCGCTGCCATCGACCCGCTGGCTCGCAGTGTGGAATCCGCCCGACGGTTCGGTGCAGGCAGCCATTCTCGATGGCCTGGACCTGGGGACGATCGCCAAAACCGCTACCCTGGCGCAGGCCCCGGCAAGTATGCCGACGGTGGCCGCATTCGACGCAGATGTTGGTGTAATTTGGCAAGATCCGCAGGGAGCTGCCCAGTATCGGCTGTACTCGGATACGCTGTCGGCCAACGGCACCGCGCAAGACCTGGGCATGGTGGCCGCGACGACCCCGCGTGGCTCGATGGTGGCCATGGCCTCGCCAACGTCGTTTGGTGCAGTCTTTTTTGATACTTCGAACACGCTGCGCTGGCGGCGAATTGGACTGAACGCCGCCTTTGTGACGGCTGCAGACCTACAGGTCGACACCGAAGTGCTAGCTGCAGTCGCCGTGGCCGGCAAGCCCGGTCAGGTGGCCATCGTCGAGCGGCGGGCGGCAGCGGCCAACGAACCGCAACTCTATATTCGCAAAATTGTGGTTACATCTCCGAGCGATGGCGGCGCCAACCTGGGGCCCGCCGTGGCACTGCCGCAGTCGCTGGGCAAGATGCCGCTGCAGCCCTCGCTGTGCTATTCGGCCGAGACCGACAGCTATGTCGTGGCCTGGTCGGGCGATAAGCTGAGCGATGGTGTGTGGTTGCAGCGTTTTCGCTAGCTTGGCGGCAAGCTACTCGCCGGGGTTCACGGCTTCGAACGTCGGCGTGTCGGTCAAAATGCAGTCGTCGAGCTTGCTCTGCGCGCTGCCGCGGCCGGTGAAGCGAAAGGTCGAGTAGATGCCGTCGCAGTCTAAGTCGCCGTAGGCAGTGGCGGTAAACCGCGCGTCGCCCAAGGTTCCCGAGCCCTCGTAGGCGTAGATAAAGGCGTGCGGCTCTTCGAGCTTCCATTTCAGCGCCGACCAAAGCGTGCGATTCCACTCCATCTTCTTGGGATCGCAGAGGGCATTGCCCGCCGAAACTGCCGGGTCGCAACAACTCGCCGCCAGGTGCGTGCGAATCTGGCCATTGGGGAACGAGCAAGCGGCCCGATCGCCCGCCACTGAAGCCCTTGGTTTTACATAGTAAATTGATGCCGACTTGACCAGCTGCGTGAGTGTACGCATGGCTTCGTCTTGGCTTTGACGCTGAGCCAACCGCGGCACGCCCCAGGCGACACCAAAGGCAGCGCCGGCAACGGCGACCGCAGCGACCACGAGTCGAATGTGCATTGGAGCCTCAGAAACAGGCGTTGGTGGCGGCCTGGCACGGGAACCAACTGCAGGCGCTGCCGCCCGCGAGCGGTGGATCACTGTTGCAGAATTGCCACTTCTTGGTGCCGCAGCACTGGTAGTTCGAGCCGTTCTTGTACAAGCATTGCGCGCCGGGCTTTAGGCCGCAGGCACCCCACTGGCAACTGCTGCTGCATACCTTGGCTGCACACGGGTCGCCGCAGCTGGTCGATTGCGCGCCGGGGGCACAGACGCCCTGCCCGCTGCACGTGCTCCAGGCCGGCCATGCGTTCCACTGGCACGAGCTGCTGCATGAGCGTGTGTGGCTTTGGGTGCCGCAGTTGCCGCAGCCCTGACTGGCGCTCTCGCTGGCGCCGGCGGCGCAGACGCCTTGGCCGCTGCAGGTGCCCCACGCGCTCCAGGCGCCCCAGCCGCAGCTGGCCGTGCAAGTGCGGGTGCGCGTTTGATTGCCGCAGTTGCCGCAGCCCTGGCTGCCGTTCTCGACCTGGCCGGGCGTGCACACCGGGTTGCTGACCGAGTTGCCGCACACGCCGGTGCTGATGTTGCACAGGCCCGGGCCGCAGGCATTGCTTAGCGCGCTGCAGTCCTTTGATGTTCCAGCGCATTTACCGTTGGCACAGGTGTCACTGTAGGTGCAAGGATTGCCGTCGTTGCAGACCGCGCCGCTGTTGGCCGGCTGGGCGGTGCACGTGCCGCCTTGGCACATCCCCTTGCCGCACGGACCGTCGAGGCCCGAGCAGTCGAGCAGCGTGCCCTTGCAGCCGCCCGAGGCGCAGGAGTCGCCCACGGTGCACGGGTTGCCGTCGTCGCATGAGCTGGGCTTGGGCTTTGACATGCATACGCCCGACTCGCACACGCCCGCGGTACACGCCGAGTCGAGGTTGCTGCAGTCTTTGGGCGTGCCGACGCACTGGCCGCTGACGCAGGTGTCGCCGCTGGTGCACGCGTTGCCGTCTTCGCACGGGCCGGGCTTGGGCGCCGAGAGGCACGCACCCTGGCTGCACAAGCCTTGCGTGCAGGGGCCGCTGAGACCCGAGCAGTCCATGGCCTTGCCCTTGCAGATGCCGGCCGAGCACTTGTCGGCCACGGTGCAGGTGTCGCCGTCATCGCACGAGAGGCCGTTTTGCAGTACATACGCTGTCTTGCTTTGCAGCGGGTTGCACACCTTGCACGGATTGCTCGGGTCGATGCTGCCCGCGGCGACGCACTGGCCGTTGATGGTGCAAATGCCCGATTGGGTGGTGTGGGTGCACTTGCCGGTAGCGTCACAGGCGTCGGTGGTGCACGGATCGCCATCGTCGACGCAGGGTTTGCCCACATCTGCAGCCGTCTTGATGCAGCCCTTGATCACATCGCAGACGTCCATGGTGCAAGGGTTCTGGTCGTCGCAGATCTGCTGCGCGCCGCCCACGCACTTGCCGTCGATGCACTTGTCTTGGGTGGTGCAGGCGTCGCCATCGTCGCAACCCGCGTTGGGCGGCTGAAAATTCTTGCACGATCCGTCGGTGTTGCACGTGTCGATTGTGCACGGGTTGCCGTCGTCGCACAGGCCCTCGTCGGTCTTGCCGTCGCAGTCGTCGTCGTAGCCGTTGCAGGTCTCGGGCTTGGCGTCGGGCGCCGAGCAGACTTGCTTGCCATCTTTGCAGACGTAACTGCCGCCGTCGCACGTGCCGAATTCATTGGTGGTCTTGCACTTGGCCGCGTCGCCGAAGTCGTCGGTCAGGCCGTTGCAGTCGTCGTCGAGTCCGTTGCAGCTTTCGGTAGCGGGCACCTTGGCATTGCAGGCCGATAGACCCGCCACCGTGCAAGTGCGATTGCCAGTGCATGTACCGTATATATTCTTGACGTTACATGGCGTCGAGGCCTTGTTGGCTACAGCGAGTGCCGAGCAGGTGCACTGGCCGCTATTGGGGATGCACTGGAACAAATTCTTGCCGCTATCGGGGTCTAGTACCTGTTGGCACGCATAGTTAGCAGGGCAGTCGCTCGACGCGGGGTCGCACTTGGCGCCACAGAAGCTGCCGCTGGCGAATGGCACGCACTTGTGGTCGAGCCCGTTGTTTTCGTTGCAGTCTGCCGACGCTCCGCACGGCTCGCACAGGTGCAAGAACTTGGGCATACAAATAAACGCAGTGTCGACGCCGCTTTGCACTTGATTGCAGGTCCAGCCCGGGTCGCAATCGGTCGTGCAGGTCTTGCTGCACACTTTGCCCACGTCGTTCTGTACGCACCAGCCCGAGGCGCAGTCGGTGGCTTGGTTGCACGGCTTGCCAAAGTCTTCGGGCCCGGTCTTAAAGTCGCCGAAGCTGACGTCGACCGTGCCGCTGTCGTTGTTCACCTGGCCAAGGTCCGAAAAACCGCTGAGGCCCGAGCCGTCGGCGTCGTTGTCGCCCGCGGTGAAGCCGCCGCCCTGATTGCCGGCGTTGGTGTCGCTGCAGCCGGCGGACAAGCCGCTCACCGCGAACAACAACCCTATGCTATTTTGAACGAAACGGCCCCGAAGGTTGGCCCACATCATCAAATCCCCACAAGCTGGCGCACGACCGCGGCGTCTGCAGCCACGGCGACGCCGGGCCCAGGTGCACCTGTAGTTTCGCAAACGCGGCGCTCACTAGCAACCAGGGCCGGGAATCGTGGCGGCGGGCGTAGAAGATACTGACGCTACAGGATTTTCGGCGGAGTCTTTGGCGGCAAGACCTGCTCGACACGGCGTCCGCCCGCAACGACATCGATTTGCAGCCAGGTCGCCGAGTCGGGAATCAGCGGTAGGGCGCGCTCGGGCCACTCGACCACCACAACAGCCTCAGCGTCGTACAGCAGGTCTTCGATGCCCGCGGCCTCGGCCTCAGCCGGATTGGCAATGCGATACAAGTCAAGGTGCAGCAACGTGATATCGCCGCCCCTATAGGTATGGGCTAGGGCAAAGGTCGGACTCGCCACCGCCCCGGCGTCGAGCTGTAGACCCCGCGCAAGGCCGCGCGTCAGCGTAGTTTTCCCCGCGCCCAGCGGCCCAACCAAAGCCAGCACATCGCCGGGACCGATTTGCTGCGCAAGCTGCATCCCCAGCTGCTCAAGCGACTCCGCGTCGACGAGCAGTTCGTTAGGCAGTTGCAACGTCTTCGTCATCACTTGAATACCACGGTGTCGATCGCGAAGGTGCGCTTGCCGCCGGGCATGTTGGCCGTGACCTCGTCGCCAGATTCGCGACCGATGAGCGCGCGGGCAATCGGCGAACTGATCGAGATCAGCCCCTGCTTCAAGTCCGCTTCCGAGTCGCCGACGATTTGATACATGAACTGCTGCTCGGTATCCACATCGGTCACTGTCACGGTCGCGCCAAAGACAACTCGCGAACCCGAAAGCGTTTTTGGGTCGATCACCGTGGCAGTGGCAATGGTGGTCTCAAGCATCTGCATGGTGCCTGCAATCATCGCCTGCCGCTCTTTGGCCGCGTGGTATTCGGCGTTTTCGCGCAGGTCGCCGTGGGCGCGCGCCTCTTCGATATCGCGCACGTTTTGAGGGCGCTCAACCTCGCGCATGACCTGCAGTTGTTCGTGCAGCCTGGCGAGGCCGCGGGGCGTAATCGGAGTGTCGGTAGCCATCATGAGCCTCGTTCTCGAAAGGAAGGTGGAAGGGTACGCGAAAACGTCGGGTGTAGATACGAAACAGCACAGCGCACGCCATAACTGGCTCACTCGGCGCCGTGCGAAAGTCATTCGCCTCGCATTCTTGGCGTTACGCTCGCTGCAGCAGCCCGTCGTCGCCCAGCGTATAATTGGGCGGTATCATGGCAGGCAGCGCATCGGCCCACGGCCCCAGCGGCACTTGGTGTTCAAGGGCCAGCTCGAAGGCGAGCGACTTGACGCGCATCGACTCATCGGGGTCGAGCATACGCTCGGCAAAGTGCGGCGCCACTTGCTCGCCGGGGTACGTCGCCAGACCGTCTAAGGCATAAAAGCGGATCTCGTTGGAGCGCGAGGTCAGCAAACCTACCAGGGCACCGCGCACGCGATCGTGCTGAAAGTCGCGAAGATTACTTACGATCTCGCGCAAACGCTCCAGGGCCTCGTGGTAACCCGGATCGCAGTCTTCGATGGCGTGGAGCAGAGCCTCGACTGCCGCATCTTCGCCAGCAATTTCGCGCAGAGCCTTCAAGGGGAAATACACGGCATCGCGGGTGGCAATGAACTGGCGCAGCGGCGCCTCGGCGACCTTGCCCCACTTGCTAATCTGGTGATAACAATAGTCCTTTTCTTCTTCATCGACGGTCGGCCCGCTGACACGCAGCGTGAACCGTTCGAGCATCGCCTCGAGCGACGCCGGCGTGCCCAGCTTGGCCAGATCGTCCATCGCTTCGTAGCGCTCGTGCGTCTGCCGATACTGGTCCATCAGGCGCCGCTTGATGCGGTCGATGTTCTTCTGCGGATCTTTGTTGCCGCCAAGAAAGTCGAACAAACCCATACTACTCCTTGCGTTCTTGTCGTTGCGATCGGGTGCCAAATACTGGGCCGCACCGCCGCTCGAGCGGCCAACAATGTAACCCAACAGCGGGGTGCGCGCCACAGGCAATCCGCGCTTGGTCAGCGATCGCCAGCTTGCGGGGATCTTTCTGGAATCTGCCAGCCTGTGGATAAAGTGTGAATTCGTGCTAGACATGCTTGAATCTATATGGCAGATCGTCTGCTGCTGCGCGATCGTCGCGCGAACGAGAACCGCATGGCGCCTGCCACGGCGCAACATAAACCGGCACACCCTGGGCAACTTTGGGAGCCGCTGCAGCCGTCGCACCCGCGGCCGGCTCGGGTGCGCGCGTCGTCGTGGCTGGCGGTGTTGCGACTGGCGGTGTCGTGGCTGGCCGTGTCGGGGCTGACTCTGGCGCTGACCATTCAAGCGGGCTGTGCAACGCAGTTCGCGGTGGTTCGGCCGGGCGGTCCAACCTTGCGAACGCTTGCCGATCCCGAAGGTCAGGGCTGGGAGCCGTCGCGGCGCTCGCCGCTGGCCCTGGGCGAACGCTCGGCGCTGGCCGCGATCGACGACGATGCCGCCCTGGATGCCGACCACGGCGGCGATGACCTGCCCTACCGCCCGGGTCGCACACTGACGACGAGCGACCGTATGGCGCAGCGCTGCCGGCAGTACCGGGGCACGCTTGAGCGGGCAGCGGCGCGGCGCGGCTTGGACCCGCTGCTGCTGCTGGCCGTGGCCTGGGTCGAGTCGGGTTTCAATCCGGCCGTAGAGTCGCCGGTGGGTGCGGCGGGCATTATGCAAATGCTGCCGAGCACGGCGCGGTCGTTGGGTTGCAGCGACAACATCGACACAAGTTGCCAAGCCGACGCTGCTGCGAATTACCTGATTCGGCTGATGAATCGCTATCAGGGCGATGTCTTGTATGCCCTGTGTGCCTACAATTCGGGGCCGGTGGCTGCCACTCGGGCACTGCATCGCGGCGAGCTACCGAGCAACGTGGGCTTTGCCACGCGAGTCCTCGAGGCCCGCAGCCGGCTCGAACGCTTTGGCTGCGACGGCAAGTAGGCCGCGGCATCACCAGCAACAAACTGCGTCGTCGGCGAAAAATACCAAACGAGTCGTCCGACTAGCAGGCGACTCGTGGGTAGAATTATAAGTGAAAATACGGCCCTATGGGCCAGCCAAAGGCACGCAGCAGCTAGGCTGGCGCTTGGGCGAATTAGTCGCGGAGGTGGCGCTCGATCAGCGGCATCACGGCTCGGGTGAAGCGGATGCGGCCGTCGGCGGCTTCGCGGAGCGACGTGACGCACTCCTTGTTCTTCGTCTCAATGCTTGGCGCGGCGCCGTCGACGAGCTGACGGGCACGCTTTGAGGCCATGACCACCAGCGCAAAGCGGTTCGGTACGGTATCGAGGCAGTCTTCAATGGTGATGCGGGCCACGCGTTCCTCCGGATCGAAAATGACGCACCGTTGCGGCGCGGGCCGGTAAGTGTAGGAGCGCTCAGGGGTCGCTGTCAAATGTGCAGTGCGATTCGGTCCCCACGAAGGGCCGTAGAGGTGGGCGACGCCTTGCAGCAGCCGGCCTTTTTGCGTATCTTCAAACGCCACCGGCCGCACTTGAGTTCCCCCTCAAAGCGCGTGCGGGCGGTGAGGCGCAACCTGCCCGCAATCACAGCACAATCGGGCTGTTCTTGTTTGGGGCAATGGCGAACCCGACGCGAGTGCGCAGGCTGACGGCAACCCTATGAGTCAAGACCAGAATGAACACGATCCGCTGCTGGGTACGGTCTTTGCGGACCGGTATCAGCTGCAGTCGCGCCTTGGCAAGGGCGGCATGGCGATCGTGTACAAAGCGGCCGACCGCAACCTGGGGCGCGAGGTCGCCATCAAGGTGCTGCGCAAAGATGTGGCCGGCGACCCCATTGCCGCCAAGCGACTGATCCGCGAGGCGCGCGCGGCAGCGTCGCTGCACCATCCAAATATCATTACAGTCCATGATGTTGGCGAGTCCAACGGCACAGTCTATGTGGTGATGGAAATCCTGGTGGGCAAGCCGCTGGCCGATGTACTCGAAGAAGAGGGCAGCATTGGCATCGAGCGCGCGCTAGGGATCACCGAACAGCTCTGCGCCGCGCTGGCAGTTGCACACACGCAGGGCATTGTACACCGCGATATTAAACCAGAAAACCTGTTCTTGATCGATCATGCTAGCGGCGACTTCGTCAAGGTGCTCGATTTTTCGATCGCCAAGCTGCCGACGGAGATGGTGACTGCTGCGCTGACTCGGGCGGGATCGGTATTTGGCACGCCGCATTACATGGCGCCTGAACAGGTCGAGGGCAAATCGGTAGGTCCGCACGCCGATCTCTATGCCGTGGGCGCGGTGCTGTACGAGCTCATTACGGGCGAACCGCCGTTCGACGGGCCGTCGGTCATCGACATTTTGCTCAAGCATGTCAAGGCGCCGCCACCCACGCTGGCTGCGCACGGCATCAAGGCGCCGGCAGGGGTCGATCTGCTGATCACCAAGCTGCTGGCCAAGAAAGCGACCGACCGACCGGCATCGGCGTCGGCAGTTCGCGACGAAATTGCTAAGCTTATCGAGGAATTGCGACACGAGAGTGAGGCGGCCGCCGACGGACGTCCACCGAGCCTGCCAAAGCCGCTACCGCCCGCCGAGCCGGCGGTGCCGCTCAAGCCGCCCATCTCTTTTCGACCACCGAGTGCAATGGTGGCGCCGGTAGCCGTGCCAGCCCAGCCGGCTGTCCCCGCGCAAGCCCCAACTGGGCCGACGGAGGCCCGGCCGATTTATCCGCCGGCAGCGGCGATTCCAACCGTAGGCAAGCGCGTTTTTCAGAGCTTTGGCAACGACATTGACGACAAGACTTTGGCGACCGACATGGTGCGCGGACCGCTAGCCGAGGCCAAAGGGCCAGAGCCCAAGGATGCAGAACATAAGACTACTGTTCGGGAATTTGGGGATGCAGGCGATTCTTTGACCGCTGGGATTCCGAGTGACCTGCCCAGCGACTTGCCCGTTGCGCCGCCGCGGCTCGACCAGGGCAGAGCCAAGCACGCAGGATTTGGCGAGTCTGACCCGGCAGAAGGTCGCACACTGGTTGGCGCCGGCGTGGGCAAAGCCGTGGCGGACCTAGCCGCCAAGCGTGCTGCCGCGGCTGTGCCGCCGAGCCCGATCGCCTACGTGCCACCCATGCCGATTGTGCAAGTGGCGACCGTGCCTGAAGTCGCGCCCCTGCGACCCCGCGCGGCGCCGGCCGCTCTAGAGCCGCTGGACCACGAACATGGGGTGACTGCGACCGAGCCGGTGCAACCCGTGCCGTCGCGCCCGGCCGTGCCCCGCCCCCCCGCTGGGCAGCCTCCGACGGCGAGCAGCCACACGCGCCGCCCGCCTGCCCGCTATGCGCAGGCCGATGACCGCGCCCCGACTCAGCAGGGCCTGGGGATGGAAGCAGTGCCGCCGCCGCCCGAGCGCGCGCCCAGCCTGCATGCCGCGTCGACCCAGGCCGCTACGGTCATTGCGCAGGTGCCGGTGGCGCCACGCGCGCTGGACCAGGGCAAGACGATCAAGATTCTGTGGGTCGTAGCCGGCGTGTCGGGCGCTGTGGCGATCGCACTAGCACTCTGGATGGCTCTGCACTAGTCGGGCCTACTGACACGCCGCGCGCGCCCGCTCTAAGTACCGCACAACGGCCTCTTTTCTGCCAAAATGTTGGGTAAGCGCGTCGACGAGCGGCGCCTGCTCGAGCACGCTGGGGATAGGCCACGTCTGCAACACGACGCTGCCTTGATGGTCGCGCCGCCGCACCACCACGCGGCGCTGGGTAGGCGCCAGCCAAATTAGGTCGATGTGCCACGCCCGGACCGCAATCCAGGCCAGCGTCGCGCCAAGCGAGACCCAAGACCAGCCCAGCCAATAGGTGCCGGCCAACCGCAACTGCACCAAAGCGACAAACGGTGTCGCAATGGTAAGTAGGCCAAGCGCCCCAAGTGCCCAAGTACCCCGCCAAGCGACGGGTACAACGCGGCGACGACCGCTTAGCCGCCAGCCCATCGGCCGCAGCAGGGCCCACAGCGTCAGCGCGCAACCTTGGCTGAGCAGCCATACGACGTCGGCAGCGACAAGCAGGCGCAGCGCCTCAGGGTCTACGGCCGCGAACGGGTCGAGCCACTGCAATGCCGCATCGGGTACCGTCTGGGCGAGCAGATGCCAACCTTCCATGCGCTCCGCGGGCTGCGACCGAGAGGGTGGTCATGCCGCCAAAGGCATTGGATCACAGGCCCACTGCAAGGGCAAGCCGAGCACCGCGCGGCCCGGCTGAAACCTGCCCGGCCGCTACCAGAACTTGAGGATGACACGCGCCCCAAGGGTCAGCGAGTTCGAAGCGCGGATGTTCTGGCCCGGCACCCACTCTTGATTCGCCGAGCGCACATAGAACTGCAGCGGCAGACCGACGCGCAAAAGGCTGAGGTCTGCGCCCAACCGCACAGTGTTCTTGAAACCGGGCATGAAGACCTTTTCGTGGTCCCAGGTCCACATCGGCGACTGCGAGGCAAAACCCGTCTGGCCCACATGCAGCCAGGTGTAGCCGGCGATTAGCGTCAGAAGCGGCGGAAATGTACTCGCTTTTTCGAGGCTATGGCCCGAGATGTAGGTCGACCACGTGGGCCCGACGAGGGGCACGGCGTCGATCGACACGGTGCCACCGGCAAAATCGCCAGGGTCGAGCGTGTAGGTCTTGCCGATGTACGGCGAAGCGGTCAATAACAGCGGATTCTTGCTGCCCGTGGGCGACACCATCTCGCGCGGCCGCAGCCAAGCGTAGTAGGCATCGAGGCCCAGATTCAGACGCGGCACCCCATCCCACAGGAACGGCCGGTCGAACAGTAGGTGCAGCTCGGCATCACCGTAATTATTCAGATCCCACACCGTAGTACCGGCGGCGACCAGCTGCTCGGGGTCCTGTGGCTTGCCGGTAGGCAGCGCAATCTGCACGCCCAGCGCCGCGCGCAGGCCCAAGGGCTGCAAGAAGCCATAGTCGGGCAAACGATAGCGCACGCCCAGGATCATGTCGGACATTGTATTACTATTACCGTTAAATGTTCCGGGCTTACCCTGCCCCATCGACTGTGCCCACTGCCAAAAGTCCGACTCGCTGTACGCGCGACCCAAGCTCGATTGGTAGTCGCCCGACTTCCAGCCCAGGTGCGGGTCGATGGTCGTCGAGGTCACCAGCGGCACACCGACCGCAAGTGTCAGCGCGTCGGTGAGGCCGTAATACAACTGACTGACCAGAAAGCGATACCGAACATGTGGCTTGGCCGTAATCGTGCCTTGCAGGCCTCCGCCCGGCTCGTAGCGGTCAATCGGCAGCAGTAGGCTCTGCGGCTTGCGATTGTTGTCGAAGGCGGTGGTCGTGACGGCATCGACCCAGCCCTCGTCGAGCACAAAGGTGCCCTGCGGCAACGTGACGGTATTGGCCGCCCACGCACTGGGAATTGCCAAGCAGAATGCCAAACTGGCGAACAAAGCGAGTCCTTGGCCGCGGCTCATGGTTCGCTCCAGGCTGGCAAGGTTACTTTCACGAAATTAGCATTCGTAGCGGGCACTTGACCTGCAGCCACCCACAACACCCGCGCGGCCAGGTCGGCGATCGACGCCTGCATCGAGTCGTGGGGGTCGACGAGGCTCGCAGTACGCAAAGTGCCCTGTAACATCTTGGCATCAAACATGCCGTAACCCTTGTCGATTTCGTGGGCCAAGTTGGCATAGGTGCGGAGCGAGGCGTAGTAGTACGTATCCCAAAACCGCTGCGGCTGTAGGTTGAAGCCGAGCAGTTTGCCCGTAAAATCATCGGCAAGTGCGCGATAGTGGACAGTTGTCAAGACATCGTCGCCGCGCACACTAGACAAATAGCTACCCGCACTGTCGCGGGCATCGGCCGGGTAGGCGACCGTGTGAGGTGCACTCGCCTCGATGCCGCCCAGCGCCTCGACAGCCCGCAGGTCGCCGCTCGCATCGGCCACCAGGTAGTTCCAACCGAAGGACTGCGGCGTGGCGACCAACATATCGGCAGCTTCCTTTGCTGTTTTGGCGGCTTGCAGCGCCTGTCGCACCGCAAAGCCAACGGGAATACCAGTATCGACCAGCTTGGCCAGCAGCAGCTTCTTTTTTACGGCAGCCACCAGCGGATTATTGAGTGTATCGCTATGGTTAGCAGCGATCGCCACACCGCGTGCCGACATGCCACTGAAGCCATAGGCCAGTCCGGCCCAACCAACAAAGGCAAACGGCGGGCCGCTGTCGGGCTGATGGATCTGAATTACGCAGTGTTTGTGCGATGTTCCGGCATCGAGGAGCGAAAAGTGCGCGGCCAACAGTGTGCCCCCGTCCTTGGTCGCCGCCTTGCGCAGAGCGAACGCCAAGCTCGTGGGCTGGGTAGTGCCGTCGGAGAGCCCCAGGTTGGCGGCTGCGGGCAGCGGCTTGCCAAACCCAGCAGTAGTTACAGTAACTTGCTCGATACGCATCGTCCGCGCCTTGGCCGGCGGCGGGTCGAGCACGAGCTTAGCGTCGCTCGCCTGCACGGCTATCGTCACGATCGCGGCGGCCGGCAGCGGCTCGGGCGGCGTCAGCACCACTTCAAGAGGCGCGGTCGGGTCGGGCTTGCTGCCAGAACCCTGAAGAGTCATAGCGAGTTGCGCATCCTTCTGCGTATATGTGCGCAGCTTGCCCGCCACCACCAGCTGCACGCGCACGGAGCTCTGGTCGATACCGTCGGCGTCTTTGAGTACGAAGCGAAATGCAGAGTTTAGCGGAACATCGCGAAGTGTTGCCACAGCTGTTGGGGCATAAGGCAACGTACATTCGGCCAATTCATCGGTTTGTCCATCTTCATCGTTGTCGATGCCGTCGCCACTCGCCGTCGCCGAGGCCGCACCTGCCAAGCTAAACTGCGTCGCCACCGGGGACTGAATCTGCTGAAGATACTGGGTAATCGCGCGCGCCCCCATCACAGAGTCGACAAAGGTATTTAGCATCAGCACTTGCATGTACGGCACGCTCGCCCCATCGGCGATACCGTGCATCTCGGCGACGAGATCGGCCGGGATCGACTTCTCGAGCTCGAGGGCAGACTCGCTCAGCAGCTGGTAGCTGAACTGGCCGCTGCCATACTCGGGGTGCTGAATCGAGTCGTACGATTTAAGAAATGCTGCAATATCAGGCTGCTGACGATTCAGGTACGGCAAAAGCGAGGTACTGAGCATGGTGGTATAGAACGACCGCACCTCGCTAGCCATAGCGGAGCCGTGCTGGAAACCGCGCTGATACGGCGTGCCGTGCAAATGCAAAATGGGTAGTGAATCAGGCGGTTCGGCAGTGTTGCAGGCGGCAAAAATCAGCCCCGCCACAAGCGCCAAGCCCCACCAACCCTGCTGCGCCTTGCGCGTACCTGCTTTCGCCATCGATCCCCCACTAACCAGGGGTCTACCATCGGCGCGGCGCGGGTGCAAGCCGGCTGGATGCTACCTGTTTGGCAACGGGGCGGCCTTCAAACTGCGCAGGTGGGTGATAAGCCGTTGCAGCGCCTCGGGATGTTCGCCTAAGTCGGGCTGCGGCGGCATCGCCCCCGACTTGCCGACCGCCAGTCCGCCACCGGCAATCACCTTAGCAAGATGCTGATCTGTAACGCTATCCTGCCAGGCGACATCGCTAAATGCCCGCGGCTTGGGTTGGATAGCCACCGCCGCCGGCCCATCGCCACGCCCCTCAGCGCCGTGGCACGGCACGCAGCGCACCTGATACAGCGCCGACCCCGGGATGGTCGCGTAGTCGATCTTGCCGCCACACCCGGCAACAATCAGCAATAGTATCCATAATGTACAACGCGTCATCCCGGCATCCACGCAGCCCGCGCTCGGCCCACTTCGCCAAAGTAGCAGCAGCGACTGAAAAGCAGAACCCGGATGGGCCACCCACACTGGTCGCCACTACCCCTGTCGTGCCGAAGCGTCGCCAACAAAAACCCCTCTCTCCAGCGCGTTGGAGAGAGGGGTGCCGCTGCCAAACGGCGGAGTGCGAGGCGGAGTGACTACGGACGGCGTTCTTACAGCTTCTTGGCGTTCTTGGCGAGGTACTCGGCCACGCCTTCGCTGCTGCCCTTCATCGAGGCCTTGCCCTTCTCCCAACCGGCGGGGCAGACCTCGCCGTGCTCTTCGGTGAACTGCAGAGCATCGATGGTGCGCAGCATCTCGTCGACATTGCGGCCGAGCGGCAGGTTGTTCACGACCTGGTGCTGCACGACGCCGCTCTTGTCGATAAGGAACGAGGCGCGCAGGGCCACCGCGTCGTTGATCAGCACGTCGTAGTCGCGGGCGATCGACTTGGTGATGTCGGATACGAGCGTAAAGCCGATCTCGCCGATGCCGCCCTCTTTGACCTTGGTGTTGCGCCAAGCCCAGTGGCTGAACTTGCTGTCGACCGACACGCCCAAGACCTCGACGCCGCGCGCCTGGAATTCAGCAACACGGTGGTCGAACGCGATGATCTCGGTGGGGCAAACGAACGTGAAATCGAGGGGGTAGAAGAAGACTACCACGTATTTCTCGCCCTTGAACTGGCTGAGACTGACCTTGCCGAAGCTGCCATCGGCGAACACGGCTTCTGCGTTGAAATCGGGGGCGGTCTTGGTGACGAGGACGCTCATGACTCTCCTGGGCTTGCGGCGACCGAGTCGCGCGGGAAGACGGTAACGGTTGCTGCGGCCGTAGGCCACGCGGTGGTTGGATGCACCCTGCGACGCCACCGATGCGCGGCCGAGGCGAAATGCCCGCGACCACTTTGCGCGGCATCAATTAGGCGCGCGGCCGCTGCGGCGCAAGGGTGGGGCTCGTACATTGTTAGTATTATTTAGTTTTTCATCCGCAAGCCGCACTCAACAGCATAACCGTAGCCGAACCTTGCCGGTGTCGTGATTATCGCTTTAACTTCAATATATTATGCGCATGACAATTCATGTCACCTGTGGACAGAGGTGGCGATCCAGGTGATCTTTACCGCGATCTGAGCGATCCAACCACGCGATTTCGATCGGGTTTGACGATCGGCACATCGGCACCTGCAGCGGCCCATGGTGCAGACGGTTGAGCAGAAAATTCGACAAAGGATCCATCGGGATCAGACTCCACGGCGGGCATACCGCCTGGGGTACTTTGGATGCAGCTGGCCACCGCGACGCACTTTGACCGCCAAGATCCGCCAATTGCACTTGACAGCCGTCGTCGCAGCCCTGCCAAGGTTCAGACGCCGGCGCCCTTTATGAAGTGGGCGGGCGGCAAGGCCCGGCTTATTCCGCAGATTGAGCCCTACCTGCCGCAGGGGCAACTGCGCTACGGTGAAGCATTTTTGGGTGGCGGCGCCCTGTTCTTCTACTTGGCCGGCCACGATCGCCTCGACACGGCGTTGCTGACCGACCTGTCGACCGACGTGCATAACGCCCACACCTGCGTGCGCGATCAACCGCAAGCCCTAGTCGACCAACTGCAGGTATACGAAGACGAGTATTTGGCGGGCGATGCCGACGAGCGCGCTGCCTATTTCTACTGGATGCGCAGCCGCCACCCAGCCGAAGTCGAGATGACGGTCGTGGAACGCGCCGCCCGAATGCTTTTCTTGAATCGCACCTGCTTTAACGGACTTTGGCGCGAAAACAGCAAGGGCCACTTCAATGCGCCCCACGGCCGCTACCCGCAACCCAATATTGTACAAAGTGCCAGAATTTCAGCTGCATCACAGGCCTTGCAGCAGGCAGCACTGGTGCAGGCGGACTTTCGCGCGTGGCCACAGCTGGCCAAGGACCACGGCCTAGATTTTGTGTACTTGGACCCGCCGTATCAACCGGTGAGCGCGACGAGCTCGTTTAACGCCTATAGCGGCGGCGGTTTTTCGGCGCGGGCCCAGCGCGAGTTGAACGACGTGCTGCGCGAACTCGACGCCATGGGGGTGCGCTGGGTGCTGTCGAATAGCGACTGCGCGTTTACCCGCGACCTGTATCAAGAGTGGAATATCCATACGATTTATGCAGCGCGTCAGGTCAATAGCAAGGCCGACCGCCGCGGCGACGTGGCCGAGGTGGTGGTGACGAATCGCCGCACGGGCCTGCGCTGGTAGCCAAGCCGACAGGCGCCGTTTATGCTCCGCGCCGCCCGCCATGCGGGGCTGGAAACTGCCATGCTAAACCTACTTTGGGCCCGTATCGCACTCCGTGTGCTGCCGCTGCTGCTGCTGCTGCCGGCCTTGGCTAGCGCAGCCGATTTATCACCAATTCCAGAGGCTTTAAAGACTGAACTTAGTAAAGTACAGCACGATCCGCCACCCAAGGAGTTGGCTGCAAACGCACATTTCGTGATTTCGGATGAGCGGGCGCACAACCTGTACCGCGAGTCGGTGCAGGGCTTGGGTGGCGTGCTGGTGGGTGTGGGCACGGACCCTAACTACCTGTTTGCCGGATGGATGAAGGCCGAGCTGGTGCTGCTGGTCGACTTTGACCAAGTGGTGACCGACCTGCACGGCGTGTATGGCGTGGACTTAAAAAACTCGGCAAGTGCCGATGAATTTGTGGGTTTTTGGTCACCAAAGCAACAGGCCGCGAGTTTGGGGCTGCTCGAGAAAGAGGCGCCGGATGCGGCGACCAAGAAACGCTGGGTGGCGGCATACAAGCTAGGACGCAGCCAGATCTACGATAAGTGGCTGGGAGTAAAGAAGAAGTACAAGACCGACAAAGTGCCAAGCCTGCTGTCGGACGCGGACCAGTACGCACATGTGCGCAAGCTGGCCCAGACCGGGCGCATCTGGGCGTGGCGCGGCGACCTGACGGCGCAGAACACCATGAGCGGCCTGGCGAATGTGCTGAAGGCGCAGAATCTAGAGGTGACGGTATTCTACATTACCAATGCCGAGGCCTACTTTAACTACACGCCGCAAGCCCGTAAGAACCTTCATGATCTACCCTATGCAGCCAAGTCGGTGCTGCTGCGGACCCAAGGCCGGCCCGAGAAAGCGGACGAGATCGCCGACGGCCACTACACCTACTATGTGCAAAGCGGAAAAGATTTCGTGGCTTGGCTCGAGCGCAGGGGTGTGACGAGCGCCAAGCCGATTTGCTGGGTGCGCAAAGCGATGGGGCCGCAGGGGTTATTTAGCCTCGCGGGTCCGCCGCAGCCCAAGGCCAAGAAATAGTATGATTTTGCAAGCACTTTCCATCTTGTTGGCCGTTGCCGCAGGCGCGCCCACCGCGGTCCCTTGTGCCGGTGTGCCAGCCGGCATGTCGTGCATCCCCGGCGGCAATTTCATCCGCGGCACCGATGGCGAGCCCAAGAACGCCCAACCCAAGGCCACGGTGTGGGTACAGACGTTCTACATGGACCTGTACGAGGTCACGGTCGCCGAGTACAAAGCCTGCGAGAAGAAAGGTAAATGCCCGCACGCCGGCCCCAAGTACAGCGACTTTTCGCGGCCCAAGCAGGCCATCACTGGCGTGAACTGGTTCGACTCGGTGTCCTACTGTAAAGCACAAGGGAAACGCTTACCTACAGAGGCCGAGTGGGAAAAGGCGGCTCGCGGCACAGACGGCGCCACCTTCGCCTGGGGCAACGACCCAGTCACCTGCAAACGCGCGATTATCATGGACGAAACGGGTCGCAGCTGCGGCGTGCAGAAGAAATTCTCGCAACCCGAGAAGGGACGCGTCATGGAAGTGGGCCTACGCGCACCCGGCGTGTACGGACTCTATGATATGTCAGGCAATTCATGGGAATGGGTGAGCGACTGGTACAGCCCGAGCTACGCCAAGTGCGGCAAGGACTGCGAAGGCATCGACCCCAAGGGCCCCTGTGGCGGTGCAGATAAGTGCCCGGGCCACGCCGAAAAGCTAGTCCGCGGCGGTAGTTGGTACTGGCCGGCCAAGTACGCTACGGCGTTTTGGCGCAGGCCACACCACCCCGACAATGAGCCGTTCCATCACTTTGGCTTTCGCTGTGCAGCTGGCGTTGAACAGGCCGAGAAGCTGAAGTAATCGAGCTACTTACCAAGCCTCGTCAGCGCTGCGTACTTGCTGATGACGTACACCGCGCGAAAGGCATCTTTCAGGCCAATCTTCTTGCCATCCGCGTAGGTACGCCCGTCGTACGAAATTGGCACTTCGTAGATGCGCAAGTTGGAACGGGCGGCGAGCTTGGCCGTCACCTCGGGCTCAAAGCCAAAGCGATCCTCTTGCAGATTCAGTGATTGGATGACCTCGCGCTTGAACAGCTTGTAGCAGGTCTCCATATCGGTCAGATTTAGGTCGGTGGCCATGTTCGAGGCCAGCGTGAGCGCGCGGTTGCCTACCGAGTGCCAGAAATACAAGACCCGATGACTGTTGCCGGCGAAGCGCGAGCCGTACACCACGTCGGCTTTGCCGGCGAGCATGGGCGTAAGCAGCTGGGCATACTCGCGCGGATCATATTCAAGATCAGCATCTTGTACGATGACATAGTCGCCCGTGGCCTCGGCAAAGCCGCGCCGCAGCGCCGCCCCCTTGCCGCGGTTCTCCGGCTGCAGCAGCACCTTGACCTGCGGGTACTGCTTCGACAAATCCTCAAGAATATCTTGAGTTCCATCTTTTGAGCCGTCATCGACGATGAGGAGCTCGATGTCGTAGGGCTGCGCCAAGACCTGCGCCACAATCTCGCGAATGGTCTTCTGTTCGTTGTAGCACGGCATGACGACGGAGAGCTTGAAAATAGGGGCCATTTTGTTCCTTGGCAGCAAGGCGAGAGGTTGTGCGCGGTTTAGACGGGCAGACACGCTTGAACCCGCGCGGCCTGATAGTAGCGACTGGGTAGCAAGTGGTCGAGTTGATTGGCAATAAGACTTGAAGCAGTCACCAGTTTGTCGAGGTCGACTCCCGTCTGGTAACCGAGACCGTGCAGGGCGTAGACCAGGTCTTCTGTGGCCAAATTGCCACTGGCGCCAGGGGCATACGGGCAACCGCCCAGACCGCCCGCCGTCGAGTCAAAGATGCGCACGCCGTGCTGCAAGCCGATAACGACGTTGGCCAGAGCCATGCCACGGGTGTCGTGAAAGTGTAACGCCATGCGATCAAACGGAATCTTGGCAGTTCGCGCCGCATCGAGCCAGCGAGCCACGTCGCCGGGTGTGGCCACGCCGATCGTGTCGCCGATCGAGATCTCGTCGCAGCCCATGGCCAAGAGGGCGCTCGCCACGCCAAGGCCCTGTTCTGCGGTGATCTTGCCCTCGTACGGGCACCCGAACACGGTCGAGATGTAGCCGCGCACGCCGATACCCAAGTCTTTGGCTTGTTTTACGATTTGTTCAAAGTGCGCGAGCGACTCGGGCAAGCTGGCGTGGATGTTGTGGTGGACAAACGTGTCGGATGCAGCGGTAAACACAGCAATTTCGCGAATACCTGCGGCGATGGCGCGCTCGAGCCCCCGCTCATTGGGCACCAGGGCGCTGTAGCGCACATCGGGGCGCTTCTCGAGCAGGGCCATCAGCTCGTCGGCATCCGAAAGCTGAGGAATGGCGCGAGGATGCACGAAGCTCGTCACCTCAATGCGCCGCAGCCCGGCCTCGACCAGCGCGGCGACAAAGCGCAACTTGTTGGGTGTGCCGATGCGCACGCGCTCGTTCTGCAGGCCGTCGCGCGGCCCCACTTCGACGATTTGTACTGTAGTCTCGCTAGGCTGCATTCGTCCTCGTTGGCGACAGGTCGTACGGGATAGGGCGGTTCGGGCGCAACGCTACTCTAGCTCGACCAGCTCTTGGCCGCCTTCGACCTGCTGCCCGACTTTGACGAGCACTTTGGCCACCTTGGCCTCGGCCGGCGCCTTCAGCGCGTGCTCCATCTTCATAGCCTCAACCACCACGAGTACTTGGCCCTTGATGACAGCATCACCCACACTTACAGACACTTGCACCACGCGGCCGGTCATGGGCGAACGAACTTGCGACTCGCCATGTCCGTGCCGCGCCCGCAGCGCCTCAACGCGCCGCCAGCGGGTGGTACCACTGCGCGCATCCGCCGGCTGCGAGGTCGAAAGCCAAGTCATATCGCGGTCTAAGCTCAGACGCACCGGCCGCACAATGCCACCGTGCTCAACCAGCCAGTCGCCAGCCGGAGTCTGCACCGCTGTCACACCCAGCTTCTGCTCGACATCGCCTTGCTTGACAGTCACTTGCAGGCGATCGCCGCTCGTCAGGGCCGAAACTTCAAGCGCCGTGGGCTGCTCGGCACTCGTCGCCGCGCTTTGGTAATTGCGCTTCATGCCGCCCCCTTGCTGCTCAGGCGGAAGCCGGCCAGGCTGTCCCACGGATCGGGAACGCGCGCGGCCACTTGCGCCCCATCGCCCCCGCCACGCTGGGCGAGAGGACCGCCGACTCCAGCTAGCGCAAGGAGCGCAACAGCAGAATCTGTAAGCATTTCGCCCTGCCCCGGCGCCGCACTTCCCCACGTCGCATCGAGCCAACCGGTATGCACGGCACTGGCGCGAAACTCGGCATCGTCCATAAGAGCCAGCAGCATCGGGATATTCGTGACCACACCGTGCACCGTCGTCTCGCGCAACGCGGCCTTCATGCGCTCGGCCGCCTCATCGCGATCGCCGCCCCACGCGATAATCTTGGCCAACATCGGATCATAATACACCGGCACGGCATCGCCCGACTCAAAGCCCGCATCCACACGCACAAACGGCACGTCCGGCCAGGTCGCGCGCAGCAAAGTTCCGGCTTGCGGCACATAGCCAGCCGCCGGATCCTCTGCATAAATACGAACTTCTAAGGCATGGCCGCGTTGAGTCAGCTTGCCCCGCGCGATGTCGCCCAACTTTTCGCCGCGCGCAATCCGCAGCTGCGCCACGACCAAGTCGAGGCCAATCACAACCTCGGTAACCGGGTGCTCGACCTGCAGGCGCGTATTCATCTCTAAAAAGTAGTGCTTGCGCTCGAGCGGGTCGAACAAGAACTCGACCGTTCCGGCGCCTTGGTAACCCACTTGGGCGGCAAAGGCGCGCCCCGACTCGCAAATCGCCGCCCGCTCCGCCTCCGACAGCACCGGGCATGGCGACTCTTCGATTACTTTTTGGTGCCGCCGCTGAACCGAGCAATCGCGCTCAAAGGCGTGAATAACCGTGCCATAACGGTCACCTAGCACCTGCACCTCGACGTGGCGGGCGTGCTCGACATACCGCTCGACGAACAGCTTGTCGCTTTTGAAGGCCGAGGCCGCGATGCGTTTCGCCGTCTGCAGTGCGGACAGCAAATCCTCTCGCCGATCAACCCGTTGCATGCCCTTGCCGCCACCGCCGTCTTGCGGCTTGACCAACAGCGGAAAACCTATGGTTTGGGCGATCTTATCCAATGTCGCAGGCTCAAAATCGTCGACCACAGCGGCCGGCGCCGTGGGCACCCCCGCAGCTTGCGCCACCGCCTTGGCCGACGTCTTGCTTTGGATCGGCTCGATCACCTTGGCCGGCGGCCCAATCCAGATTAGGCCTGCCGCCTCGACCGCGTCAGCAAAGTCGCAGTTTTCGCTCAAGAACCCGTAACCCGGATGCACCGCGTCGGCACCCGTTAGCTTGGCTGCCGCTAGGATCGCCTCGATGTTCAAGTACGATTGCGCACTTTCGGCCGGGCCTACGCGCACAGCCTCGTCGGCAATCCGCACATGGCGCGCCAGGCGGTCCGCGTCCGAAAACACCGCCACACTTTGCAGCCCGAGCACGCGACAGCCCCGGGCAATCCGCACCGCAATCTCGCCGCGGTTGGCAATCAGGACCTTGTGCACGTTACCTCACGGAATCCAGGACGCTTTTCGCTTTTGCAAGAAGGCCGTCATGCCCTCTTGCGCCTCGGCCGACGCGCGCCGCTCGGCAATGGCCTGCGCCGTTTGCTCAAACACCGCCTCGGCCGGCTGAAAGGCGACTAAGTCGACTAAGTGCTTGCAGCCCAGCAGCGCCTCAGGCCCACCTTGTGCAAGCAATTCGGCTACTTGCTGCACCTTCTGGTCGAGTTGCTCATGCGGCACGCAGTGATGGATTAGGCCCACGCGCCACGCCTCGGCCGCATCGATGGTCTCACCGGTCAAGAAGAGCGCACGGGCGCGACTGGGCCCCAACCGCTCGACTACAAAGGGAGAAATTACGGCAGGGATCAGGCCCAAGCGCACTTCCGTCAGCGCAAACGAGGCCCGCTCCGACGCCACTGCGATGTCGACCGCCGCCGCCAGCCCCACGCCACCGCCGCGCGCCGCCCCTTGGATGCGGCCTATCACCGGCTTCTTCGACTTAGAGATACAGTGAAAAGTATGACCCAAGTCCTTGGCGCCCTTGACGTTTGCCGCGTGTCCGCCCTGAGACTGCGCGGCCATCCAGGCCAAGTCGGCCCCCGAGCAGAAGGTGTCGCCGACCGACTCGAGCACGACCACACGGCAAGCCGGGTCGCTGCCGAGGCGGGCAATGGCGGCCTCGATATCGCTAAGCATCTGGCCATTAAAAGCATTTTTCTTGTCGGCGCGGTCAATGCGGATCCGACCGATACCTTGGCTCACTTCGACTACGATCATCGTTACGCTCCGAAGGCCACGCTACATGCGGAAAATACCGGGTTTCCACGGCGGAATCGGCGCGTTGTAGCAGGCCGACAGCGCCAAGCCGACCACGTCGCGCGTTTGGCCCATCTCGATAATGCCGTCGTCCCAAAGCCGCGCGGTGCCGTAGTACGGATTGCCCTCGCGCTCATACTTCTCGCGGATCGGCGCGGCGATCGCCTCTTGGTCTTCGGCACTCAACTGCTGACCATTCTTGGCCATTTGTTCGCGCTTGACCTGCACCATCACCGAACTGGCTTGCTCGCCCCCCATGACGCTGACGCGCGCATTCGGCCAGGTAAACAAAAAGCGCGGCTGATAAGCGCGACCGCACATGCCGTAGTTGCCAGCACCGTAAGAACCACCAATAATTACAGTAATCTTAGGCACATTCGCCGTCGCCACCGCGTGTACCATCTTGGCGCCGTCTTTGGCGATGCCGCCATGCTCCGCCTTGCTGCCGACCATAAAACCCGTGATGTTCTGCAAAAACAGAAGCGGCGTCTTGCGGTTACATGCTAGCTCGATGAAGTGGGCGGCCTTTTGCGCGCTCTCGCTAAAAAGCACCCCGTTGTTGGCCAAGATCGCCACCGGCATACCGTGTATTCGCGCAAAACCACAAACAATTTGTGTGCCATAGCGCGGCTTAAACTCGTGCATTCGCGAGCCGTCGACAATGCGGGCGATCACCTCGCGCACGTCGTACGGGGTGCGCAGATCGCCCGGCACCAGCCCAAGCAGTTCCTCTGGGTCATAGGCCGGCGGCTCACTGGCTTCGACGATGCCATCGATCTGCTTCTTTTCGTTCAGAGTTCCCACAATCGTCCGGGCGATCTGGATCGCGTGCGGATCGTCGTCGGCCAGATGGTCGGCCACGCCCGAGATGCGCGTGTGCACATCGCCACCACCCAGGGCTTCTTGCGAAATCTCTTCGCCCGTCGCGGCCTTAACCAACGGCGGCCCCGCCAAGTAGATGGTGCCCTGATTCTTGACGATGATCGCCTCGTCGGCCATCGCCGGCACATAGGCGCCACCGGCAGTGCACATGCCCACCACCACAGCGATTTGGGGAACGCCAGCGGCTGACAAGCGCGCTTCGTTATAGAAGATTCGGCCGAAGTGGTCGCGGTCAGGAAACACGTCGCTTTGCAGCGGCAAGAACGCACCGCCCGAGTCGACCATGTAGATACACGGCAAGCGATTCTCGGCCGCAACTTCTTGGGCGCGAAGGTGCTTTTTTACCGTCAGCGGATAATAGCTGCCGCCCTTCACCGTGGCGTCGTTGGCCACGATCATGACCTCGCGGCCCGCCACACGCCCAACGCCGGTGATGATTCCCGCAGCTGCGGCCTCGCCGTCGTACATTTCCCATGCAGCGAGCGGCGACAACTCGAGAAACGGTGCCCCCGGGTCGAGCAGCAGGTCGATGCGATCGCGGGCCAAAAGCGCCCCACGTGCGGTATAGCGTTTGCGCGCGGCCTCGGGGCCACCTAGGCGAAATTGCGCCAGTCTTTGGCGCAGATCGCTCTGCAGACGCGTGTGGTGCTGAACGTGGGCGGTCCAGCTGGCGGTGGTCGGGTCGATGTTTGTTTCGATGCGTTCCATAGCTGCGGCTTCTAACACGGAGGCGACGATCGTTCCAGGGTTGCGCGCCACGACGGCATCACACAGCGCCCCGCGACGATTGCCAGAATCATCAATTGGTGCGAAAACCCCCGCGCCGGCTTCACCAAGCGGCCACGAACCCCCTTCGAACACGCCAACTGCACGTCGAGGTACACCATGGAGATCAGCAAAGTCGTTGCACTCATTACCGGATCGGCCTCGGGCCTGGGTCGCGCCACCGCATTGCGCTTGGCCAGCAAGGGCGCCAAGGTGGTGATCTGCGATCTGCCCGCCAGCCACGGCGCCAGCGTCGCCGCCGAGATCGGCAAGAACGCCCTGTTCTGCCCCACCGACGTGACCAGCGAAGCCGATGTGCTTAAGGCGATTCAAGACGCCGAGGTCCACTTCGGCGCGCACGTCAACGTCGGCATCAACTGCGCCGGCATCGCGATCGCCCGCAAAACCGTTAGCAAGGTTGGCGCCCACGACCTGGGCTCGTTCACCAAGACGCTCATGGTCAACGTCGGCGGCTCGTTCAACGTCATCCGCCTCATCGCGGCCCGCCTTGCCGAATCAGAATCCGGTGTCGATGGCGAGCGCGGCGTATTCATCAACACCGCCAGCGTGGCGGCCTACGACGGCCAGATCGGCCAAGCCGCCTACGCCGCCTCCAAGGGCGCGATTGTCGGCATGACCCTGCCCATCGCCCGCGATCTCGCGCAGTACGGTATGCGCGTCTGCACGATCGCGCCCGGCCTGTTCAAGACGCCGATGTTGGCCTCGCTGCCCGAGCAGGTGCAGAACGAGCTGGCCAAGTCGGTGCCGTTCCCGTCGCGCCTGGGCGATCCCGACGAATATGCCCAGCTCGCCGAGCAAATCATCACCAACCGCATGCTCAATGGCGAGACCATCCGCCTCGATGGTTCGCTGCGGATGCCGCCCAAGTAGCAAAAAGCGCTCGTCACGCCCCCGAACCCGCTTGTCAACGCGCCCTGGCCCCTTTGTAGCCGGCGCGACACGCGATGTTACGAGCAGATTCCACACAAATTCATCTTTTCCTGACCTAGGAGCGCTGCTATAATCAGCGTGCCTTCGCACAAGCCGTTTTGTACGCGGGTAGGAAGTCAGACAGGCGACCCGGTTGTGGCGCTGACAGCCCGGCCGAAGCCACGGAAATGAGTGAGATTGACGACATGGGGAAGAAGCTTTTTGTCGGCGGTTTGAGTTGGAATACGGAAGATGCCACGCTTCGCGCTGCTTTTGAGCAGTTCGGCGCGGTGGCCGATGCGAAGGTGATCAAGGACCGCGAGACCAATCGTTCGCGCGGATTCGGCTTTGTGACCATGGCAGACGACGATGGAGCCAAAGAGGCGGTCGCGCAGATGGATGGCAAGGCGATCGATGGCCGCACGGTCAAGGTCAGCGAAGCGCAGGAGCGTCCGCCGCGCGCGGGTGGCTTTGGCGGCGGCGGTGAGCGCAGCGGTGGCGGCGGCTACGGTGGCGGCGGCAACCGCGGCAGCTTTGACGGCAATCGAGGCGGCTTCGGCGGCGAACGCACGGGCGGAGCAGGCTTCGGCGGCGGCGAACGCCCGAGTGGCCCCGCCTTCGGTGGCGAGCGCACGGGCGGCTTCGGCGGTGGCGGTGACCGCAACGGCGGCAGCCGTGGTGGCTTTGGCGGCGGCGGCTTTGGCGGCGGCGGCGGCGACTTCGGTGGCGGCGGCGATGGCGGCGAAGGCCGTGGCGGTCGTGGCGGCCGGCGCGAGCGCGATCGCCGGGATCAGCGCGACTGGTAGGGCACCTGCCCTGCCCGCACCCATGGTCCGCTTGGTTCGAGTCCGCATCCGGCGTTTGCCCAGCGGCGCGCTCGTTCGCACAGGCGCCAGCACCTTCGCCCAACAGCAACAATGGCCGAGCTGGGTGCCCGCAGGCCCATCTAGGTTCTGGCGAGGCCTGTGTAGGTTCTGGCGAGGCCTGTGTAGCTTCTGGCGAGGCCTGTGTAGCTTCTGGCGAGGCCTGTGTAGCTTCTGATGGAGCCTCTGTAGCTGTGGACGGTGATGCCGCGAGTCGGCACCGCTCCTTTGTGACCAGCTTCACGGCCGTGGTCGCCCCGAAACGAAAATTGGGGCGACTGCGGCCTTGTCGCTTTTTAGCCGGAGCGGCAAGCCCCAAATTTCTGATCGTGGCTCCTCCGCCACTGGCTAGGAATGCATTGGCTACTGGCAACCGCAACGGCGACCAGGCCGCTGAATCCACACAAGATTCCCCGCTCATGTGGATTCAGCACACCTAGCAGGCACGGCGGCGAAGTTGGCCAGCGTCGTGCCGCGCTCGCTCGCAGGTCCGTTAAAGACCCGCAGGCTCAAGGCGATGCGACATTGTCCGGGAGGAACCGTGCCGCACGCTCGGTAGTATGCTGTAGCACAAAGCGTGCCAAATTGACGCGGCGCAGCTTTTCCAGTAACCCTTGAGAATTACAGACCCCTAATATATGCCCATCTGGACATACAAAAGTAGGCATTGTCCAATCGGACAGTTGAAGTGTCCGACCGGACAGTACGTCGGACAATACACCGGACAGTACCTCGGAGAATACGCCGCACAACTGCCTAGCAGGACAGGTCACCGTCGCGCTTGCGGGGCGTTGTTTGCCGGACCCAAATATCTAGTGAGCGGCGTCAAACGGCGAGGTCGAAGTCGACCACCACAGGGGCATGGTCGCTCGGCTTGTCGCCCTTGCGCTCTTCGCGGTCGACAAAGGCCTCGCGAGCTAGCGCCGCGCATGGCGCCGTGGCCAAGATGTGGTCAATGCGCAGGCCATCGTTCTTGATGAAGCCCAGATTGCGGTAATCCCACCACGAAAATAGGCGTTCTTGCGGGTGAATCTGGCGCACGCAATCGATTAGGCCCCAGTCTAAGAGGCGCTGCCAGTCGCCACGAATCGCGTCGCAACACAGTACGGAGTCGCGCCAGGCGGCAGAATTGCGCACATCGAGGTCGGTAGGGGCGATATTGAAGTCGCCGCAGAGCACCAAGAGCTCGCTGGGTTGCGCCGTGCGGTCGAGGTGGTCAAGCACCCGTGCCAGCCAAGCCCGCTTGTAGACGAACTTTTCGCTATCGATCTCCGAACCATTGGGCACATAGAGCGATAGAACACGCAGAGGCCCCTGGCGCACTTCGAGCAGGCGGGCCTGCGGGTCCGCATCGCCCACGGCAAAATTCTTAGCAAGAACTTCGCAGGGTTGCTTGCTAAGCACCGCCACACCGTTGTACGTCTTCTGCCCCACAACAGCGGCGTGATAGCCGGCATCCCGGACGGCATCCCACGGAAAGTCGGCATCGACGGCCTTTAGCTCTTGTAAACACAGAAGATCTGGCTGGTAGCGGCCTAGCCACGCCACGAGCCGTTCTTGCCGAATCCGCACCGAGTTGACGTTCCAAGTGGCAATACGCATCTGCTGAAGATAGCGCCGGTGCTGGCGGTTCGCCAGGGCTTCCGTTCCAACTGCGCTTGCGCCATCCTAATGCGCCCGAAAGCGTAGGGGCGGTGTTTGGGGCACGTATGGCGTTGAGCGGCAAACACAAGGCGATCGCAGGGGCCGCAACGGCGATCGTGCTGCTGGTGGGCGCGCTGGCGTTGGTGATGGCGCGGGTCGAGCCGTGGCTGCGGGCGAGCGTGGACCGGCGGCTGGCAGGGTCGGGCTTTGCGATCACCTGGAAAGGGCTGGATGTTGGTCTGCTGGGCCACGTGCGCCTGACCGGCCTGGCACTGACCGAGGGCAGCGAGATGTTGCTCGAAGTTACTGAAATCGAAGCTGATCCCTCGCTGATGACTCTGCTGCAGGGGCACCTGCGGCTCGCGCGGGTGCTGGTGCGGCACCCGGTGGCACATGTTGATATCAGGGACGGCAAGCCCGCGGCGTGGCTGCGTTTGCGCGACGCACTGAAGCAGGAGCCCAGGGACCCCAGCGCCCCAGCGCGTACGCTCGCCGACCGGCTGGGCACGCTGCAAGTGCAGCAAGGGCGGGTAGATGCAAAGATTTTGGGGCCAGCGGTGTGGTTTACCGGGCCCGACGTGCCGCTGAGCGAGATCGATCTACAGCTGGATACGGCCACCGAGGGGGCAGCCAGCGCGGCCTTGCCTGCGGTTCTGGGCGGCGGCAAGCTGGCACTGAAGATCACGATGAATCAAGGGCAGTTGAGCGCTATTGCCGGTCAGTTTGCGCCCATGGCGCAGTATGTGGCACCCACCACGATGGCCGACAAGCTGCCCAAAGTGTTGGGACTTCGGGTGGCTGGCGTAGACTGGCAACGCAACAGTGGGCCCAGTCTGCAGAATTTGGAATTGGTCGACCTGGCGGGCGAGGCCACGACGCTGGTTCGGGTAGCGGCAATCCGCGTCGATGCGGGCACAATCACTCTTGAAAACACTCATTTTCAGACGAGCCGCGACCAGCTGCGGCGTGCGATGGTCGAAGTGCTACCGCAGGGCCTGCCGGCAGAGGCGACGGTCTTGCTTGCGGCGGTCGAGACCCTGCGGGGCGACATAGCGCGCATCAACCTGGAGCACCGCGGCGAAACGTGGCACGCAAAGGCCATACAACTGATTGCAAGTTTTGCGGATGTGGTCGCGAGTGTCGCGGCGGTCGAGGTCAATGCCGATGCCAAGGGTGCAGATGGGCACCGCCCAACTCGCATCGACGTTCGCGAACCACAGCTAACCCTGCCCCGGAGCTCGCTCTTGCTAGCGAACGCCCGGGCGCAGACGGAGCTGGATGCCCTGCTGGCCCTGCGCAAAGTTGCGGAGCCCGCCCCGGCCGACGACGATGACGAGGCGGATGCCGACCCCGAAGCTGTGCCGGTGCCCCCACCTGCAGCCATTAAGGCGCCCGCGAGCAAAGTGCCCGCCGCCGACAGCCACGAAAGGCCCCCGCAGCGTTGGCAGCGGCAGATTCGCGAGGCCCATGCCAAGCTGCTGCTGACGCGCAAGGGCCTTGAGCAGCGCTGGCCGCTTGGTAAATGGCCCGACTGGCTGAGCGCGCAGGTGCACGGCGGTCGGCTGACCATCACGGGTAGCGACGGCGCGCCGCGACTGGGGCTGCAGGGTGGCTCGCTCGAGGTAGGCAGTCGCCTCGGCCCGCTCGTCGTCGGCTTCGAGCCGTTTGACCGCCTGGGCTCGTGGGGGCGTGTGGCACTGGCGTGGCGCCGGCACGAGGCCGACAAAAGCCACGAAATCGACCTGACTTTGCGCGGCGGCGGCGTGGCCCAGTTGCTGGGTTCGCGGCTCCCCGGGCTATCCGTTGGCGATGGCGCCGAGCTCGATGCCCAGGTGCAGATTCGCCTGCCCGACGACAAGCATCTGGATGTGCAAGGCCACTTTGATGTTCAAAAAATGGGCATTCAGTGGTGGCGCCTCGCGGACCGGCCGATCGCCGACTTTGGCCTATCTGGGGTGTTTGAGGCGCATTTTGGCAATAATTCTTGGGTATTTCGCACGCCCGAGGTGCGCCTGGGCGACGCGCGGCTGCTCGGCTCGGTCGAAGTGCTTGGCATCGACGGCAATCCGACCATTCGCCTGAACCTCGACGCGCCGATGCAAGACTGCGGGGCGATGCTGGCCTCGGTGCCGCTGTCGATGACGCCGACGCTAGGAAGAGTGCAAGCCCATGGAACAATGGACTTCCATTTGGGTGTAAGCACGCATCTGCCCGGTGTGGGCGCCACGGCGGTCGAGTTGGCGCTCGGCGATACTCTGTGCGTGGTCGATCATCTTGGCAACATTGATCTGAGTGAATTCAAGCGGTCCGACTGGGTACGGCCGGTGAACGAGAATGGCAAGATCCTCGACGACGTGCTCATTGGCCCCGGCTCGGGTTCGTGGACATCGACCATGAATATGCCAGGTTATGTGCACTATGTGATGTGGGCCACCGAGGACCCGTTCTTGAAACACCGCGGTATCAGTGAGGATCTGGTGGCAAAGGCGCTGGCGATCGACCTGAGCTCTGGGCGGTTCGTATACGGCGGCTCGACGATTACCCAGCAGCTAGTCAAGAACCTTTTCCTAAAGCGGACCAAGGCCTTGTCGCGCAAGTTCGAAGAGATGCTCATTGTCTGGCAGATGGAAAAGGTGCTGGGCAAGGCGCGCATCCTTGAGATCTACGTCAATGGCGTCGAGTTCGGCCCCAAGGTCTACGGTGTGACGCGTGCCGCTTGGGATTTTTTCCAGAAGAAGCCTAGCGAGTTGCGACCCAAAGAGGCGGTCTACCTGGCGATCATCAAGCCGAGCCCGCGCTCGGGCTGGGGCACCATGCGCGCGAACGGCTGGGGCGATTGGTACGAGATGAAAGTAGGCAAATACATGGACAAACTCTTGGCTGACGACAGCATTAGCCAAGAACAGTACGAGGCGGATAAGCCGTGGAAGCCCGACTTTAATCCGCCGGCGCGGACCGGCAAGCCCGCGGGGCATGGGCACTAATTCAGGCCGCAAGCGCTTGGGTGGGGCCGCGCTACCCCGCAGGATCACGACACCTTGCGACCGATGCTTGCGGTCTGGCGGCGCCACAGCTAGCCTCAGGGTCAGCGCCCGTCGCGACGACGTCAGAGCCCAACGGAGGATAGGATGCCCGCACCGCAAGCCGCAACCATGAAAAGTCTCGCGAAGGCGGCGTTTAAGGCCCACGCCATCAAGTTGCCGGTAGACTGGAAGCAGCCGCAAGGCGAAGAGGGCAAGCAATACGTCGATGCCTTCAAGCCGAACGAGCGCTTTGCGCCACCCGACCCGTCGAAGCTGTTCATCCCGGCATCGACGAATAAGTACCATATCGACACAGTCAAGAAGAATTCCGATAACTTCGAGAAGTACATCGACGGCATTTGCGACGCCATCTGCTCGGCTTGGGGCTCGTTTCAGTCGACTGCGACGATGGTGGGCGTCCTCGTCAACGCCGTAACGGCATCGATGGGTCAGTTGGTCGGGGTGCCGCTGACGCCGCTGATTCTGGCGCAGGGGCCCAAGGCCAGCCCGGCCGAGCTGAAGTACACCCAGACCATCTCGACCGTGGTCGGTACCGCCTTTACGAGCTGGCAGTCGTCGGTCAAGGTGCCCGGTTTGCCCTGGTATCCGGCGTTTGCGGCGTTTCCCTCGCCGATGGCGCCCCCGATGCCCAATATTCCGGCGCCGCTTATCACCCTGACCCAAGTGCCGGTGACCATGCAAGCGGCCGCCCTGCAAGGCCAAATGGTCGGCCAGCACGGCGACCCCACGGCGCAGCACTCGTCGGAGCTGTTCGACTCGATCGCGAAGGCGGTCAATGCGTGCTTTTTGACCTGGACGCTGGGCACCATGGTCACAAACGTGCTAGGGATGGGGCCAGTGCCGACTTTCGCGCCGCCGTTTGTGCCGGTGGGCCCGGTGGTGGGTGGCACGGCGACGATGACACCTGGCGGTCTGACCTAAACATAGCCGTCTAATTTCAGCAACTTACTAGGTCTAATTGCCCGAGGTCGGGCTGTTCCACGGCCGCCGCAGCGCCGTCTCGAACAGGTCGACGCGCCACTCGCCGTCTTCTTCGACTAGCACCCACTCGCGCTCCGTCTTGCCCTGCGCCACGGTGACGACTTGCCGCAAGCCTTGGCTGCGCATACTGCGCACCTCGAGCTTCGGCGCGGTACTGGCCAGATGAAAGGGCGATTTCTCGGATTCGCCGGCACGCCACAGCACATCGATAGCGGCTTGCGAGGCCTTGCTGACCAGGTGATGCACCGCATCGAGGTCGCGGCGATGCAGCGCGGTATCGAGCGCGAGGCAAGTGGTCTCTGGGCGCGACTGGCAAGCGGGCGTGAGCAGCAGAGCCAAGGGCAGCAGAGCCAAGGGCAGCAGCGCCACCTGACGGCGCAACACGCAGCAACCGACAAGCGTGCGCAGCGGCATGGCGAAACGGCCCTGGCCACGGCACGGCATGGCCACATCGCACCGCTATTTTGCGCGACTGTGGGGCCAGTGGCGCTCAAGCGTACGGAGTCAAAGGGGAACTGTGATGGGCAGTGCGAGGAGCGGGACTTGAACCC
>CAISBR010000029.1 GCA_903883645.1 uncultured Myxococcales bacterium | reverse complement strand
GCAGCTTGCCCGTGGTGGCTTGGCCGATGCGGTCGAGCGCGCGCACCACCGTCGCACACAGAGCAGGCTTGAAGGGCTGGTCGTAGTTGCGGATCTCGACGCTGCGGGTATTGGCAGCCTTGACGGCGGCCTCGTGGTCGAACGACACGTTGCCAAAACGGCGGCTCACGGTGTCTTTGGTGCACTCAGCCGCGTGGCTGGTGAGCGCCAGTCCACAGGGGGCCAAAAGGCCAATGATTCTTGTCCAGAAAGTGCTTCTAAGCCTCATGCTTGCTCCTGCGCGGTCCCTACGCCGCCACCTTTAGCCCCGCCGCCAGCCGCCGCACCAGGGTCTGGCTCAGCACGCCGGCAAAGCGCTCGAGCGGCACATCGCCCTGAGCATCGGGATAAAAATCGCACACATGCCCCGTGTCGGGCCCGATGCCGATCGCCGACAGGACCAGCCCGCGGTTGGCGGTCAGCTGGGCCACGGCGCGGTGCAGGTCCTCGGGCCCCGAGCGAACTCCCGACGGACTGCCGTCGCTAATCGCGAGCAGCAACCGCGTGCGCGCCGGCTGGCCGAGCAGAGTGCGCGCCGCGGCCAGCAGGCAGGGCCCGTCGTCGTTGATTCCCGGCTGATTGTGGCCACCTGGGCGCGTGGCGCTGGCCTCGAGCACCATCGCATCGATGCGCTGCGCCAGCTGCCGCGACCACGGCTCGCCAAAATCGACGATGGGAATCGGCACATCTTGAAACCCAACGACTGCAAAGCGAATCTCGAGCTCGCTCAGCACTTGCGCCGCGACCGAAGTGGCCAGCACCGCTGCCTGCACCTTGCCGGAGTGATCCATCGAGCCCGACAAGTCGACAAGAAGCAGCACTGCTGCATCCGGCTTTTCGGGCTTGCCGCGCCGCTGCCACAGCTCGCTGGCCCGCCGCGCATCGGCCGGCAGCTGCAGCGCCACCCGCAAGTCGAGCCGGCGACCTGTAGCAAAGCCGCGCTGCCACTGCGGAAAGCGCTCGTTGGGGAAGAGGTTGAGCAGACCGCTGCGCAGCTCGGCGACCAGGCGGTTGCGCTGCTGCGCCGTGGTCGGGCTGGGTTGTCTGGGCTCCAACGCCTGCGGTGGCCGACCGCGCGCAACCTGCCGCAGCAGCTGGCGCAAATTCGCGGCCCACTCCGGCCTACCGCCAAGGCTCGGCCCCCGCATTCGCTGCTGATTTTGGCGGACAATCTGCTGCTCGACGCAGCGAACAAGCTGCACCGCCACCATCACACTCGCGGGGCGGGGCGGCGGAGCGTCGAGCTCCGGCAGTTCCGGCAGTACCGGCAGTTCCGGCAGGTTAGTCAGCACGGTCTCGCACGACGATGGGTTGTCGAGCCGCACCGCCTCGGTCGCCACCGCGAGCCATTCGAGCCAAAAATCCAAGCGGCGCGCCACGCTGTCGACCTCGGCCGCGCGCAATTGCACAAGCTGGGTGCCAACTTGCGTGGCCAGCGCCATGATGCCCCACGCGCTGTCGTGCAGCCGCCCGTCGCGCCCCGCTACCGGCTGCCACTGCGGCCAAGCCTCGGCATAGGCGCGCCGCAGATCCCGCGTACTGTCGAGCGCTTGCGCAATCGGCCCGGTCAGCGGCGCGGGCTGCGTCCACCGCAGCTGCCACTCGTACAGGCTGCCGAGCAGAAACCGCAGCGACCACGTTGGCGGGCGCGCCGCGTCGCACAGGCCCACCGCGTGCGGCACCAGAGCGGTAAACCAGGCGCCTGCACCGGGGAATTCGCGGATCATCCAACCCTCGACCCGCGGATCCTCGAGCACGTTGAGCAGGTCGCGCCACAGCCAGCCGGGCAGCTCGGCGGGGCGCAGCTGGGCGTGCCACTGCAGGTAGCGCGAGATGGCGCAGTGCCCGACCTCGTGGGCGATGAGGGCCGCGCACTCGGCCAGCGACAGGTCGTCGAGGTCGCGCCGACCCACCGTCAGGGTGCGGCTCTCGGGATCCCACGCCCACTGCGAATCATGAAAGGCTACCTGCAGTTCTGCCCCCTCGGCCAGGCCGCGCGCCAGCGCCGTCAGGGTGGCTTCGTGGCTAGACATGGCGACCTCCGCGGGGTGTGGCTCCAGCAGCGGCGTAGACGGTGGGCGAGCCTTCGACCTCGATTTCGCACTCGGGCACATCGGCGTCGTCCAGGTCGTCTAGCTCTTTGAGAAAGCGATCCAATTCGTCATCGAGCGGCATGTCGGGCAGCGAGCTCAGCGCTTCGCGAAGTCGAGTACCGACCCCGTGCGTGGGTTCTGCCGCCGCGCCCAGCGTCCACACCTGCGGCCCCAGCCCCACCGCGTCCATCAGCAACCCCATCGCCGGCCGATCCGCCAGCGCCACGCGGTCTACGTAGGCCTGCCGCAAGCCAATGCGCATCGCCGTTTCGAGCGCTTCGCCCGCCGCCACTTCGCTGCGCAGGCGCTCGAGCAAAGCCAGCAGCCCGCGCCGAGTAAAGGTATACGGCTCGCGGCGTTCGGACCCCAGCCCACCGGCATCGGCCAGCACGCGGGTGTGCAGCTGCGCCAGCTGACCGCAGAACTTGGGCAGCAGCTCGCCGGGATCGTCGGGCAGCGGCGGCGGCGCCGGCAGGTCGAGCAGGCAGGTGTGGTCGACAAAGGCTGGCCCCCAAGTCCCCACGGGCGGTTGCGTGCCCGTCAGCGCGTGGCTGAGCATCGCCTCGATGGCCGTAGAGGTCGGCGCCTGCACCTGAATCTGCCGCGTCCAGCGGTCTTTGCCGGCCGGCGACAGCAGCGAGCGCCCCGCGTACTCCACCGGGTTCATCGTGGCAAACAGCCGAAAATCGGGGTGCAGCGGGTGCTCAGGCCCGCCCAGCACGCGGTGGTCGCGCTCGCTCAGCGTCAGCGTAGCCCCGCGTTCGAGCAGGGGATTGAGGCGCTCGACCACCTGCGGCGGCCCCAGGTTCAGCTCGTCGAGCACCAGCCAGGCGCCCTGGGTGGCCGCGCGCACCGCTGACCCGTCTTGCCAGGCAAAGCCGCCGTCGGGGCGCGGCACGTACTGGCCCATCAGCTCCGAAGTGTCGACCTGGCTTGACAAATTGACGCGCAGCACCGGTTGCCCCAGCAGCGCCGCCAGCATCAGCACGCCGCTCGTCTTGGTCGCACTCGTCGGGCCTTCGACCAAGCACGGCTCGCCCGCCGCTACCGCCGCCGCCAATTGCTCGAGCAGTTCAGCGGTTTGCGCATCGAGGCACAGCTGCCCGGCCAGAGCCGCCGGCGGCGCCAAGGGGCTGCGCGGCCCCGGGTGGCGAGGCAGCACCGTACCGCCAATGCGCACGCGGTCGGCCCAAACCTCAATAAAGCCGAGGCTGCGTCGCACCGGCCGACCCCAGCTTTCGTCAAAGGGATCGCTCAGGTTGCTGGGTTGCTGGGTCACCTCGGTGTCGGCAAAGTGCACAAAGATGTCGTTATCCGGGCTTGGCCAGCAACAGTCGAGCTCGAACTCTTGGCCAGTCAGCTCGTGCAGCTCGGTCGCCAGGGCCTGCACCAGCGCTTCGGGCGCGCCGCCGTATTGGATCGTCGCCAGTGGCGCGCGGCTCTCGCGGATGCTCACCGAGCGCTGGGTCGCGTCGCGGAGTAGCTGCTTGGCCGAGCGCAGCAGCGTGCGATCCTGGCCGTGCAGCACCACGTTAAAGTCTTTGAGAGTCCTCAGCTTGAGCAGCGACGGCCTAGGGCACTCGCTGGCGCGCATCACGCTCAGGTTGACGCGGCCGAGCAGACCGGGCTCGTGCACGCTCGCCAACCCCTCTTCGCCAAAGGCCAGATCCGCCACGCCGGCCTCGACCAGATCCTCGCGCAGGCGGGCGAGCAGGGCGGGCTCCGCGATGAGCTCGTCGGCGGTTGCGAGGGTTGCGGCAGGCCTGTCGGTCTCGCCCAGCGCTGGCCCGGTGTCGCAGCGATAACCGCGGGCGGCAAGGGCAGTTGCGACCTCGCTCGCGAGCGCCGGCTCGACCGCGCGCACCGTAATCGCAAAGCGCTGGCGATCGCTCCCTGCGTACGGCAGCAGACCCGCGTGGCGCCAGGCGTCGAGCGGCAGGGCGATATCGACCTGGCCGTCGTCGGGCACGGTTGGCCAACTCAGCCCCGGGTTGGTCGGTTGCAGCGGCAGCGACTGCGGGTCGATCCCTTGCACAAACAGGTACCTAGCCGTCGCCTCGACCGCCACGCACCAGCCAGCGCGCAGTACGGGCGCCACCGCCAGCGACTGCTTGACCAAGAAGCGCGCGTGCGCCACCCCCGCCGCCTTGGTCGCCACCGTCACGTCGCCAAAGCCGGTCGCCCTCAGCGCAGAAACCAGCTCGCTCGCAGCCCTTTCGTCGCGGGTGTGGATGCGCACGCGGGGCAGCGGCTGCACCTCGCCCACCGCATCGGGCAGGTGCACCACCGCCGCGTAGCGCCCCAGTGTCTCGCTGCGCTCCACCGCAAGCGGCACGCCGGCCGCGCCCATCGCCCACGCCAGCGTCCCAACCGCCACCGGCTCGAGCCCCTGGTACTCGATCTTGCCGTAAATTACCTTGGTGCTGTGCTTGATTGCGACCCGAACACCCACGTCTCTGAGTGCGCTGGCCGTCGCTTCGAGGCGCGGCCCGGCCTTGCCCAGCAGCTGCACGCGAGCAGACGTGCACAGGCCTGCGGGGCGCAAGTCGAGGTGCGGCGCGTCGAGCCCCAGCTCGTAAGTCAGCGCCACGGGCAGCGGCAGCAGCTCGGTGAGCAGCGCGATGGTCTCGGCCGCTGTCGCGGTGGCGGGCATGCGCACGCGGTGGTGCTGGCCGCCCAGGTCGTGGCCCAGGGCGACGGTGCCGTCGTGGCCGCGGCGGCGCAGGTGGTGCAAGAGCGGAGTGGCGAGCTGGCGGTCGGGGGCGAAGATTTGCAGGTGCATGGGCGTGGCCTTGGGCGAGCCGTCGGGTGGCTGGCAGAGGGGCTACGCGCTGGTGGCGGCAATCGGATGGGGTGGGGTGCGGAGCGCTTGCGGGATGCGACAGGGTGTGTCGCTTTGGCGGGTGAGTGGGTTGCGGTGGCGGGTCGGTTGTCAAAAACCTGCACTCGGGTCAGCAGATTGACCCCTTCGCGCAGAATCGGCAGAGTGTCGGGTGTGCTGCGCCCTATCCGTCGGGTTGCCAGCAAAGGACGCGCGCAGATGACTACACTTGAAATTGCCATGCCCGACAGCGTGTTTGCCGCTCTGCGCCGTGCCCCGCGCGAAGTGGCCCGCGAGATGCGCATCGCTGCCGCCATCCATTGGTACCAGCAGGCGTCGATTTCGATGGAGCGCGCTGCCGAGGTCGCGGACATGGGGCGCGCTGAGTTCTTGTCCGAGCTGGCGAGACGGCGCGTGGACGTGTTTTGCGTGGATTTTGACGACTTGGAGCAGGAGTTGCGCGGTGAGTGAATGGGCGCCTAGTGACGTGGTCGTTAATGCTTCGCCGTTGATTTTTCTGTACGGCAGCGGGCAGTTAGAGCTGTTGCGCTTGTACCAAGGCCGCGTGTTCGTGCCGTCGGCGGTCGTTGCAGAAGTTACAGCCAAGCCGCGCCACGCTTCGAGAGCCGCGGTCGTGCAACTGCCGTCGTGGGCCGAGGTGCTGCCCGACATCCCGGTTCCTGCTGCCGTCGCTGAGTGGGACCTTGGCCCGGGCGAGTCTGCTGTGCTTGCCCACGCTAGGGCGACTCCGAGTGCTCGGGTTGTGCTGGACGACTTGGCCGCTCGCCGTTGTGCGCGGGCGCTCGGTCTGCAGACAACGGGGACGCTTGGCCTAGTGCTGCTGGCCAAGAAGTCGGGGAGAATTGCCAGCGCTCGCGACGTGTTGTCGTCGCTTCGAGCCGGCGGGATGTACCTTTCAGATGCAGTGGTTGAGCGCGCTTTGGGTCTGGTGGACGAAGGTAGGTAGGCCTTTTGATCGTGCTGGCGCTGGAGCGTGTTGTGGAGTTGGGGCCCCAGTCGCTTGACCTTGAGCCGCTTTTGCACGACGCGGAGGCAATGCTGGTGACCCACTACGCGGG
>CAISBR010000028.1 GCA_903883645.1 uncultured Myxococcales bacterium | reverse complement strand
TTCGGCCAGCCTGCTCGTGCGGCTTTGGGCTGGGGCTTGGCGCGGGCGACCGAGTTTGCCGGCAGTCCAGCCCCCCGGCCGTCGCTGCCGCGAATTCCTTGCCAGCCGCCGCGGCGTGTTAGGGTGATGGACGCACATCCAACTGTGAGAGGTCTGGCTTGGGGTGGGCTAAAGTGGTCGAAGGTTGTGGCCCCCTGGCGCACAACAACGGTTGCGCGCCGTTGTGCGCCAGGTTTCGACGAATTCGGCTTACTCGACCTTGCCGCAAACGCCCTTGGCCGTCGGCTTGCAGATCTTCACCTTCTCGGTGCACACGTCATTGCCGGCAAACAATCCAAGCTCCCCGCAATGCGTCCAGCCCGCTTCCAGGCAATCTGCGTCCGACGTGCACGAGCGGTAGCACTTCCCATCGCCCATCTCAGTGCAGGCCATCGTGATGCCCTTGTCGCCCGCATCTGCACCGCCCGAGACGGGGCCGCACACCTGGTCCCGGTACCAGTACTGGCCTGCGACGCACGGTGAAGCGTCGGCCGTGTCAACCGCGACATCGGTGTACGAGTCGGCAGGCGAGCCGCTGTTTTCAGCGCCGCACGCTCCCAATAGGATCAGGACTGTGCCGATCACCAACCGCATCACAGCCCCGCTCCGTTGGCCTTAAGTGGCAAGTCCCAGCAACCTTCGCTGGTGGGCGTAAGTGCTGTAATTGCTGATGAACCGCTCAAGTCGACCGTGCCCGGCGCAGCCTGCACGGCCACGCCGCCCGCATTGGCAGGGGTGCCCTTTACCGCAACCTGGGCTACGGCAGCCTTGTCCCACGCTGGGCACAACACGGACAGTTCGCTCGTGGTAGGGAGGAGGCCGGCCTTATCCGGGGTGCCCGACCCAACTGGCAAGTCGGCGCAAGACAAGGCCTGTCCTGCCACAGTCACCGCCACAGTGGGGCCGGCCGCTGCGGGGGCCTGCACGGGCTCCGAGAACAGCAAACTGACCTTGCGCTGGCCGCCTGCCTTCTCGCAGATTCGGACACGCTTCAGAACCGGGTTGGGCGACGGGCTGAATGCCGCACCAATCGTACCATCGGCAAACGTCGAGCACGAAGCCACGACGGCAAACGCCGAACTGGGTTTCGCAAACTTGAGTGTGTGCCAGCCGGCCTTCAGGGGTGCCTGGACGGTCAAGCGCAGGCGCAAGCCCTTCGACTCCGAAACGGGGTCATCGGTCAGTGATTCGATGGCAAAGGTCGCTGGAACGGCCGTGCCGGACGGCCACTCGCGGACCACAGCTGTCTTTGCTAGCGCCTCGAACTCGCTCTTCACCTCGTTGCTTGGCCAGAACTTGCCCGAGAGCAGAACGAGGCCAGGTTCGGTTGCGGCAGTGTCGCTGCTCAGGTGACCCGGCTGGCAAGAGAGCGAAACCATTGCCGGGGTTTGGCCGGCGCTCGTGGTGTCCTTCGTACTAACGTCCTGTGTGGCTTTGGCTGCTTGCCCGGTCCCGGCTGCTGGGTCTGGGTCTGTGTTTCGGCAGGCCGCAAGCGCTGCACCGGCGCAGATCAGAATCGAGAGCTTGCTTTGAATGGACTTCATAGGATCCTCCTTTTGCTGAACATTAATGCAGGTAAACCACGCCGACGTGGTAGTCAAAGTC
>CAISBR010000027.1 GCA_903883645.1 uncultured Myxococcales bacterium | reverse complement strand
TGGAAGGCCGGAAAGCCCGCCGCCGCCTCGGTATTCATGTTCAGCGCCAGCCAGCTGCGGTTCGACTCGGCGTTCTGGTACCAGTGCTGCAGCTTCTTCTTGCGCACGCTCTCGAGCGTCTTGCGGGTGCAGTCGGGGAACGTGTACATCAGCTTGGTGACTAGCTTATTGACCGCAGCGTCGAGCGGCGCCAAGTCGACGGTCAGGCCAGCCGCCGCGCCCTTGGCCGCATCCTTGGCCGGGCCCTCTTTGTACTCGCCGTGCACAATCCGCCCAAATTGGTCGAGATACTGCTCGGTTACCAGCCATGGGTTGGCCACAAACTCGCCCGCCGCATTCTTGTGCACCGGCACCACTTCGTTGACCACGCCCAGCCGCGCCGCCTTCAGCGCGCTCCATGCCTCGCAAAGCACCAGTGATTCCACAGCCTTGCCAAAGCCCACGAACTGATCCAAGAAGTCGGTCGAGCCGCCATCGGGCGCCGAGCCGTGCACCGGGCCCGCCTGGCCAAAGCGCGCGTGGTCGCCCGTCACGCTAAAGTCGCACGCCATGCCGATTTCTTGCCCGCCGCCGATGCGCATGCCGTTGACGCGGCACACGACCGGCTTGTCGCAGTGCAGGATCGAGGTGACCATATCGTTGAAAAGCCGCATATATTGGTGGTACTCGAGCGGCCGATTGGCGTAATACGTCGAGTACTCGGCGGTATTGCCACCCGTGCAGAACGCCTTGTCGCCCACCGCCGTAAACACCACTGCCACCGCAGCCCGGTCGTTGCTGGCGCGGCGGAAGGCCAGGATCACTTCTTTGACGGCCTCGGTGGTGTAACTATTGAACTGCTTTTCGTTATTTAGCCAGATCCACACTTGGTGCAGACCGTCGACCACCTTGCCGGCGTGGTCGTAGACCGGCCGCGTCTCGTACAGGATGTGGCTGAATTGCTGGTCGGGAAGCAGATCGTGGTTAATGAGCGTCATCAAATACCTCATAAAATGGCAGTTAACCGTAGTTAAAGAAACAGGACTTTAGCAGGTAGGATCCAGCACCATGCGCTTGGTCAGCTTGTGGGCCGCCATCGCGCCGAGCAGGTCGTTGATCTGCGACATCGGAGCAAATTCGACCAAAGGCGCAAGTTGAATTGCGCCATTGGCAATTAGATCGAGAACTAGTGGATACTCTTCTGGTGGGCAACCCCATGTTCCCAAAGCTGTTCCATCGAAAGCCATCAGGTTCGACAGCCGCAGCTCGACCGCACCGGCGGCATAGCCGACCTGCACGTAGGTGGCACAGCGCGACAGCAGGCTCCACGCGAGGCTTTGCCCTGCAACTGCGCCACTGCACTCAAAAATCTTCCAGTTCAGACTGTCGGCGCGGCCCTTGGCTAGCCCCTGCGCCTCGGCCTTGACCTCTTTTGCCGGCCGGCCCGCCACAATCACGCCCGCGTCGGCACCCAGCGCCTTGGCCGACTCAAGCCGGGCCTCGCTGGTATCGAGCGCGACCACGTAAGCCCCTAAAGCCTTAGCGATTTGCACCACAAAGCTGCCCACGCCACCCGAGCCGACCACAATCGCCACGTCGCCCGCGCGCAGGTTGGCCCGCTTGGCCGCTTGCCACGCCGTCGACACCGCATCGGCCACCACCGACAGCGCCCGCAGGTCGCCACCGGCCAGCTTACCCAGCGATTGCAGCGGCGCGGCGGGCACTTTGAGGTGGGTGGCAAAGCCGCCGTGGTCGTCGTTGCCCGGCATCAGCTGCTTGGGGCAGGCATTGGCGCGACCCGACTTGCAGAACACGCACTTGCCGCACGGCAGCACCGCGGGCACGATCACCGGAGTACCCAACAGATGCGCAAAGTTTTCGCCTACTTCAACTACGGTGCCCACGACTTCGTGGCCCAGAACTAGCGGCAGCGCGTGCTTGGGCGGCACCGAGCCATCGGCATAACCCAGGTCGGTGTGGCACAGACCGCAGGCCAAGACCTGCACAATCGCCTCGTTCGGCCCCGGTGCGGCCAGCTCGATGACCCGCCGCTCAAGGGGTTGCCCCACGGTATGCAGCCACCATGCGCTCGCCTGAACCCCTTTGGGCTGCCCTGCCGTCGCCTGCGCTGCCATGCGGACCTCCGTTTCTGTGCAAATAATCTGGGAAATTAGCGGAACTCGATGCGTGCTAGATTCTGGAACGAACGTTCGATTGTCAATCGTGCTGCGACAGAGGCGTGACATTACCCCCGAGGCAAACGGCGCGAGCGAGGCGACTTGTCGGCCGGCGCCTTTGTGCCGACACTACACACCCCGGCGGCGCGACCGCAGGCGAGGAATCGAGGCAATGCAAGCAGCTACCACCAAGCATGTCAGCGACTTATTCGACCCAAAGGCCTGGAAAGTGGTCGAAGGTTTTGAGCAATTGACCGATGTGACCTACCACCGCGCCGTTGACCAGGGCACCGTGCGCGTCGCCTTCAACCGCCCAGAATGCCGCAACGCCTTTCGCCCGCAGACCGTCGACGAGCTGTTCGCTTGCCTGGAGCACGCCCGCCAAAGCCCGGATATTGGCTGCGTTTTGCTCACCGGCAATGGTCCCAGTGTCAAAGACGGCGGCTGGGCCTTCTCGGCTGGCGGCGATCAGCGCATCCGCGGCAAAGACGGCTACCAGTACGGCCCGGCCGACGATCCGGTGGCGCGCGCCAAGCTAGGCCGCTTGCATATCCTTGAAGTACAACGCCTAATTCGCTTCATGCCCAAGATCGTCATCGCCGTTGTGCCCGGTTGGGCGGTCGGCGGCGGCCACAGTCTGCACGTGGTCTGCGATCTGACCCTTGCGTCGGCCGAGCACGCGCGCTTCAAGCAGACCGATCCCGATGTCGCCAGCTTCGACTCTGGCTATGGTTCCGCATATTTGGCACGGATGGTCGGCCAAAAGCGCGCCCGCGAGATCTTCTTCTTGGGCTTTGACTACACCGCCGAGCAGGCCTGCGCCATGGGCATGTGCAACGCTGCGGTGCCGCACGCCGAGCTCGAGGCCACCGCGCTGCAATGGGCCAAGATCATCAATAGCAAGTCGCCCACGGCCATGAGGATGCTGAAATTTGGCATGAATATGGTCGACGACGGCTTGGTCGGCCAGCAGATTTTCGCCGGCGAAGCGACGCGGCTGGGCTACGCCAGCGACGAAGCGCGCGAGGGTCGCGATGCCTTTTTGCAGAAGCGCGACGCCGAATTCGACAAGTTTCCCTGGCACTTCTAAGGCCAGCGGCAGGGCGCAGTGCTAGTTCGTCGGCGCCACCTCGGGCTGGGTGTGCACGCGCTTCGACGTCGTCAGCGGGCGCAGGGGCTCAGGCAACAAATCACCAAGCGCTGTACGACCTTGCAGCAAGCGCTCGTCGACGCTCATGCCAGTGGGCCGGCCGAGCAGCCATACGGTCGCTGCGAGGGCCAGCGCCACAACCAAGGCCAGCACGGTCCCGGCGATCTGCAGCGGCAGCCGCTTCTTGCGATCGGGAATGGGCTGCAGCGGGTCGAGCACGGTCGAAACCGGCCGCGGCAGCAGGCGATTGGGCCGGTACGGATTCTGTGGCGGATTCGTTGGCAATGGACTGTTCAGATTCGACAATTGACCCCTCGTGCCGCACATTCTTGTACCGCAACTCTGCACCTGCCCAGTCAGTGTAGCGGCCCCTGTGGCCACCGCCAGAATTCGCTGCTGCCTACCGGGCTGCCCCCACAGCGACTTGGCGGCGCGCAGCCCCCGTGCGATCCTCGCGGCGTGAAGCTCGCCCTGCCCCAACAAACTGCGCACCACGGCCAATCGCTCGCGATGCCAATGGCTTGTGCGCTGTTATGCTTGCTTGCGCAGCTGGTACCGCTCGCGGCGCGCGGCGACGACAAGCCCGGCCACACCGGCGACAAAGCCCCCGATTCGATTGTGTTGCCGGGTCAGCGCGTGCATGGCAAGCGGCCGGTCGGCAAGGCGGCTGAGCTCGATGGCGGCCAGGCGGTCGACGTGGTCCGCGGCAAAGACCTGCGCGAGCGGCACGCTGAACTTGCTGAAGCGCTTGCCCAATTGCCCGGCGTGCAGGTGCTGCGCATGGGTGGCATCGGCAGCCCGGCCCTGCTCTCGGTACGCGGCAGCAGCGGCGACCAAGTGGCGATCATGCTGGGCGATGCGGTGCTCGATCTCGCCGACGGCGCCCCGCTGGATCTGGCCGACGTGCCGCTGCTCGGCATCGAGCGAGTCGAAGTTTATCGCGGGCTTGCGCCCCTTCAGGTGGGTACACAGCCGCTGGGCGGCACCGTGCGTCTCACTTTGAGACAAGGAGCGGGCAACGGCGCCCAGGCCACAGCGGCGCTAGGCAGCTACGGCACCCACCAGGCCGAGGTAGGGGTGGGCCACAGCTTTGGCAGCTGGGACGGTTTTGCCGGCTTGCGACTCCTTGAAAGTGCAGGCAACTTCGCTTATCGCAGCAGCGGCGGCACCGCGTTTGTGGGCAGCGACGACCGGCAACAAAACCGTATTAACAACGACTTACACCGATTGGGTGGCGTGCTGTCGGCGCAAGGGCACTGGTCCGACCGCGCGCATTGGTCGCTGCGCTGGCTGGGCAGTGGGCTTGAACAGGGGGCACCGGGTGCGGCGGTGTTTCCGGCCCTGCACACGCGGTTTGCTCAGAATCGACAAGTACTTGTAGGTACTGCTACTTTCGACGATTTGGATGCACGCGGCAGCCAGCTGCTCCTGACGACCCACGCGGTCGGCCGCTGGAGCGAGGTGACCGATACACTTGGCGAACTTGGCTTTCCGTGGCACGCCTCGCAGCAGATGACAGGGGGCGGGGCGGCGGCGCAACTGCGGTTGCCAGTGGTGAACGACGAGGCCGCGACTCTGACGGGGCTAGGACGACTGAGCGGCGTGGCTACACAGGTACAAGGCCTTGATCTTATAGCTAATCAACAGCGGCCGGCCTCGCAGCGACGGGCGGCGCAAGGTTCGCTGGGTGCGCTGGGGCGGCTGGGCGATTGGCAGGCCACTGCGTCGACCGGCGGCGAGCTTGCTCAGCAAACAGTTGCAGATTCAAGGCAGTACGCATCGAGCTACAGCCAAAGTCGCGATAACAATCGGGCGGCGTGGCACGCGGCGCTGGCTCTGCGCTGGCAGCCGCAACCGCAATGGCTGGTCGATGTGGCGGCGCGGCGCGGGCTGCGTTTACCCAATCTGCAAGAAATGTTTGGTAATTCGGCGGCGGTAATTGGCAACCCGGCGCTGCAAAATGAGCAGGCTACTTCGCTTGAGCTCGGCACGTTGGGCAAGACGCGCGCCGGGCCGATAGGCCTAACGGGCGAGGTGCGCGGCCACGCCACCTGGGCGAACAACCTGATTCAACTCATGGGATTAGGCCCCCATCAGGCGATCTACCAAAATGTGGGCGAGGCGCGCCTTGTGGGTGGCGAGGCCAGTATGAGCGGCGATTGGCGCGAGCTTAGGGTCGATGTGCGCCATACTACACTGGTTTCGCGCGACACTAGCGGACGGATTGGCTACGACGGCAAGGCGCTGCCCCTGCGACCGCGCACACGTTGGGGCGGCACGGCCCGCTGGCAGGCCACAGATGGCAACTGGCGTCCATCCCTATGGTTTTCGCTCGATTGGCAGGCCGGATCGTTCGTCGACGCCGCCAACTTGGTGGTGGTACCGGCACGGACCGTCGCCGCGGCCGGGGTGCGAGTAGCCACCAGCAACCCCAGCGTATTCATCGATCTTCGCGTCGACAACCTAGCCAATTCAGCCATCTACGACCTGATTGGCTATCCGCTGGCCGGCCGCACGGTCTGGCTCCAGCTCGGCTGGCGCGGCGGGGGCGACGCACCATGACACGCCGCACCATGACACGCCGCACCATGA
>CAISBR010000026.1 GCA_903883645.1 uncultured Myxococcales bacterium | reverse complement strand
GCCCGGAGCCTCCGGGAGTCGCCTAACTAGTTAAAATACTTACAATCCGCTGACGCCAAAATAGCGCCCGAGGAATTCACACGGTGGGAGTCGTAGGTTCAAATCCTACAGCGCGCACTTCGAGTTCAACGACGAAAGCCTCGGGAAACCGGGGCTTTTTTGTTTTTCACTGGGTCGAAATTGGCGGTCTGGTGCAACCGGCGGGGTCTAGGTGAAACCAGAGGTGCAACCAGGGCGGAGTAGTGGACGCTAGCCGCTTGGTTGTCGTCGTTGGACAAGGGCTACCGGTGCTGACAGCCGGTCATCAAGGGGGACGAGCCCAGTGTTGCCCCGCTGGGCCCGCTGGCAGAAGGGTAATTTCTCTTTGACTGCACCCGCGTGGCGGCGCTGCCACGGGCGAGCGAGCAACTGATGGCGCGGTTGCCTTGCGACACTTGGCGGGGTCATGAGCGTGGCGCGACCGGGCCAAAATAGGGAGCGTCCACCGTATTATTGAAAATACGCGGCAAGGCCGACAAGCCGGATCACCAGCTCGCCCTGGCCGAGCTCCCGCGACGCGCCGTGGACATGGCGCTGTGATCTGGGCGGGCCTCCAGGCTAGGCGATGTGGTCGGCGGCGAGCCGGGAAGCAGGAGCAACACGGCCAGCTGGGCCGCAGCGTCAAGCAGGTGGACTGGCTGCCGATGCCGGCGTTGACGGCCCGAGGTTGTGCAGGCAAGGTACCGCAGGCAGCATCACAGCATGGGTACCTGGGCACCCCGGACCCTGGGAGCGCACCGAGTGGACGCAGGCGAAGAAGTCGGCAACCACATGGCCAGCGGCAACGGCTCGGCGTCGTTGGTGGCATCGAGCAGTGCCCCGCGCTGGCCCTGGGCGAGCCAGAGAGCCATGTTCGCCAGTGATCGATATGCCTGCTGTTGGGGCGTGGGCGGTCCTGCACCGACACCGGACTTGGCCAGTTCGTGCGCAGCCTTTGCCAAAACTGTCCTGGCGGCGGACATGTCTGTGGCCCCCGCCACTTCCTTGGCCTTCGCCCGAAATACCCGTATCGGTGGGGTATCCTCTGCCGCGACCGAAAGGGCGGCGACGGCGAGAGCGGCTAGGCCAACCCACGGCGCCGCGGCACGCAGCGCGAGCCTGCCACCAGCGCGCGCCATGCCAATCGCCGCCACACCGCCGGCAGCTGCCAGAACCATTCCGGCACCGCTGCCCTGGTCGGGCTCGATTTGCCCGTGCGTCAGGTCAAGCACTGCCTGGGCAAGTTCGGCTGGGCTCGACAGCCAGGGACCCGCGGCGCTGCCCATGACCCAGCCAATGCGGTCCTCGAGGTCGCGCCCTAGCCATTGAGATCGCTTCCACGCTCGGATGGCTTCGGCCAATTGCACCGCGAAGCGAGTTGCATCCGCGTCAGATACGCTGTCGGGCAACGCCGGACATTTCAATCGAGAAGCGAGACCACGGCCCAGCACTGCCGGTGTGTCGTCGCGCGAGACGAATGTGCGCTCCGCTCCGGCGGTTAGCCGCAAAAGCGACAGTTCGGTATCCCACGGCCATCGTGGCACCAGGACGGCGTACGTCTCGTTTTCGACGGTCAACGAGCCCGAGATGCGGTACTCAGTCGCCATCACGAACCCGTCGTCGCCCGCGTCGCTGCCGACACATATGTCATCACCGTCTGCCAGAGCGTCGCGCAGACCGTCCTTGACTGCGGTGACACGTTGAGCGTCACAATTCTTGCAGGCGCCCTCGCCTTCGACGTGCAGCGGCCGGTCAAGTCCGAAGCGACGACGGGCTTCCGCTCGGGGTACCGTAGTTAGGTGAGCTTCGCAATACCACTCATCACATCGAAAGCACCTATACTTCCAAGTGAATACATCGAAGCTGGACCCACACAGACAGCACTCTCGTTCAGACACGCCGTCATCGGGCAATACTCGCGTGAACTCATGCACGGGCCACTGAGGCACCTTGGCCGAGACGGCGCTGCGGCGTTGGCGCGCGTCGCCCAATGGGAGTTCGGGCACCTGTGCCACACCTGCTACGTGACGACCTGGCGAGCGCTGCTCGACTTGCCGGTGGCCGAGTTGGCCGCCCGCGTGCTCAGCGACAGCAGCGAGGCGGTGGCGTTGCGACAGAACTCGCCGTTCGGCTTCCTCGTGAGCCGATGAATCGCGGCAATTTCGGTCAACTGCTCATTCAACATCGCGATCCGGCCGACCCTGATTCAAGCGTTTGCTGCATCGCCGTGCCTACTCGAGCCGCTGCCGTTGCTTCCGCACGTCCCGACAGCTTTGCACCACAGGGCAGCTTGGGCGACAGGGAATTTCGCCGCTCTCGCAGCCGCACGCTCGCCTAATGCACCACCACCACCAACCGAGCCCGCTGCACGTACGTCCTGTCAACCTCAGCCCCGAGGTCGGTCACAAGCCAATACTGCCACGCCCGACCATCCGACTTGACCCAAAGCCGCTCGGCGCGCGCCCACGGATCGGCCAAGTCAGGCGCAACCCCAAGCACCACCTCAAGTTGCACGCCAAGGGCCGCGGCTTTTTTCGCCAAATCGCCCAAGCGCGGCTCGTCGTGGTACGCCCACGGCACCGGCAGGCGCTCGTCCAAACCGCGGTAGCGCAGCTGTACCGTGCCGTGCAACCGACCGTATTAATACAGGGAATACAAGGACTTCAGGTCGGTCTGCAGCCGTTTGGCGAGCTTGACCAGGTCGCCCGCAGCCAGGTAGGCGGCCATGGTCGCCTCGTCGCCGAGCGGCTTCTTGATGTCGCACGAACCGCGAATGATCATCTCTGTCGTGAGCAACAACGTGCGACCTCTGTTCAGTTTCCGCGTCGAGCACAACCACCACCTGCGGCATCTCGAATGGGTAGGCAGCGACCAGAACCCGCGAAAGGCTAGCTAACTCCGCGGCTTGGGTAGCATGGAACTGCTGCCGCGCGGCATCTTGTGCTGCGGCCACTTCTGGTTCGGGCCTATACCCAGCATAGCGACGCGCCACCTCAATCCGTTTGCGCACAGCCACCCGCGCCGTCAGCAGCTCGTGCGTGCCAGTCGGCGCGATGGCCCAGCGACCATCATCCAAAACCTGAATCGCACTGCCCTTTCGGCCAAGATAGCGGTCCTCCGCCTTCAGAATGTGCCGCCCGGTACGCAGGTCCACGGCGTCGACGACCTGTTGCGGGGTCAGCGGCCCGCCGTGGGCGTCGAGCACGGCCAGGGCCACGCGCTGGGCCGACCACGTCCCCAAGTGCTCGTCGCGCCACGCCTCATCGAGCTCCGCGGTGGTGGCGAACGACTTCTAGCGACGGCGTCTCGATTTTCAGCGTCGCGCACCACGAATTGGCCATGTTGCTCCTTGGCAGCCGCGGGCCATCGAACGGACGGCGTCTACGTGCGCCGGGCAATGTCGGCGTCAGCAAGGGCAAACCAAGGCGCAACACCCTGATTATCAATGTCCTTCACGCAGCACCCGCCCCTGCGCCGCAATCACGGCCGCAATCGAGTTGCCCACTTGCAGCATCGCCTGCCATTGTTCCGGCGTGACCACCAGCAGGTCAAAGCCCACGCCAAGGCCCCGCAAGGCGCGCCGCAGCGGTCCCGAGGTTGCCCGGCCGTGCGGAATATCCGTTGTAATAACAGCCAAATCAACGTCGCTGTCCGGCCGATGCTGGTCCGTGGCGCGCGAGCCAAACAGGATCACGCGGGCATTCGGGTGCACAGTATCGACGCGGCGAAGCACCTCGCTAAGGAGGAGCTGATTGTCGTCTGAAGAAGAGGAGGAACCCCTTGGTCTTTCGCCCGAAGCCGCCCATCCACGGCTCGGCGCCGGGCGCGCAGGCCATCTCGAACACAACTTTGGTGACCGACGGCGAGAATGCGGCGAGTTGGGCTGCGGCCACCGCCGGGCCAACGGCATCCGCCAAATGCGCAAGACATAAGTCTATACTTTCAGGCTATTTCTGTATCTACGCTCGCCCGGGACCACGCGAGCCTGCTATCATAACCTATGCCGTTGCCCGGCGTCGCTCGCACTGGATCCATGACCGACCAAGCCGCCACTCCCACCCCGCTCGACCTGCAACTCTGCGAAACCTGCCGAAAACATCCGGCGCGCGGTGGCCACTGCGACAGCCCCAAACAGCTCGTCGCCGCGGCGCAGCAGTGGGCCAAGGCGAGGGGCCGCACCGTAAACATCAGCTTAGTTTCATGCCTTTCGGGCTGCGCGGTCGGCCACACGGCCATGATCGAGAACAGCGACGCATCGGTGCGCCTGCACTCGCTGCCCCACAGCGCCGACCTAATCGCGATCCTGAACGACGCCGACGGCCTGCTGGCCGGCACGCCGACCCCCAGCACCAAGCGCCACCAGCTCTCGCGCACCGACTGGGCCATGTGGCGCGACTAGTTTTCGCTATTTAATTCGCACAATTCGTACCCGTGGCAGGGCCGCTGCGGGCACCGAAACCAATACGGGCAGTTCGCCCTGCTCGGCCGTGGCCGTTACCGTCAGGTACTCCACGCCGCCCGCCTTCAAGCTGCCATCCGCTTTCTCCGCAACCTTCATGGCCGGCCCCGCCATCGCCTGACCGTGGAAAGCGGCGTACACATCGCCACCGCGCGGCTTGCCCGTAACAGGGTCGACCACCGCAGGTAAAAACGAGAAACAGCTATTGGCAGGCGCAGTTCCACCTTTCTCCGCGCGATTGCTGGCGGCTAGCGCAGTGTAGAAGTCGATCGCAACGTCGCCAAGCTTGCCACCGGCCACGCTCGGCATGGCTTTGGCGACAGAATCTGTCGCATTAAGAAGAGCCTGAATCAGCGCTGGACCACCTTTTCCTGTAATACTGCCTTCTTGCCCCATCACATCGCCGCCGCCGCGGTCGTACAGCCAGCGCACAAACCAGTAGCTCACACCGCGCAACACCCCGTCTTTGCTCGAATCGTAGGCGGTATGGTCGATCACGGTATTCGCCAGCGAAAAGTCGTTGATGCCGTCGAGCCCCGCCTTGGCCACATACAGGTTGCCCGCCTGAAAGCCGACCGCATCTTGGGCAAAAGCTCCAAAGCCTTCAATCATGTACGAGCTATCGGCCCAAGTGCTCAGCTTGTTGCGCAACACCTTGTGGTTAAAGTGCAGCAAATGACCACACTCGTGTGCCAAAATCTCTTTGATGGCCGCGGGCGTGTTGTAAGGCGGCTTGATGTCGGCAGGGGGCGTCAAGTACAGGAATTCACCCTGGTTCCCCTGGTAGCAGCTATCGATGCTGGCCAGGTCGCACGCGGTAAAGAACGCCACGGCAGTCTTGGCGGTCAGCGGCGTAAACACCAAACCCACGCGACCATCACCGTCAAGGTCTGACTCCATGCCAAACAACTGCCGCTCGCGAGGCAGGATCAAGTCGTTAAAGTCCTTTAGAAAATCGGCGATCACCGCCTGATCGAGCGTCGCCGGATGCGCCAGCGAAACGTCGAGCCACACCACCGCGCGGTCCGCTACCGCCGCAACCTTGACATCGATCGTCTCGGTACTCGTCGCGGTCGATACCACCAGCTTGCGCATATCGCCAACCGCCGGCGCTTTGCCCGTAGGCGGCGTTTCTTCAATAGGTGCGGCACCCTGCCAGGGCTGCAGCGAGCAGCCGGTCACCACCTTGGCCTGCAGCGCGGCCGGGTCGCCCAGCCCCGCAACATCACCCAAGGTCATTGAATACGTGTGCTTTTTTGCCGTCGAGGTCAGCTGTGTCGATGCCAACACCACTACGAACTGCTCCGTCCCAGCCGGCGTCGCCAGCCGCACACCGGCATTGCCATCGATTACAGCAACTTCGCCCACTTGCCCCGGCTCCAGCGTAAGCAGGCCGGGGTCGCCCACCGCCGTGGCAGCATCGGCCTCTGGCACCGTATCCGCAGCCGCATCACCCGCAGAATCTCCAACGGTATCCGCCACTTTTGCAACTGTCGCCGCAGTCGAAGCGTCGCAGCCGGCCAGGGCAAGCCCGCCCATCGCCCACACCGCCAGACGCCGACGACGCAGCGCAACCAGCAAAAACACCAGCAGCGAGGCAAGGATACCGGCCGAACCACCGGCCGAACCACCCGCCAAACGCCCCGCCGAACAACCGCCATCGCTCGCCGACGCGGGCACAGCCTTCGCCGAATCCGCTGTATCTCCAGCAACTTCACCGACAAGGGCCGTTGCATCACCAGGGGCCGCGTCGCTACCCGCATCGCCGCCCGCAGGCCCGCCCAGGCCACAGACACTCAGTTGGTCGGCCTCGCCAATACAAAGAGTTCCTTGAATACTATTGCCGGCTTGCGCCCCATTGACCACCATGACGATCACCTCGTCGGCGCCTTGACAATCGACCGCTGCGATCGTGCCATCCCCAGCAAACACTGGATCATTAAGGACTTTTCCCTTTCGCACCACCAGAGCCAGCTGCAGGTCGCTCGTCGGCTTGCTCGGCGCCACCGCCGCCATGAGCTGGCTGTGACCCGCCGCCGGCACCGCGACGTATTGCGCCGACGCAGGAAAAAGCCGCAGCACATCATCTACATACGGCACATTGGCCTTGGTCATCGCCACCAGTGGCAGCTCATTGCCGGTCGGATAGCTGCGCTTGGGGTCAAAACGGCTGCCAGTCAGCAGGTTCCAAAAGGCAAACGTCGCCATTTCTTTAGCAAACGTCGTCTTGTCGTCGCGGGCCAGCAGGTCGACGAGCGCCGGCAGCCACTGCGGGTCGGCCACCCCTTGGGCGTTGTTGCGACAGTCTTCCCACAGCCGCCGCACCACAGCGTTGCCCACGTGCAAGTCTAAGAAAACGTAGAAGATTCCCATACCATACGAGAATGCGTCGACCGGCCCAAGCATCGGCTTGTCGAGCGAGCGGTCAGGATGGTCTAAATAGCCGCCGGCAAAGCTCTCGAAGTCACTGAGACTGCTGTCGAATTTCTCGGTCGCCCACACGGCACTGCCCTCGACGAACACGCTGCCCTGGTGCGCGTCGTAGCCGTCTTGCACGGCATGGAAGAACTCGTGGCTGGCGAGGATGCGGTTGGCGTAGTCGATCGAGGGGTAACCGTAGCTGGCGAAATCGTTTTCTTGCACCATGAAGCCGGCGCAGGTATCGGCGGTGCACGACTCTTGCACAAAGCTGCCGTCAGCCTTTCCTGCAAAATCAAGTAGATAGACGTCGAAGCGCCCATCGCCACCGTTCGCAGATTGCTTGGCATCGCTCAGCGGCTGATTAAAGCCAAGTGACTGATAAAAGGCCAAAACCTGCTCATACAGCTCGGCCAACTTCTGGACGTGGTCGGGCACCGCGTCGCTGTCTAGGTCGCCCGCCGGCACCGCATTCACGCCGCTCGTGGTATAGTGCAGTTTGAAGTGACCGCCAAGCGAATCAAAGACTTGCACCTTGTCGCCGGTCGCGTACTTCCACAAGTCGTTCTTGGTCGGCGCATCCGGCCGGGCCAGCCCCGGCGCCGGCACGCACAGCAGAGCTAGTGCCAGCAGGGGGCGCAACCACTTCAAACTTATGAACATTATCGGCCTCGCGCGCGGTTGAATCAGTCGAGAAAGGCCCAGCGCACGCCCAAGTTGCCGCCCTCGCTGCCCTGCGGCACAGAACCCTTTGCATTGCAGGCAGTTTGCGCATCAGGCTGGTAGTAACTCGACACGCTCAGCTTGACATGGCGGCCGTTGGCCAGCTGCAAGGCAAACACAGCGCCGGTCATCTGTACGCAATTGCTGTACTTCCAAAAGGTTGCCAACTGTGTGGCGGGTGTACCCAGGCCCGACTTGTCGGCCACGACCTTGCAGCTTGCGTCGTAGTACGCCTCGGGCTTAAAGGTGGCGCCGTCGGGAATGGCTGTCACCTCGTCGAACTTGTTGGCACTGCTGAATTTGTACGCCGTAACGCACGAAGGGCCCGAGACGCCGCCGTTGAGACGCACGATAAAGCGACGGGCCGCAATGTCCCAATCTTGCGAGACAAATGCCTTCTCGTCGCCGATGGCTACGGGGATCAAGCCCTTGTCGGTGAACTTGGCGTAGACATACGCTTCGGTGGGCGAGAAGCCGCCGCCGCTGCTGTCGATGGTGCTCAAAAAACCGTTTCCGTCGGCGGCGTTGTCGATCGCGCGGTCGCTGGCTGGCTTGAAAAGCGACAAGTCGAGAATTTGGTCGTCGGTGCACAGCGGTTCGACGGGATTGCACATGGACGCGGCGGTATCTGCGCTTGCAGTATCGCTATTCGCAGTATCGGTGGCCATCGTGTCGCCACCGGGGGCCGCATCGCCGCCCGCGTCCGCTGCGGTGCACACCATGCCAGCGGGGCAGCTACTCGTGGTCGAGTTGCTTGAACAGCCCAGTGCGGTCGCTAAGGCGAAAAGAGAAAAGTAACGCGCTGTTGCCATCCGTATCATCCTTGCCATCCTTGCCCTTCGGCCGGTGGGGCCCGAGCCAAAAGCGCAAGATCTTAGCATGAACCGCCGCGTCTCCGCCACGCCAAACCGCCAGGCAGCGTCGGGGTTGGCTCTTCTTCAGCAACACCCGAGGCAGGCGACGCAACTATTCAAGGGGTTCAATCGAGTACATCCGCACGCTGCAATCGGTTTTTGTCCAATGCTGCGTGCCGTGGAGGCGCGCAAAGACCTGCAGCTGGAACCAGCGCCCACAGGCCAGATAGATCGGCTTGTTGATCATCCAGAATAGCGGCTCGGTCATTGCATACCAGCCGGGCTGACTGGCGCGCACGAGCTGCACCTGCCTGAGCGGCTTGCCAATTTCCGTCTCGCACGAGTACCAAGTGGCGGTCACCAGGTCGATCGTCGCGGTCGGCCCCTGCTCGCCCAGGTCGATCGCAAAGCCTGTGAAAGCATGGCCCGATCCCTGGATCCCCTTATTCAGACCCAGCCACTCGCCATCGCTCAGTGCCAGCGCGGTACCGCCCCACTGCGTCAGCATCGCGTGCTGGTGGTCATCGCTCGCAGCTCCACCCGACGCCACCACCTCGTCGGGCCAGGTAGTGGCGCAACCATGGAAATTGGGGAAGGTTTCAGTCGGATCGACCGGCGGTGCCACGCCCACTGGACAGGTCGCAGGGTCAGGGAGCTCGATCGGCACCGCATCGCTGAGCGGGGTTGCGTCGTGCGGTTCGGCGACAGAACTTGTCGCTTTAACATCGGTCGTCGTGCCGCAAGCCGCCAGGCACAAACCCAACACAACAGTAGCAATTCCTTGCCGATTCTGCTGCTGGTTCGCGTTCAATCGCCGCATAAGGCCCTGCTATGGCTTGCCGCCGCGCTGCCCCCACCACCGCACCGCCACCGCTGCCACCAGCGACAACAGCAAAGTCAGCGGCCACCAAGGAAATTCGCCGCCCTCAGACCGCGGCTGCTGCGGGGACGCGCTAGGCGGCGCCAGGTCGAGCGTGGGCCCGAGCGGCAGCTGCGTCGCGGTCGGCGTCTGCGGGCTATCGGTAGGCGTCGTGGCCCCCGGCAGCCAAATGCGCCCCGCGCGCACATCGTCGTTAACATGCCGACCTTTTTGCGTTTCTGGCTCGAACGGCGCGCGATCTGGCCCTGGCCGATCCCAGTCGGGCGGCAGCTCGCCACGCCGCATAAAGGCCAGTTCCGCCTCGACCCGCTTGGCTTTTTGCTTGGGCCCCACCGACCACGGCTGGGTCGTCATGGCCTCGTACCGCTCTAAATCAGCAATCGCTAACGGTAAGTTGACCGAGCGCACGATCTGACTGCGGCAATAGAAGACATCGGGATCTGAAGGCCCAATCTCGACCGCGTGCTGGATCAGACGCTGCGCATCCTGTTGATGTCCAAGCCAAAAATGCGCCATCGCCGTGTAGAGCGGGATGCGCGGGTCGCGATTGCCGCTGGGTAGCAACGCCTCGAGCTGCGGCAGCGCCTCTTGCAAGTGGCCGGCATAGTAGGCCCGCGTCGCCACGATAAAGCGCGCCACCACATCGTTGTGCTGGGTCGCCGCCGCGCGCATCCGCGCCTCAATTGCCTCTAAATCCGCCTTCTTAACTGGGTCGCGACCGGCCTCGTCGGTTAGGAAATTGATGAGCCCTGCAATGCGCCCCAGCACGATGTCGCGCTCGGGATGCTTCATCGACAGGTCGTGCAACACCTCGATCGCTTGGCGAAATTGCCCCGAGCGCGCCAGCCCAGCAGCCAGCACGTCGTAGCCCTCGGGCGAGTCGGGATGCAGCTCGATCATGCGCCGGGCGGTGCTCTGCTCCGCCGCTGCGTCGTTGGTCGCGCTGGCCAAACCAAAGCGAAGTTTCAGAAGATCATTGCGGGGTTTGGCGGCCTTGAGCAGGCCTTGGTCCAGCAATTGCGCCGCCGCCTGGAACGATCGCGCAGCAGCCAAGGCGCGCACCGCCGGCAATACATCGCAACCTGGTGGATTTGCGCAGTTTTCAGCCTTTTGTACTGTACCAGTGGGGTCACCAGCAAGCGCTGGTATCGCCGCCGCAATTGCACGCAAGTCGGCGGAATCTGGTCCGTTAAAGCCTGCATCGATCGGCATGGCCCGTGCCGCCAGCGCTTGGCCGAGCGCCGTCAGCGCCCACTTCAGGGCCTCGTCGGCCTGGGCACCTCGAGCCAACACCGCAAAATCAAATAGCTCTCCTACGGTTAGTTCGACCACGGGCCTGGCCTTACGGGCCGTAGCCAAAGCCTGCGCGAGCGCTCGGTCGTCGCGGGTGGCCAGCGCGCGGTGGGCATCGAGCAGCGCACCCAAGAAAGCACCGGCGGGCGAACCCGGCGGCGGCCGCACTTGTTGCCACGGAATCGCCACTTCGCCGTGCTCAACGCGCTTTACCAGCTGCTGCCGCACCCCGTCGCGCTGGGCGAGACAGGTTGAATCACAAGGCGTATTCCATGCTTGCGGCCAGTGCAGCACAAACAGCGGGGTACCCTGCTCCGCCGCGGGCGTGCTGGGCTGGCGGGCCGCTAGCTCGACCACCTCTTTTTGCGCGCCGCACACCACTTCGGCCAGGATGCGCGTGGCTTCGAGTCGCAGGTCGCCGAGCGCGCAACCACTGGCAGCACCAGTGAATTCGCGCCCAGCCCCGGCAAGCATGGCCTGCACCGCGGCACTCGCTTCGGGCGCCAAGACGCGCGGGCCCGACGGGCCAAAGACCACGTCGAACCCGCCATAAGGCTCTAACAATGCAGGCGGTTTTTCAGTCGCCAGCCCGGTCGCAGCCGCACCGACCAGGGCCCCAAGTAACAGACCCCGGCCGGCGAGCCGCAACAACAGGCAAGTAGTGAACATTAGAGGAGAGTCACCGACTTGATGTAGTCCAAGTTGGGGAAGTCCTTCTTCAAGTACGCGTTGCCCTCGGCCTGAACCCGCATTTGATTCGGGCCGTTGCCGCCGGGCGCGCCCTCGCCGTACTCCGTGTTGACCTTGTCGACGACGTCTTTGCCCTCGACCACCTCGCCGAACGGCGTAAAGCCCATACCATCGAGCATGGCGTTGTCTTTGAAATTGATAAAGAACTGCACTGAGCGCGAGTTGGGAATGCCCTTCTTGGCGAAGGTGATGCGGTAGTGCAGGTTCGACTGGTTGGCCGGCGGATCGTCGTCGATCGAGGCCTCTTTCCACACGTTGTTGACGGTGGGGTCGCCGTGGATGCCGAACTGGCACATAAAGCCCGCAACCGCGCGGAAGAAGGCCAGATCTTGGAAGTAGCCGATTTTGACCATGTTGTAGAAGCGATCGACACCCTTGGGCGACCACGCCTTGTGGATCGCGAGGACGAAATCGCCCTTTGTTGTCGAGACTTTGACCTTGAACTCGGCCGGCGCCGACAGCTTTGCGAGCGTGGGGTCCCTGAGAGCGGCGGCAGCATCGACGGGCTTGTCGGCTGCGGGCGCGGCGGCCGGAACAGCAGCAACTGCAGCGGGTTCTGGGGCCTTGACCGGCTCGCCAGGTTTGTCGGCGGTCGGGGCCGCAACCTCTGTGGGTTTAGGGGCTTCTTTGTTGCAGGCCATGGCGCTGACTAGCAGTGCAGCAATAGCAAATTGAGCCAGATTACGCATTGTTACAAACTCCTCGTAGGTGACACCGGCCTAACGGTGGCGGCGACAGGTTGCGGTAGGGGCGGCCCAACCGGGTGGGTAGTTTCGGCATTTTCGCGGGTGCTGGCAAGGGTCTCAGCCTCAACCGGCCATTCCGCCAGCCCGCCGCCCTGAAACGCACACTTGAGCCCCATCCGCGCGGCGGTGCAGACGGCAAACGCCGTGCACAAGTTCGACGGGCCCGTATAGACCGCCAGTTTGCCTAAAGTTTTGGGC
>CAISBR010000025.1 GCA_903883645.1 uncultured Myxococcales bacterium | reverse complement strand
GCCGCGTCATGCTCGCCGCCCCAACCGGCGCCGGCAAAACCGGCATGGCCGTCGAAATCGCCCGCCTCATCGCGCGCAACGGCGGCAAAGCCCTCTACATCGTGCCGCGGCCCGACCTGTTGCCCGACACCCACGCCGCCATCCGCCAGGTCACCAAAGCGGTGCTGCTGGTCACCTCGCCGTTTTCGGTGTTTCCGACCCAAATGCCCGATGTTACGCTGCTTACCGCCAGCACCGTTCTCCGCCGCCTGCGCCGCTGGCCCACTGAAGCGAGCCCCGACGTCATCATCATCGACGAAGCCCACGCCGACCCGCTGCAAGCCCGCACGGCTGACGCTTTCCCCGGCGCCATCCTCATCGGCCTGTCCGCCACGCCCGAGCGCCCAGCCGACGACGCGCTGCTGCGCCTGTACCGCGAAGTCGTGCAGGTATCGTCGCCGGCCGACCTCGCCAACGATGGCTGGCTGGTTCCGTGCAACGTTTTTGCCAGCGAATGTCCCGATGTAGACCTGTTGCCCTATGCCGACGGCGAGTTCGACCCGCTCGCGCAAGAGCACGCATTTACCAACCCGCGCATCATGGGTGCCGTCGCCGAGGCCATGCGCACGCTGGCTATCGACCGCCAGGTCCTACTGCTCGCCGCCACCGGTCAGCACAGCCGCGATCTGGCTAAGATGCTGCAAGCGCAAGGTGTTCGCGCCGCCGTCATCGACGAACGCACTCCGGATCGCGAGCGCCAGACGATCTTGGCCAAGCTGAGCGCAGGCACCTTGCGGGCCGTGTGCATGTTCGGCGTGTTGCTCGAGGGCCTGAAGATCCCAGACGTCAACGCCATTTTCGTTGTCCATGCGACACAGTCGCGGCGGCGGTGGTTGCAAGCAATCGGCATCGGTCGACTGCCCACCCGCCATCGCTCCGATTTGCTGGTGGTCGACTTTGGCGACAATTGGCGGCGCCTGGGTCACCCCGAAGCCAACGTCGCCTGGACCCTGCGCGCGCAGCCGACCGATCTACAACTGCAGACATTTATTGCCTGTACCGACTGTGGGCGAGTGATGACCGAGCAGGTTGACCGGTGCCGTAGGTGCCAGCGGCTTGTGCAGCAGCAGCCCAGTGACCAGCCCCTGGAGCGACCGCGCGTGCTACTTGAAATTGCCCAAGAAATGCGCCGCCGCGAGCAGTTGTGCGCCCAGAGCCGGCAGGTGCCGTTTCGCTTGTGCCCGTGGCAGTTCCGCATGGTGGAGAGTGTCTGGGTCGAGCACGAACAGCGCCGCGTGCGCAAAGGGTTGGCGCTGCCGATGGTTGATGCGCCTATCGGCTACGTCGAACACGCCTGCGAGCAGGCCATGAGGAGATTAGGTTATGACACAACGACTTACCACCCGTAGCAGGTCCGATACCAACGTCCTGCGCCGCATTTATGCCCGCAGCGGCCTTGTGCCCAGCCGTTGGCGCCTAACTAAGGAACGCATTCGCCGACACCTGCAGCAGGTTGAGCTGGCGGCGCGCATGGACCCGCCGATTCGCGCCGAGACGCTAAGCCGTTATGAAACAGGGCAGTACGACCTGCACCTGGGCGTGGCGACGCGAGCGGCAAAGGCGCTGGAGTGCGCGTTGCCGGCGCTGCTGGTCGACAATTTGGCCGAGCTGGAATTGGAAGACGCCTGCCGCGACGAGTGGCACGCGCTGGGCCGGCCGGCCGATGTCGACGCGATGGAGCTGATCGAGGCGAGCATGCGATCGCGGCGCAATTTCAGCTAAGCGAATCTCCACTTCAAACGTTCTAGTTTTCGCCGCCACCTACCCAAAGGCCGAGCTGGTATCAAGCGGACGTCAAGTCGCATCAAGTGGCATCATGGTCGATCAAGCAGGATTGCCGCCCTGTGCCGCGCCCAAGGACGTACGAAGTGTGGATTTGGGATTGGAACGTGTGGCTCAAACGCCGCCCGTCGAAGTCCAAGACGTGGCAGCCGTTTGCTCAGCGCTTACTGCAGGATCGCCGCGCTCGAAGCGGACTTGGCGCGCTCTTCGATCCAGGCCACGACGTCGGCCTCGATCCAGCCCACGGCGTGGTCGCTCAAGTTGAACTTCGCGGGGAACCGCCCTGCGCGCTCGAGGCGCAGCACGCTCGACCGACTCAGGCCGACTAAGCGGCAGACTTCCGGCAGACGGATGACACGGGTCTTGATGTTCATTTTGCTTCTCCTTCTAAAGTGTTAGCCCGACATCGGGCCACTACAAGCGCCACTGCCGAACCTACGGCCAGTGGCGCTGCAGTGTCCCAATACTCGGATTGCTAAGAAGCTTTGGTGCCGGCCACGTCGACGGCGCGGCTCGCGATCCACCGCGTCAGCTCGGCGCGGCTAAAGCGCACACAGCGGCTCGAGATGCGGTAATGTGGCACCCGTTTCTGGCACACCCAGGCGTACAAAGTGCCAATGGCCACGCCCAGTTGAGCTGCGGCCTCGGCGTACCCGAGCAGGTTGTCGGCGGGGTTCAATTCAGGATTGGCGGTCGATTGCAGTTCACGATCAGTCATGTCTGTGGCTCCCGCGGCAGCTTGTTGAGCACGATGCACGTGCTGCCGTCTGCCTGGAGTACACAGATTCTTGCGAGCCGAGTCTGCTGACACTTTTTCAGCGATCGCTGTCAGCAAAAGGCGGCCAAGGTCATCCCCGGGTTCCGGCTTCTTGGCTGACACGAAGCTAAGCACTGGCCGTTAGGCAGGTTTGCCAGCAGTCCCCTCTTAGACGGATTCGGCGTGGCCGAGAGCAGCCAAGGTAAGCGGGCCGCGCCACAACTCCTCGCAAGTCTGAATGCCAAAGGCCAACTCGGGCCCGCCACCAAGCGCACTGGCGACAAACTCGCCTGCAATAGCCGCCGGCGTCTCACCGCGCGCCCCTGGACCAAACGGACCTGGCGAAAGTGCGCCTCGTGCAGCGCCAAAGTAGTAGGCGTCGGCAACGGCGTTCTCAAAGGCCGCGGTGTCGGCGTGTCGGGCGCGCAGGCGTCGCGCTGCTGCAGTGGCGTGCTTGTTCATGGTCGCCACCAGCTCGGGGTTTCCCTTCTTCATGATCTTGCTGACGTACCCGGCATCCACAAACAGATCCTCGGTCAGCGCATCGGCAACGCCATCTTTGCGAATTGCGTCACGCTTGGGATCCGCAACGGGCTGCCGCAACTGCGCCGCGGCATCTGCAAGTGCCTGTGCGCGCTGCAAATCTAGGGTCTGCATCTGCCCGGTCAGCATCGTGACCACCATGTAGGTCGCCCGCAAGCAGCGCACAACGGGGTCGGCATCCTCGAGCATCACGTACATCCGGCGCCATTCTGCCTGCACCAGCGTCGGTTTCTCGGCAGCGGCCGAAGCCTTGCCCTCTTTGGTCGACTTGATCGTCGGGCGTCTGACCTTCTTTGCTGCCGTCGATGCCACATCCGAGCCCTTTTCCTTGTCTTCGATCGCCGCGGTCAGGTGGTCGATCGCGATACTGCGCAGTACGTCGGCCGCAATCTGCCGTTGCCTGGCCGCCATCACATCTAGCGCCTCGACCACTTTCGCAAGATTACCCGCCTGATCGACGTCAGAGTCCCTCGCACACGGATCGCGATGCACCCAGCAGCTCGCCGCCGCCACAAAGGTGCGCAGGCCACGCTCCAGGTCATCTCGGGTCAGTTGCGTGCCCGCCGCCCGTCTCTCCCTGTTGTTCGGCATTGCGGTACCCCCCTGTTGCGCGGCGAGAATTTTGTCGCGATTCGTTGCCCGAAACGTTGCCCAAGGCCGACAAGAATGGCTACAATTGGGCCGGGAAGGCAAGGGGCCGACCCGTGCAACATAGCGTATCGCAAGGATACACAAGGAAGGCAAGTCCGAAAAGGCCAGCTCCGAAGCCAAGGGTCGTCGGTTCGAATCCGACGTCGCGCGCTCAGGAATTTCGATTTGTACCTCTCGGCGTGGCCACACGACCTCGCGCCCATCGCGACGCCGAGAGGCCCGACGTGGCTTGCCAAGCCGTGCGACCGCGAATCGAAAGCCGCCATTTTCTACTCCATTTTCTACTACTCGAAATTCCAGCATATTTTGTCGAGCAATCTCGCCGCACGAACCGGTGACGCACGCTCACCGCTATTACTCCAAATCACCTGGGCACGCGCCGCCGAAAGGCCTACAGTGTCCAAATGAACCACACTCCGCCGCTCCTCGCACTCGTCTGCCTCCTCCCCCTGCTCGGTTGCGGCGACCCTACGCTCGCAAGCAACACCACACTTGCGGACGCCAGCGACCAGGATATCACGCTCGATCTCGGTGGGTTCAGCGACCTGAAGCTCGTGCCGCCGCAAGATGTTACCTTGCCCAAAGTCAGCCAAGACAGCAGCAGCCTCGACACCGCGACCACGTCACCCGACGCGGGCCAATCGTGGACGCCGCTCATCACCAAGCGTCCGTACGGCTTCCGCTTGCCAGTACAGTACGACGCGAGCAAGCCGTGGCCGCTGATCTTGCTCCTGCACGGGTATGCCGAATCTGCCGTATTTATAGATAGTTGGATGCATATGGGCGATGCAACCGACGCGCTTGGCTACGTGCTCGCCGTGCCCGAGGGCCAGCCCGACGCCCTCGGGATGCGGTTTTGGAACGCCACCGACGCGTGCTGTGACAACTACGGTGCCAAGCCCGACGATGTTGGCTACCTGCAAGCGGTTTTGGCCGACATGAAGTGGAAATTCAACATCGACCCGAAGCGCGTCTACGTAATCGGCCACTCCAACGGCGCGTTCATGGCCCACCGCTTGGCGTGCGAATCCGCGGACCAGGTGGTCGCGATTGCCGCTCTCTCCGGTGTCAACTGGCTAGATGCGGAGAAATGCAAGCCAACTCAGCCGGTTGCAGCCCTACAAATCCACGGCACTCTCGACCCGACGGTTGGCTACTTCGGCGGCGTCCTGTCGGGCGGCAGCTACCCCGGCGCGCTTGCCAGCACCGCCGCCTGGGCGAAGCGCGATGGATGCGGCACCAGCCCACAAAACAAAGAGTTCTTCGACCTCGACGCGCTGGTCTTTGGCGCCGAGACGGCCGACCAGGTGTGGCCCAACTGCAAAGCCGGCGGCGCGGAGCTGTGGAGCGTGGTTGGCGGCGGGCATTTCTTGACACCGCAAGCGAACTGGCCCGCGACCGTCTTCGGCTGGCTGCAGGCTCATGCCCGCCCTTAAGACATCCCTATAATTTCAGGTAGTAGAAAATGGCTGCGATCTAGACAGCACGGGTAGGGCCGCCGGTCACAATTACTGACCGTTCAGTCACTGACTCGGCGGTCACTGACCGGCCAGTCAATGACCCGCTGGTCATTAACTCAGGCAAGAGGCAGCGCTGCACGCAAGCAGGTGTAGCCCATCTCCTTCTCCGGCCATTTTCATTTAATTTCAAGCAGTAGAAAAAGGATGCTATGCGTCTGGATCGGTTGGCCGGGCGCCGCGTCGAACAGAGTGCCGCCGATGCGGAACCGAGACGATCCATGAAACAAACCGCGCCCCGCCTACTCGTCACCGCGCTGTCCCTTTGCCTTGCCGTCAGCTCCTGCGCCAAGAACTCGGCACCGGCGACCACGATGCAGTCCCCGCAAGCTACTAGGGCGGAAGGCGAAAGGGCTGCCGACAGCGGTAAGCCCGGCGATGGCAAGCCGGCTTTGGCCGCCGAAGTCCCTGCCCTGATGGGTCGCAAGGTGGTGCGCAACGGCGAGCTGGCGGTGCGTGTCGAGGACTATCCCAAAGCAGCCAAGGAGTTGCAGAGTATCGTCGATGCCAGCAGTGGCTTCGTGCAAGACCTGCAGGTCGACCACGGCGTCGATACGGTCAGCTCGGCCACATGGACGTTGCGGCTACCGTCAACGGGTCTGGACCGGGCCCTCGACCGCCTCCGCGTGCTGGGGCGAGTGACGCAAGAGCACATCGGCGCCGAAGACGTGACCGAGGCCTATACCGATCTGCAGGCCCGCCTCGACAATGCGGTAGCCGCGGAGCAGCGCCTCCGGCAGCTCCTCGATAAGCCGGAACACGCGCTCAAGGATGTGCTCGAGGTGGAACGGGAGCTGAACCGCGCCCGCGAAAACGTCGAAGTTCTGCAGGGTAGAAAGAGGCTGCTAGATTCTCGCATCGATCTGGCGACACTGAAAGTTACGCTCTCCGTGTCGGGCAAGTACGTGCCGCCGCTGAATCCGACGCTGCTCGACCGTGTCGCGGAGACGTGGCACAACAGCTTGGATACTCTTGGAGAAGCGGCCCAAGGTCTGCTCGTGCTGGGGGTCGCGCTGGCGCCGTGGCTGGTGACGCTCGCGCTGATTGGCTGGCTGGCCGGCGTGGTGATTCGCGGCGTGGTGCAGCGACTTGCCCAGCGCGTAGCGGGTCGGTCCGCCCAACCGCCGCGCACTCCAGAATCGCCGCGGTAATCACCCAGCAAGTAGATGAATGTACACACGAACTGGCGTCATCGGCCCACCGTTGTCGAACGGCCACAGACCAGCTACGATGCCGCCCTGACCTACCCATGGCGGCGCGCCGATGACCCTTCGCAACTCCTCTGAATTTCTGCGCACTTGGCCGATCGCCGTAGCGCTGGCAGCGGTCGCGGCCGTCCCTGCCCGGCCAGCCGCGGCTAAGGCCAAAGTCGAGTCGCTCTCCGAAGCCGAGTCGGTGGCCGAAACGGCGGCGCGGCGATTCAAAGAAGGCGACTTCGAGCTGGCCGCCAAGCTTTTTGACCGTGCGTACGAACTAGCTAAAAAACCTACTCTTTTGTTCAACGCCGGCCGCGCCTACGAGCAGGCTGGCCAGCGCGAGGCGGCCGTGGCCCGCTACGAAGCGTATGTCCAGGTCGAAACGGACCCCGGTGGCCGCGAAGAAGCCAAGCTCCGGGCCGCACGCCTCCGCGAACAGCTCGCCAGAGACGGCAAGGCTGCTCAACCTGTGGCAGCGAAACAAGAAAGTCCCAAGTCAGTTGAAGTCAAGGCGGAGCCAGCCAAGCCGGAGCCTAGCGCCCTAGAGCCGGCCAAGCCAGTGCCTGCCCAGCCAGTGCCGGCCAAGCCAGCGCCTGCCCAGCCAGAACTAGCTAAAAACAGGATGTTGTGCCCCCTGCACACTCTGCTGTCCAGACCAGCCGCGTCGGACCGTGGGTCGCAGTGGCAGGCACGGCGGCGCTAACATTGGCGGGCGCGGTCACGTGGGGCTTGGCCGTCAGAGCCGACCATACGCTGCAAAGCGCGGTCGACTCCCGCACGGCTACGGGGATAACTACCGGAATTACCCAGGTAAACGCCTTTGCGGACCACGACTCGATCGGCAAGCGCAAGGTCACCGGCACCACACTCATGGCCGTCGGCGGCGCAGGCTTGGCGGGGAGCTTGGTGTGGCTACTGCTCGGCGGGTCTACAACCCAAGCGGCTTGGATCGCAGCGCCCGGCCCCGACGGCGTAACCCTGGCAGGGAGGTTCTGATGCGTATCCACCAGCTCGCGGCCTTGGCTCTGACCGGCTGCGCCTCAAACGTGCCAATCCGCGCCTACACCTACGCATGCGCCACAACAGACGAATGCGCCAAGGGTTTTACCTGCATCGACCACGTCTGCAGCACGGCCGGCAGCACCCAAGACACCAGTGTCGCGCCAGATACCAACACCACACCCGACACGGGCGACGAGTCGCACTGCTCCCCAAGCGACCTCACCTGCCTTACGGCCTGCGCTCAGGATAAGTGTATGTTATTATTTGGCAAATGCTACGGAGAGGCCGAGTGCAAGAAGGCGCTTCTCTGCTACAGCGCGTGCCCCAATGCGGCGTGCCAAGTCGACTGCCTAACCAACACCAGCCCCGGCGCCAAGCAATCGCTCACCGCGCTCGAGGCCTGCCTAGCCAAGCATTGCCTGTAAGTTCTAGGCATTTACCTGGTATCGCCCAGGCGAGCCGACGCGGCTAGCGCACCCAGATGTGGTAGATGCCTGTACCGCTCAGCGGCGTGGTGGTGTGGCCGGTGCCCGGGTCCTGGCAGTGGCCGCCCCAGTTGTCGACTTGGCCCCAGGCCTCGTGGCTCCAGTACACCGTGTCGCCGCCCTCGGAGCCCAAACCCCAGTCCGCCTTGCTGGTCGCGTTGTCGTAGCCGATCAGGCGCTGCTTGCCGTTGGTCTGGGTGAGCAAGCCCTTGCCGTAGATGCCGATCTTGCCGTCGTCGTAAATGTCTGACATCAAGGCCGAATTGCCACCGGCTGGCAGGTTGAATACCCAGTCGATGCCGTACCCCGTGGCCGCGGCCGAGGTCAGGCAGCTAAAGCGAAAGTCCGCAAGCTGGGCGAACGGGATGCGGTTGACCAGCGACACCGACTTGCCCGTGCTTTTGGGATCAAGCTGTTCGGCCGAGGGGTTACCGACCGTCCAGGTGGTATCGCCGCCGCCGTTGCCGCTCCACGGAATCTGGGTCGAGGCGATGAGCGTCCAGCCGCCGCCTTGCGTATCCATGTCGCAATACACTTGGTAGGGTGCGCCCGGGCCGTTGGCGTCGGGGTCGATCCAGTACACACCTGTCTTCGACCCGGGCGCCTTGGTCACGATGTCTTTGCAGTGCGCGCCAGGATTCTTCTGCGTGCCGGGCACGTCTAGCAGGACCGGGAAAAAGTCTGTACCGTTGCACACATACAAGGCCTTCGCCACTGTGTTGACGTAGATGTAGCCCAAGTTGCTGGCGTCGCAGGTCACCGGATTGCTCGTGGCGACTTTGAGCTTGAGACCGCCATCGGTCGACAACAGGCCCTGGGCCGAGACCTTTTTCGATGACACGGTCTGTACTTGCACGGACCACGCGTCGAACGTGCCGTCGGTGCCTTTGCCGTTGTCAAACAGGTCGGCGACGGTGATGGACCACGAACCGGCGGCATTCTTGCCGATCCAGGCCGCAGTGGCGGGCACCGAGGCGAAATCGAAAGTCAAATTCAAGCTGGTGCCGGTCTTGCCGCCGTTATAGATGGTCGTCTTGGTGCCGCTCGGGTCGAAAAGGTCAACGCGGACCTTGGATACGTCGCTGTTGGTCACCTTGACGGTGACGCTGACGCCGCTCGCTGTGCCGAAGTCGGGGACCACGATGCCGTCGGACACGCCGGCGCCCAGGCCGTCGGGTAGCGCCTTGGGTAGCACCATTGAGGGCACAACCTCTGTGAATTGATTGGTCAATGTGCCGTTCGACACTTCGTTTAGGCCGTCGGGGGGCAAGTTGGCGGCGCTGATGCCACCCGCGATGCAGTCCAAGCTGCCGTCGGCTTTGATGCCCTGCACGACGAGGCCCGTGCCGCAGCTGCTGCCGGCCTTGACCACCACAGGCGCGCCCGTCAAGTCTGTGTATTTACCGGATGTTGCCACCGTGGCCAGCGTTGGCTTGTCGGCCAAGTCGGTGTAGCTGCCCGTGCCGGCAACCTTGGCGAGCGAGGCCGCCTTGACGAAATCGCTCAAGTCCGCTTTGGCAGCGAGCGGCAACAGGTCGGTTTTCTGAGCATAATTCGCGAGATCGGCACCCTTAGCATAAGCGCCCAGGTCGCTCGTCTTGGCGTACACCGCAAGATCCGCCGTCTTGGCTAGCACACTCAAGTCCGCAGTTTTGGCGAACGGCGCAAGATCCGCAGTCTTTGCAAACGGTTGCAGCAAGGTTGCATCCAGCTGCTTGGCACCAATGCAGCCCGAACAATCCACTGCTTGCGCCTGACTGGCCACGAGCGCCATCGGCACCGGCCCCATCGGCTTGCGCGGCAGCTCGGGGTCAAGACCCACCGCCACGCCGAGCCAAGTCGAACCACCAGTAAAAAGCGTCGGCGTAATCGGCATCTGCGCACCGATCTGCACCGAGAAGTGACCGCCCTTGACCGTCACACCCAGCGGGCCTTCCTTCCACAGCGAGTTACCGCCACTCTCTTGATCGTACAGCGAAAATGTTAAGAAGTAGTCGCCATCAGCCACCGCCGCCGTGCCGCCTGTGGTCAGAATGCCTTCGACGGTCAGCGTTTGCGCCTTTGTCAGCGCCTCGGCCGCCAACGGCAGCGTCAAAAGCGCCGCGGTCACTAGCCACTTACCAAGTCTGTTCAATACCTTAGTCCGCATATCAACCTCGCTCGACCCAGTCGCCTGTGTGCCGTGCCGCTGCGCCACGACCCCGCGATTATCCGCACCCCGCGGCCAAATTGCACGCGGCGCCAGCAACTATCGCCCTGCCCGCTCGGCTAGGCACGCCGCGTAGTCGATGCCGGTAAGCAGCACCGCGTCGCTCTGCCGCATCGCCAGCCGCCAGGCCGCGCTATCCTGCTGCCGCACGGCCACACAGGTAGCCAACTCTTTGTTCGCCAAGCTACTTTTGTGTGGAGGCAGGGGCTCATTTGGGCGCAACGCCATCGCCGAGTCCGCCTCGCGCGCCACGGCCTGCGCGGCCGCACTTTGGGTCACCACTGGCACATCGGGGTCCACGCCCTGCGCCTGCAGCGTGCGCCCACGCGGACCCCTGTAAATCGCAATGGTTACAAGCACAGACCACGGCCCAGCCTTGGCATCGATGACCGCTTGCACCGAACCCTTGCCATAGGTGCGCTGCCCCACCAGCACCGCGCGGTCTTGATCTTGCAGCGCCGACGCCACCAGCTCGCACGCCGAACGGCACTCACCGTCGACCAGCACAACCAGCGGTAGGCGAATATCATCCATATTTTCAGTTGCTTGAAACACCTCTGGCGGCCCATCGCGAAAGTGCTCGCTCGCGACTACCCCGCGACTCAAGAAGCGATCGGTAAGCGCCACCGCCTCTTTAACCCAGCCGCCACCATTGCCACGCAGATCAAGTACCACCGCGATTGGCTTGCGTTTTTGCTCCACCGCCACGTCTTGCAGCCGCGGCATCACCGCTGCGGCCACACCTGAGGCAAAACCCGGCACCCGCAGCACAGCCACGCCGGTCTGCTCGCCGCCCGCATAGCTCGCCACCGTCGACGTCTCGAGAGCACGCCGCAGCAATTTCAGCTTCCGTTTCGGCCCCTTGTCTGGCCGTATCACCAGCTCGACCGCGCTGCCCGGCTTGCCTTCTAGCGCCTGCATCAGCTGCCAGCCACCCCAAGTCGCCACCGCGCGTCCATCAATTTCTACAAGCGTATCGCCCTTTTGAATGCCCGCCGCGTCGGCTGGACCACCGCGCTCGACCCTTTGCACCCTGACTTCATTGCCCTCGCGCAACGCCACCAGCCCGACGTCGACCGCCTGCTGCACCGCCGCCTCGTGCTCGTACTGGGCAAAAAGCGCCGTAGGAATCAGGCTTCCGTGGGCATCCATGGCACTCAAGAAGTGATTGGCCGCCTGCCGCCAAAAGCGCGTCAGCGCCGCGGTGCGCCAGTCAAGATCCGCAGGCACTTCAGGGTCTTGCGTAGGCGTCGGCGCAATGGCCAGCTGGGCCGCAAATGCCTGCAGCAGACAGCGCGCCGTTTCTTTGGGAACTGCAGCGTCTTGCCAGCCGTCGCGCAGCTCCCGGGCAAAGTCACGATGACGCTGGCGAAGCGCCCGCAACTCCTCGACATTGGTCGGCGCGGGCCCATCGTCGCCGCTCGGTCGCAGCGCAATGACCCCGGCCGCTTCGGCGCCGCAGTTGGACAGGGCTATGCGCTCCCCTGCCACCAGCGGCGCGGTCATCTCGTTTGAGCTCATACGCTTATATAAGCCAGCGGGCAGCAAATCGAGCGACGGTTGCAGTGTCTTGCTCGCGCCCGCCACGGCCATCGCCCAGGCCCGCGGCGGCACCTGCGGCAGCACATGGTGCTGCTCAACCAGCGCCACGACCTCGTCGAAGCCGTGGATATCAAAGCGAACACCCTGCCATGCCGCCTCTACGCGCTCCACTTGGGCGTGCGCCGGCCGTGGCAGTCCAAGCGTGACCACACAAGCCGCGAACAACAAAATGAATTTGTTCACCGGCATGGCGCCCCCCTGGTCGCAGCGCTTGAGCGGCAGCTCAGCCTGCATGGTGCGATTCAGGTACGGCGCCGTCAACTGCCGCAGCTACGCGCCCGTGGGCAGGCGCAGAGACTTGCGAAGCGTCTGAACTATCGCGTGTTTTTCGTCGTCCGAGAGGAAGCTGCTGGCCCACAGCGCACCCGCCGCCAGCACCAGCACGCCCACCTTGGCCGCCAACTCGGGCCACAGCGGCAGCCGACCGTCGAGCAGCCACAGCCCCAGCCAGGCCGGCGCCGCAATGCCAAACAGCCGCAGCATTCGCGGGCGCTCCCATGGCAATTTACTTCGTAAACGGGAGGTTATACCCACAAGCAGTGCCAGCACCACATAGCTAGCCGAGGTCGCCCACGCCGCCCCTTCGAGCCCGCCGCGCGGAATCCACCAATAGCACAGGGCCACATTGGCAATGCCGCTGGTCAGCGTCAGCAGCGGGATGATCGACGTGCGCTTGGCCTGGAACAAGTCGTTGACATAAATCAGATATAGCGCCTGAAACACTCCGCCCGGCGCCAGCATCGGCAGCAGATTCGCCGCGCCCGCGAACGAACCACTATAAAACAAGCGCACCGCCGTGGGCCCCAAAGCCGCCACCGCGAGCGCCCCTGCCACCGACAGCGCCAGCAGCGTGGTAATGGCGCGGCCCAAGAAGTCGACCTGGGTCGCGTCGGTGCGGGCCCGCATGAACTGCGGCACGTAGGCGGCATTCAGCGACAAATTGAGCGTAATACAGATCTGAATTGCCTTATACGCCGCTGAATACAGGCCCAAATCGTCAAGGCCCAGCACGTCATCGATGACAAAGCGATCGGCGGCATTGAGCATCCAGTGGCTCGTTAGGTGCACCACCATCGGCAGGGCAAAGATCAGCGCCGCGCGCAACTGTATGGTATCCCAGGCAAACCCAAAGGTCTTGACCACAAAGCGTACGGTCGGCACGGCCACCACCGCCGCCGCCACCAACTCAGCCCATAGCACCGCGCTGGGCCCCACGTGCCATATTCCCAGCAGGGCGAACAGGGCCGCCGCGCTCGCAAGCGCACCAACTACTCTAAACTGTACAAGTTTTTTGACATCTTCGCGCGCCGCCCATACTGCCCGCGGCACGGCACCCACGGCATTGAGCGCCAGCGCCACCGCCACCAGCCGCCCGTACGGCACAAACGGCATCTCTTTGAAAAAGTGCGGATAGACTAGCGGGCCCAGCGCCTCGTGCAGCCCAAACAGCAGCGCCAGCCAGCCCAAGTGAAAGGCAAACAACGTGCCGATTAGCTTACGTTTTTGCTCGGGATCGCGCTCGGCATCGTAGTACAGGCGGCCGGCCGCACCGTCGAGCCCGAGCGTATAGGTGGCAATCAGCAAACCGCTCACCGTGGTCGCCAAGCCCACCAAGCCAAACTCGGACCGCGTTAGGTTGTAACTCAGCAGCGGGTCAATGAATTGGCTAATTAGACTAGCCAGCAGTGAACCCACGCCGTACAGGCCAGCATTCCGCAACATACGCCGAACACTGCCTTTTTCGACCTGAGGTTCAACAGAAGCGCTCACGACGCGCCGCCTTGCCGCTCAACTTGGCGAATTGCTTGCGATGCCTGCCACTTACGCCACAGTCGCGACCGCCAGCCCGTTGTGGTGCGCACGCGAAAGGCCCATGCGCGCCGCTCAAGGTCGAGGCGCTGCTCGGGCCGCCACTGCAACAGGTCGCGCAACTCGCTGGGACTGCGCTTAAATTCCGCACCTAGCTCGCGCAACCCCAGCTCGCGCAGGTCGCGTTCGCCCCGGCCGTCCCACAAAAGCTCAGGAAACGTAGCGCGTTGCCAGGCGTCGAACAGCGCCCCCGAGCGATCGATGCGCGCCTCGACCCCCGCCGGCGGCCCCAGCACGAAACCCGACAACCCAAGCGAAAGCCCATAGAAGAACCCGGTCTGCACCCGATTGCTGGTCACGTGACTGTGCTCGAGCAACATTTGGCGCTGCTTGAGCAAAAACGCTGGGTTATCGTCGCGCGGCCCCGAAGTGACCACCTGCAAGCCGCGCCGCTCGAAGGCCGCCCGGTTGCGCTCGTCTTGGTAGTCGAACCAATACAGACTCACGCTCACGCGGTCGAACTGGTCGGCCACTTGCGCCAGCGCCACTGCATACGCCTCGAAATCGTCAGGAATCTTCTCGCGTTCCCAGCTATGCAGCGGCACGGCAAACAGGCTGCGCGGCGTCGCAGTCACCGGCTCGGCGGGCGGCAGATACAAGAACGGCGCACCCAAGGCCACCGCGTGACCCATGCCAGCCTGCTGACAATACGCTAAGTTGCGCGCGTTCCAGGCAAAGAACGGGTCCGGCTGCGGGACTTGCACGTCGCCGACCGTGGCGCCCATGTCGTGATTCCAGCCGTGCTGTAGCAGACCCGGCAGCGGCGTACCACGCGACACCTGCGCGTAATCGTTCAGAATACTGCGATGGCCGTAGTGACCGTTGGCGCCGTGCATGCTTGCTTCACCCCTACGCAACAAATCGGGTCAGCGCCCAAACCAAACGCCGAGGCGACTGCGCAGGTCGCTCGGCCGGTACTGCAGCGCGGTGCGAAAGGCCGTGCGCGCGTCGGTATGGCGACCAAACGAGGCCCGCCGCTCGCCCTCGTCGCGCCACGTATCGGCCAAAAACCCATTAACAGACGAGAACTTGTCGAATCCTTCGCGGTGGTGCTCGACCAGCATCATGCGCGAGCGAAACACACGGTCGTCATCGACCCGCTGCGAAGTCCACGATCCCGAGTGGTTGCGATACAGATACAGCGGCTCGGCCACGTGCACGCCGCCCCAACCCGCCTCGGCCAGAGTCATCCAAAAGTCGTAGTCTTCGTTGCCAATGTTGTACTCGTCGCGGTGGCCGCGGCTGCCCAGCCAAGCCTCGCGTCGCACCAGCGCGCCGTTGGGCGCCACCTGGCGGCGGTACAAGGTCGCCTCGTCCCAGCGCTCGAATTTCATCAACCCGGTGCGCGTACCAAAGTGCCGATAGTCCGTGTAAACAAAGCCGATCTTGGGTCCATCGTCAAAATGGGGCAGGGTCTTTTGCAGGTAATCGGGCGCGACACAGTCGTCGGCATCAAGCCGCAGCACGTACTGTCCGCGCGCCTGCTGCACCGCCACCTGCCGCGCGGTCGCCCGGCCGTGGTTGTGCGGCAGATGCAGAATCTGCACCTGTTCGCTCGCAAACTGGTCGCACAGCGCTGGCGTCACCCCATCGGTCGAGGCGTCGTTCACAATCAGCGCCTGCCAGTCGCTCAGCGTCTGCGCGTGCAGGCTCGCCAGGCATTCTTCTAAGAATTGCCCTTGGTTATAGCACGGAATCAGCACCGTGACCATCGGCGTGCGCTGAGTGCTGCTCGGTTGCGTCGTCATCGCCTGAACAAACTCCATGGGCTACAGGTTGTGGGGCGACTATGCCCGCGTCCAGCGGTAGGCCAGCACAGGCCTGTCGCCGATTTGCCGGCCGCCACACGGCACAAACCCCGCAGCGACAAACGCCTTCTGACTCGCGGGGTTGTCTGGCAAAATCAGCGCCTCGACCGACCGCTGCCCAGTCTCGCCGCAATAGCGCCCACAGGCTAGCTGCAGCAGCTTGCGCCCGTGACCCTGGCCGCGCGCCTCGGGGTCGAGCGCCAGCGACACCACGCCCTGCCCGCCCTGCGGCTCGATACGCACCACACCGACCGGCTGCCCGCCAAATTCCGCAATCCACAGGCGGCAGTGCGGGTCCTCTAGCTTGCCGGCAAACCAGCGCAGGTGCGAGTCCCACGGAATCGAGTCGGGCCGCAGCGACATGGCGCGCGCCCCCGGCTCGTTGTTCCACTGCCACACCCGCAGCGCATCGTGCGGGCCGGCGCGGCGAATCGTCAGCGGGTCGGCCTTAAACTCTGCACTTTCAACAAGATCTAAGGCCTGCAGCGGCGCAAACGCGGCCACCGCGCGCGCCAGCGTCTTGCCGGGCAGCAGCGGCGCGGTGTGCGGATCCAGGCCCGCCGGCAGCTTACCACGACGCAACACCCTAAGATCAGAGCTATTTAGTACATGTCCTGCCGGCAGCGCCCGGGTAGTAAACACCGAACGCCGGGCAAAGTGGCGCAGCTCTTCCTCGACCGGGTCTACGGTCTTCGCACCGCTGCCGAGCGCGCTCTCAACCAGGCGAATCGCCCGCACCATCTTCGCCAAGTCCTTGGGCTCCAAGGCAAAGCGATGGTCTGGACCGGGCAGAAGCCGGCTCAATGTATAGTGCTTTTCGATGACCACCGCGCCCTGGGCCACCGCCGCCACCGCTGCCGCCCACGACTCGCCGCTGTGGTCCGACAGGCCCGTCCACACGCCAAACGCCTCGCGCAGGGTCGCGACCACCTTGGTATGGGCCGAGGTCAGCGGTGCCGGATAGGCCGCCGTGCACTGCAGAAGCACCAGCGGCAGCGGTTGATCTCCCAGCTCGCGCCGCAAATGGCCAATCACTTCGCCCACTTCGTCAAGGGTCGCCGTACCCGTCGACGCCAGCACCGGCTTGCCCTTGCTCAGCATATGGCGCAGCAGTGGCAGATGCGTCAGCTCGTAGCTCGCGTTCTTCCACGCCACTACGTAGGGGTCAACCAGGTCGATGGCTTTCTCGTCAAAGGCCGAGCACAAGAACTCGATATCGTGTTTCTTACAGTATTCTGCAAGCTTAGGCAGCCACTCGGCGGGTAGCTCCATGGCGCGGATGATGTCGTAAATCGACCGCTCGTCGCCCAAGTAGTCGCTTTTGCCGGCCTCGGGGGCGTAGAGCTGGTCGGCAGAAAACACTTGAAATTTCACGGCATCGCAACCCGCCTCGACGGCCACATCGATAAGCGCCAGGGCCTGCTCGTAGCTGCCGTTGTGGTTGCTGCCGGCTTCGGCAATGATGTAGCAGGGTTGGCCTGCGCCCAGTCGCCGTTCGCCAATGAAGATGTCGTCGATCATCGGTCCCTCACTTGTGTTGCGGTGCTGCGGTCAGACCCGCCAGGGCATCGGCGATGCGCGCCGCCGCCTGCCCGTCGATCAGTCTCTGTCCGGCCTGCGAACGCGCCTGCCAAACAGAATCCTCAAGCATAATCAGTAGTAGAAAATGGCTGCACAGTTCTGCGTGAGTCAGCTGGTCTGCCGGCGGCAGTGCCGTAGCCGCGCCCGAGCCCACGATGCCGCGCACAACAACTGCTTGGTTATCCGCAACTTGCACCACCAGCATGGGCACACCCACCGCCGCCAGCTCCCAGCAGGTCGTCCCCGCCGCCGCCACGGCCAAGTCGGCCCGGGCCATCAGGGCTGGCATATCGGCAACATCGCGCAGGATTCGCACATCCGACTGCCCTTGGGCCAGCGCCGCGAGCGTCGCCTGTCGTTCGCCTGGCACGGCCGCGCCCAGCACCAGGTCAATCGTCACTTTCGTTTTCAGTTTAAGATATTGCCGCACATACAGCGCCGCTGCCAGCGCTCGCTCGCTCATGCACGCCGGGTCGGCACCACCAAAGGTCAGCAGCAGCCTGCGCACCCCGAGCCGCGGCAGCGCCTTGGGCGGCAAGCCTTGGAACTCCTTGCGCACAGGCGTGAATTTGGCACCTGCCAGCACCGGACTCTGGGCACCGGCCGGCGGCTCTGCGCCCACGTTTGGCATCAGCACCAGGTCGAGCTGCAGAGTCGGATCGGCAAAATCGTCGACATACGCGACCTTGGGGCCCTTTTGCCGCAGCTCGTGCAGCCAGGCCGGCACAAAGCAGTAGCCGTCGACCAGCACCGCAGGTGCGGAATTTTCCACACTTTGCTCGAGCGTCCACTGCAAGTCTTGCGGCGAGCCAGGCGCAATTCCCGTAGGCAGACCAACCACTTCGGTCCCCATCGCCCGCAACCGCTGCTCAAGGGCCGGCGTCAAGAAGCCGCACAGCAGCCGCGCCTTGCCACCGCGCTGTCGCCATGCCTGGGCGAGCCCCGCCAGCCGCAAAATGTGGCCGAGGCCAACCTGCGGGCCACCGTCAGCCCGCAAAAGCAGCGTGGTACCCGCCTCGTCGCGGTACGACTTTTGGCTAATATCCTGATTCAGCTTAGCCACTTCGGGGTGATCGCGCAGCCACGTTACCACGCCAACGACCGTGTCCGACTCGGGTCGCCCGTCGAGCGCTTCGAGCACTGCTTTGACCACCGCAAAATCGGCCGGCGTATCCACCGTGACCCGCAGGTCGGCCGCGGCTAGCTCGGGCTCGATCCACGCTGTGGCAAAACGCCCTTTCTCTTCGTACAGATACGGCATCACGTGCTCGCGAGCGTAGCGCGCCGTCGCCTCGCGCACCGCCCGGTCAAAGGCCGGCCGCTGCACCACCTCTACCGCATAGCCCAGCGGCAATTTCATGTGTCCGGGCACCTGGTTAGCCGCATACTCGGCACCCAGCTCCGCCGCGCCGCGCACCACCCGATCGACCTCGGCCGGCGCCATCAGCGGGCAATCGCCGGTCACCCGTACGATGGTCGCTGCACCGGTCTGCTGCACGGCCGCGTCAAAGCGCCCCAGCACGTCGTCGACACTGCCACGAATACAAGCGATTCCCAGACGTTGCGCCTCGGCCACCACCGCGTCGTCGCCCGGCTCGATGGTCGTAGCCACCACCACTTGATCAAGTGTTTCGCAGCGTTGCAGACGATCGACCAGATGTTGCAGCAAGCTGCGTCCGGCGACCTGCAGCAGCACCTTACCCGGCAGACGGCTCGAGCCCATCCGCGCCTGGATAATCGCAACTACGGGATGCTGCAGCACATTCATGGCCTAGCCAACCCCAACAACCTGCCGCAGCGCCGCAACGACCCGCGTCACATCGTCATCGGTCAGGGCCGGGTACATGGGCAGCGACAGCGCGTCCGCGTAGTAGGCTTCCGCATTGGGGAATTGCTCCGGCAGGTGTGGCTTTCCCGCCGCCGCCAAGGCCCGCTGGTGGTACGGATGGCGGTACACCGGAATGTAGTGAACCTGAGTGCCGATGCCGAGTTGCCGCAGTTGCTGCATCACCTCTGCGCGACCCTTGCCCGCCGCCGCCAGGTCGATCTGCACGGCATACAGGTGATAACTACTGGCCCGATCAGGCAATTGCACCAGTGGCCGCACCCGTGGCAGGTCGAGCAGCAGCTCGGCGTACAGGGCCGCAATCGCGCGCCGCCGCTCGACAAACAGCCCCAGACGCCCCATCTGCGACCGCCCCAGCGCGGCCTGCATGTCGGTCAGGCGAAAGTTGTGACCTAGCTCCTGCATTTCGTGGTACCAGGGCCCCGGGTTCGGCTGCGCCACAAAGCGGGCCTCGTCGCGCTCGATGCCGTGATTGCGAAACAAACGTAGTCGCTGGGCCAAGTTATCATCGTTGGTCAGCACCGCGCCGCCCTCGCCGGTGGTGACGTGCTTGACCGGGTGAAACGACAGCATCGTCATGTCGGCATACCGACCACAACCCACCGACTCGCCTTGGTAAGTCGCGCCCAGGCTGTGCGCCGCGTCTTCGATCACCAGCAAACCGTGTTTTTTTGCCAGCGCGTACACCTGCGCAAGATCCGCGGGTTGCCCTGTAAAATCAACGGGAATTAGCACCTTTGTCCGCGGCGTGATGGCCCGCTCAATGCTGGCGACGTCGATGCCGCACGTGTCGGCGCGCACATCGGCGAACACGGGCAAAGCACCCAAATACGCTGCACAATTGGCCGAGGCGGCGAAGGTGATCGCCGAAGTGACAATCTCGTCGCCGGGTCCCACACCTGCGGCCCAGCAAGCGCCAAAAAGTGCTGCTGTTCCATGGCTATAGGCGATAGCGTGCTTGGCGCCACCGGCCTCGCGCAGCGCCGTTTCAAAACGCTCGACCTCGGGGCCTTGGGTCAAGAAATCACTGCGAAGTACCGCTGTTACGGCGGCAATGTCGTCTTCGCTGATGCTCTGGCGACCATAGGGCAAAAATGGGGTAGACATCGGGGCAATCCTCATCGGCAACGGCCGTGGCGGGGCGCGACCGGGCGGGCAGTGTAGCCGGGAACGCGCCGTGCCACAAACAGGATTCGCCGCGCGGGGCTACAACCGATTTGCCAACTGCCGGGGGCGCCGCTACACTTCTCTACTATGCCGATGGAGATATCCAGGCGGCCGCCTCTGCAGGAGCATTTCGTGACCGACTTCAAGCTGCGCGTGTACGACAACACAATAGATATGCTGTCGAATGTGGATAACCCGACGCCCTTGGTGCGGCTGAATCGCTGCCTGCCATTTAAGCACACGCAGGTCTATGCCAAGCTCGAATGGTACAACCCGTTCGGCGCGGTAAAGGACCGCGTGGCCGCCAACTTGATCGGCGACGCAGAGCGGCGGGGCGACAAGCTCGAGAACTTGGTCGAGCCGACCTCGGGCAACACCGGTATGGGCCTAGCGATGATAAGCAATGCCCGGGGTTACAATTTTACCGCGACGTTGTCGAAGGCGATCCCCCTCGAGAAGCGCTCGGCGCTGCGGCTATTTGGCACAAACCTGATTGAATTGAATGATGATCTATGTCCAATGCCCGGCCAGCCGGAGGGCGCGATGGCCAAGGCCGCGGAGTTGGGCAAGCAACCGGGTTGGAAGTCGCTGAATCAGTACGCCAATCCAGCCAATCCCGAGGCGCACTACTTGACCACCGGGCCCGAGATCTGGCGCCAAACCGGCGGCAAGGTCACCCATTTTGTCGCAGGCTTGGGCACTTGCGGCACCATCACGGGCACAGGGCGCTACTTGAAAGAGCAAAACCCAGCGGTCGCGGTGTTCGGCGCGCATCCGACCGATGGCCACGACATTCCGGGCGTGCGCAGTCGCAAGGCATTGGCCCTCACCAGCTTCTTCTTGCCCGAAGAGTACAACGGCGTGTTCGAGATCACCGACGCGGAAGCATACGGCATGTGTAAGTGCCTAATTTTGCAGGATAGTATCGCTGCCGGCCCCACTAGCGGCATGGCGCTGGCCGCGGTGCTCAAGGCTGTGCCCGACGAACCGGGCAATGTCTGCGTGGTGATCTTCCCCGACAATGCTTTTAAGTACATGACATCGTTCCGCAAGCACTTGCCCGAGCTGTTTGGCCCGCCCGAACCCGCCGCACAGACCGCGGGGCCGTTTGCCGAGCAGCTGACCGCCGCCGCCAAGTTCGCCGAGAATGGCCCTGACGTCATTGGCGCGCTCGAGGCCCTGCAGCGCGTTCGCCAAGGCGCCACCCTCGTCGACGTCCGCAATCCCAACGAAGTCGCCCAGAAAGGCGTGGCCGGCGCCCTGAACGTACCGCTCGGCGACCTGACCAAGGGCCCCGCGCTCGCCCTGCCCGAAGACCTCGACGCACCCATCGTCACCTTCTGTGCCAAGGGCAAGCGCTCGGTTTACGGCATGTTGCTGCTCAAAGCCCAAGGTTACCGCAACGTCAAAAGCGTATACGGCGGTATGGACGGCTGGGTCGAAGCTGGCTTGCCCACCACCGCTGGCGCCTAGCCAAATCTAGTCAATTCAAGCAGTAGAAAATGGCTGCAACTCGTTATGCGAAACGCGGCCTGGCCTTCGTGCGACAAGGCGCGCCCTCCGCCACGCACGCCAATTGCGGCTGGCTGCGTCGCGGCTGGAACTGCAGGACAAAGATAAGTCGTCTAAATTCAGTGAGTAGAAAATGGCTGCCAGCCGCTGCGCAGCTTGAACAGGGCCTACGAGTCCACGGTCGACGGCGCGAAGTGCTGAGGCACCACCTCGTGCTGGGCCGCCGACCTGCGGACGCGCACCCGCAACGCTTCAACGGCCTCGAACAGGCCCATGCCGCCAACCATGGCTGCGCTGAACAGGGCCACCGGCTGCACACCCGCGCCGGCTACCACCAACGCGGGCCCTGGGCACACGCCCGCCAAGCCCCAGCCAATACCGAAAAGCACGGAGCCGCCAATTAGGCGCGGCTCGACTCTGCGGAGCGTGGGCAGGTCAAACTTGCTTTCAGCGAGCGGCTTTGCGCGCCGGATACCCAGCCAGTACAGCGGAGTGTATACGGCAATCGCGCCGCCCATCACAAACGCCAGGGTCGGGTCGAACGTGCCCGCCACATCAAGAAAGTTGAGAACGCGTCCGGGGTTCGTCATGTCGGCCAAGATTAGACCGGCGCCAAAGAGCAGGCCCGACAACAGGGCGGTAAACAGGGGGGCGATCTTCGCCATGGTGCGCTCCAAGCATATAAAACTACTGGGTATAGGCCACTACTGTCCCAAGTGACGCACCGCAAAAACCGTACCCGCGGCCGCCGCCATGAACGTGCCCGTCGCCACCATCGACCGCAGCGATCCCCTCGAGATTCCACAGATTCCGTGGCCGCTCGTGCAACCATTGGCATAGCGGGTGCCAAGGCCGACGGCCAGCCCTGCGACCACCAGCCCGCCGCCACTCGGCAGCGCCGCGACGTCGAACTGCACATGCCCCAGCGCAACGGCGAGCAGCCCGGCCAGGGCCAGACCACCCAGAAACAGCAGGCGCCAGGCTAAGTCGCCGCCCTTAAGCCGCAGTGCCACGCCCGCGATGCCCGAGACCCCTGCAATGCGCCCGTTGCCCCACAGCAGCAGCACCGACGCAGCGCCCAACAGGGCACCGCCGGTCAGTGCGCGCAACCACTCGCTCTTCATGACTAGCCTCGCCATCCACGCGCCCGCGCCGCGTGAGAACAGCGTAGCAAAGCTATTCCCTATAGGCAAACTAGGATTTACACACGGGCGGCAAGCTCGCTCAATGACACAGGATTTCGATATCGTCGATGCGCACTTTCGACTCCGCCGCCAGCGGCCTTTGCGCCACGAACTGGATCCAAGCGTCGCGACCGGGCAATCCCATGGGCAGCTCGCCGCTAAAAAGTGTCCAGGCAGCGAGCGGTTGACACACCATGCCCATGTCGTAGCCAGGCCCCGTCGCCGGCCCGCCTTTTACCTTCTTACCGATAACCTGGCCGCGCGCCGTCACCAGCGGGCTCGGACAGGTGGCATCGGGCGTATCGACCTTTAAGCGGGCCCGCCATGTGCCGCCATGGGCAGGAAAAACAAAGGCAAGCAGCGGCGCTTCGCTCAGCGTCGCCTTGGCGCCTGGGGCCGCACTCGCCGTCTGATCCACGGCCATGCCCAAAGGTGGCGAATACGCATCGCTACTCGCGACCCAGCCCGGCGACCCCTTGGTCTGCGTCACCTGCCACTCGCCCGCGCCGGCACTAAAATCCTCGTAAAGACAGCGATAACTGCAATTTCCACGAATCGCCACGTCGTCGACCTGTACCACGCCCGCAGCGGCAGTCGTATCCGCCGACCGCACGCGCAGCTCGATCGCCACACTCTGCCCAACCCAAGGAGCCAGATCTACTTGCACTTGCGCCCAGTTAGCCTGGTCGTCGCAGCGAGTGAACACCTGCTTGCCGGCCACCAGCACCTCCAAGTCATCGCCACCGCAGGTGGGGTCACCGAGGCCAATTGCTCGATACCAAAAGGACAATTGCCCATTGGCACTCGGCGTGACTGCGGGCCAGGTCAGCACGGACGTCGCCTGCTTCGGCCCCGGAGGCAGCCCCGCCCACTGCGCCTGTAGAGTGCCAATTCCCGTATGGCCACCAGTAGCTACACGCTTCCACCCCAAGTAATTCGGCGCGGAGTTGACGAGCGGCCAAGCTGGCAAAAGATACGGCGGCTGCTTGTCCGTCGGCAGCAGGCCCGCATCGTGCTGCTCCAGGTCCATGCCCAGGCACGCCGGCTCACAACTACCGTAAACTTGTAGATTATCCACATCGATCGTGCCGCCCGAGCCGGCCATTGCGCCCGCGTCAAGCCGCAGGTCAATGTCGATCGGCGCACCGACCCACCCCGTGAGCGGCACCACCACGTGTTGATAATTCGTGCACGCTCCCAATGGGTTGCCCCCCTCACCGGGCTTACCGTTGCAGCTTTTCCACAGCTCTTTGCCGTTGACTGCCACGTGCAGCGTGTCGACCGAGCAGCCCTGCGTCAGCGCCTGGCTCGACAGGTCGAAGGCCAGCCAGGCCGGCCCCGGTCCCAGCAAAATCTTGCGCAGCTGCAGGTGCGCCATCCTGGCATTGCTATCGCCCTTGGGGGCCGGTCCTTTCCACACTGCGCGCACATGGCCCTTGCCGTCGCGAGGATGCGCAGTACTGGGTAACCATTGCACAAAGCTGCTATCGTCCGACCAGGCGGACCACTCGCTGATGGCGCCCTCAAAGTCGTCGCCGCTGCACACGCCACAGCCGGGTGAGCTGTCGGGGGCAAAGTGGCAGCCGCCGCCGGGCAGGCAACTGTCGATCGTACATGCCACACCGTCGTCGCAGAGCGTGGTGCTGTCGGGCGTACATGCGCCGGCCGCGCAGTGGTCGCCCGCCGTGCAGCAATCGCCGTCGTCGCACGCCAAGTTTTGCGCGGCATGTTGGCAGCCCTGCCCGGGCTCGCACCAGTCGGCGGTGCAGCTGTTGCCGTCGCTGCAGGCCAGCTTGCCCGCACCGCCGCACTGCAGCCCGATGCACGCGTCGCCCACCGTGCACACATTGCCGTCGTCGCAAGGGGCGCCGTTGGGCAAAGGAGTGTGGCCGCAGCCCTTGGCGCTGCAGTCGTCGCTGGTGCATTTCTTACCGTCGTCGCAATCTAGGGGTAGACCCGGTAAGCACGCGCCACCGCTGCACAAGTCACCCACAGTGCACGGGTTGCCGTCGCTGCACGCGATGCCCAAGGTCGGTTTCTGCACGCAGGCGCCGGCCGATGGGGAGCAACTGCCTGCTGTGCATGGATTATCGTCATCGCAGGCGAGCGCGGTGCCGAGGCAAGAGCCCGCGCTGCAGTGGTCGGCGCCGGTGCACGGGTCGCCATCGCTGCAGTCCCCATCCATCGGCACATGCTTGCAAATGCTAAGGTTATCACACACATCCTGGGTGCAAGGGTTGCCGTCGTCGCAGCCATCGCCCTGCCCGACCGTACACGCCCCGCCGCTGCACACCTTGTCGCTCTGGCAGCCGCTCAGGGTGCCGCACGGGGCGCCTTCGGCCTTGGGCACTGCGCTGCACGCGCCGCTTGCTGGGTCGCACTTGCCTACAAAGCACGCGCCGCTGTTGCATATCTTGGCGCTGCCGCCGCTGCAGACGCCGCCTTGGCATTGCTCGCCGCTGGTGCAGAAATTGCCGTCGTCGCACGGGCCTGGGCCTGGAATCCATAAGCAGTTTCCAGTCTTTATCTCACAACTATCGCTCGTGCACGGATTGGCGTCGTCGCAGACCGTGGGCGCCCCCTTGCACGACGAATCGACGCAATGGTCTTTCTCGGTGCAGCTGATGCCATCGTCGCACGGGCCGACAAAGGGCGTGTGACTACAGCTGCCCGGCTCCTTGCAACTATCGACTGTACAAGGGTTCTGGTCATCGCAGGCGCTGCCACTGCCAAAGCACACGCCGCCGACACAGATATCGACCTTTGTACAATATAGTAAGTCATCACAGCCACTTGCGACCTCAATGGCCACGTGCTTGCAGCCGCTGGTGGGCACGCAGGTGTCTTGGGTGCAGGCGTTGCCGTCGTCGCACGCCATTGGCTGGCCCGAGCAGCCGTTGCCCCAGCAGAAGTCATTGATCGTGCAAGGGTTACCGTCGTCGCACGCGGCCTTGGTCACAAGGTGGCTGCACGCGCCGCCAGCTTGGGCACAAGTGTCTGTAGTACAAGGGTTCTTGTCGTCACAGTCCTTGGCTGGCCCGCCCTGGCAGAGGCCGACTGCGCAAGCGTCGCCGACGCTGCAGGGGTCGCCATCGTCGCAAGGGTCGCTGCTGGGCACATGCTCGCAACCCGCAATATCGTCACAAATGTCTGTAGTACAACCATTTTTATCGTCACAGCCCCCAGGGCACGGCCCAGGCAGAGCAGCATCGTCGACCACCTCGCCTGGGGCTGCGTCGGAGCCTGCTTCGGCATCGCTGACCTCAGCATCGGCCTGAGCGGCCATGTCCGCGTCACCGTCCGCAGCGGCGTCGTGGCCATCTCCAGTCGCGTCAGCATCCGCCGAGTCGGCGATAAGGCCATCCACATCGTCTGCTGCGATCTCGAGTTGTGAGGCATCGGCCTGCGCCAAGTCAGCGACTGGGGCGTCGACCCCAATCCCGTCGAGCTCGGCCTCGGCCTCGTCGGCGCTCGTGTCCGCGTCGTCTTCTGCGGTTTGCGTGGCTTGTGGGATCGTGGGATCGCTGCATGCCGCAAGACTGCCTGCCGAGCCGGCCAAGACTGCGAAAACGAGCAAGCGGGCAGTGAAAGTGCGCAAGAGCAAAGGGCCTCCAAGGGGGCTGGCGGCCAATGTAGCGCGCTCGTGGCGGGTCAGCAAGCCCGATCTGCAAGAGCACGCGCCCACCACCCGACGCAGGTTGTCGCATTGCGACAGGCTTAGGATTGCCTTCTGCCACACAGGCGGTACACCTATGCGCGGGGGGCTGTCGATTCCCGAGCGGCAGCCCCTTTTTTTACCCGGTAGGCCTAGTCAAAGCGAGCAATTCCAACATGACGCGCAAACTTACACCCACCTTGGGGCTTGACCTCAAACCGCAATCAGCGACACTGGGCGTACCGCGACGCGCCAAGAGTCATGAGGTCAAGTCGCGGTTGGAGCTTCGCCACGCCATGAACGATACGCTGCTCCGCCAGTGGACCATGCTCGCGTGCGTGCCCCGCGCGCCACGAAAGATCGACACGGCGTCGTTGCAGGATCAGCTTGAAGTCCATGGATTTGCCGTCGACCAGCGCAGCGTTCAGCGCGACTTGCGCAAGCTCTCGGACGTGTTTCCGCTCGTTTGCGACGACCGGCACCGACCGCATGGCTGGTCGTGGCAACGCGATGCCGCATCGGCGGGCGTACCCGGGATGGATGTGCACACGGCGTTAGCTTTTCGCATGGCCGACGAACACTTACGCCATCTGCTCCCCGAGGCAACGCGCGACTACTTGGCGCCATGGTTCACCCAGGCGCAGGGCATCCTGGCTGGCGTGGCGACCAATTCTGTCGCCTCTTGGCCCAAGAAAGTGCGAGCGATGCCGGTCGGGCAGCCGTTGGTGCCGCCGATTGTGGCACCCGAGGTGCTCGAAGCCGTGCACCACGCCCTGGCTGCAGAACGCCAGATGCAGGTGCGCTACCGTCGCCGCGGCGAGACAGATATCCGCGAATATACTGTTCATCCGCTTGGCCTGGTGTACCGCGACGCGGTGCCGATGTTGGTGTGCACGCTGTGGTCCTACCGCGACCCAAAGCAGTTGATGTTGCACCGCATGGAACAAGTCGAGGTACTTGAAGCGCCGGTCGACCCGCTCATCGGCTTTGACCTCGATGCGTGGATCGCCGAGCGGTCATTCGATTTTCGCATGGGCGAAGGGCTGATACAGCTCGAGTGTCTGTTCGAAGCCGTTGCAGCAGTGCGGATCATCGAGACGCCGCTTGAGCGCGACCAGCAGTGCTCCACGATGGCCGACGGCCGTGTCAGACTCCGCGCCGCGGTGCCCGATACCATGCAACTGCGCCATTGGCTTCGTGGTTTTGGCCCGCTTGTCGAAGTCGTTGGTCCGCCAGAGCTGCGCGCCGACATGCTCGACCAAGCGCAGCGCACGGTGACCCGCTATCAGGTGGAGAGCTAAGGCACAGCCTTGGGGTCGCGGATGCACACCTTACCTAAAAACGCGATGTTAGAGCAGATCGGCAGCTTGGGGCCGCAGACCTTCGCCGTCAGGCACGGGCCCGTGCAGTAGTAGCTCGATTGGTAGCCCGGACCTTCGACGCACAGCGAAGTCGCGCATGAAAGAGCGCTGCATGAAAGCATCCTTTTTCTACTATCTGAAATTATAGACTTTGCTCGATCGTCTACCGGACTTACCCTGGCTTTGACGCGCCACGCGCACTGCGGCCTTGACGACGTGCGGCGCTCACCGTAGCGTGCAACTGGCGGCGCACAGGCCGGGCGGTTCGAGGAGCGAGGTCGCGATGGATACAGGGAATTGGAGTTCCACGCGCAAACTTTGGCGCTGGTGCGCGGCGCGGCGGCGGGTCCGCGGATTTGGCACTTCCGCGTTGCTAGCCCTGCTGGTGCTGCTGACCACGGCCACGGCACTGGCCGGCGACAAGTGGACGCAACCCTTTGATGGTGTAAAGCAATTGCACCGCACGGTCGCGTCGCCCAAGTGGAGCATTCACGCTCTGGTAGTCGACACCACAGTTGCGGGCGTGACGCTGGATGCCACGGCGACTGCCCAGCGCAAGCAAAAGACCTCAAGTTTCGCCAAAGTTATCAAGGCACAAGCAGCCGTCAACGGCGATTTCTTTAGCTACGCTACCTATGCCACGGGCGGGCTGGCGGCTGGCGATGGCAAGGCATGGCTCGACACCGCCGACGATAAAAGCGATGCCAATCTTGTATTTAGCAAAGGCAATCCGTCAAAACCCGTCATTCACCTCGCCGCCGAGATCTTGAAGTTCGACGCCAAGAGCATGTGGGGCGTGGTTTCGGGTCACCCCATCCTTGTCGACGCGGGCAAGACCACCACCGCGGCCACCAACCCCAAGTCGTCGTTCTGCCAGACCCGCCATCCGCGCACCCTAGTCGGCCTCGATAAGGCTGGAACTACACTCATCATTGCTGTAGTCGATGGCCGTCAACCGTCGCTCAGCGTGGGCATGCGCTGCGACGAAGAAGCCACGCTGATGAAGGGGTTAGGCGCCTGGACAGCCCTTAACCTAGACGGCGGCGGCTCGAGCACGATGTACCTGTCGGGCCAGGGCGTTGTGAACTCGCCGTCGGACGGTGTCGAGCGCACCGTGGGCAACCACTTGGCCGTATATGCACCTAAAATCGGTACCATGGCAAGCTTCTACGGCACTGCCTACGTCTCGGGCCAGGCTACCAAGGTGCTCGCTGGGGCCGCCATTCAGATTACAGGTGGGCCGGGCGATCTGACAGATGCCAAAGGCGCTTACGCCCTGTCGGTGCCGGCGGGTACGTACACGCTGACCGCAACCCTGTCGGGTTACAAGATTCTGAGTTACACCAAGACGGTCGTTAAGGGCCAGGATCTTAAAGTCGATTTTCCGCTGGTGGTATCGGCGGTGCCCACCGATGTCGATGGCGATGGCGTGGTGGATGCCAAGGATAACTGTCCAAAGATCAAGAATGCGAACCAAGCCGACAAGGACGGCGACGGCCTGGGCGATGCCTGCGACGGCGACGACGACAACGACACCGTCTTTGACGAGGACGACAATTGCCCGCAAGTCGCGAATCAGAACCAAAAAGACACGGACAAGGACGGCGCGGGCGATGCGTGCGATAGCGACGATGACGACGATGGAGTGCTTGATTCAAAAGACAATTGCCCCCTCGTCGACAACCCAGCGCAGGCCGACAAAGACAAAGATGGCCTGGGCGACGCGTGTGACCCGGTCGATGATACGCCGACACCTGATACGGGCCCACCTGTGGATGCCGGCAGCAACCCCGAATTTGACGCCGGCACGACAGACTCGCTTGCCAGCGATCTAGCTGTGGTTATTAGTGATTACGATAGCGACGGGGTCGCAGATGCTCTGGACAACTGCCCGTATGTCGCCAACCCTGGTCAAGTCGACCTCGACGGCGACAAGCAAGGCGACGACTGCGACCCCGACGACGACAATGATGGTGAGGGCGACAAAACCGATAATTGTCCCAAAGAATACAATCCTGAGCAGACCGATAGCGACGGCGATGGCCTGGGCGATGCGTGCGACGCCACGGCGCTGCCTGGCAAGGACGCGAGCTCAGCGGCCGACGACGACGGAACTGCTTCAAAAATTGACACGTACAAGGCAAGCGACACCGATGTGGCGGCCGCAGTCGATGCTGGCGCGCTATTCGATGGGGGTAGCTCCGACATTGGGGCTGCAAGTCTAGATGCTGCCGGCGATTCATTGCCCAGTGCCGGCGTGGGATTGAACACCAGCGGACCTGCGGACTCGGGATGCAGCGGCACGGGTCGCAACTCGTCTGCGTGGTTGGCGTTGTTCAGTGCGGTTGCAGCCTTACGTTGGCGCCGCAGACGCGCGCTGTGACAGCGCCGCCCAGAACGAACGATCTGATTGCATTGGGTTTTCTGTGGGCGCCCTGTCCTTTTTGTGGTGCGCAAGCTGGCGTTCTTGTGGCCGACTCGACGCGCCAGTGGGTCTCGACTACCCTGACCGCTCCGGCCCACCCAGCCGGCGATGGCGGCGATGCCCATGCACCAGCGATTTTGCGTCCTTGCACTCTTGGCGCTTTGGGCGGCGACCTCTCGAGCGCGGAAGCGATGCGGGGGTGGTCCTCGTCTCGGCGTTGAACCAGCTCATCGCGGTGCAATTGCAGCTCGACGGATCGGCGAAAAAGCTTTGTATTATCAAGGATTTTCACGCTGACACCAGCAACTTTAGCGGCTCCGTGGCGGTCTAACGCTAGATGCAGACGCAGACGCAGACTCAGACTCAGACTCAGCCTCAGACGCAGACTCAGACTTTGCGGCTTATGCCGTTGCTCGCCATTTGCATCGGATTCGCGGCGTGCGCAGCCGAGTTGCCGCCCCAACCCGGGCCAAGCGAGTTCGAAAACGGCATGTGGGTTTGGAGCAACGAGCCGGCGACCGACGAAAATGCCGGTGCAGCGCTCGTCGAACTCGCCCGCGACGCGTCGCTGACTACGCTGTATGTGCAAGCGCAAACGCTGGTTTATGACGCGCCAGTCTTGCTCCAGCAGCTGGTGGTGCGCGCGGCGGCGGCGGGAGTGCAAGTTGAGCTGCTGATCGGCCGGCCCGAGTGGGCGCAACCAGAGCACGCCGCCGAAGTCATCGCGATCGCCCACGCTTTGGCGACGTTCGCCGAACACGAAGAGGGCCCGCACGCCGTGGCGCTACAGGTCAACATCGAGCCGCACGCGCTGGCGGCATGGCAGACGAACCGCGATGCTCTGCTGCTTGGCCTTATCGATATTCTTGAACAACTTCGGGATATTGCGCATGGCTCCAAGCTGGCGCTCAGCTTTGACATGCCGACGTGGTACAGCGCGCTGAAGTTGCAACGGCATGGGCAGACGCGGCCGATGTCCGAATGGGTGCTCGATGTGGTCGACACGGCCGTGCTGATGGACTACGACGACGATGTGGCCGACATTGTCGCGCACGCCGAGGCCACGCTGGCCTATGCTGGTGTCGCGGGGAAGCGCGTGGTGATAGGCGTCGAAACCCAATGCCAACTCGACGACGACCTGACGTTTTGCGAGGAGGGCAAGGCAGCGATGACGATGGCCCTGGCGCAAGTCCATGCCCAGTTGCGGACGCAGAAGGCCTATGCTGGCCTGGCCATTCATCACTGGAAGTCGTTCATTGAACTGGCTAAATAACCTCTATCTAATTTGCCTATGGCTGGCGATCTGCCTTGCGGCGTGTCGCGGCGGCGGAGCTCCTGCGCCAGTGGTTGCTACGCCAGCACCGTGGGGCGCCGAGGACCTAGCCGAATGCAACGGCCACCGCATCGCCAAGACGCTGCTGCGCGAGCTAGTGATGAACGACGACCCGCGCGAGTGGCGGGCAGCTGTGGATGCGGCGGTCGACGCTTCGCTGACCTGGGCTGCGCTCACAAGTCTGCAACAGCAGCAAATTCAGTATCTCGCGACCCAAGAAGAGGCTCGCCAAGTTGCGCTGCAGGGTACACGGAGCAACTGGTTGGCGAACTTGCAGCAACATCGGCAGACGCTCGCCGGGTGGCGGCTGGCGACGCGGACCGACCTGGCTCTTGATGAGTTCAACCGGGCTGCTATCGACGGCCCCTTGGACCCAAGTGCGGTGGCCGAGCGCTACGAGAAGCGCGGCGGCCGGTATATCCAGGGTGAGCAAGTGCTTTTGAGTGAGCTGGCGCTGCCCAGCCAGAGGGTAGAGGCGCGGCAAGGCGCGCTAGACGTCAAGGCTGCCGTAGTCCGCGGTGAGCCCTTTGCCGAGGCAGCAGCCCAAACAGCGCTGCGCCTGGGCTTTCGTCCGAACGGCGATCGCGACTGGACGCTGACGAGCGCACTAGACCCGCAGCTGGCCGCAGCGCTGCGCACACTGCAACCTGGGCAAGTCAGCGAGCCGGTGCAGACCAGTTTCGGCTGGCATCTTCTGCTATTGCGCGGCCGCCGGCCCGAGCGCGCCCTGCCCCTGGCCGAGGCACGACCGCTGGTCGAGGCCCATCTGCGCCAAGAACGCGCGTTTGTGCTGCGGCGACAGACACTTGCCAAGCTGCTGCAACACGCGGTCCTTCACTTTGCTCCGATTCCCGGGCGCTAGCCGCAGTCGCAACCCCGTAAGTCGCTTGCGGTGCACCACCGAACCCGGCAGCATCTGTATAGGGCGCAACTATCGGCGCCGGGTAGCATCCTTTGATATCGACCGTGAGCCATCGCGCGCTTGCCCTCCCGTTTGCGATGTGTCTGCTCGCGGCGTGCGGACCCGCGCCGGCAGCGGACGCCCACTACGCCCTGCCCGACCTGCTCGCGGGCACGCCGGCCAGCGGGGTGGATGCGACTATTGCCGCCGACACAGACGAATCCAGCGGGCTTACTGAGCCTTCCGCCGACTCACAACAGATTGATAATACAACTGATACGAGTGAGCAGCCATTTTCTGACGGTGACGATGCCGCAGGCGACTCCACCACTCAAGCGGCCGCGGACGCAGTCTCAGATGGGCCTGGTGATGTTGCAGAAGTATCTGACTCTACAGTCGATACTGTGATTCTTGATGCCACGCCGGACACTTCGGCTCCGGATGGCGACGCGGCCGATGCGCCGCCGCAGGACCAAGTCCAGTTACTGGATGTGCCACCTCCCGATGTGCCACCTCCCGATGTGCCACCTCCCGATGTGCCACCTCCCGATGTGCCGCCGCCAGATGTGCCGCCGCCAGATGCGGTGCAGCCTGACGTCCCGCCGCCGCAATGGGCCTCTAACCCCGCGCTGATGGTGCAGAATATGCACCAGTCGTGGCAGCAAGACCCGGCGAGCACCGTGACTGTCAGTTGGACGACCGAGGCTAGCAACCTTACAACGTACACACCGCGGCTCTTGGTAGCGCCGGCGGACCAGGCGGGGCTGTACGAAGGACAATTGCTCAGTACGGGCAAGGTGTTTGAGGGCCTAGGCACGGCATATGAGAGCACCGTGGGCCCCGTGGTTGGGCCCAAAGTAGCGTGGCACGTCGAGGCCACTGGGTTGCAGCCAGACACAGATTATGTTGCACGCGCAGGCACTTGGCAGAGTCTTGACGCAAAAAGCGGGTCACTGGTTGGCGGAGACCTCGGTCCCGTGCTGCACTTCCGCACTGCGCCCGCGCCGGGCGACCCGAAGCCGATGCAGTTTGTGCTCGCCGGCGACAGCCGCAACGGGCTGCCAAAAATCAAGGCTAATATGCCGTACTTAGGTACGATTCAGGCGCTGGCATGGTTCTTCAACGGCGACATGAATCCGGTCGGCACACAAGATGAGTGGAACGCCTGGTTCGACGCGATGCAACCCGTCTTGCGCAACCGCCCGCTGATGCCCGTGCAAGGGAACCACGAGGTCCTAGCGGAGTATTATTACGCCCAATTCGCGCTGCCCATTATGCCTGGGCTGCCCGTTGCGTACCACGAACATGCATGGTCGCTCGGCATCGGCAATGCGCACTTCGTCGGTCTCGACGCCAACAGCGATCAGGCGGCTGTGGACCAAGTTCCTTGGCTCGAGGCGGACTTGCAAGCGGCCGCGGCAAATCCTCAGGTAGAGTGGATTGTGGCGACGATGCACCACTCGGCCTATAGCGCGTGCGCAGTGCATGGGTCGACGCCGCGCGTGCAGTTGAACTGGGTCCCCCTGTTCGAGAAGTACGGGGTTGATCTCGTGTTTTCGGGTCACGACCACGACTACGAGCGCAGCGTACCGATTCTTGGCAACCAGCCGGCGCCCCCCGGTCAGGGCGTGCAATACGTTGTCGCCGGAGCATTCTTTGCTCCCGCCTACGCCGCCGGCACGCAATGGTGGACCGCAACCTCGGTCTCAGGCGACCTCGGGAACTTCGCCATCTTGACTATCACCGGCAAAAAACTCGCAGTCCAGGCGTTTACTGGGGACGGTGCGAAGTTAATCGACCAGTTCACCTTGCAGCACTGATCTGGACGTGATCTGGACGCATCCATTTTCTACCCCTTGAAAGTATTAACTATTGATCCAAGCCCGGCCACCGCGGCCACACCCCGGCCCGCCCCGGAAAGCTCCACTGCGGAAACTCCACCGCCCGCGCCTTTTGCCCCGCCGCCAGCCGCGCCGACTCCGTCTGCAGTTGCAGCGCCGCCGCACAGTACGCCTCCTCAAACGCGTCGAGCTCCGCCTCGAGCCGCTCCCGGGCCTCCCGACTCGCCGCGTGCACGCGCTTGACCGCCTTGCGCTCCGGTGTCCGCGAAGTCCGCACGCGCTCAG
>CAISBR010000024.1 GCA_903883645.1 uncultured Myxococcales bacterium | reverse complement strand
GCGCACAGTCTCGGTGCGATCCGCGGCGATATCCACTTGAATTCCAGTGGGTAGCGAGGCCTGCAGCTTGGGCAAAAGCGCCTTGACCCGCTCGGCCACTTCGATGACATTGGCGCCCGGCTGCCGCTGAATATTCAAGATAATCGCGCGCTTGGCATCCGACCAACCCGCCAGCTGCACATTCTCGACGCCGTCGACCACCGTGGCCACATCGGCCAGCCGCACCGCCGCGCCATTCTTGTAGGCCAGCACAATTGGGCGAAACGACTTGGCTTCGAACAGTTGGTCGTCGGTCGCCAGGGCATAGTCTTGGCGCGCTCCGTCAAGATTCCCCTTGGGCTGGTTGATGTTGGCGGCCAGCAGCGCCGAGCGCACATCTTCGAGCGTCAGCCCGGTGCCCGCCAGCGTCTCGGGGTCGACCTGCACGCGCACCGCCGGCTTCTGGCCGCCGTTAATGGTCACCAGACCCACACCGGTCACCTGGGCAATTTTCTGTGCCAGGATCGAGTCGGCATAGTCGTCAACCTCTTGCAGCGGCAGGCGATCTGAGCTAACCGCCAGCGTCAAGATCGGCGTATCCGCAGGGTTGCTTTTGCTGTAGCTCGGCGGCGCCGGCAGACTCCGCGGCAGCAGGGCCGAGGCGCCGTTGATGGCCGCCTGCACATCTTGTTGCGCGCCGTCGATATCGCGATCCAGCGAAAACTGCAGGGTAATCTGCGAGCTGCCAAAGCTGCTGACCGACGTCATCAGCGCGAGGGACGGCATCTGGCCAAACTGCCGCTCGAGCGGCGTCGTCACCGCCGAGGTCATCGTGGTCGCGCTCGCCCCGGGCAAAAACGTCGACACCACGATGGTCGGGTAGGCCACCTGCGGCAGTGCCGCCACCGGCAGCTGACGAAAGGCCAGGATTCCGCCTAGCAAAAGCCCGATCATCAGCAGGGTCGTCGCCACCGGCCGGCGGATAAATGGCTCCGAAATACCGCGACTCGGCACCTCGGCATCGTCGGGCTCGCTTGGCGGCAGTTCTTGGTGCAAAGGCTCTGTCATTTCGATGGTTTGCCACCCATGGGCCCCTTGTCGCCTCTGCCGCCCTTACCCTCGCCGCCCTTACCCTCGCCGCCCTTGGTGTCGGTCACATCGCCCGGCAGCGCCACTTTCGCTCCTGGTTTCAAGCGACTCTGCCCATCGACGACCACAACCTCGCCGGCCTGCAGGCCCTTGCTCAAGATCGCCACGTCGCCCTCGAGCGCCTGCACCTCGATCGGCCGCACTTGCGCGCTCTTGTCGGGCGCCACAACGTACACAAACGTGCCCTTGGGTCCGTGCTGCACCGCCACCGCCGGCACCACCACCACCTGCGACCGCACCGCCACTTGCACGCGGGCCTTAACAAACTGATTGGGCCACAACACATGCTGTGGATTGGGGAAAATCGCCTTTAGCCGCACCGTAGCCGTCGCCTGGTTGATCAGGTTGTCGATGACCTCGAGCTGGCCCGTCGCCAGCTTGGTCACGCCATCGCGCCCGTAGGCATCGACCGCCAGCTTACCCTGGGCCATGCCGCGCTGAATGGCTGGTAAGTCGTCTTCGGGCAAGGTAAAAAGCACCGCAATCGGGTCAAGCTGAGTCAGCACCACAATGCCCGTCGCATCGGCGGCGCGCACCATATTGCCCGGATCGGCCAGCCGCACGCCCGTCACCCCATCGATCGGCGCCACCACTTGCGCATAATCGAGCAGCAGCCGCGCGCTGTCTTCTTGCGATTCGTCTGCCCGCACCTGGGCTTGCAGCTGATCGACCTGCGCCGCCTGATCCGAGACCTGCTGCGTGGGCACCAGGTTCTGCTTGCGCAACTCTTGGTAACGCTGCAGATTTAGCTTCGAATTCTTTAGCTGGGCCAAGTCGCGGTCGTGCACTGCCTCGGCCTGCCGCAGGGCAATTCGGTAGGGCCGCGCGTCGATTTTGGCGAGCACGTCGCCCTTTTTTACCGCCTGCCCCTCGGTAAACAGCACCTCGGTCAGCCGCCCATCGACCTGGGGCTTGAGCGCCACGGTATAAAACGCCGCCACGCTGCCCAGGCCCTCGAGCGTGACCGGCATGTCGTTTTGCACAGCCACTGCCGTCAAAACCGGCGTAGGTTTCTGCGGTTCTACGGTCTTGCCCAGGCCGCTATGTGCGCCGCCCGCCTCGCCCACCGCGCCGCCCTGGCTGCCAAAGCGTTGCCAAGCCAGCCAGCCGCCGCCGCCAAGGGCTGCTAATGTAATGATTATCAGAAGAATTCGCCGCATCCACCCGCCTGCTGGCACTTGCCGCTAAGGTTGCCCGAGCGACAAGAGCAGCTGGGCCCGCGCCGTCGACAGGTTGTAGCGGGCAGCGATCACTTGTACTGCCGCGTTCGTAAAAGCCAATTGCGCGTCGTTCAGCTCGATGCCGTTGCCCAGGCCCGCCCGATAGCGCGCCTCGGCCAGCCGCAGCAGCTCTTTGGCATTGTTTTGTGCATCTTCGGCCGCCACGATAGTCGCCTTGGCCGCGCGCACCGCCAGCCGCGCTTGGGCGATGTCGCTCTGAATCTGCAGCAATTGCAGCTTATTTTGCCCCTCCAGCCCGGCGAGATTGGCGTTGGCCTCGGCAACCTGCGCTTTGTTCATACCACCCTGGAAAAGGGCCCAGTTCAGTGTCGCACCCACATTCCAGTTGGGCACCAGGCCGCCCACGGCCACGCCCGCCTCGGTCGCCGCCGCCGTAACCGCCACCACCGGCCACAGCGAACTGTGCAGCGCCCGCAGGGCCAATTCTTGCTGCTTCCGCTGCCTTTCTAGGGCAAGCAGCTCGGGCCGGTTGGCGATCGCTTGATCGACCAGCGCCTGCTGCGGACCATCTTCGCCCGGCACCGGCGGCTGTTCGTCGTCGCCCACATCGAAGTCGACGTCTCCGAGCACACCCAGCGCTTGATTGAGCTGTGCTCGACCCAGATCATAGGCAGTTTGTGCAGCAATCACGCCAACTTCAGCATTCGAGACATTGGTCCGCACCTGCACCAAGTCGAACTCGGGTCGCGTGCCCGCCGCAACAAAGCCTTCGATTTGGCGCACATGCCGGCGGTGGTTGGCCAGCGTCTCGTGCGCTACCGCGAGCAGGGCCATTTGCGCGCGGGCCTGAAAGTAGGCGCGACGGGCGGCGGCGATCACCAGCAGTTCAGTAGTTTTTTCATTTGCTTGCAAGGCATCCGCAGCCTGCGACGCTGCGGCCTCGCGGTCCGCCGTCTGGCCAAAATCGTAGACGAGCTGCGAGGCTTGGACCCCTACGTTAAACAGATCGAACGAAGGCGCCAGCGACACAGTCGACTTCGCAGGCACCACCGTGCCCGGTCGCGGTGCAAAATTTCCTGTAGTTCTTTGGTATTGCGCGGTCGCGCTGATCACCGGTAGCAGTCCGGTGTGCACTTGCGCGGCACGGCTTTTGGCGGCGGTGGTGGCGGCACGGGTCATGCGCAGCTGTGGCTGGTTGGCGAGCGCCACCTGCAAAGCGTCGGTAAGTCGCAGAATTCGCAGCGAAGATCCCGGCACTGCCGCGGGCTCAACGGGCGGCAGCGCGATCGCCGCAGCAGGCTCGCTCGGTGCCTCCGCCGCTTGCACGTAGGCCGGTAGCGCAAGCAACGCCACCGCCGCACAAATGGCAGGCCACCGCGGCGGGGTACAAATTCTGCTTTGCATCCAGGGGCCTCTTTGCACGCTTCGGGTCACCTGCGCACTTCGCGGGCCAGCAGCATAGCCCGGAACGGCCATGATCATTCCCTTCGACACGATTCTTCAAGTAGCTGACTCACAGTTCTAGGCTGCGGTGCGCAGGGTCGTACGGTTCGGCGCCGACCCAGGCAGGTGCCGCCATCGCCTCGCCGTTCACTTGAATTCCGCGACCACGAGCGCGACACTGCTGCGATGGCGCCGCGGGTGCACCTCGATAAGGATTGGCATGCACAAGTACTTCTTGTTGCGCGGCGCGGCGTCGCATCGGGCAGGGTTGGGGTTGGCGGTGCGGTGGCTTGCCGTTGTGGCCCTGTCGGCAACCGCCGTGGCCTGCGGTGAGGCGACCACCACTGCCGGCGATGCGGCCGGTGCCGGGGCCGACGCTGGTTTCGACGGTAGCGGTCTCGACGGCCTCTTTGTCGATTCGCCCGTATGGGATGCCGATGTACCCGCCGTCCTCGACCAGCTCGCCAGCGAATTGCCCAATATCGACAGCCAGATCAGCGACAGCCAGATCAGCGATGGCAAGCCGGCAGATGGCGCGTTGGATGCGGGCGTGTGCTCTACGGCGGGCTGCCTGTGCGTGAGCAACGGCGAATGCGACTCGGGCTACTGCATCGAGTCGCCCGGCGGTCAAGTCTGCGCTCAAAAGTGCGTGACGACTTGTCCTGCTGATTTTACCTGTAAAACCATCAGCTTATCCGGAGGCGACACCGACTCGCTGTGCGTGCCGAGCCATCCGCGGATCTGCGAGCCTTGCAAGACCGACAGCGACTGCAGCGGCGCAATGGGGGCATCGGCCTCGACTTGCGTGCCCTATCTCGCCGCGAACGGCGCCAACATTGGTGGGTTTTGCGGCGCGACGTGCGACGCGGCCAACCCTTGTCCCACAGGCTACGGCTGCGAGTCCGTGACCAGTGTGGGGGGCGCCAAGTCGATGCAATGCCGCAAGACCGACTTGCAGTGCGCCTGCGACGGCCGGGCGATCCAGCTCGGGCTTGCCACGGTATGCAGTTCGGCCAACGCGGCGGGCAAGTGCGGCGGCGAGCGCAGCTGTTCGGTAGCCGGTTTGGGGGCTTGCAGCGCTCCCAGCGCCGTTAGCGAAACCTGCAACAACCTCGACGACGACTGCGACGGCAAGACCGACGAGCCAGACCCGGGCGTGTGCAACGACGGCAGCGACTGCACGTACGACAACTGCGTGGGCGGCGTCTGCCAACACCCTGCGGCCACGGGCGGCTGCGACGACGCCGATGCGTGTACGAGTGGCGACGCGTGCAACGGCGGCGTCTGCGCGGGCAAGTCCATCGCGTGCGACGACGGTAACCCGTGCACCGACGACACCTGTGCGCCAGGCAAGGGGTGTGTTGCTGCATACAATACTGCGCCTTGCGACGACAACGACGCCTGCACCAGCGGCGATACCTGCAAAGGTGGCACATGCATGTCGGCCGTGCCCAGCCTGTGCGACGACGGCAATCCGTGCACGACCGAGACGTGCGACAGCAAGGGTGGCTGCAAAAGCACAAATAATACATTGGCCTGCTCCGACGACAGCGTCTGCACCGCGGGTGATCAGTGCGCAGGTGGCAAGTGTGCACCGGGCAAGGCGTTGGCGTGCAACGACGGCAATCCCTGCACCGACGACACCTGCCTGGCCAGCAGCGGCTGTGTGTTTGCCAACAACACTGCGAGCTGCAGCGACTTCAACGTGTGCACCGAAGGAGATCAATGCGCAGACGGCTCGTGCACTTCGGGCCCATTGAAAGGCTGCGACGACGGCAACCCGTGCACAATCGACGGCTGCGCCGCCAAAGAGGGCTGCACCCACACCGCCAGCGACGCGCCGTGCAGCGACAACAACGTGTGCACCGTGGGCGACACCTGCAGCGCGGGCAAGTGCGCCAGCGGCTTGACCAAAAACTGCGACGACGGCAACCCCTGCAGCACCGACGTCTGCGACGCCACCAAGGGCTGCCTGGCCATCAGCAACGCGGAACCCTGCACGGACAACAACGTATGCACGGTTGGCGATACCTGCACAGGTAGCAAGTGTCTGTCTGGAAAGGTAAAAAGTTGCGGCGATGGCAATCCGTGCACCGACGATAGCTGCGATGCGAGCACCGACTGCGTCAACACGCCCAATGCGGCCGCGTGCAGCGATGGCGATGTCTGCACCTTGGGCGACGCCTGTACCAGCGGCAAGTGCGCGGCAGGACTCAAGACCGTATGCGACGACGGCAATCCGTGCACCGACGACGGCTGCGACGCGCAGAAGGGCTGCACCACCAAGGCCAACACAGCACCCTGCAGCGACGCCAACCTGTGCACCGTAGCCGACAGCTGCGCCCAAGGCGTATGCGTGCCCGGCAAAGCCCAAGACTGCAACGACGGCGAGCCCTGCACCAGCGATGGCTGCAATCCGGCGCTCGGCTGCACCCTTGCCAACAACACGCTGCCATGCGACGACGGCAATACCTGCACGCTCGGCGATGTGTGTGCGGGCGGCGCCTGCAAGCCTGGCGCGTTGGCCAGTTGCGACGACGGCAACCCTTGCACAGACGATAGTTGCGACAAAATAGCGGGTTGTAAGCACGGCGCCAGCAGCCAAGCCTGCGACGACAACAACGCTTGCACCAGCGGTGACAAATGTGGCGCGGGCAAGTGCGTGTCGGGCGTGGCCGTCAACTGCGACGACAACAACGGGTGTACAGACGACACTTGCTCGGCGGCGCTAGGCTGCAAGTCGTTGAACAACATAGCATCGTGCTCCGACGGCAATGTCTGCACGGGCGGCGACATCTGCGCTGCGGGCGCGTGCAAACCCGGCGCCACCATTAGCTGCAGCGACGGCAACGCGTGCACAAACGATACCTGCGACCCCATCAAGGGCTGCCAATTCTCGAACAATATTAGCGATTGCGACGACAAGAACCTCTGCACCGTGGGCGACAAGTGCGGCAGCGGCGTGTGCACCTCGGGCGCCGTGCAGGTGTGCGACGACAAGAACCCGTGCACCGACGACAGCTGTGATGCGCAAAAAGGCTGTGTTGCCAGCAACAATATCGCCCCGTGCAGCGATAACAACGTGTGCACGACTGGCGATGCCTGCAAGACGGGCACGTGCGCGGCCGGCGCCGGCGTGGTATGCGACGACAAGAACCCTTGCACTATAGACAGTTGCGACGCGAGCAAGGGCTGCATCACCAGCACCGTGGCCGACGGCACGGCCTGTGGCAGCGGCCAGCAGTGCAGCGCCGGCACATGCGTCGCTGCGTGCGCCGGTACGTGGCTAACCAGCAACACCGCCTGGACACAAAACAACGCCACCTATGCCAGCGAAATCTTGGGCGGTTACGCCGCGACCAACCTGTTCGACAACGACTGGACCACGCGCTGGGTCACCTCGTCGACCACCAACCAGTGGGTCATCTTCAACCTGGGCGCGCCGGCCACCCTCAGCAGCATCCGCATCGTCAATCAGGCTAATTACACAGCGAATTCTGGCGGCAAGGATACGGTGCTGCAGGTCTCAAACAGCCTGTCGGGGCCGTGGACCGATGTGACGTCGTTCACCGTCGCCAATCAGCAGTCGTCGTTCCAGGCGTTTAACTTCAGCGCGACCAAGTCGCAGTATTGGCGAGTTTTCGTAAAGAATAACTGGGGTTATCCTAGCTATATCCAGTTCATGGAAGTCGGCTTGTTTGGCTGCTTGTAGCTCGCCCGCCCCCTATGCTGCGACCAGTGCTATTGCGTCGGGTTGGGTGGCGAACAGCCGATGCGCCTTGCAGTTCTTCTTACCATCGCCGGCGATAACCCGGGGTGCCAACGCTACCGTCTTGGGCGTTTTGGAGTATCCTTGCGCCCTCGGGTTCGCAGGCCGCTTGGCGGCGGCTACTGGCTCGACTGAAGACGGCAGCATGTTGCGTAAAGTCATCTACTTAGTTGCAGTTTTCGCTGCGGGCTTGGCCGCAACCGCCGGCGCGCAAGAATTTACCTCGCCCGGCCCCTTGGCCTCTGCCCACGCTGAATTCGACCGCAACTGCGGCAAGTGCCACAGCGAAATCAAGGGTGCGACGGATGACAAGTGCCTGAGCTGCCATAAGAAAGTAAAAGACAGCAAGTTCCATAGCCAGCAGGCCAATGAGTCGAAGAAGACTTGCGCCGACTGCCATCGCGATCACCGCGGCCGCGACTTTGCCATGCTGCGCTGGACGCCGCCCAAAGACTTTGACCACGGCCGCACCGCCTTTGCCTTAAGAAGCGCCCACGCGCTGCAACCCTGCAAAGCGTGTCACAAAGTGCCACAACACTGGATGGGCCAAAAGAGCGCTTGCAGCGATTGCCACCAAGACCAGCACAAGCCGTCGCTCGGGCCTAAGTGCGAAACCTGCCATACCGAGGCGCATTTTGCCGCCGCCGAGAAATTCGACCACAACACCGCGCGCTTTAAGTTAGTGGGCAAGCATCCAAAGGTGCTGTGTCAAAAGTGCCACGAAAGCACGGGAATTCGCGGCAAGTTCCGCGGTGTTGCCTTTGCCGCCTGCGCCGATTGCCACCGCGAGCCCAAGCAGGGCCACGCTTTGGGCCGCAACTGTAGCGAGTGCCACGGCAGCGACAACTGGCGCGATGTCAGCAAGGGCGCGGCGCTCGAGCTGCACGCGCGGACCCGGTTGCCGCTACTGGGTCAACATGCCGAGATTCCGTGCGAAAAATGCCACAAGCCCGCAGCCGGCGTGCCACTGGGTGCTCAGCAGCCCGAATTTAACCCGCTCGACCCGACTTGCGCAGCGTGCCACAAAGACCCGCACGAGCGGCGATTTGGTCAAGAGTGTAAAAAGTGCCATGGTTTTATGGATTTCCGTCTGATGGCCGGGGCGGTGTGGAGCCACGACAGCACTCGCTTTGCGCTGCAAGGGCTGCACAAGAAGGTCGCGTGCGCCAGCTGCCATCCCGCCGCGCCCAGTTACGCAAAGAAATACCAGAGTCGCGACGGCAACACGTGCCTCGACTGCCACAAAGACCCACACGGCGGGCCTTTCAAGAGCGTAAGTAAAGGGGATCGCTGCGAAACCTGCCACAGTGTCCACGGCTTCAGCCCGGCGGATTACGGCGTAGAGCAGCATGGCGCCGCCAAATTCCCGCTAGAAGGGAGCCACCGCGTCAGCGGCTGTGCCGCGTGCCACCCGGGCGGCAAAGAGCCGGGAAGTGTGCCCAAGATCCGCGATGTTGCGACCACTTGCGCCGGCTGCCACAAAGATGTGCACGGCGGCCAATTTATGCGCGACGGGGCGCTGCGGGCGTGCGACCAGTGCCACGACAACCAGTTGTTTGTACCGGCGCCGCGCTTTGACCACGATAAGACGCGTTTTGCCTTGACGGGCGGGCACAAGAAGCCCGCTTGCACCGCCTGCCATCGCCGACCTACTGCGGACGCGCCGGTACAATTCGCTGCAGAGCCGCTGACGTGCGAGAGCTGCCACCGCGATCGCCACGGCGGGCAGTTTATCGTCAGCGAGCCGGTGCGGACTTGCCAAGACTGCCACACGCCGGCAGAGACGTTTAAGATCAAGCAATTTGATCATGCGCGGACGCGGTTGCCGCTCGACGGTCGCCATGCCCAAGTCGCGTGCAGCAAGTGCCACCCCGACCGGCCGAGGCCCGACGACAAGCCCACGGCCTTTTACCGGACCGGTCAGCTGGCGTGTCAGCAGTGCCATAAGAATCCGCATGTTCCGCACGGCAGTGCAGGTCGGGGTGCGCCATGACGCGGGCCTTGGGCAGTTTGTTCTGTGTTTGCTTGCTGTTAATGGCCCTGGCTGCCAGCGCCGTCGCAGCGCTTGCGGCGGACGCACCGGCTGCTAGCAAGCCTGTCGCCGACGACCCGTGGGCCTGCTTGCCCTGCCACAAGACGACGACCTGGGCCTCGATTCAAGACGGCGCCAAGTTCGACCACGCCCGCACTGGCACACCGCTTGCGGGTGCCCATGCTCGCGCCCGCTGCAGCGGCTGCCACCGCCCCGCCGAACGCAGCCAACCGCAAGTGCCGCGCGCCTGCGCCGAGTGCCACCGCGATCCCCACCGCGGCGAGCTGGGCGACAGCTGCAGCGACTGCCATTCGGCCACCAACTGGCTGGCTCCGCGCACCTTGCCGTCGCACGAAAGCTCGCGCTTTCCACTTACGGGCGCCCACACCATCACCGACTGCCGCAGCTGCCATACGCGCTTGGGCGGCACCGTGTACCGAGGCACCCCCAGCGTTTGCGGCGACTGCCATTTGGCCCAGGCCATGGCCGTAAAGGCGCCCGACCATCGGCTCGCCGGTTTCGGCCCCGGTTGCCAACCCTGCCATGGCACCTTTGCTTGGGCGCCGGCGCGCGTCAACCACGCCACTTGGTGGCCGCTCGAGGGCAAACACGCTGCGCAAACCTGTGATTCTTGTCATAAATTGAGCAAATACAGGGGAGTAGGCACCGCGTGCAGCAGCTGCCACAGTCCGTTGCTCGCCAAAGCTGTGCCCGACCACAAGGCGATGAGCTTCGGCAACTCGTGCGAAAACTGCCACACTGCCATCAGCTGGCATGTGTTGCAGGGCACGTGGCACGACGCGATGTTCCCGACCAGCAGCGGCTCGCATACCCGCGTCACCTGCGGCGGCTGCCACGGCGGAGGCTACGACCTGGACCACTTGGCCTGCACCAGCTGCCACAGCCACAAAAAGAGCAGCATGGACAGCACCCACGGAAGCGTGCATGACTATCAGTGGCTCTCGAAGGCCTGCTATGCCTGCCACCCCAAGGGCTAGCGGCGCCCCCGCAGCTTGGCGGGGCACAAGGCGGCGCGGCGGCTGGTGGATCGGCTGCGGCGCGGTCCTGTGCGCGAGTGCATGGCTCGCGAGCGCTCAGGCGGCCGAAGTGGTCGATGTGGCTGCGGCGGGCCGGCAAGTGTTCGTGCAGCTGCGCGATGGCGAAGTGGCGGCGGTCGGCGATTCGGTGCAAGTGGGTAACCCACCGGTGGTTATGCAAATTGTTGAAATAGTTGGCCATCATCTGCGGCTACAGGGCGAGCGCGCGGCCAACGTCAAGCCCCATGCCGCCGTAAAGTTGCCGCAGACGGCGGGGCTCGGCGGGCCGCCAAAGCCTCGCGAGTGGAAGGTGGCGCACGTGCGCGAGCCGACGCCGGCGATGGCGCGCGAGGCCGAAGTGCTGCGCTGGCAGGAAGCAAGTCAGCAGTGGGCGCCGTTTGTGGCGGACCCGCGCCTGCGCGGTCGCGACCCCGAGCAGCGACTCGATGGGCAGGTGACGCTGACGGCCGCAGGCGTGGTGGGGGCCGGCGAGAATTGGGCGCTGCTTAGACTAGGTAACGCCTTGCGCTGGCAGGGTATTGGTGGCACGCCGTTGACGTGGCAGCACGACGCGGCGCTGTGGCTCGAACAGTGGGCGCGCGAGCCGGGCGTGTCGTCGTCGCGGGCCATGCAGGTGCGGCAGGCGGCGCTGTCGCTCGATACCACGCCGATGCGCACGCTGGGTGGTTCGCTGGGGCGGGTGTGGGTGCCCGAGGGCGCAGGTTCGGCGACGGTCGACGGCGCGACGCTGGCGCTGCGGCCGCATCCGCAAGTCGAAATCACGGGTTTTGCTGGCCTGCTGCCCTCGATTACGAGCACCGCGCTGCAATCAGACGCATGGCGCACGGGTCTGGGGGCGATTTGGCGCGGCGAAGTGGGCGAGTGGCAGGGTACGGCACGCTTGAATTGGTCGGGTGGCAAAATCGCGGCCGCCTGGGACCGGCAGGTGGGCGGGCTGACCTTTCGCGGCCTGCATCCGCGGCTGGGCAAGGTGAGCGGCGAGCTCGAACTGGCCGCCGGGCAAGCAGATCTTTCGGGCACGGCATGGGCGAGTCAAGGGCCAGCGCCGTCGGGTGTGCGGCCGCTGCGGGCGATGCTCGACGTGGCGCCGGGCTATTTTAGCACCTGGCCCGTGCGGTTGCGCTATTCCTATCAACGCAGCGAGTTAACTCGTGAATTGGCGATGCTGCTGCCCAATCAAGGCTGGAGCACCGCGCGCGGTCATGGCTTGTCGGCGTGGCTGGATGCGCCGGCGTGGCGCGGTGTGCATTTGGCGGGCTCGGCCTGGACCAGCTACACCGCCAGCGAAGACAAGTGGGAAAGTTGGCGGGTTGGCGGCACTTTGCAGGCCAACGTACCCGGCTGGCCCGGCCCGCGCTGGAACGGCCGCGCCACGGCCATCGTGCAGACCGGCCCCTACTTGCTCGGCGGCTCGCTCTCGGCCGGTGCGGACTGGATGCCCACGCAAAACTGGCGCTGGCACACGACCTTGCGGTGGTCGCACGACCGGGTCCAGACCAGCAGCAGCAGCGACGAAGCGCTCGACGTGCGCGGCGGCGTCGACTGGGGCCGCCACCCGTGGGTACTCGGCCTGTCGGTCGGCGGGCGCAAAACCGTGTGGAGCAACGTCGCCACCCGCATCGACTGGCTCGACGTGGCCGCCACGCTAACCTACCGCTTCTAGAAAGAATCTAGGCACATACCATGGCTACCCGCCGCACGATTTCGCAAAATACCATCGACCTGCTGCTGCTTGGCCTAGCCGGGCTGGTAGTGGCGGCGATTTACCACTACGGCCACAGTTTTTACGAGGTGGTGGGCGACGCCCAGCTCGACCATCCGTGGTACGACCGTTGGCGCTCGGCGGGCATGGTGGGGCGGGCTCTGGGCACGGCCGCAGTGTTCATGTTTGTGGCCAACTTGGCCTACGGGCTGCGGCGGCGGCTGCGCTCGTGGCACAAGTGGGGCCAGCTGCGGCATTGGATGAGCGCCCACGTGTTCTTTGGCCTGCTGGGCGGCGGATTGTTGTTGCTGCACGCGGTGTTTCGCATGACGAGCGAGGCGGCGCGCTGGTCGGCGCTGTCGGTGATGGCGCTGCTGGCCACGGGTGCCGTGGGGCGCTACATCTACGCGCTGGTGCCGCATACGGCGCACGGCCAAGAGGATCCCGAGGGGCTGCGCGGGCGCGGTGCCATGGCGGTGAGCGAACTGCTGCAGCTTTGGCCGGCGGGTCGCCCAGCCATCGAGGACTTGGCGCAACGGGCGCGCATTGAGGCCCGCGCCAAGCGTCGCCATGGCTTTGTGCTATTGCTGCTAGGGCCGACGCGAATTATTCTGCGTAAATGGCTGGTTCTCCGCTGGCTGGGCAAGGTGGCGCCGGACCTGCACGGGCCTCAGCGCGGCGATGTGGCGCGGTTGGCCGAGGTGCTGTTGGCGACCGGGCAGGATGTGGCCCTGGCGGCGGCGGCGACGGCCTTGCTGCGGCGCTGGCGGCTGGTGCATCTGCTGGCCGCGCTGGTGATGGTCGCGACGGCATTTGTGCATATTCGCAGCGCATTTATGCATGGTTATCCGTGGGATCTGCCCGGGCCGTTGCTGGTGTGGGGTATCGGTCTTGTGGCGCTGCTAGGCGTGTTTGGCGCGTGGGAGGGGCGCTGGCGTCGCCTGTATCGCCGCGGCAAGGCGGTGGGCAAGCCGGTCGAAGAGGGGCCGGCACCGGAGCCGCCGCCCACGCTTCACCCGTGGATTGATCCAAATTTGTGTATGGCTAGCGCAGCTTGCGTGGCCTCGTGCCCCGAGGGAGATATCCTAGCCCTGGCCGAGGGCCGCGCCCAGCTCGCCGAACCGAGCCACTGCATCGGCCACGGGGCGTGCGCCGGCAACTGCCCGGTGGGGGCGATTTCGCTAGTATTTGGCAGTCTTAAGCGCGGTGTCGATATCCCCAGCGTCAGCCCTAGCTTTGAGACATCGGTGCCCGGCATCTTCATGGCCGGCGAGCTGACCGGCATGGGCTTGATTCGCAACGCGGTCGAGCAGGCCTGCCAAGCCGTTGGTTTTATTGCACGCGACCAGGGCCGCGACCGAGCTGCGCTGCCGGCGGGGATGCTCGATCTGCTTATTGTGGGCGCGGGCCCGGCGGGGCTGGCGGCGTCGCTGGCGGCGCAAGACAAGGGGCTAGCCTATTTAACGCTAGAGCAAGAGCCCGATATCGGTGGTGCGGTGCGGCATTACCCGCGTCGCAAGCTGGTGATGACCTCGCCGATGCACTTGCCGCTGCACGGGGCGGCGCGCTTTCATAACGTGTTCAAAGAAGAGCTGATGGAGTTCTTTGGCGAACTGCGAGACCAATATAGTCCGCAAATTCAGTTTAGTACTGCGATCGAGACGCTTGAGCCGGCGGCGACCGGGGTCGGCTTCGTGGTCAAAGGCAAGCAGCAGCAGTGGCTCGCGCGGCGGGTGCTGCTGTGTCTGGGCCGACGCGGCACGCCGATGCGGCTGGGGGCGACCGGCGAGGACCAGCCGCACGTGGTGTATAGCCTTACGGATCCCGAGCAAAGTCGCGGCCGTACGGTGTGTGTGGTGGGTGGTGGCGACTCGGCGCTCGAGGCGGCGCTGGCGTGTGCCGAGGCGCAGGCGACTGCCGTCCATCTGGTGCATCGGCGCGATACTTTTGACCGGGCCAAGGCGCGCAACCGCGAGCGGCTCGCTGCGCTGGTGGCGACGGGGCAGGTCGCGCTCCACCTCAATACTGCGGTTAAGCACATTGCCATTGACCGGCTAACCCTTAGTAATGGCGATGCGTTTGCGGCCGACGATGTGATTGTGTCGATTGGCGGTACGCTGCCGACGGGCCTGCTGAAGGCGGCCGGGGTAGCGACGCGCACGCATTTTGGCCGGCCCGTTTAACGGAGCGTTGACCCGCTTCGGTGGCCCGCGTAGCCTCGACGCGCGGGGCCAGAACATCCGGCTCTGCGTTGGCCACTGCGGCGCAAGCGCGCGGTACATTCTTGCGAGGTCGAATGCCTAGTCTACGCCGCACAATATGGGCACGTGCGACCGTGCTCGCAGTGGCCTTTGCCGGCTGCAGTTCGTCTGCCCCGCCGCCCGTCGCCGATGCGCTGGCAACCAGCAAAACATGCACAACTTGGCATACTTCGCACAAGTTGTCGCCTTGCTCATCGCCCAAACAGACGGCGGCCTACTACGTTGACCAGGCCAACAAGTACTTCGATGCCCTCGATCGCAGCGCGCCGGCTAGCAGCGTGCCCACGTATGCGTCACAGGTCGCCCGCTGGGAGTGGCCACCGTGGCTCAAGCTGACGGGTTTTGGCCAGGCGCAGATGCAGGGCACCGACAAGTTGGTCAAGTCGCAGGCCCCGGCCGTGGTAACTCCTCGCGACTGCCGGGCTTTTGCCGTCCAACCGTTTGCGCGCTGCCGGGTATCGTTTGTCTACGACCAGCAAGGTGGCGGCAAGGGCTGCCCCATTTACGAAGAATTCACCTTTAACGACGCGGGCGCCATCACCTTTATCGAAGCGTGGTCCGACCTGCCCACCTACCTGCCTATGCCGGCGACCGATACGTGGGCCGAGGGTGCGGCCGTGCATCGGCTGTCGACGCGGGTGCCAGGCCTGGGCAATCCCGATGGCTCTATTGATCTTTTGGGCGAGGGCATGACAAGTGCGGCCGCCAGCGACCCCGAGGTGGCCGACTTTGTGGCGCGCGCGCAAAGCTTTTGGGTCGCCTTTGCCCAAGAACGCAAGGCCGCGGGCGACTACTTCAGCAAAGGTTGCGGCTGGTAGGCGCGGTGTCGTCGCCCACTAGCGCCTGCTAACCCAGCGTACCCACGTTGTTTAGGTCGGCAAACGCCTGCTTGAGCCGCGCCCTAAACGAGTCTTCGCCTTTGCGCATCCACACCCGCGGGTCGTAGTACTTCTTGTTCGGCTTGTCGTCGCCCTCGGGGTTGCCGATCTGGCCCTGCAAAAAGCCCTCGTTCTTCTTATAGAAGTTCTTGATCCCGTCCCAAAACGCCCACTGCAGGTCGGTATCCAGGTTCATCTTGACCACGCCGTACGAGATCGCCTCGCGAATTTCGTCGAGCGTCGATCCCGAGCCGCCGTGGAACACAAAATCGACCGGCTGAGCGACCGTATTGAACTTCTTCTGCACGAAATCCTGCGAATTCTTTAGGATCACCGGCTGCAGCTTCACATTGCCGGGCTTGTACACGCCGTGCACGTTGCCGAACGACGCCGCAATGGTAAAGCGCGGGCTGATTTTGCTCAGCTCTTCATAGGCATACGCCACGTCGGCGGGCTGGGTATAGAGCTTTGAGCTATCGACACCGCTATTGTCGACGCCGTCTTCTTCGCCGCCCGTTACGCCCAGCTCGATCTCGAGCGTCATCCCCAGCTTGCTCATGCGCGCCAGGTACTGCCTGCAGATCTCGATGTTCTCGTGCAGCGGTTCTTCAGACAGATCAAGCATGTGCGAGCTGTACAGCGGCTTGCCGTGCTGGGCAAAGTACTTCTCGCCGGCATCGAGCAGACCGTCGATCCACGGCAGCAGCTTCTTGGCTGCGTGGTCGGTGTGCAGCACCACGGTGGCGCCATACAGCTCGGCCAGGGCGTGCACATGCACCGCCGCCGACACCGCACCCGCCACACAGGCGCGCTGCCCGTCGTTGTTCAGGCCCTTGCCCGCATAGAACTGCGCGCCGCCATTCGACAATTGAATGATGACCGGCGACTTGACCTCGGCCGCTGTCTCGATCACCGCATTGACCGTGCTGGTATTGATGACATTGACCGCCGGCAGCGCAAAGTGGTTAGCCTTGGCCGCGGCGAACAGGGCCTGCAGGTCGTCGCCGGTGACGACACCCGCCTTGAATTGCTTAGAATCCATCGCGTTACTCCCCCTTGTCGTGTTCGGGTCCGCTGGCAGCCGTGGCGGATGCGACCGCCCCAGCTGGCCGCGGGCGAGCCTACGCCGGGCCTGCGTGGGGGTCAACGCAAACGCCACACTGCGGCGCCGGTGCTGCGCCCGCTGCCCAGTCGGCTACTTCTTCATCTCTTCTTGGATCAGCGCAGTAATACTCGCGAATTCGCCCGAGCCTACCTTGCCCATCTTGATGAACTTCACCTTGCTGTCTTTGCCGATGATGATGACCACGTCTTTGTCGTCGCAGTCGCCCAGTCGCCAGGCGTCGCGCAGGATGTAGCCGGGATCAGTCAGGATAACCGCCTTAAACTTGGCGATCTTGTCGCGCACCACCTTGCGGATGGCGAAGTCGGGCTTCCAGGTGTCTTTCATGTTGACGACGCCGAGGCCGCGGTAGCTCTCTTTGTCGAGATTGGCGGCCTTTAGGGCATCGCGCAGCGCCTCGTTTTGATCCTTGACGTCGGGGTCCGTGTAGAACACCGCCAGCACCTTGCGGCCCAGATCGGGGATGTTCGCCGGCTCGTCTTCGGCGTCGCGCAGCTTGAGGTTCGACACCCCGTCGCCCGCCTTGAGTGCGAACGCGGCCGTGGCCCCCAGCGCCAGGGTCGCGGCCAAGAACACCCCAAGATAGTACTTGAATTGCTTGTTCAGAAGCATGTTACACCGTGCCTGCAGCGTTAGCGCGCCGCGCGCATTGGGCCGCCAAAGGGCGGTCGTGCCGTTGTGCCGCGGGCGAACGTTCGCCGCAGTGCTTTGCGTACTTGCGTACTCCCGCGCCAGGATAGACCAGCGGCGCAACCACTTCAACAGCACGGGGCAAAGCTGCCGCTACCAGGGCGTTTCTGCGTAATCTTTCAAGAACTTGCCCCACACATGCACGCCCGTATTCATGCCGGCAATAATGGGGTCTACAATCCGCGCCGCCCCGTCGACGATATCGAGCGGCGGATGAAAATGCTGCTCTTTGGCCTTGCGCTCGGCATGGTGCGCGGGGTCTTCGTCGTTGATCCAGCCCGTATCCACGCTGTTCATGTGGATGCCGTCGGCGTGGTAATCGGCGGCCGAGGTCCGCGTCATCATGTTCAGCGCCGCCTTGGCCATATTGGTGTGCGGGTGGCGAGTGGTCTTAAGTCGCCGATAAAACTGCCCTTCCATAGCCGACACGTTGACGATGTGCTTGTCGCGCTCGGGCGAGCGCAGCATCAGGGGCTTGAGCCGAGCGTTCAGCACAAACGGCGCTACGGCGTTGATCAACTGGGTCTCAAGCAGCTCGACCGACGACACCTCGGCCAGCAGCAGCCGCCACGAATTGCGTTCGCGCAGGTCGACTTGCTGCAGGTCTTGGTCGAGCCGGCCCTGCGGAAACAGGTGGTGCGGCGCGCCCGTATCGCCCGGCAGCAGCGCGGCTTGCGACAGCTCGGCCGGCCGCAAAAGCCCAGACGCCTGCTGCAGTTGCGGGGCCAGTTGCGGGGCCAGTTGCGGGGCCAGTTGTGGGGCCAGTTGCGGTGCCAGTTGTGGTGCCAGTTGAGGGGTGTGCACCGCCACCTCGCCGCCCGGCACCAGGTCGTAGCCGCGCAGCCCCTCGTAGGCCCCCAGCAGCGGCTGCACGTGGGCGGGCAGGTCGCGCAGCGCCGTTTGCTCAAGCTCGAGCATGTGCCGGTAAAAATCCGGAGGCCGCCGCACAGTTTGGCAGGCATTGTTGACAATAAAGTCGAGCCGCGCGCGCGTGGTCAGAAGGTGTTGGCAAAACGCTTCGACGCTGGGCGTATGCCGCAGATCCAGGCCAAACACCTCGAGCCGGTGGCCCCAATCGGCAAAATCGGGCTCTTGCGCATAGCGCTGGGCAGCATCGCGGGCAAAGCGGGTCGTCACAATCAAGTGCGCACCGGCCCTCAGCAATTTGATGCCCGCTTGATAGCCAATCTTTACCCGACCACCTGTGAGCAATGCCACCCGCCCGCGCAAATCGGCGGTCTCGCTGCGCTTGTGCCAGTTCAGCTCGGCACAGGGCGGGCACAGCTGGTCATAAAAGGCGTGAATAGACGAGTACTTCTGCTTACACACGTAACAATGCTGCAGGTCGGTGGTCTGTCGCGCCGTCTCGGGCTGGCTGTCGTCGACCGCGTCGAGAAGCGGCTCCGTGGGCGGAAACACGTTGGGCGTGACAAACACGGGCTTACTGCGCAAGGCGCGAATTCCGGTGTCGGCGCGCAGATTTTGGTCGCGTTGCACCTTGTCGAGCTTGCTTTGGCGACTGCGGACCTTGTTCGCTTGCCGGCGCTGGTCAAGATCGGGGCAAAACACGTCGCCGGCGGCGGTCTGCAGGCGCGCGCGCTCGTCGATACTCAGCCCGCTCAATAGGTCGCGGTTGCCGGCCACAGCTTCGAGCAGGGCCGTCGCGGCGCGCAGTTGGTCGGCAATGTTATCAGAATTCAGGGGATTGGTAGGCATGTGGCGCAGTCGGCTCCGACTCGCTGAGTGCCGCGGGCCGGTGCGCATGGTAGCGGGTCGCGGCAGTCGGCTCAAGGCTTGTTGGTGCGGAGCCAGCGGCTGTGGGCTTGCGTCATCGCGGTGGCCGAGCACATGCGCCCATCTCGATTAGCCGAATCTACTGCTATCGCCGCGACTTAGGCGACGAGACATCGAACTCAGTCGACATGTCGAACGACACACCGCTCTGCACACCCGACGCAAAATCGCCCGCGCTGGACAACGCCGCAGACTGGATTGCAGCCACGGTAAGCGGCATGGCCGCAGCACTTTCGAGCGCCCGCCGCATGTCGACCGTGTTGGCAAACCGACCGTCGGGGCTCTTAGTCAGGGCGCGATGCACCACCTCGACAAACTGCGGCGACAGAGACGTCTGTGTCGTAGTTTCAAGCGGTGCCGGCAGCTCATTTAGGTGGCAAGCAACGATCTCCATTGGGTTACCCTCAAACGGCGGTCGGCCAGCGACGCAGCGATACAGCAGCAGTCCCACGGAGTAAAGGTCGGTTCTTCCATCGATCGCCCGCCCCATGCATTGCTCTGGGCTCATATAGGCTGGCGTGCCGATAGCGCGACCGTGTCCCGTCAGCGTCGACTGCGCCACCCGTGCGATGCCAAAATCGACCACACGCGCCGTCGGCGCCTCGCCATCGACATGCTGCAGCATCACATTGGCCGGTTTGATGTCGCGGTGGACGATGCCCAGGGCGTGCGCCTCGGTCAGACTGCGCAGCACTTGGCTAGCGATATCGGCCACCTGGGCTTGGGTGGGCACCCGCCCTTGCCGAGCCAGCACCTTGAGCCAGCTATCGAGCGTCTCGCCCTCGATGTACTCGAGGACCATAAACACGTACCCCGCCGGACCACTACCAAAATCGTACAGCCGCACAGTGTTGGGGTGACGCAGTTGCGAGATTGCCTGTGCCTCGCGCACGAATCGTTCAAGTACAGCGGGTTCGGGTTCGCTGCCGCTTACGAGCGCTTTGACGGCCACCAACTGACCCGTGGCCAAGCGCTCGCCAAGCCAAACTTCGCTCTGACCGCCGCGGCCAATTCGGCGCAGCAGGCGGTAGCGGTCGCCCAGAACAAGTTTTGGCTCCAGTTCCACGGCAACCTCCTGGCGCACAACGGTAGCCTACCGGTGCTGCGGGCGCAAGTGGCCCGGCCGCCCGCCGTGGCCTAGGGCGACAAGGGGGTGCACATGGCGCGTTAATTCTGAGTATGAATTAGATCTGCAAGCACGCTATTCGCCGCCGCGAGCACAGCCGAGCAAGACCTCGACCTTGGCGCTCGCGTTGGCGCTGTCGACGTCGCGCTTGTAGCTAGAAGCGCGGGGGGGGCATCTAGACTCCATCTCGCAGCCAACACATTGACGGCGTCAGTGGGCCGAAGCAAACTGAGTTGCAGGCGGCGGGCCGCATGGTCAGCGTCCGCGCTCGTGGGAGGCAGTCATGCAAGGCGAGTTCAACGGCGCAAGTCCGACGGACCCTTCGGTGCCGGATAACCTCGCCGCTGCTGAGCAAATCGAGCAACAGCAAGCGGCCTTGACCGCGCTGCGCGACGAACACGAGCAGTACCGCGTCTTGCTCGACGAGTCGAGCGACCCGATCTTCTGCTTCGCTCCCGACGGCCGCTATGTGTACGTCAACCACGCCTTTGGCGCGACGGTGGCGCGGCCCGCCAGCGAGATCATTGGCACGAAGATCTGGGACGTCTTTCCGGGCGAGGGGGGCGACCGCCGTTTTGCGGTGGTGCGCAAGACCTTTGAATCCGGGACACTGCAGACCATCGAGGTGGCCATCCCGCAGCCCACGGGTACACGTCATCTGATTACAACGGCCAAGCCGATTCGCGATGCTACGGGCGCGGTGACCTCGGTCATTTGCGTGTCGAAGGACGTAACCGCACTTAAAGAAGCTGAATTCGCGGCGCAGGGGGCGAGTCGGGCGAAGTCCGAGTTTTTGGCCAATATGAGCCACGAGATTCGCACGCCGATTAGCGGCATCTTGGGCATGGCCCAGATCGGCTACAGACAAAGCCAGATTGACTCGCCGGAGCAACGCACGTTTGGCCACATCTTGGAGTCGGGCAAGGTTCTGCAGACGATCTTGAACGACATTTTAGATTTTTCGAAGATCGAGGCTGGCCAGCTGACCTTAGAGTCTGTGCCGCTCGACCTGCGCCGCATGATCCAAACAACCCTCTATCCGGTGCAAGAGCCCGCGGCACGCAAGGGAATTCGCATCAAGGTCAAGGTCGAACCCAACTTGCCGCCCGTGATGCTCGGTGACCCGGTGCGTATAGCCCAGGTGGTGCTGAATCTATTGTCGAATGCCGTAAAATTTACCGCGGCGGGCGAGGTCGTGCTGACCGTGGCGCTGGTCGATGGCCAGTTGCGACTTGGCGTGCGCGATACCGGCATGGGCATGACGGCTGAGCAAATCGGGCGCCTATTCCGGCCGTTTCAGCAGGGTGACACCAGCACGACGCGCAAGTCCGGCGGTACGGGGCTAGGGCTCGCGATTAGCCGGCAGCTTGCGCAGCGGATGGGGGGCGACTTGCAGGTCAGCAGCGCGCTGGGCGAAGGGAGTCAGTTCACGCTGACTTTGCCGTACGTGGCCTGCGCAGACACTCTGGTTCCGCCGCCGGTCGCACAGCACCCCACGGGGCCGCGCTTGACGGGCGTGCGCGTGTTGGTGGCGGAGGACAACACCATCAATCAACTGGTGCTGCAAGATGCACTCTGCCGCGAAGGCGCTACCGTGACCGTTGTGGCCGATGGTCAGCTAGCCGTGGATGCCGTAGCCCAAGCTACAGCTGGATATGACCTGATTCTGATGGATTGGCAGATGCCCGTGTTGGATGGCCTAGCTGCCACCCGTGCGATTGTGCAGCTTGCGCCCGAGCTGCCGGTGGTGGGGCAGACCGCGCACGCGATGGCCGAGCACGCTGAGGCCTGTCTGCAGGTGGGCATGGTGGCGACGGTGACCAAGCCGATCGACCACGAGCTGCTGGTACAGACGATTCTGCAGCACCTGAAGCGCCAGCCGCAGGCGGCCGATCTGCGGGCCGGGATGAGCGAAGGGCCCGAGCTTGCGGTGCGGCTGCCCGCGGGCGCGCTTGTCGACTGGCACGCGCTTGAGCAACGTTACGCCGGACGCACGCCGTTCTTGGCCAAATTGCTGCTGCTGGCGTCGACGGGCCTGGAGCCGGTGCCCGCGCTGCTCCGGTCGGCGGCGGTGGCCCACGACGCGGAGGGGATAGCGAAGACTGCGCACAAGGTTCGCGGCACCTGCGGCGAGTTGATTGCGCGTCAGGTTGAGGCGCAGGCTTCGGCTACGGAGCACGCTGCGCGGTCGCTGACCTCTACGGTTTGGGCGCAGGCACACGAGCTGGCCGCGCTCGTCGAACAGTTCTTGGGCGAAGTGCGCAGCGCGGATCTTCAGCAAAAGCTTGAATTGTGACGGTGGCCTTTGGCGCCGCTGTCAGGCCTCGGGCGCAACCTCGCCAATGCCGTAGGTGTGCCGCCAGTCTTGCAGTTGCTGCGCCAACTCGGGGTCGCGAACCGGCAGCGACAGTTGCTGCAGATGGGTGAACCGCTGCGTAGTCAGGATGTGGCTGACCTGGATGTGGCTGACCTGGATGTGGCTGACCTGGATGTGGCTGACCTGGATGTGGCTGACGAGCTCCGCTGCAAGCGGCGTGACGAGCTCGAGCTGTGTCAACCCGGCAAACGCCATATCGCCCCTTGAGACGGGCCAGACCGACTGGGCCCAGGCGCAGGACCAGAGGGCGACCGCGACCCCGGCGGCCCGGGCAGTGGCCACGGCGTGGTGGCTCGACGTAGGCGCTGCGCCACTGCGGTTCAGCTACACTGGTCAAGAGCCGGCGGTCAAGAACACCTTTAACACGGCCGGTCGCAACGGGGCGCTGTTCAACATGCTCGACGCCAAAGTCGAGACCGGTGTGTGCCCACAGTAGCTATCGTAGCGCAATGTCTAGTATATGCTTCCACAGGAAACCGTATCGCATCCCCGTGTTGACCATAGTGGGCGCGAAGGGTACGCTCTCGCCGCTTGGCCAGAGGGGCTGGTCGGGGCGGTCTGTGCGCAGTTGTGGCGACCCGTGAACTGCCATCCGCCGCCTTGGGGAGCATGTATGTACTTGTTTCCCCGTCTTTTTGATAACGAGAGCCGCGAGAGCCTCAACCGCATCGCCATCTTGCTGTACTTGCTGGTCACGCCGGTGTTCAACCTCGCGTTATTCTTGCTGACCGGCTCAGGCGCTCTCCCTTTTCTAGCTACGACCACAGCACTCTGTTTGGCCGGCCTGCTTTGGCTGATCGCAGTTCCGCGCCATTGGCGGGGCCGCTGGATCTTTCCCGTTTCCGTGGTGCCTGTGGCCTGTTGTGGCCTAGCGGCAGTGGCTGCGGGGCCCGCCGGGCTGATCTTTGTCGCAACTCTGACAGCGCCGCTCGCGTGGTCGGCCATCCTATTCGACTTGGGCACCACCGCCGTAACCTTTGCCACCACCCTATGCACGTTTGCCGCCGTCGTCGCCTGGCAGGCTGGCCCATTGCGTGCGGTCTGGGGCACGCTAGTTCTTGGCGTTATTGAGATTTTGGTCGGCTGGGTGGTCTACGGCAAGGGCAGCAATTTGCGGCAAGCCCAGCTCGAAGCGCTCGAACGGCAGCTGAACGACATCGAAATTACCATGGACCGTGCTGGCCGCATCGTCTATACCAACGCGGTGGCCCAGGCGACGTATGGTTGGGGCGCGGACGAGTTTCTTGCGCTAACTATTCAAGAGCTTCGCCTGGCCGACGACCTTCACAACTTCTATCAGCAGTTCGACACCGTGGTACGGCAAGGCCACCTCCGCTTTGAGACCGTGCACCGCCGCCGCGACGCCACAACGTTTGATGTCGCTGTTAATTCGCGGGCCTTCACGGCGCGGGGCCAGGTTTTCGTTCACAGTCTGATTCGCGATATCACGGCCGAAAAGGCTGCGCGCCAGGCCCTAGACCTGGTGAACAGCCGTTTGCTGCGCGAAAACGCCGACAAGGGCCGGCTATTGGCCCTGCTTGGCCACGACCTGGGCAACAGTCTGGTGGCCTTCAGTCAGCTTCTTAGGCTCACCGAGGGCAAGAAGGGCGTTTCGCAAGAAGAGTTTTTTGCCAAGATTCTTCCGCTGCTTCGCGAGTCGGCCGAAGATTCGCGCGGTCTGCTCCACGACATCTTGGCTTGGATGCGCAGTAGCACCGACCTTGTGGGCGACCCTAAGGCCTTTTCGGCGCACGAAGTGGTTTATGCTGCTGTGGCCGCGGCGCAGGGGCCGGCCCATGCCAAGGGCGTTCCGATCCTCGTTCCCGCGTCGGCTGATGTAGCTTGCCGTGGTAACTCTGCAGCCGTCATCGTGATTTTGCGCAACCTGCTGGTCAATGCGGTCAAGTACTCGTCGGCGCAGGCCACGGTCTCTGTGAGCGTTGGCGAGGTCGAGGGCCGGCCCGTCTTTACCGTCGCGGACCACGGGCCCGGCATTGCCGCCGGCCGCCTCGACAGCTTGTTTGAGCTCGCCCCCAACAAGTCTACATTGGGCACGGCCGGCGAGCGCGGCAGCGGCATTGGCCTGTGGTTGTCGCGCGAGATTGCTGTAAATCTAGGTGGTTCGCTAACAGTTCACAGCACGGTCGGCGAGGGTAGCGTATTTCGCTTGACCCTCTGATCAAGCTGCGGCTGGAATTACCTTTGTATCCCGGGTGCTTGCGAATCCTGCCAAGACTGCCTTCAAGTCCGTGTGGCCGACTCAAGCGGGTCGAGTGCGAACCGCCTTAGTACTTCGTAGCGACTCCCCTCGGGCGCACGATGGCTAGCGAACAGTGCAAATTCATTAACTTCCCAGGTATCCGAGCTCAGCAGGTTGCAGTCGGCCAGCCACTCGGCCACCCGATGCGGCGGGCTATCGTGCAGGCGCGCCAGGGTGATGTGCGGGGCAAACTTGCGCTCGTCCATCGGCAGGCCCAGCTCGTGCACGGCGTGCGCCACCTTGCGCTCTAGCCGCTCAAGAGCCTCGCTGTGCGCTACGCCCGCCCACAGCACCTTGGGCTTGCCCCGCGGTGGAAAGTGCCCAACCCCAGACAGCTCAAGCGTAAACTGGTCACTCCGCAGCGCCGCCAGCTTGGCCGCCAAGTCTACGATGCGGTGGTCGGGAACCTCGCCCAAGAACGCGAGCGTCAGGTGATGGTCGCCCGGGTCGTGCCAATCGGCGCCCGGCACGCCGTCTTGCAGCGGAAAAAACAGGTCTTCTACGGGCTCAACAATCGGCAGCGCAATAAACAGAATCGACATGGCAACCTATGGGCAGTACGACTTCGTCGCAAAGGGTTCTTGGTATTCGACACATAGGTCGGCATCGACCTGCACCGGCAGTGCCATATTGGCAAAGGTGTTGCCCGCCGCGGTCAGCGCAGTCTCTAGGTCGCTGGGCAGCTGCGGCGCCGCGTCGGCATTGATAGCCACACCGTACTGACCACCTTCGAACTGGCTGTTCTGGATAGAAAATCCCGCAAGCACCCCCTGATCAACCGCCGGGTGGTGGGCCATGATGTGGCTGCGCGCCGAGTTGGCAAAATGGGCATCGTTGATAGTCAGCCGCGCCCCATTGAACACGCCACAACCGTCGCCCAGGACCACTTCGGTGCCCTGAGGATTCTTAAAAGAGGTCGCAAGTGTGCGCATCACCCGGGCTTTTTCGCGCACCAGCACCTGCGCACCGTCAACGCCGCCGATGCCCATCCGCAGGTTGTCAGACACGCGGCCCTCTTGCCGCAGCTCGACCGTAGCGCCCGCGCCAATCGCCCAGATGCCGCCGCCTTGGTTGCCCGTTACGTCGCCGCGCACGATGGCCTCGACTGGCGAGGTGCCGTAGACCAGCAGTCCAGCCCGGGCGTTGCCGGCCAGCACCGTGCCGGGGCCGATTAGCAAGTGGCTGACTATTGGTGATGTGCTCGCCCCTCCGTACGCCACCACACCGCTCGCAAAGCTGTCGCCGGCGCCCGCGGTCGTGAGCCATAAACTGCCTGTAATCAGCGTATTATCGATGGTCATGGTGTACGGTGTGTCGCCGCTGCCCCAGGCCACCACGCCGGCTTGCGCGTTGCCCTGGATGAGCGAGTTGCTGATGGCGACTTGTACGCTGGCCGCGCCGTCGCCGGCGGGTAGGCCCCCGATTGCGACAAGGATGCCGCCTCCGCCATTGCCGCTGATGGCGCTGTTGGGGGCAAAGCTCGCGAAACTGTTCGGCGCTGCGCCAAGGGTAGTGGGCAAGCGGTCGGCGCTGCTGCGCGGGCTGCCGGCGATGCTGCCGCGCACGGAGACCCGCCAGGCGCCTTCGGCGGCGATCCCCACGCCCTGGTTGTCGTGCACGCGGCTGGCAACCACCTGTAAGCTCGGGCAGCTGCTGGTCAACGGCGCGACGCTGCAGCCCTGCAAGGCAATGCCGGCGCCGTGCGATGTATCGAGATTGTGGGCGAGGGTGCCGCTCACTTCACAGCCGAACACGGATAACGAGGTGCCCTGGCTGTAGATTCCGGCGTCGCTGGCGCCGCGGACCACCAGGTTGCGCACTTCGGTATAGCCGCCCGTGCCCACGACGCGAATGCCCCGGTTGCCGGGTGGCGGCGTCAGTACCGTTTGGCCCATGATGCCGATGAGGGTCACACCCGCGGGTAATTCTACGCTTTCGGCCCAGGTGCCCGCGCCCACTACGACCGTGCTGCCGGCGCTGGCGGCCTTGGCGGCGGCGGCGACGCTGGCGTAGGGGTTGTCGCGGCTGCCGTCGCTGGTCGCGCCCGCGCACTTGCCCACGTACAGCACGTTGCCCGAGGCGCCGGGCCAGAGCTCGTCAAGGCAATCGCCGCCACTGCCGCACGCCGCGCAGAGCAGGGTAGCCGTGACAACGGGCCATATGGGGCGCAATATCTTGATCATTCTTCTCTTTTGTCGCATTGGCCGGGTCGCGGCACCGCAGCTACGCCGTCGCCAGCACCTGCCGCAACACCGCAATCGCGCGCTCAATCCCCGGGTCGTCTACGTCTAGGTGCGTCACCGCCCGCAGCCGATACGGCCCGCCCGACAGCAGCACCCCCGCTTGCCGCGCCCGCCGAATCAGCTCCAGCCGCCCCTCGCTAGGCTTCGCCGCCAGCGGATGGCTTGGATCCAGGTCAAAGAACACCAGATTCGTCTGCACGTTCGCCAGGTTGACTTGCAGCCCCGGCGTATCGGCAATCGCCAGCGCTAGCGTCTTGGCCCGGCGGTGGTCGTCGGCCAGCCGCGCCACATGGTGGTCTAGCGCGTGCAGGCCCGCCGCCGCCAGAATGCCGGCCTGCCGCATGCCGCCGCCCAGGCGCTTGCGCCAACGTTTCGCCTCGTCGATCAGCGGCTTAGGACCCGCCAGCACGCTGCCCACCGGCGCGCCCAGGCCCTTGCTAAAGCACATCGACACGGTCGCGAAGGGCGCAGCCAGCACCGCCGGCTCTAGGCCCGTCGCCACCGCCGCATTGCACAGGCGCGCCCCGTCTAGGTGCAGCGCCACGCCGCTCGCTTGGGCAAGCAGCGCCACCTCGCGAATGTTGTGCTGCGGCACCACCACGCCACCGCAAGCATTGTGGGTATTCTCAAAGCAAATCAAACGGGTGGGCGACAGGTGCGGATCGTCGTCGCCATGGATCTGCACCGCGACCTCGCGCGGATCGAGCGTGCCGTCTGCTGAATTCAGCGTCCGCAGCGTCACCCCCGAGATCGCCGCCGCGGCACCGCCCTCGAAGTTGTGAATATGACAGCCCGAATGCACGATCGCCTCGTCGCCCGGCCGGCAATGCACGCGCACCGCCAGCTGGTTCGCCATGGTGCCCGAGGGTACGAACAGCGCGACTTCTTTACCCAAAAACGCCGCAACCCGCTCTTGCAGTGCCAAGACGGTCGGGTCGTCGCCAAACACGTCGTCGCCCAGCGGGGCCGCCATCATCGCGGCCAGCATCGCCGGCGTGGGCCTAGTGACCGTGTCGCTGCGCAGATCCACAAAATTGTTCATGAAGCTCTATTCCAGGTTCGTGACCCGCTCGACACACAGGTTGGCCGTGGCCGGTGCAGCCGGCGAATTCGCACCCAGCTCGGCACACTCGTGGCACTCTTTGCGCTCAGCCATCTTGCTGTCTTTGCACAGCTCTTGGCACTTCTTCTGTGGCCCTTCGAACCAGCTGGCCAAGCACTTGGCGTGCCACTCCTCGCCAGCTTTATCTTTCACATCGGCAGGTTGCGCAGCCTTGCACAGCTTGCCGCCCACCGACTTGTGGTCGACCTGCCAGCAACCGCATGCAATCGCTTCTTTTTCGCTGCGAATCTGGCCGCCCGCCACCTTGCCGTCGGCGCTGACAAAGTTCTTCTGCGTCAACGTCACGTTGTGATTAAAGAACCAGCCCATGCCCGCCAGCGCCACCACGCCAAAAGCCACCGACATCAGGCGGAATTTCTTCGCCGACTCCGGCGTTCCCGGCTCGGCCGGCGCCAGGTCCGCGCCGCGCGTCAGCCAGCCACTAAACAGCTGGGCCACTACCGGACCCGCAAAGGCCCAGACCGCCAGCACCGTCCACATCGCCTCGGGGGTATTCCAGAACGGAACCTCGCCTGAACACAGCACTTCCATGCCGCGCCCCTCGGGCACCCAGCGGTTGAGCATGTGCCCCGACAGGCCGCTGACCACCAACTTGGCCGCAAACCACGGCACCATCGACAGCCCCAAGTAGGTGCCCTCTTGGCCGTGCGGCGCAATTGCCGCTGTGTATTCCGTAAGTTTCGGGCTCCAGATCAGCTCGCCCAGCGACAGCACCACCAGCATCAGCACCGACATGGCAAAGTAGCCCTGCGCCATCGTCGGCCCAAACCACTGCCACGGCAGCACCATGATAATCAGCGACAGTGCGCTAATCGCCGCGCCAGTCACCAACATCTTGAACACATTGAAGCGGTTGGCGATGGGGATGAACAGGATCAGGCCGCCCACAATCAGGATCGGGTTGATCGCCTGCAGCAACCCCTGGTCGGTCTTGGCACTGCCCGTTTGTTCAATGACTTCAACCCAGTACTGCGGCATCAGCAGGTACATGTAGGCGAACACCGCGCGCACGCCCAGCACCGCCACCATCAGCACGATAAAGCGCCAAAACGCCGTGTCGCGCACCAGCTCTTTCAGCATCCCCATGCCGCCCTTGGGCTTTTTGTGCTCTTCGACCACTTCTTCGTCTTCGCCATCGCCGCGCACCTGGGCCGTCTGCCGCACCGCCGCCGTCGTGGCAATCACGTTTAATCCCGCGGTGATCGCACCCATCACAAAGATCCAGGCCAGCGAGACCTTCAGATCCTTGCGCACAAGATCGATCGACAGCCCGCCCAGCATGGCTCCGATATTCATGATAAGATACCAGATGTTGAACGACGCCGAGCGGCTCTTGCGCGACGACAGCCGCTTGTTGGCCGCCTGGAACACCGTCTGCGTCATCGCCGCGCCCGGGGCCGACAGCACCAGCGCGACCGCCACGATCCAGCCGCGCCCGGGCAGGTCGGTAAGCAGCCCGCAAACCGCAATAATCACCCGGGATATCAGGTGCACGCCCTGGGCCAGCAGCAGCGACTTCTTGATGCCGAACGCGTCGGTCACAAAGCCCGCGATGAACAGCGACACCGTAATCAGCGTGGTAAACACGGTCACGATGTAGCCGGTGGTCACCTTGTCTTGGCCGATGGTCTGGGTCAAAAACAGCGTCACCACGCCGAGCATGGCAAAATAGGCAATCGAATCGAGCAGATTGATCAGCTGCACGATCCAAAATGCCATCGGGTTGTCTTTCAGGACCTTAAAATCCAAGAAGTACTGGACGAGCCAGCTCGGCTTCTTGCCGGTATCGAGTTCAGCGGCGGTGCTCATGTGGGTCCTATCTATCGAAAAAGAGGAAGGAAACGGCTAGGTCATCTCGCTTAGATCATCACAGAGCCGCACGACAGGTCGATGCCCTGGCCGGTCACACAGTCGCCGCCGGGGCCCATCAAGAATTTCAGGTAGCTAGCCACCTCTTGCGGCTTGGCCATGCGCTTAATCGGTTGCCCGCTCAGCATCTCGCTGGTCTGCTGCTGTAGTGTCACGCCGCGCTCGGTGGCCATGCGCGTCAGCACTTCGTTGGCCATCTGCGTGTCGACCCAGCCGGGATTGATGGCGTTGACGCGAATGCCCCGCGGCCCCAGCTCGTGCGCCATGGTGCGAACTAGCCCTAGAATCGCGTGCTTACTAGCCACATAGCCCGCCGAGCCCGCGCCGCCCATCCGCGCCATCACGCTGCCCACAAACAGGATGCGGCCGTTCTGCGGCATGTGCTGTGCCACCAGCTGCGCCAGATAAAACGTACCGATTACATTGATATACAGCACTTGCTTAAAGGCATTGCGCGCCGTGACCGACAGGTCGTCGACCGCCGTGGGCAAGTTGATGCCGGCGTTGAGGATCAGCACGTCGATGGGGCCAAAGCGGCTCTCGGCCGAGACCACCGCTTCGTCGATGCTGCGCTCGTCTAAAAGGTCCATGCGCAGGCCGTTGGCGCGCTCGGTGCCGATGTCCATGGCGACGCCCAGGCAGCGGTTGTACGAGCGGGCGGCTAAGGTTAGGCGATAGTTGCGTTCTTCGCCCAGTAGCCGGGCCGTAGCCTCGCCAATGCCGCGCGACGCACCGGCGATAAACACGTGCTTGGGTCGCGCCGCCAGCGCTTTTTCTAGCTCGCCTTGCGGCAGTCGTACCGTCGACATGGCCATGATGAGTGCCCCCAAACTCAGCTTAGTTCTTGGTTTTACTCGCTGTTTCGCGCGCCTGGATCTGCTTGCCCTGCACGCCCCACACTGCGCCCCAGGCACCGACGACGATGCCCGCCACCAGCCACACCACCACGATCATGTAGCCCACGTACATCGCCGTGCGAAACGCCCGGTAAAGTGGCGGCTTTTCCTCGGCCCGCTTGAGCAGCGCTTCGTCGGGCAGGGTATCGCCCGATAGCACGGTCTCAAGGTCGGGGTTGGGCTTGTCGCTCGTGGCCACGCCGCTACTCCAGCAGTTGTTTTAGTGGGTTCCGAGCAGTGACCGCAGTGCGCCGGCCTTTTGCTCGCTATAGATGTTGCACACGCCCGGCACATCGACGCCGCAGCGGTTCTCTGGGGTCAGGCACTTGTAGTTTGACTGCAAGTCTGAGCACTTCCGCTTCTTGCCCTGCGCGCTGTAGCCCGCATCCTGGATCTCGCCGGTGGTGGCATCGCACTGCGGCGAACAGAAGGCGGGCAGCGGCAGGGGCGCATCGTACTTACCGTCGCCGCCCACATCGACCAGCACCGCCGACGAGATCGCCATCGGAAATACCGGGAAGAAATCGGGAATTCGCGCCGGTGGCGGAAACACCGTCTTGGCCAGCGAGCCCAGCAGCGAAGAGAAAGCGATCGAGGCCACCCGCGCCAGCTGCAGCTCGCCAAACGGCACATCCAGGTACACCGGCCGCATCCACGAGCCCGGCTGCGCGCCCAGCGCCACCACCACAATGTGCGAATCGCGCGTGGGAACATCGAGTTCCACATCCTTGTCAAAGTCTACGACGCGGCTGGCATCGACCGCCAAGTCAAACGCCTGCGCCACCTGGCCGTTCAAGTAGACCTCGACCCGATCCACGCCAAACCACGAAGCAGTCTGCACCTTTACGTGTACTTTCAGCTTCTGGCCCGCCGTCGCCTTGACCGTATCGCCCGGCCCGCCGCCCAGCACCTTTACATCGATAAATGGCCCGTAGCTGGGCACGGTATGGCTGCCGCGCAGGCTCTCGCCCACCGTCTGCGGGTCCACGTTGCTCGGCGCATCGGTGTTCGACCGAATGTAAGTGCGGGGAAGTCCTGGCTCTTGCTTGTAGCCATGGCTATCCGAGCCGCCCACGATGCCGCGCACGTAGCCGTGCTCTAAGAAGCGGAAGTAGTCGCTGAGCACGCCGTCGCGGCGGCCGCACGGGCGGTTCCAGCTGGCAGGTGGCACAGCGGTCTCGAACGGCTGGCTCAGCTTGGCCGGGTCAAAATCACACAAAGGTTTCAAGGCACTCAGCGCTGTGTCCGAGGTTTGCTCGGTGGCGCCGCTCGGCAGGCTCTGGCCCTCGGCCATCCACGCCGCCTGTTCTTCGGGCGTGCGGGTATTGATATCGCCGGCGCTAATCGCGGCCAAGGCCATGCGGTAGCGCATCTTGCAGGTGGTGATGTCTTCGTCGGCCGGGCACGAATCAACCCCTTCAAATGTCACCACATTTTGCAGACCGCGATCGGCAAGCTCGGGGCAAGCCACCTTCATCACTTCGCGCGCACTAGCCGCGTCGACGGTGTTGCCCGTCACGCCTGCGTCGTCGATCCGCTTCAAACACCTCGAAAACAGCTGCACTTCTTTGACCGTCGCCGTATGCGTCATGTCGAAGCGCTTGCCGTTGAACACTTCCATCGCATCTTGGTCGCAGGCCACCGTGCGCAACACGGGGTTGTTCTGCTCCATCAGCGACAGCGTGCGCGTCAGGCTGTAGGCATTGACGCCCGCCTGATCGAGCCAGCCCAAGAAGCCATCGCGCGGATGTGCAATGATTGTGCTAGCTTGCCCGCCATCCATACCCGAGCTCGCCAGAATCTTCTTCAACAGGTCGTTCGACGGCGTGCAGTACCAGTCGACGCTACCGTGCGACGGCACCGCGTTGTGCGGCTGACCCGCCACCTCGACCTGGTTGTATTTGAGCGGGAAACCGATGTAGTGGCCGATCTCGAGCGTGCTCACTTCGGAACCCACCACCGCCTTGAGCCACTGGTCCAGGTTGAATTTGCGCAGGAATGGCACGTAGTCGCTCAGCACGTCGTGGTCGGTCGAGGCCACGTAGTCCACGCCCTCGGCGGCGATGGTCTGCACCCGGTCGCCCAGCGGCATCCCCGAGTCGAAGCTCGGCTCGGCGTGCAGGTGGAAATCCGTAGAAAGCCAACCCGTTGTATCCACTTCGTGCGCCAGACTGACCTTGAGCGAGCGCTCCTCGCCGGGCTTTAGCGTCACCACTTGGTCCGCCACCGACCACTCGATGCCGTGCGACACGACGAGGCGATAAGTGCCTGCTTGGATGGGCAAATCAAACGAGCCGTCCATGCCGAACGCCAGCCGCTCGATGCCGATACCCAGGCGACCTTGGCCAAAATAGGGTAGACGGCCGCCATCGCGGAAAAGCGGCTTGCCGTCGCTGCCCAGCCGGACCACCGTCGCCTTGGCGGGCAGGGCACTGCCTTGGCTGTCTAGGGCCTTGACCCGCAGCCGCGCGGGCGCCGGCAAACTCGGCACCACTACATTGGTTTTGCCGGCTTTTACCTCGATCTGCAGCGGCGCGCCCGTCACCACCTTGTGCGGGTCCATGGGCACCAGCACGTAGTGGCCCGCGGGCAAAGTCGCTTCAAAAGCGCCGTCTTCAACCGTATCTGCGCCCACATCGGCATCCACCGAGTCGAGCACGCCCGGCGAGGCATCGATGGCGCGGTTGGCCTGGACCACCTCTTGCAGCGACGTCCACTTCTTGGTCGGATCGGGGTCGCGCAGCACGTGCACGCTGGCGTTGGCGACCGCTTGGCCCGTCTGCTCCCAGCGCACATAGCCCTTGACGGTGCCGGTGGCGGTGGCGCGGTGCTTCCACACAATGTCGGACACGCTGGCAATATCACCTTGGCCAATCGCTAGATAGCGCTCGTACTCGAATACGCGCACCTTGTCGCAGCTGTCGTCGTCGCTGGGATCGGTCGAGCAGTTGACCGCCGCCGTGACAAATGCCGTGGCTGCAGAGGTGAAAACGGGAACCAATACCTGCGGTTCCTTGTCTTGCCCCGCTTGCTTCTTGGTGTAGTAGGCGTAGCTGACCTCGCCGCCGGCCGCCGATACAAAGTCGAAGACGAGGGGGTGGCCAAAAGTGTCGACGTTGTTGAACAGCGCGTCCCACACCGGTTTTTCTTCGTCGAAGCCGTGGCCGGGTACAAAGATGTCGGTCTGGTTGCCAAAGAAGACGAAGTCGCCGCCGCCGACGCCGGCTTTGGTCTTTGACTCGCCGATGCCGGGGTTTTTAGGCCCCAATACCGCTGCGAAAACGGAGACAGGGCCCGTGGTGTTGGTCATGGTCGCGGTGCCGCTGCAGCCGCATTGCTGGCAACCGAAGTCGTCGAAATTATGAGCCATGGCGCAGGTTTCGCCGCCGCAGCCTTGGTCGGCCAAGCTTTTGCAGCCGCAGGTGCCGGTGCCCGCTGTGCCGATATTCTGGCAGACCAACACGCCGCCGCTGCCGCACGACGCGTCGTTGGTGCACGAAGCGCCCTCTGAGAATCCTTTGTTTTGATTGCTTTGCGAGGCCCGCGGCCGCAGCGCTACCCAAGTCCGCATCGTCACGAACTGGTCGCCGGGCTTGAGCAGGTAGTCGGTGCGAAAATCGATCGACGTATGGACGTCGGGATAACCCAGGCCAGCCAAGAGCTTACGCTGCGTCTCGAGTACCGATAGGGCCTCGAACATGAACATGCCCTTGCCTTCGACCCGGATCACCGCCTCTTGGCCGTCGCTGCCGTCTTTGACGACGGTGACTTGGCCGCCGAGCGGTGCGGGGACGAGCAAGTTGGCAAACGGAAAGATTTCAGCAAGTTTATCGCGGCCATAGCCGGGCGGATAGCGCGGATCGTCGCGGCGGATATCGGCATCGACGAGCGAACCGCCGAACACGCCGGGGCCCCACGAGCGCTGAAAGCCCAGGATGGCGACGCGTACCTTATCGTTTTCTAAGATGAAGTCGCCCGTGTCGGCGTAGGCTACCGGGCCGCCCACCAGGTCGGTGCGCGCAGTAGCCTTGCCGGCGTGGAGGAGCTCCTTGGCCTGTTGGTCGCAGCCGGCGAGCAGGGCCACTGCCATGAGCAGTAACCCGAGCCGGGCGATGGTGCAGCGCTTCGACATGCCCGCGCCTCTAGTGCAAAAGTTGGAACATCAAGAAGGCCACATCGTTCTTCAGCGCCGACGCGCCCTTGATGGTCGGGCCGTAGGGCTCTTGGCGATGGTCGAACTGCGCCTGAATACGCATCCTTTCGCCCGGTAGCTGCACGCCCAGCGCGCCCGAGACCACCGTGCCGTCTTGATCGTCGTCGCGGCTGGTGTCGGGGTCGATCTTCTCGTAGCGGACGGCGGCATTTAGGCGGCGCCAGGCGTAGCCCAGCTCGGCGGTGATGGCCTGGCGGGTGAGCGCCGTGGTGGTGGTGGCCGTATCCGTGGGCTGTTCCTTAGGATTCGCCGTGTCGCGCAGGTACTGCACCAGCAGGTGCGCGCCCATGAACTTCGCGTGCAGGTCGCCGGCCATGCCGTTCATGCGCGTGGCGCCCGCGTCGCTGGTGTAACCCGAAACGCCAATGCCCAAGCGGAGTTTGCCGCCCTCAGCATCGAAGACTTGCTTGCCCATTGCGCCCAGCGGCGCCGCCGACAGCCGGCCGACGAACGACACGCCGCCAAAGCGGTTGCCGGTAAAGCCCGAGAACTCGCGGATTCCTTGGTAGAAGTTGATGCCTCGCTCAAACGCATTGTACGAGCCGACATACCACTCGAGGCCGGCCAGATCGTAGTGACCCGACAGGGTCGCGCCCACTTGACGGAAGGGCGCCATCGCATTGGCACTAAACGACCGCTCGGCTAGGCCCAGGTGGCCCGACGACAGCATCGCCTCTTGCAGGTACGGCGTGTGCTGCGCGCCCAATTTGAGCTCTAAGTGGCCAACATGCATAGCCAACCAGGCCTCGCCCAGGTTGCCGCCACTGGTCTGCGGGTTCGACGCCAAGTCGGCCGACAGGGCGTAGCTCAGGTGCCGGCCTTCGTTTCCTTCGAAACCCAAGCGGGCGCGGCGCAGGCCAAACCCCGCAACCTCGGCCCGATCGCCGCGAGCTACTTGCGCACTATCGCCAGTAAAGACAGCAGTTTGCATCTGAATGAGCGCTGTGGGCCGCGGCAGCTGCGTCAGCCAACCGTGCAGCTGGCCGAACATCGGCGGCGGCATGTGACCACCCTCGCCGTGCGGGCCCATGCCGTGGTGTTCGCCGTGCTGGCCTCTTTCGCCGTGCTCGCCTTTTTCGCCATGCTCGCCTTTTTCGCCATGCGGTCCATGGTGATCGCCGGCGCACTCGGGGCAGTCGCAGTCGTCGCCGGCCGCGGCGAGACCCGGGCAGCCGCGGTGTTCGCCACCCTTGCCGCCATGCTCGCAGTCGCCGACGCATGGCTTGGCGTCGCTGCCCTTGCCACCGTGGTCGCAGTCGCCGCAGGGCTTGGCGTCGCCGGTCGCGGTAGCGCCAGCCGGCAAGTCGGGGCCGGGATGTTCGTGCGCCAGCGCTGGCCTACAGACCAAAGCTACTGCTACGAAAGAGATTGAAATAGCAAGCGAAAACGCCTGCTGACCGCGGAACATGTTCACAAAGCTCGGGCGCATCACAACCTCGGACCTCATAGCCGTCGCAAAGCGTAGCACAGCACCGCGCGCCGGCATAGCGCCCGCGGGAGTTTGGGCTTGCCTTGCAGCCAGCCAGCGTTTACCCTTTCGCGCCTGCCCAGTTGGGCCATAAGGATCCGCCATGCGCCGCCTTTTTGCCGTCAGCTTCGCGCTGCTCGCCGCCTGCTCAAGTTCATCTACGACATCAAGTGCTTCGGGGGCCGACACGGGCAATCTTAGCTTTGACGCGACGGGTGTACTCGACACCAGCGGCAAGGCCGACAGCGTGGGCGGCGACGCCAGCGTAGATGTGGCCAGCGACACGGCCGTCAGTGACGGCGGCGACAGCAGTGGCGACCTGTGCCCCGGCGGCGTCGGCTGCACCTGCATCAAGAATAGCGAGTGCGATTCGGGTGTTTGCCTAGATGTGGGCGCCGGATCGCAGTGCGCGGCCCCGTGCGGATCGGGCTGTGCCGCCGGAACGACCTGCAAAACTGTACCCGTGGGCGCGGACTTGCAGCAGGTCTGCGTACCCCTGTACCCGCGACTGTGCGACCCGTGCAAGGCGGACGCCGACTGCAGCGGCCCCATTGCCAGCGGCGCGGCGTGCTTGACCCTAAGCGACAATGGCAGTGTAGTCGGGCACTTCTGCGGCGGCGTGTGCGGCGCGGACCTCAAATGCCCGGGCGGCTACTCGTGTGTCGACGCGGTGGGCAGCGACGGCAAGACCAGCAAGCAATGCAAAGCCGACAAGAATATCTGCGGCTGCAGCACTCGCGCCAAACAGCTACAACTTTCGACCAGTTGCGGGGCAGCGGGCGGCACCTGTGCGGGCACCCGCAGCTGCGGCGACCAGGGCCTAGGCGCGTGCACCAGCGCGAACGGCAAGGTCGAGGCCTGCAACGGCGAAGACGACGACTGCAACGGCGTGACCGACGATGTGGCGGGCAGCGTATGCGACGACCAAAACCCATGCACAGTAGATAGTTGCACGGCCAAGGCGTGCGCCCACGGCCCCGCCAGCGACGGCGGTTCATGCATGACGGCGACCTGTTCGACCAGCGGCTGCGTCTGCAAAAGCGGCGAGTGCGTGGGCGCTTGCACGGCGGTCGACGGCGGCTGGAGCGCTTGGAGCTGGGGCGCCTGCTCGGTCGCCTGCGGCGGCGGTACCCAAGCCGGCACGCGCACTTGCACGACCCCGGCCCCTAGCTGCGGCGGCAAGGCCTGCGTGGGCGACGCGCAAATGAGCCAAAGCTGCAACACCCAACCGTGCAGCAGCGGCGACTTGCAGGCGGGCAGCTATGCGCAGGGCGGACAAATCGTAAAAGGCGCGGTGCCAACTGGGGTTACCAGCCTAAGCGTCAAGCTGTGGGGCGGCGGCGGCGGCGGTGGGCGACCCGGCTCGGGCGGCGGCGGCGGGTTTGTCGAGGCCAATGTACCCGTGGCGGGCGGCGACCAGATCGAGCTGCGCGTCGCCGAGGGCGGCCCCGGCAGCGGCGGCGGCGCAGGCGGCTCGTGGTTGTTCAAGAACGGCGCGGTATGGATCGCCGTGGGCGGCGGCGGTGGCGCCAGCGTCGACGGCTGCTCGGGCTGCAGCGGCGGCACTGTCGGCTCGGGCGGCGCGGCGGGCCCGTGCTTTGGCCCGGCCGAGTCGGGCTTGTCGAACAACTACGTCAACTGCGGCAGCGGCGGCGGCCAGGGCGGCACCAAGACGGCCCCGGGCGCGGGCGGCGTGTGCAACGACATGAGCATCTACAAAGACGCCTGCGACGTGGGCGGCGGCGCGGGCGACCAGTACTTGGGCGGCCTGGGCACCACGGGCTACACATGCAAGCTGCTGACCACCCCGCCCACTTACGAAAAGGCCACACCGCTGGCCGAAATCAGCGGCAACGGCATCAGCGGCAACGGCGGCGCGGGCTGGTTTGGCGGCGGCGGCGGCTGCGGCAAGTACACATACACAGGCGGCGGCGGCGGCGGCGGCTCGACCTGGGTGCACGACGGCGTCACCCTGCTGGGCACCGAGGGCGGCACCGGCGCGGCACCGGGCGGCGCGACCGACTCGGCGTACAATGGCAGCGCGGCCAAGGGCGGCCAGGGCAAAGACAACAAGGCCAGCGGCAACGACTCGAATCCGGGCACGGCAGGCTTGATTGTCCTTAAGTTCTAAGTGATTGCGACCCCAAGGCCTTGCGAGGTGCACGCATGCAAGTAGTGGTCACCGGCGCTGCGGGTTTTATTGGGTCGCATCTTTGCGAGGCCTTGCTGCGGCAGGGGCACGCCGTGGTCGGGCTCGACAACTTTGACCCGTTCTACGCCCGCAGCGAGAAAGAACAGAATCTGGCAGCGGTTACGGCCACTGCGGCCAAGGTAGAACGAACGTTCGTTTGCCACGAGGGCGACATTTGCGACCCCAGCGCGCTGCGGCAGGTGCTGCAAGGTGCCGACGCGGTGGTGCATTTGGCGGCGCTGGCGGGCGTGCGGCCGTCGCTCGAGCGGCCCGAGCGGTACGTAGCGGTGAACCTGGATGGTACGGCAAATGTGTTGCAACAGGCGCACTTAGCAGGTGTGCGGCGGGTGGTGTTTGCCTCGAGCTCGTCGGTGTATGGCAACGACCCGCTGGTGCCGTTTGCTGAGGACCACGCCGTGGATCACCCCATCTCGCCCTACGCCGCGACCAAGAAGGGTGGCGAGCTGCTGTGCCACACCTGGCATCACCTATATGGTATGAATATCGCGTGCTTGCGCTTCTTTACCGTGTATGGTCCGCGGCAACGGCCCGACTTGGCGATGCGCAAGTTCTGCCAGTCGGTGATGCAAGACCGCGAGATTACGCTATTTGGCGACGGTACCACCAGTCGCGACTATACCTACGTGGCCGATACCGTGGCCGGGGTGGTAGCCGCGCTGCAGTGGACGGACGCGCCACTGCCGCGCTTCGACGTGTTTAACCTGGGGAATTCGCATCCGATTTCGCTGGCTGAGCTGGTGGCGGCGGTGGAGCGGGTGGTGGGCAAGCCGGCGCGGATTCGCCGCGAGCCGATGCAGGCCGGCGATGTAGAACGAACGTTCGCTTCGATCGAAAAAGCCGCGCGGGTGCTGGGGTATCGGCCGGCCACGCCGCTAGAGCAGGGGCTGCGGGCGATGGTCGATTGGCTACAGCGCGACTCAGGTCCAGTGTAGCCCGGCGCGGGTAATCGCCAGTAAATCCATAGATAACGCCACCCCGTAGTGCACCGCCACGCCCAGCCAGACGGTACGGTGCTTCAGCGCCAGCCAGCCGAGCACGGTACCTGCGGCAATCGCGCCCAGCGTCTCGGGAAGCGGTTTGCCAAAGTGCCCGCAGACATACGGCACCAAGGCGAACAGCAGCGCGTGCGGCCCCAGGTCGCGCTCGGTGCCAAAGGCGAACCAGCCGCGCCAGAAGAACTCGCCGCTGACAAAGACCAGCGAGTAACTGGCGGCGTATACTGCGAATTCGCGCACATCGATGCCGCCGTCGTGGATCAGCGCCCGGGCCAGCGGATAGCGCGCCTGAAAGGCCGGCGTGCCCGAGGCAAACACCACCGACGGCAGCACCACCAAGAACAACACGAGGTAAAGTGGCCAAACGCGGCGATTTTCGGACTCGGGCGGCCGCCGCAAGCCCAGCATCCCTACGCCCGTACCCAGTAGCGGCCTCGCCAGAAGACTGGGCAGCACCAGGCGAAACACCACCGCACCGGCCACAAAGTAGGCAAACGGCATCACGTTGAGCAGCGGAAAGTCGCTAGGCAAGTGCGGCGCCACCCAGCGCCCATACGAATCCATCCGCCCCAGGTGCCAAAACAGCAGCAAGAACAGGTAGCCAGCACCCAGAGTGATCCACGTTTGGCGCGACCAGCTCGCCAGGTAGCCGGGCCCGTAGGCGAGCCGCAGCGCCCCCAGCACCAGCGCCCAGCCGGCCAGCACGTGCACGCCCAGCCACGCTTCGGGGTACAGTAGGCCCTGGTAGCGCGCCACGACTTGGGCGGCCAGCAGCAGGGCGCACAACACGAACACCCAGGCCTTGGGCGCGGGCGCGTCGTGGCGCTGGCCGGGCGTGGTGGGGTGTAGGAGCCAGGAAAGCCAGTTCTTTAGCGGGGTAGAAGAAGGGGGCACTGCGTGTCATTCTCGGTGCGCGTATTCGGGGCGCAGGGCGAAGGGTACACGGTGTTGCTGGCTGGCGTCACTGGGGCTGCGGGACCAATGCTCCTGATAACTTATATCCCGAATTGGATCGCAATTGCAGCACCATATACCCCTTCGTCCGCCATGCGGGACAGGCGTATGTGTTAACGTTTGCGGAACCAACCAGCAAGCAGGAAGAAGCCCCTCATAAACATCTTGAAGTCTGCCGCCATCGACACGCAACCGCTCTTCGCCGCCGCCGACTAAAAGTTCAAGGAGATCACACGGACTCTAGTGTGTACCGCGAGTGGCGACATGGACGCAGCGTCGATCGAGCAGGGGTTGCGCAGGGAAGGTGCTGAACTCAGGTGCTTGTTGATGCAGCATCACCTGAACTGGCGGGACGCGGCTGAGGTTGTCGGGCCGGTGGTCGGCCGCGACGGCCGCGAGCGCAGTCTCGTCCGGCAGTGCACCGAGCGAAACTTATGACGTCGTTTGGTAAAGTGCCGCGCGACTTGACTGACGCGACGCGCGAGCGGGCCGAGGCGAGCACCAAGAAGCTGGACACGCGCAAGACTAGAGGCGAAAAGGACAACAAGAAGCGCACGGCGCTAGTGGCAACGGTCTACACCGTCGCACCGCACCTGCGAACACCCGATCAGGTCGTCGCTGGGCTGAGCAGTGCTCGCGACACGACAAGGACAAAGCCCAAATCATCACTGCCCGCAGCACTCCGACACGCCAGTATGCTGTGTTATTGGTATCAGATTTCCGGCCCGGAGACCGCCGCAGTGCGCGAGCCCATCGACCGGCAGACCCAGTTGTCGTAGACTCGCCTGCATCCGAACGGCTCCAGAGTGCAGCCAGAGACTGAATTGCATGCCTATTTTCCCCAACTGGTCCTACGCGTTTGGCGCTGCTTCTTGGCTGCTGGCCGCTGCTGCCCTGGGTGCTACTCCGACCACGCCCAAAGCGGAATACTTGCTCATCGTCAGCATCGACGGCCTGCCGTGGGATGGCTTTTCTCGCCAGCCGGCAACGATGCCGACGCTGCAGGCGATGGCGCGGGAAGGGGCGTCGGGGCTGACCGATCCCCTCAATCCCTCCGAGTCCCGCGCCGTGAGCAAAGAGGTCGCGGCACGCCCATACCGGATCTCCTCGGCGCACGCACCGTGTGATCTTGCGCCGCTCGATCTTGTCGAACAAAATTCAGCGTATGGAACAGAAACCCAAGATCATCAGCCTGCCTCAATCGATCGAGTTCATTACCGAAATTGTCGGCAACGACCTGCACGCCAAGCGGATCTTGTCGCTTGCCGGCGCCGCAGTGGGCGTCATCCACGCGGGCTGCCTGGGCGTCCACGCCATCGGGCGCGGCCTAGCTGCGGTCGAGGGAAAGACCGACAAGCACACGATAAAACAAGTGGATCGCCTGTTGTCGAACAAAGGTTTGGACTTCCGTGCCGTCGAGCGCCACTGGGTCAGGTGGGTGGTTGGCGCTCGCAAGTCCTTGATCGTCAATATGGACTGGACCGATTTTGACGCCGACGGCCAGGAAATGATTGTCCTGTCGCTGCAGACCGATCACGGTCGCTCCACGCCGCTGGTGTGGCTGACCGTCCGCGACACGGAGCTTAAGGGGAATCAATTTCGCTTTGAGACCGAGGTGTTGATGCGCCTCGCCGAGGCCATCGATCCCGACGTTGCAGTCATCATTGTGGCGGACCGCGGCTTCGGCGACGTCGACCGCTATCAGTCGATTTGGGAGCTGAACTTTCACTACGTCATCCGATTTCGCGGCAATATCAACGTAGTCGCAGCCGACGGCGAGAAACGCACCGCCCATGCCTGGACCGGCGCGAACGGCCAGCTCAAGGTCCTGCACGACGCTCACGTGACTGCCGCCTTGTACCCGGTGCCCACGGTCGTGTGTGTGCGTGACCCGGAAATGAAAGCGGGCTGGTTCTTGGCGTCCAATGTGCCCAACGCGACCGGTCGCGACATTGTGCGGATCTACGGCAAGCGCTTTACGACCGAGGAAACATTTCGTGACACCAAGGACTTGCGCTTTGGCATGGGCTTGAGTTGGCAAAAGGTGGGCGACCCGCAGCGGCGCGACCGGCTGTTCTTGCTCGCTGCCCTTGCGCACGGCCTGCTGACGCTGCTCGGCGCGGCGGGCGAGGCGGCGGGGCTGGATCGGCTGCTCAAGAGCAATACCTCGAAAACTAGGCAGTTGTCGCTGTTTCGCCAGGGCCTTCGTTGGTACGACCTGATTCCCAACATGCCCGAGCCGCGCCTGCGGTTGCTCATCGAGCATTTCGCGGCGGAGATCAGCAAGCACGCCGTCTTTCAAGAGATTTTGGGGAAGATTTGAGAATGAGGGGATGGGTCAGGGGTCGCACCCCCAGGTCTTGCCTTCTTGCCCAATCTTCTGATCGATGGTAAGCCCAGACTTAACCTTGCAATTGCCAGGGCAGCACTCATATTTCTCGCAGCATTTCCCCATTACGCAGCTTCCATTCCCACAAGTCCCACAGACACATTCACCCACACTTCCACATTGTTGATCGCCACAGGCCACCTTGCACTTCAGCTTCCGCAACCAGTCTAGGATTTCACTCCAAGGCAAGCTGGGTAGCGCTCCTGGCAACGACATCCCCAGGACACCACTTGAACCGGCAAAATATCGCACCGTCGATTCTTGCATTTGCATCTCAGGACCAAACGCGACCGGGGGCAAGTAGGCAAGAATTTCCTCAATTTCCCCAATCAGTTGGCGGAACTCCTTGGGTCCGTATTTGGTCTCCCTCGTGCTTCGCACGAGCGCCCCCCCAGCAAGGAAGGCCTTGTCACGACCGGCAAAAAGCCCGATCAAGGTCTGCCGCACCGCCCGAATCCGCTGCAATTCCCCACTCAGCGCGACCTCGCTCGCCCGCTGCCACACCGCCCCAAGGCTCTGTTTTACATCAAGCCTGCGCCCCTCATCCGCCAACGCCCGCACCGTCAAAGCGTGCTTGGTCACACAGCTCGGGCACCGCCGCTCCGGATCCGCCAAATGCCCTTCGAGCAGCAGCAGCTCCTGCCCCAACAGCACCAGGTTATGCCGCGGGTCGTCGAGCGGCCATGGGTTCCCCGCGCTGACCCCATGCGCCGCGCCACCCTTCTTGCCACACCCGCAACCACCCGCAGACGTGGCGCCTTTGCTGCCGCACTTACCACCGCACTTACCGCCACACGCGCCACCGCACGCACACGGCCCACCCGTTTGGCAGCCGTGGTCCGGCTGCGGATCCGCTTGTACCGGCGCCCAGTTGCCAGCAACTGCCCCCGCGGCCAGCAGGTCGGGCAGCGTGGCCTCGTGCAGCCCCTCGGCTTGGGCCAGGGCGTGGCCGTTGACCACCATCGCCGCCGGCTGGGCTGCAGCCAACCAGTCGCCCTGTGCCACGCACAGCGGTCCGCCGGCAAAATGCGCCACCGGTACAACCGCTTCGCCCGCTGGGTTTGCCTGCGCGGCCCGGCCATTGCCAGCCGTGCCAGCCGTGCCAGCCGTGCCAGCCGTGCCTGCCGCCCGCTGCGCCAAGGCCGCCGAGTAGTAGTCGGGGAGCTGGCGCTGCTCGTACGCAGGCAGCGCGCTGCCGTACGCCAGCGAGTCTTGCGCAACAGGCTGGTACGCCAGGCTCTGCCCAAAGGCAGTTTGTTCGCTGAGCATGGGCGTTCTCCTGGGCGGTCCGCCGCGGCCGACCGGTGGCAACTGGCGGTGATGCCTAGGTTACGGCAGAGGCCCTTAGGTGTCGAGCGGTTTCTTTGTGCCGCCACTGGGTTGGCGGGATGGCGCCTGCCGTACCGCGTGTCCGACACTTCTGCCGCTCTCGAACACCGGACCGCGCAGCTTCGGCGAAAACCCGGGCGATTTTCGGCCTTTGCTCACGGCGGGGGACGAGACCCCGCCCTACACTTCTTGAGATTGCAGCGTGTTTCTGCGGGAATCGCGGCCGCGCCGGCCCCTGTCTGGGTAGGGCGCGGG
>CAISBR010000023.1 GCA_903883645.1 uncultured Myxococcales bacterium | reverse complement strand
TCGCGCGGGTTGGAGTCGATTGGGTATGCTATGGGTAGTTAAGTCCCTGAGTTAGTTGGCTGGGCGCCCATTCGAACGCAGGTTCGGGTGGGCGTTTGGCTTTTTGGGGTACCGGTTCGGGTTCGGGATCGGGATCGGGTTCCGGTTCGGGATCCGGTTCGGGATCCGGTTCGGGATCCGGTTCGGGATCCGGTTCGGGTGCCGGGGCCGGTTCGGGTTCCGGTTCGGGATCGGAATCCGCGATCTTGACGGACAAGCGAGCTCGCGGCATTCTCAGCCCAACAACCACGGAGCCCCGCGATGAGCCAATCCCTGACCACCACCCTGCCCGGCGCCAGCGACCTGCAACCGGCGCTGCTCGACGAAGCCGTCGCCGACCTCAACCGCATCTACGTGCGCAAAGGCCTTGAGACCGCCCGCGAAGTCGGCGTCTACGTGCTCGACCGCTTCTTTGGCGGCGACCCGGCGCAGTTTCGCACCCGCCAGAACGACCACGTCAGCTTTCGCGAGCTCGGCAAGCGGCCCGACCTGAAATTCGGCTGGAAATTTTTGTGGAGCGCGGTCGCGGTGGTCGAGCAGCTGGGCGAGCTGCCACCGGCGGTGGCCGAGTCGCTGCCGTTGTCGCACCACAAACTCTTGCTCGGTGTGCGCAATCCGGCACAGAAGGTCGAGCTAGCCAAGGCAGCCGTGGCCGAGGACTTGAGCAAGCGCGACTTGGAGCAGCGCATCCAGGCGAGCAAGACCTTGGAGCCGGGCGCGGCCAAGGTGGGGCGACCGCCGCTGCCGGCGTTTCTGAAGGCGGCGACGGTGCTGAAGACTGCTGCGGCGCTGGCCAAGTCGCAGCCGGTGCGCGCGGAGGACTTTGCCCACGTTGAAGCCAAGGAGTTGCAGGCGCTGCTGGCCGAGGTGGATCGGGCGCTCGACGAGCTGGACGATGTGGTCGAGCTGGTGCGGCAAGTGGTGGCGAAGGCGGAGGGGCGTGGGAAGGACTTTGTTCCCCCGGGGGAACAAAGTCCGGGGCCAGTTACCGGCGAGGATTGGGTGGATTGAGGGCGGATGGCGGGCACGGCCCGCAACCGTGGTCGCAGAGAATAGCACACGGTTCACGGCGCCCGCCAGAAACTGTTTATAGTTGGGCAGCTATAGACGCGGCCGTCAATTCGGGCGGACGGCGATCATGCGGTTTAGCGCAAGATCCATTCCCGTTGGCAGGGGCCAAGGGGCCAAGGGGCCAAGACTTGAACGGTTTTCTTGAACTTGCAAGAGGTCGAACACCCATGGTGGGGCTGACGGGGATGTCGGGTGTTGGGCACTTGTGCGGGATGGTATCGGGTACGGGGGTGACTTCGGGTTGGCATGCTGGTAGCGTGTTTCAAAAGCGGCAAGAAACGGGGTCATTCAACTCTGGCGGTGTGGCCAAACGGCTTGAGCATTGATCTTGGTATTCCCAACTTCTCGAGGACCAAGGGGGTTCGATGAATACGGAAGTGGTGTTCTTCTACCCAGATGCAGGGCCAGGCGGGGGTGCTACACTCCTGACCACGCCGACGACGCAAGCGGTCGCCAAGGCATTGGCACACGAACTCGGTGAGTCTGGCGACTTTGCGGCAGCAGCATTGCTTGACCCCTACCCGGCCGACCCCAGCGCCAATCCGCAGCCGTCTCTGATGGACGATTTTGGCAAGGCGCTGCTGTTTCCACGATTTCCAAGCGCAATCGCGCTTGAAGCGGTCGACGACGATGGCGCCGCGGTTATTCACGGAACGCTCGGTATCCACTTCATGTCGCGCGCGGCTGCCACACCGGTCTCCAAATTGGCGGGCACCGCCCACGACTTGTTCTTCGGGTACTGGTTTTCCCGAGTTCGAACTCCGATCGGCTTCTTTCTGGGAGATTCTACCGAGTTTGCGGCATCGAGCATCCCTAGCTGGCCCGCTCCAGGCCAGGAACACGCGACCACCGACTACCTAAAACCTTCTGCGGCGCAATACGCTGGGGGTTTCGGAACGAACTTGAATTCACTGGAGCCAGCGCCCTGGGATGCCGACACCTTCGGCGCTGAAGTTGCCACTGCGACGGAATGGCGTATTGCGACGGGGTTGGTCACACATCCACTCCCGGGCGAGGACACCGTGTATGTTGTCTGTGCCGGTGACCTCGTAATTTGGTCGGGCTTTCGCAAACAAGCGAGTGACTTCAATCGCGCACCGCCGGCTAGCGTGGAGGAGCCAGGGACCCAGGACGGCTGGAAGTTTTGGGACGAGGCAGCCTTGGCCGCCATTGGGGTTCAGTTCTTCGGTGGCGACGCGGGCATCGCGATTACGGGATCCGACGACCCAGATGGCGGTCGATACATAAGATTTCTGCGCCCAACTCCGCCCTCGACCTTGGGTTCCGCAGCTACGCTCATCATCAACCAGGCAGCGAGCGATTCGCCTGCAGAGATCACCTTCTTCGACGGTCTGCAGTACCGCCAAACGATGGATTTCTCCGCTGGGCAGTTGGTCGTCCCAGTGCTCGATAGCGCTCCGAGTGGCCAGGTTTACTCGGATGCTGGCCTTGTAGCCGTGTACAACGGTAGCCAAAAACGATTGTATATGACCGAGCGCCACGGACCACCGGACGACCCCGGGACGTTCGCACCCACAAGTTATCAGGTGTTCTATTGGGACCTGAACGTACTATCGTAGCCCCGGAAGGGGAGTCGGAGGAGACATGGAATCGGAACGGACACGGCAAAGCGAGTGGCACCCGCTGACTCCGGCGGAGTGCGCGTGGCTCGACGGCGTCAGGCTTCAGCGCGAGAACATTGCGCTGCGCCAAGAACTGCTCGCGCGCGATGAAGAACGGGTGCGGATGAGCATTGCGGTGAGAGTCTTTGGGGGCCCAGCCAGCCTAGAGGTGGACGTCGGAGCGGCGCGCGTGCGAAGTCGGCCGGTCGCGAACCAGAGCGGTGAAAGCCAATGAGCACAATCTTGACCCCAGTGCTTATCAAACAGCCCAGCTCACCCGGTCCCGTGATCAACGCGGACACCAATTTGCGGTTCACCGGTGCGCGCGAACACCCGCATATCGCGTTTGTGGCACGCGCGCAGCGGGCACCGGCAACGAGCCTTGAACCCAGCAGGGGTGCGCCCGCTATTGCATTTTGCCATGCATTACAGTTAGATACCCTTACCTGCGCCACGGCGCCCATGGCTGTTGACGTCCGCGGCGGCTGGCACACACGTGCCGCGATACAGTTCGTGGGGCTGCCCTTCCGGAGTATTGTTGCTGAGCACCCGATTGCTATCGGTCCGATTGCTGCCAACCTGCCCCAGGCGGCGAAAACCCCTGGCTACACTGGCGGCTCCTATGGGCTCACGCTTGAGGCAAAGGGCCACTTGACGTTCTCCGGCATCGTCGACGGGACCAGCCCGCATGGTCCTTGCAACAACAAGCCCGGAGGGGGCGAAGAGAATGTTTTCGACCCTATTTTTGCGTTCTTGACCGCCGCAACCTTTGCGCCACTTGCGGCAGAAAACACGAACGCCACTCCATCATTCGACCCACATAAGAAGCCGGCCCAGCTGTACTTGCAGTCGGCACTGACAATCAAGTCCCCAGTTGAAGCGAAAGCGGAAATGGACAAGTTGTTCCTTTGGTATGCAACCGGGCAGTGGACCCATGTGGGCATATGTTACTCGGCCCTAGGGTTCTCGGTGCCGCTTGTAGTTTCTCCCGGCAATCTGAAGGATGTGGATTCGGGCAATCTAGTCATGACAGCCGACAGTGCTGGGAATCCGCGATTACGACGAGCGGTCGATGGCAGCGGCGCCATGCGCACGTCCAACGCGGGCACTGCGGGGTAACTTACGTGCCGCAAATGTTGTTGTCACTGCCAAAAGGTCTTACAGGCAATACGGTTGCTGCCGTACTCGTCGCGGGCCTGGTCGCCTGCGGCCCGACCGACCAAGCTGTGTCCGGTTCCGCCGATTCGAGCGGGGCAGCGGAAGACGTTGCAGTGTCGGATATTTCGTATGCCGGGGTAGACCAAGCCGGCGACGGCCCCGTCGGGCAAGACCTGGGCGATTCGGATTTGTCTGCTGACCAAACGGGCAAGGATTCCGACGCGACGGCAGGTGTTGTCGACGGAGGCGCAGATGTCTTGGTCCTCAAAGGCGATGCCGCCTCGGAGACAACGGCCGATGTGCCCACCGGCCCCAAAGGCTGGGTGCCGGTCGTCGCGGCCGACGACGACGAACTGCTGCCGGCACGTCTCCGGCTAGTATCGCACCGCATATTTATCAAGCCGAAATGCCCGGTGTTCTTTGCTGATGAGGTTATTCGCAATACCCTGCACCGAGTACAGACGGAATTGCGGTTCGCTTTCGATAGTCCGAACACTCCGTTTCAGGAAGTGCTGGATTTGCCCGATAGTGAGAGCTGGGCCGTGCCAGGACCGCAAGGCTGTGCGTTTGAGTGTCCGATAGGCACCTGTGCGCCCTTGCTCTCTGGCCACTACATTGGCATGACTACCTTGGCCAACAGCCATTTACTGACCCTAGAGCGCACCTATCCCGACGACGAGAATCCGGGCATGACCTTCATCCTGAAGGAGATTACGCCGAAGATCGGTGCCAACGACGCGGTTGTGGCCAGCTCGGTCATCCCACTGCCCGAGGGCCTGACACCTGCGACCGTCGATCCCACGGATCCAGAGGCATGGGGCCTCCACGCCAGCTGGAGCGAGAGCGACCAAGCCTTCTTCGTGCAATCCAGGGCGTTTGGCCCTTGGACCTTGCTGCGGATCGACGGTAAAGGCACGGCGAGTTGGCGCACTTGGCAGTTCGATGCCGCACCCCTTGCTGGCCTTGTCACCGCCACCGATGCCGGCGCGGTGTGGCCTCTAGCGACGCATCTTTCAGAGCGACTCGTGACGCTTGGCAACCAGTTGCTCGAACTCAACGAGTGGCAGCCGGCACCACTGAGCTCCGTGAATCCGTGGCCCGCGCCCGAGGCCTGGCAGATGGTGCGGACATGGGCACTGACGTCGCGGCCCATCCAAGGTGGCAAGGTAACTGTGATCTACCAGGGGCGGAGGCCGTTGGCATTGGACGACTGGCAAGGGTCGCCAACGGAACAGGCCGACTTGGGCGGGCTGAACAAGCCGCCGCCTCAGCACATCGCTGGCTGCGGTGCACAGGGCGGCGGGCCAGACTTGGTGGCCATTTGGCAGCTCAGCGGAGTGGTGGTGCGCAATGCCAATACCGGCAAGGTCATTGCCGGGCGGACGCGATCCGTGTTACCGGCGCAGGGGTACCCCGAAGAGCACATATGTACGCGCGAGCCCGACGGCATGAGCTGTGCTGTGGTGGTGATGGCCAACCCCGACGTTGCGTACCCTCAGTACCCATGGCCCTCACCTGCTCCAGGAACGCCAACCAACTTGTGGGTAACGCGGTGGGCCGTCGAGCAGGTAAGCCCCCCGTAGGACGGGGGAAACGAGCGGGCCCGCGTCCGCACTGGAGGAGAGATGGCGGTCAAGGCTATGCAGTATTTCAACGTCAACAACCCCGCAGGGTACGCCGTCGAGCTCGCCGAGCATGAGGCCATCGCGCAAGCAGATGTGGACGCGGTGTACCTGGACCTGGTCCACGACTATGATGACGACGATCCACCGCCGGTGGCCGGAGCGTTGGGCAACGACGTGTACGCGACTCGTGGCTCCCTCTGGTTTACCACAGGGTCGGAGAGTGAGTCCACCGGGCTCATCCGGTTCCAGAACAATGCTGGTGAAGTGCGGTTGGACATTTCGGACGACGGCGATACGGCTTCGCTATCGCTGGGTGTATTGCGCTTCGTCCGCTACCCGCACGCCGAGATATTTCCAACCGGGTCAAGCAAGACCGGCAGTGGTACCGACTGGCTGCAGTCATGGACAGCTTGTCGCCTAAATGCTGAGGGCGCCCATCTTTGGTTCCGCGCGGCAGGGACGGTGGATGGCTCCAACGGGCACCTGACGGTCAATAGCCGCAATGGCGTTGGATTCTGGACGAGTGGAGGCGGAACGATTCGTCTCAAGCCCATTCCGGGCGATGACGTCGACGTGCCGCTGACCATCGATGCAGGCGGCAACGTGGTGACCATTGGCGTGCTGCAGCTGGATGGTCCGATGCGCTTTGATGTGAAGCCCGGTGCCGACAAGGGAAGGATTGGCGGCCTGAGGTTGCGAGAGATCCCGTATTCCGAGCTCAGTTCTTCAGTCTGGAGCGTCGGTTCGCTGGCGTGGGTCACGGGCGCCCCGTTGCAGCCGTCTGATCACGCTTGGCTTGCGGTAAAGCTCGACGCGACGCCAACCTGGGGGTATGTGGATCTCGCATGAAAAGCCTCGCACTACCTCCGACCGGCTCTGACGGACGGGACGACTTCGCTGGTACGCCCGATTTCGACCGGGTCGTACGGTGTTCTCGCACGGGTTCATGGGGAGAGATTGCTCTGACCGAGACGGGCGGCCGAGCACTGCCTTGCCGCGATTCGCAAAGGCGTGCGAGCGGTTTGGGGGGAAGTCGCTCAAGATCGATCGTGGCGCTCCTCTTTGCGTTCTGCACGAGCGCATGTCGGGCGCCGACGCCCGAGGCCAATGTTGCCGTTGCTCGACCTGCAAGCGGAGCCGGAAGTGTAGCTGTGCGCACCGGGGCGCTTACTGGGTACAAGACGCCCTTCCTCGATCCGCCGCCGGTTGCACATATTTTCAACCCCGGAATGCCTTGCGACTCTCCGGTCTTAGCTCATGCGGTGCCAGACGGGTTCCAAGTCGTACGGTTTGTCGCCCGCGGGTTTGGCGGTCATGCACTGTCGGGCGGGATCTCCGATTTCGGCGGCGCAGTGAAGGATTCGTACGAAACGGGCAACTGCTCCGATCCCTTGCTGTCACAATCCGGGCAAGACGGATTCAAGTCTTGCGGCTGGAAGTACAGCGCCGATATTTACCCATATTTTTGTAGTGTACAACAATTGGAGCCGCTAGCCACACCGGCCCGCATCAGCGACATCGTGGCGGTCCACGAGCCCGGGGCCTACGTGCTCTTCAAGCCCGGAGCGGGGTGCGCAACGCTCAATGAACCGGGCAACAACGACTGCCCCTGGCCCTTCCGCTTCGCCATGCTCCCCGCCTTTCCTGAGGGTTCGGCCGCCGCCCCGAGCACGGGCGCCACCGACGCCGCTGGAAACCTGCACGTTCTCGCATACGCCGGGACCCGCATCATCAACGTCGGCGAGATGGGTGGCGACGACCCCGTCGAGCTCAAACTTACCGGCAAGAGCACCGCACCGCTGCCTGACGCCGATCGCCCCGAACGCATCGGCTTTTCGGACCGCAACTTGCTTCTGGCCAGCAATCGCAGCGGGCTTTTCCGCGTGCACAAAGGCTCGGGCTACGTCGAGCGCCTGTACACGTGGCCAACCTCGCCGGTCGACGACTTCGGCCCCAAGGGTAAGGCACCTTGCTGCGATCTTGTGCACCTCAGCGACCCCCGCGGCGGTTCAGTGTGGCTCGTCAACCCGCCGGGCCAGCCCGACATCTGGGTTCTTGACGGCGACACGGCCATGTTTCTTAGCAAGTGGCCCATCAGCCCGCCCGGCTGGGCCGAACCACCGCAGGGTATGCGCCAGTTGAGGGCGATCCTGTCGACCGGAATTGTGTACGGCGTCATCCAGTTTCAGAGCGAGCCGGACTACAAGGGGCGTGTAGTGTTCTGGAAATACCCAGTGTGGGACGGTACCACGCCGGTTGGCGGACCTTGAGGAGGAGGAGGTGAATACGATGAACCCTAGTCAGATCAAGCGTGTAGAGGCGCCTGTGAGCCTGGTGAACCCATGGGCCGACCATGCAGCCGACCGAAGGGTGGTCGCGGGCGCGACCGCCGCGACGTCACAGCCAGACGAGTTGACCCTGCCCTTGAACTGTACGCAATGGACCCAATTGACGCTGATTTGCGTGTGCGAGGGCGGCGATCATTACTCCGTCCAACTCTGGTGGTGGTATGCCGGAGCCGCGCGGTGGGTGAGAGACGCTGGCTTCGGGACGAAAGTGATTTCAGGTTCCGAAACCTCGGCCTTTGTAGTTGCCACCGCCGCAGCCAGCGGCTTCTATCTCCAACTCGAGGACGTCTCCGAAGGGGCATCCGCGAGCATCTGGGCGGAGGCCGACAAATGACCACCGAATTGGGCGGACGCCAAGACCTGACCGTGCAAGACCCCGAGGCGATCCACCGCGACGGCAGCGTCCCATTCGAGGCCGATCAGCCGCTGGATGGCCACCGGCTGACCGGTGCGGCAGATCCTGTTGATGTGCAAGACCTTGCAACCAAAGCTTACGTTGATGGCCTCGGCGCCGAGACCGGAGATCTACCTGAAGATCTAGGCGACACGACCGTGGGCGTCGCAGCACGTTGGGCGCGTGCGGACCACGTGCACGCGCACGGCGAACTTGGCGGCGACGAATTGCACGCAGCAGCCACCACATCGGCTGCGGGATTCTTGGCGGCGGCCGACAAGTCCAAGCTCGATGGGGTAGCCGCCGGGGCCGCGGCCCTGACGTCCGCCACGCCGGCAGCACTCGGGACTGCCGCGGTCGGGACCGCGTCGACAGCGGCGCGCGCCGACCACGTCCACAGCCATGGCGACTTGGGCGGCGGATCGCTGCATAGCGCGGCAACCACGTCGGTCGCTGGATTTCTCACAGCGGCCGACAAGACCAAGCTGGACTCGATCACGGGGTGGAGTACGTTTACGCCCTCGATCATGCTGACCGGCGGCTCTGGCAACACCGTGCCGCAGTATTCGACCAACACGGGACGGTACGCCGTTGTTGGCAACATTGTCTTTGTGGACGTGTATTTAACTGGCGATGGTGGCAACGAAGGGGCCGGTACCGGAATCTTCCGGGTCAACCTGCCCGTCACGGCCGGGGCCAACCACCCCTACGCGCTCTTCCCCTGTGGCACGGCGCAAAACGGTAGCAGTACCATGTACCTGCTGTATGGCAAGATTCCCGGCAGCAACACGACGATTGACCTGAACTATCTCGACTCGGTTACATCGACAGCCGTTTTCCAGGGCGACCTTCAGAACAACACCACCCGGTCTGTGCGACTGAAATTCTTCTACGAAATCTAGCGTGTGAACTGGCACGTTGCTGGCGAAGATGTGCGCGTCACGGATGCGAGCGCGCAGCGCGGTGGCGCGACGGAGCGCCGCCGCCGCCGGGGAGTGGAAACCTAAGATTTCAGCGAGAATTTCGTGCGACACGGCGGCCGCAGCCGGACGGTCTGGCGCAAGAACTCTTGACCCTGCAGGCCCTTCGGCCGCCAGACCGGGACGCCCAAAATACCCTGAGCGTCGAAATCGAGGAACCTCGGCATTGTCGAGTTTGGCAAGCCGGTCAAGGGCAAGATGCAGATCTTTGTGGTGCCCGAGTACGGCAATAAGCGCGCCCAAATGAGACCCAGGGGTGACTGATCCCCAAGGGCAAGCATGCCACGGTGGCGGCGGGCGATCGCGTGCGCGCTGGCGATCCGCTGATGGACGGACCGCTGAACCCGCACGACATCTTGCACGTGCTGGGTATCGAAGCGCTGGCCAAGTACTTGGTCGAC
>CAISBR010000022.1 GCA_903883645.1 uncultured Myxococcales bacterium | reverse complement strand
GATTATGGAAGCCAAATGGGGTCTGGTGCCCGACATGGGTGCGAGTGTGACCCTGCGCGGGCTGCTGGGCGCCGACACCATGCGCGAGCTGATGATGACGGCGCGACTGGTAACTGGCGAAAAGGCCAAAGAAATTGGGCTAATCAGCCATGTCGATGTGGACCCGCGGGGGCGCGCCCTGGCCCTGGTCGACGAGCTGCGCGAGCGGTCGCCCGATGCGGTAGCGGCGGCCAAACGGCTGTGCAACGCCATTGAAACGCAGGGGCCGGCGACAACCTTGGGGCTAGAACGTCGTCTGCAGACTCGGCTTTTGCTGGGTAAGAACTTCGCCATCGCGGGTAAGCGGGCCAAGTCGCCCGAGCTCGCGTGGAAGCCGCGGTCGCTGGGCTAGGGCTAGCGGGCGCTGACGCAAGCGTGGCAATCGCCCGCAGCTCCGCCTGCAGTCGAGCCGAATTGAAGCGACTTACCGCCCGAGAACGGCTATCCTGTTCGACGTTTGCGGTTCGCTCATGAACCCGCTGGCGCTGACCCACCCGATGAATACCCGCCAAGCCCGCGTTGTTTCGACCCCACTTAACCCTTTCAAGCCCCTAAACTATGCTAACCGACTCATGCTGCTACTTGCTGCGCTGTGCCTTACCGCAGCGTGCTCGGGCGGCGCGAGCGGATCGGGCACTGCGAGCGACACAGGTGGCGACAGCCTGAGCGACGGCAGCAACCTAGACGCCAAGATTGGCGACAGCACCACCGGCAAAGACGGCACGGGCGGCGGCACCACCAGCAGTACGCCCACGGTCGTCACTTGCCCCAAGGCCCTACCGGCGCCCAAAGCCGCGGGCAGCTGCGACGTAACAAAGGGTTCTAGCGTCAAGGTGTTGCGCGGCACCGTACTGGCCAGCGACCACGTGTACGTCGGCGGCGAAGTGGTCATCGACGCCAAGGGTATCATCACCTGCGCGGCCTGCGATTGCGCGAGCAGCGACGGCTACAGCGGCGCGACCACGCTGCAATGCGGCGACGCGGTCATTTCGCCTGCACTCATCAACAGCCACGACCACATCACCTTTGCCCAGAACGCGCCCAAGCCGCACATGGCCAAGTACGATCACCGCCACGAGTGGCGCAAGGGCCTGAACGGCAAGCCAAAGATCAGCGTACCCGGCGCACCCAACGGCACCACCAACGATGTGACGGGCTGGGGCGAGTTGCGCTTTGTCATCGGCGGCGCCACGTCGACCGTCGGCTCGGGCGGCGTCAACGGCATGCTCCGCAACCTAGACAAGCCCGATCCGATGCAGGGTGGCCTGGGCAAGACTCCGATTGATTTCGAGACGTTTCCTCTTGGCGACTCGAGCCCGACCGGTCTGCCGACCACGTGCACCTACAAGATTGCCGCGACCGACGCCGATGTCGCGAAGATGAAGTCGTTTTTTCCGCACATGAGCGAAGGCGTCGACGAATCGGCCCACAACGAGTTTGACTGCACCGACGGCGTCAATGCCCAGGCCAACTACGAGCGGCCGCAGACGGCGCTGATTCACGCGGTGGGCCTGCGGGCGGCGGATATTCAACTTGCTGCAAATACGGGTGTTTCTCTGATTTGGTCGCCGCGCTCGAACATCGACCTGTACGGCTTTACCGCCAACGTCTCGCTGTTTGCCAATGTGGGCGTGCCGATTGCGCTGGGCACCGACTGGAGCGCGTCGGGCAGTATGAACATGCTGCGCGAGCTGGCCTGCGCCGACAGCTACAACCAGAAGAACTTGGGCGGATTCTTTAACGATTACCAGCTGTTCTTGATGGTGACGGGCACCGCTGCCGACGCCGCGAAAATGGGCGACGTGTTGGGTCGGATTGCCGCCGGACGCCCCGCCGATGTGACGATTTTCGCCAGCCACGGCAAGCCCCCCTACAGCGCGGTAGTGCACGCGGCCGTTGAGGATGTGGCGCTGGTGCTGCGCGGCGGCACAGTGTTGCACGGCGATGCGGCGCTGGTAGACGCCCTGTCGAGTGACGGCGGCGCGGGCTGCGAGGCGCTAAGCGACTGTTTATCAGGCAAAAAACTGTGCGCCAAACGCGAACTAGGCAAAGACACCGCCGGTATGTCGAGCACCATTGGCAGCCCGTATCCGCTGTTCTTTTGCGGTGTTCCCAAAGACGAGCCCTCGTGCGTGCCCTCGCGCCTGGGTGTGTTCACTGGCGAGCCCAGCGCCAGCGACAAAGACGGCGACGGCATCGAAGACAGCAAAGACCTGTGCCCCACTGTGTTTTCGGCGATTCGGCCCATGGACGGCGGCAAGCAGCTCGACAGCGACGGCGACGGCACGGGCGACGGCTGCGACATCTGCCCGCTCACCGCCAACAGCACCGACTGCAGCAAGATTACCGTACCCGTCGACCAGCCGGACACGACCTCGGGTGACAGCAGCGGCGCCGACGCCGGCAGCAGCGACGTGCCGCCCACCACCGCAACCATCCCAGAAATCAAGAAGATGGCTGTGGGCACGGTGGTCGAGGTCAAGGGCTTGTGCATCACCGCCATCCGCACCGTCGCCAGCGGCAGCACAGTGTGGGTGCAGCAGCCCGGCCTAACCAGCGACGGCGGCTACGTGGTCTACAGCAAGACGGCCGTGACCAACAAGGTCGGCGATGCCATTGATGTCGTTGGATCCGTTGGCGACTTTAAGGGCCTACCCGAGATCTTGACGCCGGCCATCACCACCACCGGCGCGTGCAGCGAGGTGATCTTGCCCGTCGCCGTCTCGCCGTCTGACATCGCCACCGGTGGCGCCAAGGTCAAGTCGCTGATGAGCATGTTGGTCGAAGTGAGCGATGTGACGGTCGCGACCGCCGCGGCTACGGCCAAAGACGACTTTGTGGTCGACGGCGGCCTGCGCATCTCGCCGTTTGTATACGCGTTTGACGGCACGCAGTTTCCGGTGGGCAAGGCGTGGAAGTCGATTCGCGGCGTGCTCGACTGGTACACGGACCATAGCAAGATCGATCCGCTGGTGGCGACGGACTTAGTCGAACCTTAGTATTTTCATACTGTTAAAGGGTATAGAACCCCAGACCGAGCCACGGCACGCCTGCAGGGCCAAGCCGATGGGTGGTCGTGTCGCGCGCGGCAAAGAGCAGCATCGCCGCGTCGATCCGCACCCGTAGCTTGTGCAATGGCAAGAAAAGCCAGGGCTTATCGCGCCCCAACAGCCAGCGCGCCCCAAACGTGCCCGCTAGGTCCTGCAGCTTGGTCGCCGGGAACACCTCGCCCATCAGCGCACTGTGCGGCCCAAGCACTTGCTCGAGCCCCACAAAAGTCTGTGTATACAGCGGAAAGCGGTCGATGGTCTCGCTCGAACTGCCCGCAGCGGCACCCGCCGAGCCCGTGCCCACTGCGCTGAAATGGGCACTTTGCGGCAAGAAGTGGTGATTATCGAGCAGGCGCGCGCCAAGGGTCAGGTGCGTGCCCGCCCAATGCCAGCCCGCCACTGCCGAGAACAGGTTGAACTGCGCGTTGGCCGTGGCCAGCCCGACTCCAGCACCACCACCGCCACCCCCTGCGGCCGCGCCGACGCCGATGCCCGCGCCAAACGCGTCGATGAGGTCATAGCCGAGGGCAATGCCTGGCACAGCGCCGTTTTCGCTAAGGATTCTGTACTTGAAGCCCAAGTCGAGCGCGCCAATTAGACCCGCGCCGGCGCCGGCAAACAGCCCCGCTGCCGGCACGACTCCGCCCGCGGCACCCGGTAGACCGCCGGCGACCAGGTCCATCTGCAGCCGATCGGTGATACCAAAACCGAAGCGAAACAACAGAATTTCGTCGTTGCTGATGACCAGCCGATGCCGCGGCAGGGTGCGCTCGGTGGGCGTGAGTAGCAGGCGCTCGTCGGCAGCGCGGCGCGGCGCGGACTCGGTCACCGCCAGCGGCAGGGGCACGGCCTCTTGCGCGTGGGCGGTCAGTGACAACAGCGACGCAAACACCAAGCAAAGGCTGATGCGGACTAGCACAAAGCGTTGTTTGGCCACAGGGCACCACCGTGGACCACGGGTCCAACTGTGCCTAGCATCGCAGCGGGCGCGGGCGAGTCAAGCGAACTGGCAGCAGGTCAGGATGGCCAGGAGCGCCAAGGCCGGTCGCTGCGCGGGTCGCCAGGGCCAGGCCAAGCAGGTCGCCACAAGTGTACCCGTGAGCAAGTGGGTCGGCCCCAGCGCCACGACGCCCGGCACAATGAGCACACAAGCAACTGCAATAGCTAGCCAAATGGGCACGCGCCGCCAAGATGCCAGCCGCTGCGACGCCACCACCGCTGCCGGCCCCAGCAGCAGGCCTGCCAAGGCACATAGCGCCAGATCAATCCTAGTTTCGGGTAGATGCAGATGCCACCGCCCCACAGCGGCCAGGGTCGCTAGCGGCGAGCTAGGACGACCGGCGACCGCATCGCGCAGGGCGTGGGGTACGTCATCGCGCCGCAGCAGCCACTGCGCCAGCCCCGCAAGCAGCGCAGCCAAACCAGCAGACAGCGCAATCGGCAACGAAAACGAGGTGTAAGCAGCTATCACCGCCACAGCGGCCAGCAGCCACAGCGCGCCGTAGAGCAGCACGGACCAGGCCAGCGGCGGCACTTGCCGCGAAGGGGGTGCACTTGTATTTTCGGCCCGCGGAGCCTCGCCCACCCACCAATTGCCCTTGTCGCGGGCGGCGATACGCCCCACCCAGGTCTGCACAGGGGGCGGCGGACCGCCCGCTTGCGCCGAGGTCCAGCTGACGGCAAACGAGGTGGTACGCGCAAACGGACCGGGCAGCGCCGCGGGCTCGGCCAAGTGCAGCGCACCCGACGCGGAACCCGCGACCACTACTAAGATCTCGGCCTGTTGGATCGCTACGCTGCGCACCTCGAGACCCAGTTCGGCGAGCTCGGGGCCCCACACCAGCGCCTTGACGTCGGCCTCGCGCCCCGGCGGCAAGTGCGCCGCCCACGCCGGCAGCGGCAGCAAAAGCAGCAGAACCCAGAGCGGCATCGCGGCGAGTTTGCTCATGGTTCTAGCACTTTCCAACCCACTGTGAGGTGGCAAGGGTGCAAGGTTACGCCCAGCCCCACCGCGGTTGGGCAGCGCGCATCCGACTCGGGCAGCTGCAGCAGCACGTCGCCGGTATTTTCGTGCAAGGTTCGCCACTTGCCCAGGGACAATAGCTGCGTCTGCCGCGCTGGCGACACCGCCACACCCAGCCACGCCACGATGCGATGGGGGCGAGTACGCTGGGGGTCGTCGAGCCATTTTTCAAGGCTCGCCACTGGCACAGCGGCCATGGTGCCGCGCTGCCGCGGCGTCGCCTGGGCATCAAAACGCTGCCCTGTTGCGAGGTTAAGAGCCAACAGCACCGTCGCAAAATGGTCGACGCCGGTGTGGGTATCGCCCGCCTGGTCGGGCAGCAGCAGCAGATCGGTGCGGTCCAGAGCCGACTTGGCGCCTTGCATGGCAGTCGAAAATTCAAGATGAAGATCGCTTGGTTGCAGCCACAGACCCGCGTACGGCAACAGGGTCGCCGCGGCTAGGGCCACCACCAGCGCCGCCCGCCGCTCGAGCACCGGCCACCGCGCCAGCAGCAGGGCCGCGCCCACCGCCAAAATCGGCAGCAGAGTCATATAGTAGCGCCACAGGCCAAAGCCGGGATTGGGCTCGGTGGTCAGCAAGTAGCCCGCCAGCAGGGCCGCCAGCGTGAGCCCCAGCGCGCCGCGGGTCAGTCGGTCGCCGCGCCCCACCGCGATGCCTGCTAAACCCGCCCAGCACCACCAGATTGGCGCCACACGCGGCTCGCCCAGCAGCCAGTAGGCTAAGTCGGCGGGCGAACTCTCGACCACGCGATCGGCGCTTGAGGCGAGCATGGGGGCATAACCCGCCAACAGTACAAGCAAGAATAGGCCAAGCTGCGTACGCTGCCGCCACGACCACGTCGGCCGCGCGGCTAGCAACGCGAGGGCGGGCAGCACCACCCGCGCCTCGGGGCGCACATAGATCGCCAAAGTAGCCAGAACGGCAACGGAAAGTGGTCGCCATGCCCCCAGTAGACGGTCGTCGCAGGCCGCCGCCAGGGTCGCCGCCAGCGCCGCACCCGCCAACACACCAAAACCGCCGCTCGCCGAATGGTGAATATGCGCCGGCCATAATGCCACCAGCACACCTGCCAACACCGCCCAGCGCAAGCGCAATTGCGTCGCACGCGCGAGCCACGCCGTCGCCAGCACCGCCAGTGCCCCGCTCACCGGCCCCAGACCGCGGTACAGGGCCAGCGGCGGCACACCCAGCCGGACCAGCAGCTCCACAAGGGTCGGAACTCCATAAAATAGCGGGCGATCATCGGGTTGTAGGGCGTACAACACGTCCCAGCGGCGCGGCTCAGCGAGGTCGGCCGGCCCCCACGCCGCCAGCGCCCGCACCACCAGCGCCAGCGCGGCCAACCCCAAGAAAATCAGCCACTCGCGCCGCGCATGCCGACCGTGCCACAGCAGCGCCCCGGCCAGCACAGGCAGCAGCAGCGCCAGCGCCACGAGCGGCAGTTGACCGTCGGCCAGGCTGTTCGGCAGGGGGGCGAGGTCAAGCAAATGCAGATTCCGCTAAGGGTTTTCGGGCGAGAGCCGCTGCCACACAAACTTGGCGGCCGTCTCGCCGTAAAAGGCCAGGCTCTGCGCCGTCTCGCCGCGGGTCAGCTCGGCCAGGGCGCGCTTGGGCTGCCGATAGAAGTGGCGCAGCGCCTCGTCTTGCAGCTCGCGGATGCGGTGGGCGTCGATCTTACCGTTAAAACTCAGCTTAGGGTCGCCGCGCAGCAGGTCGGCCAGGGTCAGCTCGGGCAGCCAGCCCTTGGCCAGCGCCTCGGCGTACAGCTCCGTTCCCGGAAACACGGTCGCCTGGTGGTAGTTCACGTAAGTCAGCGCCGTGCCTTCGATCCACGCAAAGGCTTCGCGCAGCTCGGCCTCGCTCTGGTCGGGCAGCCCCACCACAAACAGCCCGGCACTCGCCACGCCGCGCTTGCGCAGGCGCTCGAGCATCGCCTCGGCATGGCCCTGGTCGTAGCCCTTGCGGTGCGAGGCGCGGCGCGTCTTGGCATCGACTGGGTCCAAACCCACCGTAACGGAAGCACAACCCGCCGCCGCCAACAGGTCGACCATCTCGTTATCCAGCCGGTCGAGCCGCGTCTCGATGCCCCACTGCACGCCCAGCTTGGCGGCGGTAATGGCGCGACACAGGGTTTTGGCCCGCGGCATATCGAGCGTGAAGGTCGGATCGCGAAACAGAATACTCTGCACGCCGTGATCGCGCACCAACTCGGCCATCTCGGCTACGATGTCGGCGATGGCGCGCGGGCGAAACGGCTCACCCTGCCCGGCCGGATACGGACAGAAATTGCAGGCATACGGGCAGCCGCGCGAGGCGAGCATGGTCGCCACACCGCGCCCACGCAGTAGCGGGTAGTAGCGGTAGCGGTCGAGCCGAAAGTCGGTCCAGTCCGGGTGCGGCAGCGCGTCGATATCGTTCAGAAAGATTGGTTTTGTTTCGACCAACGTCGATCCCGCTAGCGCCGGGTCGCGCATCGCCACGCCCGCCGTGCCCGGCCGCAGCGTGCCATTGGCCAAGTGCTGAATCGCCACCTCGGGGTCGCCGAGGGCAATCGCCTCGCACAGGCCGCGCTGGCCCAAGTCGCGGGCAAAATGCACCGCCGTATTGCCGATTAGCAAGCGATGACAGCCCGTATGCGTTCGCAATTGCTCTAGAAAATTGAGCTCCGCCGCAAAATAGGCCAGCGAACTCGCCGCCACCACCCAGTCGGGCCGCGTGTCGATCGCCGCTTGCAGCACGCCCGGCTCACTGGGGTCTTGGCGCGCCTGGTCGAGCACCAGCACCGTGTGGCCCGCGCGCCGCAGAATCGCCGCCGCATAAGCCAGCGAAAGAACAGGAAGATGGATGCCGTGGTACTTGGCAAAAGCCAGGAACTGCGCCGGCAGTGTCGTGCCAAAGTCGTCGTTGATACCCATACCGCCCATCAGGTCGCGGCTGGTAAAGCCGCGGCCCGGAACGGGTGGATTGAGCAGCAGAACCCGCATGGCAGCGCAACTCGCAAGGTGCCCGTGCAGTGGGGCTTCTGGCAGAGATAAGACGGGGATACGAGACAGGACGCCGGGCTGGGCCCTGGGGG
>CAISBR010000021.1 GCA_903883645.1 uncultured Myxococcales bacterium | reverse complement strand
GCGTCGAGCACTGTGGGCAGCAGGTCGACGTGGCTCGTCAGCTCGCTCACCACCCGCGGCGCAAACAGGGCCGGCTGCCACAAAACTGCCGGCGTTTGCAGGTTTTCTTCGTAGCTAAACTTGGGATGCGACCAGTTGCCCTGGTGCTGCCCGAACGCCTCGCCGTGGTCGCCCGCCAGCACAAAGATCGTGCGGTCTAGGCGACCATCGGCCTTAACCTGCTCAAAAATACGCTGGATTTGCGCATCAAGCGTGACTAGGTTGTTGTGGTAACGCCCCTGCGGCGTGCTGGTCGAATAGTGCCGATACTGCGGCCCATGGTCGCTGTAGGGCCAGTGCGCCACATAGCTGTAGTACACGCCAAGAAACGGCTCGTGGGCGCTGTGCACGCGCTTCACAAACGCATCGACCACGGCCTCTTCGCGGCGCGCCAAGGGGTCAATCGTGTCTTTGGGCCCCAGCGGCAGCTCGGTATAACCCTTGCAATCCAGCCCGCCGGCCTGCAAAAAACCTTTAGGAAAGTAGTAGTTCAGACGCCCCGGGGTATACAAAAACGTGTTCCAGCCCGGCCCCAGCAGCGCCGGCAGCGACGGCACAGCCACGTCGCCCCGATCGACCCACATCGGCAGGGTGGGCATAGGATAAAGCCCCGAAAGCTGCGAGAAGATCGCCCGAGCACTCGAATTCGTCGTCGAGTGATGCCGCGCCAACAGCCAGCCCTCGCTCGCCAGCTTGTCGAAGAACGGCATCGGCACTTTAGGAGCAGTATCCGACAGATAGCGCGTTCCAGTGCTCTCCATGATGATCCAGACCACATTCCAGGTCTTGGACTTGGGCACGGGCCGTGGCGGCTCGGGCCGGTCCTGGCGCAAGTCGCTCAGTCGCAGCGATTTCTGCTGCTCAACAGGTACTTGCACCCCATGCGGAGTCGCCGGCTTGGCCTGCACCACCACCGCTTGCAGCGCCAGGAGCGCCACCGTACCCATCCTAGCCGCAACCGTCTGCCACACTGTCGCGCCCCTCGCTTGCACGCCTCGGCTCGCCTCGCTACCCTGCCCCACGGAGGAACGATGCGCAACACGAACCTAGCACTTTTCGCGCTCGGCATGGCGACGCTGGCGAGTTGCAGCGAGCCCAAAGCCACCGCCCCTGCGACGCCGAACGCGGCCACCCAGCCCAGCGAACCGCCCCTGACCAAGCCCACCTCGGCCCCGGGGCAAGTGGCGCAGCCTGCGGTCACCCAGCCAGCCTCGCTGCCGTTACAGCAGCGTTTGGCCAAGGTTTTTAGCGGGTACGAATACGTTCCCCATCGCGAAGATCTGCTGACGATAGCGCCCGAAGGCGAGCTCGTGCCCGGCCTGTGGACTCTGTACCACGCCCCGGGCGAGCGCTTGGCCGTGAGGACGCAAGCGCTGGTTAGCTTGCGCTTTTTTCCGAATGAGCAGGTGCTCGGCTGGTTTGAGACGGTGCTGCGCGACCCCGCCACGGTCGATGCAGTGCGGCGGCCAGCGGCCAAGGCATACGGTTTTGCCTTTGGCGAGCGTGCGGTGGGCTTGCTAAGCGAGTTGTTGGCGCACGCAGACTTGCATACCCGCGACAGTGCGGCCCGCGCCCTGGGCGCCATGGCTACCCCGGCAGCGCGCCAAGCGCTCGTCAACCGCGACAAGGTCGAGACCGAGCTGAGCGTAAAGACGACTCTGGCGGCTGAACTAGCGAAACCGGCGAGGAATCCGTGATGTTCGTGCGCATTTTGCTCCTCGGCATGGCGTTCGTCGTCGCCGGCTGCGACACAGGCTATGCGGGCGACACCTGCGTACCCGCATGCGTCACGGGCATGGTCTGCAACTTCGGCAAGTGCGTCGCCACCAACTCAAATACCGCCGGCATGGTCGGCACCGGCTGCGCCCAAGATAGCGAGTGCTCGTCGGGCACCTGCTTTAGCGGCGGCAGTTTTGGCGGCGGCTACTGCTCGGCCTATTGCGGCGCGCAAATCATCGCTTTCGACGCGGAGTGCGCACCCGGCTCAGCTTGCGTACAGCTAAGTGAAGCCAATGCCGCGTGCATGGACCAATGCGGCGGCGACCGCGGCACCTGCCGCAGCGGCTACCAATGCACCGCGCGCGACGGGTCGCAAGTCTGCATACCGCTTTGCACTTCGAGCGATCAGTGCCCGGCCTTGCAGCGCTGCGACTTGGCCAGCGGCAGCTGCGTCTCGAGCGAAGGCGTGCCCGACGGCAAGGTCGGCAGCCCCTGCGCCGCCAACGCCGAGTGCCACAGCGAGGCCTGCGTCGACGAGGCCGGCTCGCAAGGCGTGTGGAAGGGCGGATATTGCTTCGACTTATGCGACGCCAGCGGCGAAGGCAAGCCGTGCACCGCCAGCGACGGCAGCCACGAGGGCCTGTGCGCCGGCATCCCCGACGATACCGGCACCTTGAGCTACTGGTGCTTGGCGCCGTGCGCGACCTCGGTCGACTGCCGGCCGAGCTATATGTGCACGTCGAGTATCGACCTTAAGACCTCGTCTGGCCTTGGGTTTTGCCTGCCGAGCTGCGCCACCTACGGCTGCGATAGCGGCCAAGTCTGCGACCCGCAAAGCGGCGTGTGCGTCGACAGCACCTCGACCCCGAGCACGCTTGACCACATCGCGCTCGGCACCATCGAGGTAGGCAAGACCGCGGATACATTTAAGACTGTCAATGTGCCGGTGCCAGCCGATGCGGTCAGTGTGACCCTCTACGCCCGCCCGCTCGACTCCACGGCCGAGCTGGCGCTGACTAAGGCGATGCAACCCGACGGCAAGGTCGTGCTCGACTATTTTGACCCGCTGGTCGGCGACTTCAAGGTGGTGCCGCTGGGCGCTGGCGTGCTGGCCGCGATGTATCCCAACTCGCCCCGTCTGGGCATTGGCCAAGGAACCTATCAATTTACCTGGGGAAGCTACGATGGCGCCACCGTGCAACTCGACGCCGTGGTCAAGCGCGCTACGGGCCTGCTGCAGTCGGGCACGTTGCCAGTGGTGCTGTGGTTTACCAACCAGAGCCGGCTCTCGGCGCAGAATGCACCTAACGACGCGAACTTACAGACCGCCCTGACGAAGCTGGGCGCGATCTACGGCGCGGTGGGCATCCAACTCGGCAGCGTGACGTACAAGCAAGTGGGCGGCAGCGTGGCTACCAGCGCGGCAGTCATCGACAACGACGCCGAATTGCAGCAACTTTTTGCCACCGCCGACAGTAGCTCCGAGCCGGGTCTGCACTACTTCTTTATCGACCAATTCGCTGGCGACGGTGGTGGTTATGTCACTTTGGGCCAGTCGGGCGGCATTCCCGGCCCACCGTCGTTCCCAGGCCTGCCGCACGGGGGCGTGGCCGTGGCGCTCGCCTATCTCGACGACGACGTGTCGGTATTTGCCTCGGTAATGGCCCACGAGGGCGGTCATTATATGGGCCTGTTCCACACCTCGGAGCAAAACGGCAAAAGTTTTGACCCGTTACTCGACACACCGCAGTGCGCATCCAACCTCGACAGCGACGGCGACGGCCACTTATCGAGCGAAGAATGCAGCGCCAACGGCTCGACCAACCTGATGTTTTGGCTGGCCGGCCCCAATCATAGCCAGCTGTCGGCCGACCAGCGCTATGTGCTGCTGCGCAATCCCACCGTGGCAACGGGGCCTTAACCGCCTAGATTCGAACAATGTTTGACCCGGAAACGGGGCCAGAGGAACTACCATGCATTTGCCCCAACACGGCTGGACCCGCGATCAGGTCCTTGGCACGATCGATAACTATCGAGAAAATGATGCAAATTGGCGCGCAGGCCGCACCTTCAGCCTGGTCTACTACGCCGGCGAAGAGGTCAAGGCCGTGGCCGAGGCGGCGTTTCTCAAGCTGTTTGCCGAGAACGCGCTCAACCCCATGGCGTTTCCTTCTCTGCGGCGCATGGAGACAGAAGTCCTGGCGATTGCTTCTGAATTGCTAGGTGACACGCGCGCGGTGGGCACAATGACGTCGGGTGGCACCGAGTCGATTCTGATGGCGGTCAAAACGGCCCGCGACTGGGCCCGTATAGAGCGGCCCGAGGTGACGGCGCCCGAGATGTTGGTGCCGGCAACCGTGCATCCGGCATTTCATAAGGCCGCGCATTACTTAGGGGTTCGCGCGATCGTGGTGCCGGTCGGGACGGACTATCGCGCCGATGTGGTCGCGACCCGCAAGCTGTTGACCAGCAACACGATCTTGGTGGTCGGCTCGTCGTTTGCCTATCCGCACGGCGTGATCGACCCCATCGACGAACTGGCGCAACTGGCCCAAGAGGCAGGCATTTTGTGCCATGTCGACGCCTGCCTGGGCGGCATGATTCTGCCCTTTGTCGAAAGGCTGGGGCACCCACTGCCGCCGTGGAACCTTGCGGTGCCCGGAGTGACATCCATCTCGTGTGATCTCCATAAGTACGGCTACACGGCCAAGGGTGCGTCGGTGATTTTGTACCGCACCCGCGAGCTGCGCCGCCACCAGTTCATGGGCTATGCCGACTGGCCGGGCGGTCTGTGGGGTTCGCCGTCAGCGGCGGGTACGCGGCCGGGCGGCCCAATTGCGGCGGCATGGGCCGTGCTGCATTTCTTGGGCGAAGCCGGCTACTTGCGCTTGGCCCGCCAGAGCCTCGACGCCGCCCTCGCCATCCAAGCCGGAATCGCGGCGATCCCCGGGATGCGGGTACTTGGCGCACCGGTGGCCACCGTATTCGCATTTTGCTTCGACGCAGGCGACACCTACCGCCTGGGCGACGCGATGCAGGCCCGCGGCTGGAATCTCGACCGCCAGCAGTCGCCGCCCGCCTTGCACGCCATGATTACGGCGGCCCATGTGGCGCATGTCCAAGCTTTTCTTACCGATCTGCGCGCTGCGACCGAAGAGGTCCGCGGGCTGCCACCGTCAAGCGAAGGCGAGGCCGCCATGTACGGCATGATGGGCAGTCTGCCTGATCGCGGCGCGGCGAACGAGCTGATCGTGGAGTTCCTGGATTCATTGGGTTAGGCGCAGTCCGAGTAGGATTTGGCCCTGTGGCCGCGCCCCGCGCAAGTGGCCGGCCGCGCGACCCCACCTGCGCTTGCCGGCTCGCATAGAAATGCGAACTACCACAGGCTGCGCAGCCGCGAGCGCCACTCGGGCGCATACCAGCCCAGCGTAAAGCTCACCGTGGTCCACCGCCACAGGCCGTAACCGTCGCCGCGCGCGCTGGGGCTTTGGCTCTCAAACGACGACGCCTCGGCACGCAAGAATAGGTTTTCAGTGGCAAAGGCTGTGTACGCGGCGCTGACCGACGCGACAACGGGTGCCGCGAAACCGACATAATGCCCCTGGGCCCAATGCCAGGTCGGAGCCCAACCCAGGCCCGCAAACAGCGACAGCGCGCCGACCGGAGTGTGGGCCGTGCCGGTGGCGCCATAGAGCCCACCCAGGTCCAGCAAGCGCACGGACCTTCGAAACACCTCTTTAGCTGCAACGACTTGCACATCTACGGCACCATAGCCAAGCAGCACGCGCGGCCCCAAGTCCCAACTCAAGTCCCACGGCCGAAACGCGCCCGGATGCTCGACCGACAGCAGCGACCAGTTGCCAAGCAGCGCCGGCACACTCGACGGCGTCAGGGTGACTCCCGCGACTTGATGGCCATCTACTCCGATAAAATCAAAGGTTTTTCCAGTAGGCGCGTAGCCAACGCTGTCGGGCAGCACGCTCATGTGGCGGCCCAGCCACGCCAGCGCCCGCCGCCACCGCGGTTGCCTGCGCAGCTGCAAGTCGAACGCCATCGGGTCGTCCAGCTGTTTCTGCAAAGAAAACAAGCTCCACAGCGCCGGCGTAATGAGCACCGCGTCGCCGTCAAGCTTGGTCTCTAGCACCGCCACATGGGTGGCACCACTGCGCCAACCAAGCTGATTCAGTAGCTGGCGCCGGTGGTTGGGCGGGTCCAAACCCCGCTCGTTGCTGATACCCTGGCGGCGCAGCAGCGCCTCGGCTTGGTCGGGGTCGACGCGGCAATCGCACCGAAATTCGTGGTGATGCTGTTGCCACCAGCGCTCCGCCAGGTCGCGCGACACGCCCGGGTCGTGGTGGAGCGGAGGGGCCACCAGCAGCGTGCGGCAGCTCGGCGGCGTATCGCTAGCTATTTCGGTACTTTCGGCCGGCAGCACGACCGCATCGGGGCAATCAAAGGCGGCCCCGGTGAGCAAGTCGGTGCCGTTGCCCAGAGCGAAAAGCGCCGCCATAGGCAGCAGGCCAGCCTGAGTCGCTAGCGAGGCCAGCACCGCATTCGGCAGCATCGACGACAGTGGCCGATAATCACAAAGAATCGCCACATTTTGCCCCCTCGTCCCCACCCGAAGCACCTGGTGACGCTGCCGCTTGACCGGGGCAAACAAGGGCGTGGTACCCAGCAACTGCCCGTCTTCACTACGAACCTGCAGGCCGTGCTCGGGCGAGTCGATGGCGATCACCTGCTGCCGGCCCGCCAGCGAGGCGCAACTCATCAGCACCGGCAAGACCAGCAGTAGAGTCAAGTACTTGTAGAAGTATGGTTGGATGCAACGCCCCATACGCCGGCGAGTGTGCCGCGCCACAAGGCCGGGCTCTTGGCCACTGGGCCGCACTCGCTAGGGAATTACGCCGCTAATCGACCCGGCAATCCCCTGCAATTTCAAACCAATCGACGCGGCGTCCAACACGCCATCGCCGTCCGAGTCCATGTCGGTCTGCACCAGGCTCGCCACAATCCCCTTGAGCGTATCCTTGGGAATCGAGCCACCGTCGGGCAGCGCATCGATCGCCGACAGCAAGCTCGCCTTGGGCACCGAGCCGGCCAAGATGCCGGTCATCGACACCACCTTGTCGCCGGCGAACACCACCTTGCCCTGCAACCGCGCGCCGTAGATGGTGATCTTGAGGTCCTGGCCATTGACCGGCAGCGAGAACGGAAAGTTCGTACCCTTGCCGCCGGCAATCAGCTGGTCGCCCGCCAGCGTACCCGGCAGCAGCACGCTCGCCATGCACTTGCTGTCGAGCATCTTGGGGTCAACCTGCCAGATACAGGTCGCAAGCTGCGGATCGCACGCGGCATTGGCCGGGTCGAGCTTGGCCGTATACAGCGCCAGATTGATGGGGCCTTGCTTAAAGTCTTTGAACTCAAGCACAAACGACACACTGCCGTCTTTGACCGCCTTGTCGAGCGAACTGTTCGCCACGCCCGCCAGCGCGCCCAGGGCGTTGTTGATGCCGTCGCTGCAACTGGGCGTGGGGGCGCAAGTCTTGGTATTTTCATCCAAATCTAAGCCCTCGCCGATCTTGCCGCCGCTGCCGATCAAAAGCGACGTAATCTTTTGCGCCTGGGCCGAGAACGTGGGCGTGCACGCGCATTGCCCGCTGCCCTTGCACGCGCCTTGGGCGCATACATCGTTGTTTGTACAGGCATTGCCGTCGTCACAGCTGGCGCCGCTGGTGGGCGAGAACACGCAACCGGCGGTCGGCGAGCAGGCGTCGGCGGTGCACGGGTTGTTGTCGTTGCAAACTTTATCTTTGCCAGGCAAGCACTTGGTCTCTGCGCACGCGTCGCCGCTGGTGCATTGGCTACCGTCTTCGCAGGCGATGGTGTTGGGCGTGTGGCCGCAGCCCGAGGTCTTGGGGTCGCAGTTGTCTGTCGTGCACGCGTTGTTGTCGTCGCAGATCGAGGTTTGCCCAATGCAGCAAGGGCTTTGCAGCGGCAGGTGGTAGCAGCCGGCGCCGCTATTGCACACATCGATGGTGCACGAGTTGCCGTCGTCGCAGTCGCTCGCACCGCCCTTTTCGCAGGCGCCATTGGCACATACGTCGCCTGTAGTGCACGCATCGCCGTCGCTGCAGGGTAGCTGATTGTCGGTGTAGGTGCAGCCCGTGGCCAAGTCGCAGGCGTCGGCGGTGCAAGGGTTGCCGTCGTCGCAGATCACCTTGCCGCCCAAGCACTTGCCGCCCAAGCACGCATCTTTGGCGGTGCAGGCGTCGCTGTCGTCGCAGACCTTGCCGTCGTCGAGAGGGTAGGTGCAGCCCACCTTCTTGTCACATAAGTCGCTGGTGCACGGGTTCTGGTCGTCGCACACTACGGCCTGCGACACGCAAGTCTGTTTGCCTTCAGCTGTTTTGCATACCCCATTCCAGGTACACAGATCGCCGTCGTCGCACGCCGTGCCGTCGGGCGCTTCAGACCAGGTGCTGGTGGCGGTGGCGGGCAAGCACTGCGAACAGGCCGCGCCGGGTTGCGCTTCGCCCGACTTGCGGCACACTCCGCCGATCAAGCACACGTCTTTGTTCAGGATCCAGCTACAGACCGCGGTAGCCCACTCGATGCTGCATGTGTCGGTGGTGCAGCTGAGGCCATCGTCGCAGGCCAGCTTTTCGGCGGCCGTACACTCCGGCGGCGGCACATCGGCGGATTGCACATCGGCGGATTGCACATCGGGCGCCAGCGTGTCTTCAATAGCCGCATCTGTCGCAGAATCGCCTACTTGCACATCCGTCGCCGCATCATCCGGCCCCACGGCAGCATCGACGCCCGCGTCACTTTCGGCATCGGCCAAGACCGCATCGCCGCCGCCATCTTGGCCGGTGGTGCCACTCGTAAGCGTCGTGTCGCCGCCATCCGAGCCACAGCCCCAGAGCAATGCCAGCGCACATAGTGCTGCAACACGCTTGATCATTTGAGGTTGCCTCCCACGACAGTGTTGCCCTGCACGCGCGTCACGTTCTTGGGGTTGATGGCGAGTCCGGTGCCCGGCGGCAGACTCGGCAGCGCCTTGCTCAGGTCAATCGACGGAATCGGGAAGCTTCCCAAGGCGTTACCCCCCAGCTGCCCGACCAAACCGTTCAGCAGCGTGTCGCCAATCAGCTTTTGCAGCACAGCCTCCGACCCAACCAAATTGTCTTGCTTGACATCGACTTGCAGCGCGCTCGACTTCAGCTGCGTCAGCGCAATCCCCAGCGCACTGCCGGTGGCCTTGATGTCGATACCCGAAGTAAACGTTGCATAAACCACCACGTCCATCGGCTGACCCATCAGCTTCATGGTCGCATCGATGCGGAAGTCACCCAGAAACGCATCGAGCTCGCCCTTGGCACCGCAGTCGTCCATGGTTGGCGCGAGCATCGCCGAAATTTTCATATTTAGTTCCGTTACGCCGTATTGCCCCAGGTCCACGTTGCCGAGCATCGACGCCGGCACCGGGAATTCGAACAGCCCGCCCAGCCAGGTGCCGTACAGGATCTGGTTAAATGTGTCGTCGGCGACCACCAGCTCGAGCGGGTCCTTCTTCAAGATCACCATAGTCTGCGCGGTCTTGCCGCAGCCAATTCGCGCCGGCACGCCCAAGTTGTCGTACGGCGTGGCTTTGTCGGTCGTCACACGCGCCCGCTCCAAGAAGGCAATGCCCGGCGTGTCCGCTTGTACGCTACTGAAATCGCTCTGCAAGGTCAGCGACACCTTGTTGCCCGAGCCGTCGAGCTTGCTGATATCAAAGCTGGCATTGAGCGCGAGCGCCCCCAGGGCACCCGACAGCTGCGGCTCAAGGGTCGCAACCACCTGATCGGCAAAGGTCTTTTCGAGCTGCGGCTTAAACGAGTTCAACACCCCATTGACGATAAAGCCGATCAAGAAGTTCAAGACGCCGTTGCTCAGCGTCACGCTCATATTATTTAGCGTTACCGCGGTGTTCTGCATCTTGGTCTGCAGCGTGTGGTCCGGCTTGACGCTCAGGGCCACGTCGGTCGCGATATCGATACTGCTCATGGTCAGCTTGCCATTGACCGGAATGCTCACACATATCAGCACGCAAACCTTGGCCGAACCCGACAGATCCCCCGACACATTCTTCATGGTGGCGAAAAGCCCCAGCCCGCCTGGCTTCGACTTGAGCGTGACCTGCGCCGGGTCGTACTTCAGGTTATTCAGGCTCACATTGCTGCCATTGGCCGAGTAAATCGGATTAGTAATCAACGTACTGAGCTTCATGCTCTGGATCGCGAGCTCAAAGATCGTCGCCAAGTCGTTGGGCGGCAGGCTGTGGTCACCGTCGTCGATGATCTGCTGGCTCAGCCAAAACGCCATGCCGGGGTCGACCATACCCGTGCCCGGCGACGCCTTGACCGGCTTGGCATACGTAGTCGACCACAGGTAGGACTGCACCCGCTGCTTCTGACTCCCAAAGCTGTCTTGCGCCACAAACACCAGCGCGTTGCCGCCAACTTTTGAGGTAATATCCTGCGAAAACAGGCCATTGACACCCACCGCCACATTCTGCCCGTTCAGCGTAAAGGTGGTAATCGGCCCCGCGCCCGACTTGACCGAGCCTTTGACCGTAACCGTTGGCGCCGGCTGCTGAATCGTGGCGGCGCGCGGCGGATACTCAACCTCGATCACCGGGCGGCACGCATTCGACACGATCAGATCGTGCTTGCAACCCAGCTTGGCGTCGCACGAATCGGTAGTGCAGTCGTTCTTGTCGTCGCACGAAATGGCGATACCCGCGCACTTGCCGTCGCCGCAGACATCGCCGGTGGTGCAGACCGTGCCGTCTTCGCAGGTTGCGGTGTTGTTCTTGGCAAAGCAGCCATCCTTGGGCTCGCAGCCGTCGTCGGTGCATACATTGCCGTCATCACACACTTTCTTGCCCGTGCCGGGCTGGCACGCCGCAAGGCCGCAGGTGTCGTCGAGTGTGCAGACATTGCCGTCGTCGCACCCCAGCGTGTTGGGCAAGTGCAGCGGGCCGATGGCCGGATCGCAGCTGTCGTCCGTGCACAAGTTACCGTCATCAAACGGAATCGCGCTACCTACGCAGAGGCCTTGGCTGCACGTGTCGGCGGCGGTGCAGGCGCTTTTGTCGTCGCACGGCTGGGTGTTAAAGGGGAAGATGCAGCCCTTGACCTTGTCGCAACTCTGGTCTGTGCAAGGGTTATCGTCGGTGCATAGGTCGGCGATCGAGGTGTGGCTACAGCCGACCTTTGGCGCACAAGCATCGATCGTGCAGACGTCTTGGTCGTCGCAATCGGCTGGAGCGCCGCCGGCACACTTACCATTTTGGCAATGATCTTGGGCAGTACAGACCTCGCCGTCGTCGCAGGTGGCCGCATTAGCCAGGGCGACGCAGCCTTGCGCCGGGTCGCAGCTGTCGTCGGTACACAAGTCGCCGTCGTCGCAGGTCTTGGTCACGCTGCCGGGCCCGCACACCGTGGCGGTGCAGGCGTCGCCCAAAGTGCACGGGTTGCCGTCGCTGCATGGCTGCGAATTCGCTGTACTGGTGCAGCCTTGCGCTAGATCACAGCCGTCGTTGGTACAGGGGTTGCCGTCGTCGCAGACCTTGCCGGCACCGGTGCAACTGCCCGCCTGGCAGTGGTCGCCGGTGGTGCAACTGTCGCCGTCGTCGCACGCGCCCTTGCCGTCGCTGCCGCCGTCGTAGGCACTCCATTGGTAGCGGTCGGCCAGCACATTGCAGCGCAAGCAGTTGTTTTCTGGGTGTTTGCTGCCGTTAGCCAGGCAGTCCGTACCAATTTGGCAGTGGTCGGGCTTGCACGCAGGGCCCGTGTCGGGCGGCACATCAACCTGGGCATCGGGCGGCAACGGGCTATCCGGCTCCCCATCCGCGACTGCGTCCGCTCCCACCAGGTCGGGCACTTGGGCATCCGCCAGGGACGCGCCATCCTCGCCGGCGGCATCCGAAAGCCCAAGCTGATCACCAGTTTTACTGCTGTCGGCTGCGGCCTGGCCGCCCACCAAGATTTCGTCGGTGCCGCAGCCAACGGCAACCAGAGCCAACAACGCCGCCAGCCATAGCCCGCGCCAAGCAAGCCCAATTCGTGCACATAGCGATTTCATCACGACTCTCGCGCCCCGGCCCAAGCCGACTCGCCGTTTAGTGTGCAGTTCTGCGAGCGACGACGCAACCCGTGCTAGTGCGCCGGGTTGGCCCGCTGGGGTCGCGTGGCCTTGGCGCTAGCTACCGAGCAGGCGCGACGACTCGACCGCGAGCTCGGTCCAGGCCATGCGCGCGCCTAAATTCAGGTTCATGCGACCCTCGGTCGACTCGCAAAGCCTTAGAACCTTGGCAATTTGATCGGGATCACAGCGCGCCGCCATCGCCCGCATCGCCGCCGCGTGACGCGCGTGGGGCAAGCCCGCGGGGTCATGACCGCACGCCACCAGCATGGCATCCCGCAGGGCCGCCCGCAGCGCATCGACCGCCAAGAGCAGCTCGCTGCGGCCAAAATCGGCCCGTCCTGCGGCCTCACCAGGCTGCTCGCCGTTCAGGATCCCCGCCAGACGCTCCGTCCAGCCACCCGCTTGCGCCGGCGTGTGGCTGCCCAATTCAAAGGCGAACTCCGCAATTGCGTCGATGATACGCAGCTTGTCGGGGTCACACAGGGCGCGCGCGGCGGTAAGCGACCCCTCGGCCAGGGCCGCTGCCGCCAGGGCCGCATCTGGGTCGTGCCCCTCGTGCTGCAGCAGCGTCGCTAGGTCGGCCGACGCCAGCTCGCCAAAGCGCAGCACCTGACAGCGCGAGCGAATGGTGGGCAACAAAAGCTGCGGCCGCGACGTAACCAAGAAAAAAACCGTATTGGGCGGCGGCTCTTCTAGGGTCTTGAGCAGCGCGTTCGCCGCCTCTTCTTTCAAGCCTTCCGCGCCGTCGATCAGCACGCCCTTGATCTTGCCCAGCACCGGCTCGAACTTGAGCCGCGCCGTCGCTTCGCGCACCTGGTCGATCTTAATAAAGGTGCCGTCGCGCTCGAGTTGCACGAGGTCGGGATGGTCGCCGCGTTGCAGCGCCCTGCACGAGCGACAGAGCCCACAAGCGTCGCCGGGCGTCTCGCTCCAACACGCCAGCCGCGCCAAGACCGACCACGCAAGCGTGCGCTTGCCCACTGCGTCGGTTCCCTCGAACAAGTAGGCGTGGCCCATGCGGCCACCCGTGATGACCTGTTGCAGGGCCCGCACCTGCAGGCGATGTCCGCGAATTTGGCTGAGGGGAACGGCGCGCATACGGCGATGGTCGCTGGCAGCGTCGATGCGGTCAAGCCGTCGCGGCAGCTTGTGCCGAGCGGCAGGAATGCGCACAATCAGCATGGCCGAGGCATGGCACCACCGGTAGGTGGCCAATTGCCTCAATCACCACCATTTTCGACCCCTGCGTCGGTCGCTTGGAGGACTGGATGTTCGATGATCGCCGCCGACATCCTCGCTTCGCGGTTCTGTTCACAGGCGACGCGCGCCCGGTGAACGGCCAGCCGTTTCGCGTCGTGTGCACGAGTGTCAGCCGCACGGGGGGGTACTTTGCCTGCCCAAACGAAGTGTTGCCCGGCACCGACATGGTCGTAACGCTGCGCCTCGGCGGCGTCGACTCCGCAGAAATCAGCTGCCGGGTCGAGGCGGTGCGCATCACGGCACGGGGCGGAGCGGAGTCGCCCGGCTTTGGCGCGCGGTGGCACTCCCTCGCCTGCAAGCAAGGCGGGGTTCCACTTTACCAATTTGTGGTCGAGCATCTGCACTGGGCCGCCCCCCCTCAGCCTGAGGTCGACCCCTCGGGGCTGGCCCGCTACGATGTGACCACCGAAGGGACTTGGATCGGCGCGCCAGTTCTGCAGCCAACTCCTGCCTTTACGGCCAGTCTGCGCGAGGCCGATACGTGGGTGGGCGGCATTGAAGCCATCTTGCCCCGCAGCCAGGGGCTCGACATGGATCTGCTGCAGCCGCTTACCTCGCCCGATCTGCAGATTGTGGACGATCTGAGTGCACCTTCGCGCCGGCGCAGCGCCACTTTTGGCGCCGTCAACGACTTTTCCGACGACGGTCGCACACTGGCCACCCCCAGCCTGGGCGCCCGCGTCGGATCGGATGGCATGTTCGGCTGGCATCCCCCTGCGGCCGACGCGCCACACTGGGCCGAAACACCCCAACCAATGGTCAGCGCTGTTGCAGAAAAGACTGATATTTCAGTGTTTCCGCAAGCTCCGCAGGCCGTGTTTGCCGCCCAGCTCCGCGAGCCCTCGGCACCCTTCGCCGGTCGAGGGGTAGCCGGACCGACCGCCATGCCGGACGGCGCCTCGACTACACTGCGCGAAGTCCCTGCAATCCATGGCAATACCCGCCACGTGACGCCGCAGACTGCCGCTTCGGGCGAGTTGCCGATCGCTCCAGGCCAGGTCAGCGATAAGACCCAGCCTTAGCTTCGATCAGGCCGGCGGTCTTCGCAGAATCAATGCTTTAAATTCATTGGGATGCAAGCCCATCACCCGCTCTGACACCGGGCGAAACTGCAGGCCCTCGATGCGGTCGAGCTGCAGTTTGCCGCCCGCAGCCACTGCCAGTTGCTCCGGCGTCAGCGCACGCTTGGCCAGGGTCGCACCAAGCTGGGCGAACAAATAGCGCAAGTTCCTGAACTGCGTACGATTACTCGCAAGAACCCACACATCGCCGCGCAGGCTCATCAGCTCGGGCACCGATTCTAGGCTGGCCTCGAGCCCCAACCGCCGCGCAACCTGCATCAGGTGGCCAAAGTGCACCGACCACTCGCCGTGGTCCAAATGGGTCGACTCGATAGGAAACTGATTTTCTTCGCCAAACTCACTCAGCAGCGCCACGCCGCCCGGCGCCAGCACCCGCGCCAGTTGCTCGATCAAGTGGGTTGCGCCGACCTGAATTGGCATCGGCTCGGGCCCGCGCTGGGTCGCAAGATCATATTGTATTACCAAATCAAGCGCTTCCGCGTCACTCTCGGCATCCGGGCGCAGGGTGTGCAGCGACTTGCGCGTGACCAAGCCGATGCGCAAATCGGCAATCACCTCGTTGCTCAGGGCAAAATCTACAGAAGCATCGGGCAGTTCCAGCCTCTCCGCATGCCCCAGTTCACTCGACGCCCAGGGCTGATCAGCCAAGCGCGCGGTCTGTGCCGCGTGCAGCGCCGGCGATAGCTCGACCACGCGATACCGCAAATCTGCTGCTTGTTCATGCAGTTCACGGGCCATCGCCGCCGCACAGCGCCCGGTACCGCCGCCCACCTCGATCACGCGCGCGCGCCCTGCCGCCACCCAGCCGCGCTGCAAGGCCACCTGCGCCAGCGTCTGCCCCCAGGTGCGCTCGCCCAGCGCCGGGTGCGGCTCGCAGAACAGGTGCGACAGCGTCGTCTCAAACTCCTCGAACTGCTGCTCGGCATCCGTAATCGTTTCTTGGTGATACGCAGTCAGGTCCAGGCCGCCCTGCGCCACCGCCGGCGTGCCATGGCCGCTTGGAGTGCCCAAGGGCGCATACGGCATCGTACTCGTGGCATACGAGGGCAGGCGGGGCAGCTGGCTGCGCGGCGCCGGCAGTAGCCGGGTCATTTGCCGGTCCGAGTGCGTCCAGGCCGCCACCGACGCGATCGTCAGGCGCAGATCGTCGCGCACGTCGCCGTCGCAGGCCTCCGTCATCGCCATCGCCAGTTGCCGCAGGGTCCGCTCGCCATCGATCGCGCGCCACAAGTCGCTATGCCAGGCATCCAGCTTGTACAGCTGCGGTTGCGCCCAGGGCTCGTCGCCAAAGCCACGCGATGTCACCATCGTCATGCAGCCGTCGTCGCCGCGATAGCCCAAGATCCACGGGCCTTTGATGGGCACCGCCTCGGCCAGCACCGCCAGCTCGTCGTCGCCCGGCGCCACCAACACGCGGTGCTGCGCAAACACGCCGATGAATTGGCCGACCTGGTCGCGCGTCCACGTGAGCGCCATCGCGGTCGCCGCCTCTTCAGCCGCGTGCGGTTGGGCGAAGTAATCAACCAGCGCTTTGAGATCGCGCGACATCTCGAGCAGATAACCGAACAAGTCGTGGTACAAAAACAGCGTCTCGCCGCGGATGAACCAGCTCAAGTGGTTAGAACGCAAGTACATCTCAGTCTCCTGGTGGCGTGGCAGCGGGTACGCGGACTGCGTTATAGCAGAGGCATCGGCCCAGAATCGAGCCGCGAAGCAGCGAGCGCGTTCAGCAATTTCCCGCTTGCAGGCGACTGGGGCGCAGCGTACCATGCACAATAGGGTGCTGCGCGTGGCCCTACCTGAGCGAGCGGTCGTCCCCCCCAGATCGTCGCCAGAACCCTGTGGCCTGCGTACGCGCAGCAAGGGCAGCAAATCGCACGCTTTAGCACAGTTACGCGCCGACACCAGAGCGGCAGCCACCTGGAGGGACCATGAAGCAGGATCAACGGCACGGTCACACGCCTGCCACCGCGAGCCGCAAGGTTCGGCGCACGCTGTCAGTAGCGGCCGGACTGGCACTCCTGACTGCGGCGGCACTGCCGGGCTGCAACGCCAAAGACGAAACCGCAGCCGCCACGACCAGTGCGCCCAGCTATCGGCCCTTGGGCTACGTCATGCTGCTCGACGGCACTATGGGCGTGGTCGACATGCTGACCATGCAAAAGGTCAATGAAGTCAAGGTGGGCCACAGCGGTATCCACCAGGTCGCGGTGGTTGGCGGCGGTCGCACGGTCTATACCGGCAACCTCGACGATCAAACGTTGGTCAAGCTGCAGTTCAGCGACGACGGCAAGTCGGTCAAGCAGACCGTGCTCGGCAAGTCGCCCGTGAACCTGCACATGATGACCGCGAGCCCCGACGGCCGTTGGATTGTAGTGACCAGCCGCATGGAGTTGGCCGATCGCATGAAGGCGCCGCCGTCGACACTGCCCAATGACAGCATTGCGGTCATCGACACGACCTCCGACAAGGTGGTCAAGGTCATTGCGCTGCAGTCGCCGGCGATGGCCACGTTCCCCATTGACGGCAAGCACATGTACGTCAACAATTGCCACAACGGCACGGTCAGCGTCATCGACGTGGCGACCTGGAGCGAAGTGGACCGTTGGAACGTAAGCGACAAGCCGCTGACCAAGGGCGCCGATGGCTTTGAGCGCGTCAGCCCCGACGGCATCGATGTGTCGCCCGACGGCAAGTGGCTCGCAACTGCGGACTACGAGGCCGGCACGATCACGGTGTGGGAAGTCGCGAACAAGTCGAACAAGCGGCAGATTTCGTACAACGACGGCGTGCGCATGCCCCACGATGTGCGCTTTACGCCCGACAGCAAGGGCCTGTGGGTCACCGACTACGACCGCATCCCCGCGCCGGCCGACGAAGTGGGCAACGCCACGATCAAGACGCACTTGCGCGTGTACGACGTGGCCACCCTGGCCATCAATGCCGACAAGCCGATGGGCCGCACCGCACAGCGCATCTCGCTGCCGCAGTACGCCAAGACGGGCTTCTTGACCACGGCGATTGGCAGCGTGCTGCAGCTCGACCGCGAGACGCTAGAACTGCAAGGCGAAGTGGCGCTCGGCGAGCTGGGCCGGCCAGTCGTTTGCGGCATGGCCACATACTAGTACCCCAAACCTCAAATTCGATCAGGGATAAGCTCGCGTCTTTTCGGGTTTGGGGTCCTAGCCTTTGGGCTAAACAAGGGGGCGCGCCGCCCCCTGCGACCCCTGCGTGCGGCTAGCGCCGCCTTGCACACCAAGCATAGATCGCGCAACCCTGAAAGGACTTCGGACTTGGCGAACTAGCCGTTCGCGACGCTGCGCGTGCCGCCCGACCTTGGGGTGCGGCAGCCGCAGAGAGCGAAACCCCTGGATAATCCTTAAAGACCTACGCAGTGCAACGCGGCTCTTGGCTTTGCGCCGATGGCCTCGTTCTGCCGCGGCCTAGAAGCGGATGCTCATGAGCGGCATCGGCATTCCGGGCATCAGCACCTGCTCGCCGGTCAGCTGTAGCGTCTTGGCGCTGTAGCGAACCACCGCCGAGAAGCTGGCCGACATGAAGACGCTGTCGCCCCACGGCGGCGCCTGCACGTGGGCCGACGACCAAGTCCAAAGCAACTCGCCAAGATACTTGAGGCTTTTGCGATCGTAGACCAGCAGACTGCTGGCGATCATGGCGTTGCCCAGCTCGTCTTTGGGCGAAGGCTTGTCGGCCAAATACTGCACGAAGATGCGCTCGCCGTCGGGCGAAAAGCAGGTGGAATGCAGCTTTTTGCCCACTTGCACCAGGGTGGGGTACAGCATGTTGTCCGTATCGAACAGCGAGAACGTGCCCAATTCAAGGTTGGTCGCGACCAGCCACTTGCCATCGGGCGACAGCGCCACTTCGGCCGGCCCGTACCACCAACTGGGATTGGGCTGGGGCAAGACATCGTAACTACCCTCGACCACACCCGTTTTGGGCTGCACCACCACAACTTTGTGGTCAAAGCGGTTGGCGATATAGGCCTTGCTGCCGTCGGCATTGATGTCGAAAAGCGAGGCGTTCTTGACGTTGATGGGCAGAAACCACGACTCGGCGACCGTATCGAAGGCCACAAACTTGTCGGCACCCGACTGCGGACCTTCTGAAAAGTCAATCGAATAGACCATTTGCCCGTTCGACACCGCCACAATCCCTCCGTTGGCCGACGCCTTGACCTGGCCAAAGCCAAATGGGGCCGGATAGGTCTTGGTCTTGGTCCAAATGGCGGGCGTGGCGCCGCGCTGGTAGCGGTCGAGCTTTTGCGTATCGGGGTTGGCGTACCAAAGCAAGGTCTGGTTGTCGCTGACGCCGCAGCCGTGGACCATGCTATGGCCGTCGCCTACATCCGCATAATGCTTCAGGGTGTCGAGGTCAAATACCGCAATCTTGCCGTCCATCTGCGAGCCAAAGCCGAGCTTAGGGCCGGTGGGCGTAGCGTCGTCCGCAACGTCGCCCGCGTCGGGATCGGGGTCATCGGTGTCGGCCGCGGTCATATCCATGCCGGCCATATCCATTTCAGCCGTGTCGTCTTGATCCTCAGCGCCGGCGTCGGTCAGGGTGGCAGCGTCGGGGGCGGCCACGTCGGCATCCGCTTGCGCCATGTCCATCGGCTCGACATCGGGCAAGTCAGCGATCTGCATGTCGGTCATGGTTGTATCCGCCATGTCCATATCGGTCACATCCGGCATTTCCGAATCTGCGTCACCGGGCATGTCGGGCAGCGCCGTATCGGGCATCATGGCGTCTTCACTAAGCAAATCTGCGTCGCTGGCTTCGGTCGCCGTGTCTACCCCGGTATCTGCCACCGCATCCGTGGTTGCGTCGCTATGCGTGGCGGTAGACCCCGTGTCCGGGGCCGCCGAGGTGCTGCAGGCCGATAGGAGGGCGCACAGGATGGCGAGTAGACCCGCGACGCTTCGACCCGTACCGTGTGCCACCTAGCCCCCCTGTGCGCGTCACCACGCGGTACCTAGCCCAGCGTCCAGTCTACGGAGTTTGCCTAGTCGCGCAACCAAAGCCGGGTCGGGCTAGCTCACGTGGCGCAGCGTGGCCTGTTCGTGGGGCGTCAGCACGCGGATGCACGGAATGTAGCCGTCAAACTGAATCCCGTGCAGTTCCATGCGCTTTTGCGAACGCAGCACGCCAACCAAGAAGTCGAGTACGGGCTGGGTGATCAACTGGCCAGGAACAAGCACCGGGATTCCAGGGGGATACGGCGTAATCTGATCGGCGCTGATGCGGTCGATGAGCGCGGGATTTGGGTTCTCCTTCTCGTCGAGCAGCGGCGTCATCTCGCCGGCGCAGTAGTAGGCGTCGCGCGGCAGGAATTCGAGGCGGGTAAACTCTGGAATCTCAGGGGCTTGAAACAGTCGCCGCGCCACCCTGCCCTCGCGGGCGATCCGCATTAGTGCGTCGTATAGGCGCGACACCTTGCTGCGGGTGGTGCCAATCGTCAGCAGCAGCGTCAAGGTGTTAAACGTCGACTTCTCGACTTGAATGTTAAAGCGGGTAAACAGCTCGTGCTGCAACTCTTCGACAGTAAAGCCACATTTACTGATATCGATGGTCACCTTGGTCGGGTCAAGCAAGATGCCGTCGCCTTTGACCGCCTCGGGCAACAGGTCATCGAGCTCGAGCACCCGGAACACGCCAGTCGAATTGATGTGTGTACGCAGCTCGTTAGCTAGCGTCAGGGTGCGCGCCAGCAGCTTGTACCCCTCCATCTGCATCTGCTTGCGGGCCACATCCAAGCTGGCGATCATCGCGTATTGCGGCGAGGTCGAGGTGTGCATGTTGTAGTTTTCGCGGAACAAATGCTCGTTGAAGTGCGGGTCGTTCACGTGGATCATGCTCGACTGCGAAAAGGCGCTCATCACCTTGTGCGTCGACTGAGTGGCGTAATCCGCGCCCGCTTCGAGCGCCGTCGGCCGAAATGCCGGATGGAAGCGCGCAAAACCGTACCAAGCTTCATCAATAATTACGCGAATCTTAGCCGCATGGCAGCGTTCAACAATGGGTCGCAAGTCATAGCGCAGCCCGTCGTACGTGCACGAGGTCAGAATCAGCGCCTGGGCATCGGGGTGTGCGTCGATGGCGTCGTAGATGGTCTTCTTGCTGACCGGACCGTACAGACCATACTGGCGATTCACTGTAGAATTCAGGTAGATCGGCTGCGCACCCGACAGTACAACGCCGTGGTGCACGCTTTTGTGGCAGTTGCGGTCGAGCAGCAGTTTTTCGCCGGGCGCCAAAAGAGTCTGAAAAATCACTTTGTTGGCAGTCGACGTGCCATTGGTCGCAAAGAACGTGCGCCGCGCGCCAAAGGCATTGGCTGCCACCGCCTGGGCCTCGGCGATGACACCGCGCGGATCCATAAGCGAATCGAGCATCGGCACCGACACACTCAAGTCGGCGTCGAAGATGTGTTCGCCCATAAATTCATAGAAGTCGTTGATCCACGGGCTGCCACGCAGCGACTCGCCCGAGCTATGGCCGGGCGTGTGCCACGAGTCCTTGGCCATCCACACGTACTTCTGCAGCTGGTCAAAAAACGGAGTCTGCGAGCGCTCTTGGATCTGCGCGTTCAAGATGCGGTACATGCCGCGGTAGTCGCGCTCTTCGCGGTAAAAGTAGCCGTCGACCGCCTCGCTAAACAGCGTATCGACGATTTCTTCTTCACTTTCTTGCGGAATCAGCACGTAGATATCGAGCTGCGGGCGAAAACCGGTGATGCGTTGCACCAGCTCGAGCGCGGTCATCTGCAGGCGTTTCTCTTTACCGTCGAGTACATACAGCTTGGCGTCGCAGATCACCGCCTGGATATCGCCATCTAGGTCGATCGACTCGAGCGCCGCCGCCGCGGTCGTCACACCGGCAAACGTAATACCGAGCGGGTTGTCGAGCGTGCGCGCCGCCGCATTGAGCCCCTTCACAAACTCGCGAAGCACTAGGGGCTCGTCGTTGATGACCAGGACGCGACTGACCGGCTTGCGCATGATACCTCTATGATTCATCTAGATTAACTCGTCGGGAGCGAGCTCGGGCCGCCGGCCGAAGAACTCGCGGTGGACCGCATACTGCACGAACATGAGCAGCGTGCCGAGGGCCATCAGACCAAAGAAAATGCGCCGCGGCCCATCGGGCAACGTGAGCAGCGAGAAGGCCATCGCCCACACCAAGGTAAGGCCGCCGAGCAGTGGCGCCAGCAAAAGCAGCAAGATATTCGTAGTGTTGCGCAGCAGTTGCTTGCGATAGTACCAGGGGCACATCAGGGCGGTCAGACCGTAATAGAAGGCGATGGCGAGACCCAGGCCGGCAACGGAATCTGCAAGAATATTCGGGGTAAAGTGGCTCAACCCCACGTACCAAAGCACGCAGATCGCGCCCATCCACACCGTGGCGGTCGTGGGCGTAAAGTAGCGGGGATGCATACGGGCAAAGTACTTAGGAATCGCTCCCTTCGTTGCCATTGACAGGGCCGTGCGGGTGGCCGGCAGAATCGCGGTCTGGGTGCAGGCCGCAGCCGAGGTCAGGACCGCGATGATGAGCAGCTTATCCCAAGGCGATCCGAGCACATCGGCGGCCAGCGCGCCCAGCACGTCGGCCTGGTGGGCCGGATCGGCCAAGAACGCCACGCCGTGGTAGGCCTGCGCGGCGACCGTGACCACCACGTAGATCAGAAGCAAGATCAGGGTGCTCCACATCGCAGCCTTGCCCGGGCCGTGGCGCGAGTCGGCCGACTCCTCGTTGACCGTGACGGTGGCGTCCCAGCCCCAGTAGATGAAGATGGCGACGATCAAACCCTGCGCCAGTGTTGAGAAATTGCCGATTGCCAGCGGGTTGAACCAGTGCAGCGACGGCGCGATGGCGCCCAGCGGGTGCTCGTGGCCAGCGCGGTACAGTGCGATGCCCGAGAAGAGCAAAAGCGTAATAATTTCGGCGATCAGCAACCCGTATTGCACGACAGCCGACACCTCGATGCCGATGTAGCAGACCCAGGTCATGAGTACGATCCAGGCCACGCCCACCGCCACCACCCCGCCCGGAGTCGGCGTCTGATCGAACAGCATGTACGTGTATTGACCCGAGATTTGCGCCAGGTTGCCCATCACGATGATGTTGGCGACGACGATGCCCCAGCCGCCCAGCCAGCCGACCCACGGCCCCCACGCCTTGGTGCCCCAGGCAAAGGTGGTGCCGCAGTCGGGCTCGGCGCGGTTGAGGAAATAGTAGGCCGCCGCAGTGAAAAGCATTGGCAAAAAAGCGAGCAACATCACAGCAGGAGCGGCCGTGCCCATCCCCGCTACGGCCGTAATTCCGCCCAGGGCCGAGGCCAAGCTGTAGCCGGGCGCGGTCGACGAGACGCCAATCACGATGCCGGATAACAGGCCCAAAGTACCCGTGCGCAAGCCCTTTTCGTTGGCCACGCCGTGGACCTCGGGCGAAAGGCGGCTTGGCGCCCCGCACGGACTTGGCACCCCTAGCCTCGCACCATCGCACGGTAGCGAATGCGGTGCGGCTGGTCGGCGGCGGCACCCAGGCGCGCGTGGCGATCCGCTTCGTATTCTGAATAGTTACCGTCGAACCACACCACCTTGCTCTCGCCTTCAAAGGCCAAGATGTGCGTCGCAATGCGGTCTAAGAACCAGCGATCGTGGCTGATGACCACTGCGCAACCTGCGAAGTTCTCGAGCGCTTCTTCAAGCGCCCGCAGCGTGTTGACGTCGAGATCATTGGTCGGTTCGTCGAGCAAGATGACGTTGGCGCCCGACTTGAGCAGCTTGGCCAAGTGCACGCGGTTGCGCTCGCCGCCCGAGATCTGGCTGACCTTCTTTTGCTGGTCCGAGCCCGAGAAACCAAACTTGGCCACATAGGCCCGCGCCAACATGGTGCGACCGCCCAGCTGCAAGCTCTCTTGACCCTCTGAAACAACTTGGTAAATGGTCTGCTCGGGGTCCAGATCGTCGCGCGCTTGGTCCACATAGGCCAGCTTGACCGTGCTGCCCACCTTGAATGTGCCCGAATCCGCCGTTTCTTTGCCGGTAATCAGCTTGAAAAGCGTGGTCTTGCCCGCGCCGTTGGGGCCGATAATGCCCACGATGCCACCGGGCGGCAGCGCGAATTCCAGATTCTCGAACAAAAGTTTTTCGCCAAAGCCCTTCTTGACGCCGTGGGCCTCGATCACCACGTCGCCCAGGCGCGGACCCGGCGGAATGTAGATCTCGAGCTCGCCGGAATGGCGCTCGGACTCGCTGGCCACCATCTGCTCGTAGCGGGCGATACGGGCCTTGCCCTTGGCGTGGCGCCCCTTTGACGACATGCCGATCCACTCAAGCTCGCGCTTAAGGGTCTTTTGCCGCTCGCTCTCTTGCTTTTCTTCAACCGCCAAGCGCTTTTGCTTCTGCTCAAGCCAGCTCGAGTAGTTGCCCTTCCACGGGATGCCCTGGCCGCGATCGAGCTCCAAAATCCAGCCCGCCACATTGTCCAAGAAATAGCGATCGTGGGTTACGGCGATGACCGTGCCGGCATAGCGCCGCAAGTGCTGCTCCAGCCACGCCACCGACTCCGCATCCAAGTGGTTGGTCGGCTCGTCGAGCAGCAAAATGTCTGGGTTTTGCAGCAGCAACCGGCACAGCGCGACCCGGCGCTTCTCGCCGCCCGACAGATGATCGACCAGCACCTCGCCCGGCGGGCAGCGCAGCGCGTCCATGGCCATATCCAGTCGGCTATCTAGCTCCCAAGCCTCGGCGTGATCTAGCTTTTCTTGCAGATCGCCCTGCCGCTCGATGAGCTTTTGCATGACGTCGTCATCCATCGGCTCGTTGAATTTCTCGTTGATCGCCTCGTATTCGGCGAGCATATCGACCACGGCCTGCACGCCCTGCTGCACGATCTCTTTGACCGTCTTGCCGGCCTCAAGCTCGGGCTCTTGCTGCAAATAGCCAATGGTATGGCCCGGTGCCAGCACGGTTTCGCCGATAATTTCTTTGTCGAGACCGGCCAGGATGCGCAGCAGCGTCGACTTGCCCGAGCCGTTGAGGCCCAGCACGCCGATCTTGGCGCCGTAGAAGTACGACAGGTAGATGTCTTTGAGGATCACCTTCTTGTCGCGGTGCTTGCTGACACCCACCATCGAGTAGATGATCTTGTGCGGATCGATCGCCATGCTTTCCTTTGTGCTTATCGCTAGTTGAACGTACGCCGGCGCGTGCCCCTGTCGAGGGTCAGATCACCGCGTACCGGCCGCTGTTTGCGACGAAGGGGCCTAGAAGTCAAGCGCAAAATCCGCGCGCGACTCCGTTTTAGCGAATGGCGCACCGTGCTATGGTGGCAGCGTTGGGAAGGACACCGATGGCCAAGCTCAAAAGTCTGCAGAAAAACCCGGAACACCAGCTCGTCGCGGTCGATGCCGAGGTGCGCACCAAGCTGTGTCTGGGCTGGCTAGCGGCGGCGTGCGCGCATGTCCGGCAGCAGATCGTGATGGCGACGCAGGTCCGCCAGGCCAAGGCGGCGGGGCTGACCGACGACGAAGCCACGATGTCGGTCGAACCCACCCAAGTCGAGGTCCATGCGGCGGAACGTAAAGTGGAGGCGGCGCGCGAACTTGCGGAGCAGGCCGGGCTAGTGCTGCCGATCGAACAGCTGGCGAAGCAGGGGCAACTCAGCGCGGACGATCGCCAAGTGCTGCTGCTGGCCGTGGCGCCCCATGTCGATGTTGAGATCCGCGACGCCATTGCCCGCTTTAACGACAACCTGCTGGCTAACTACGTGGATGTGCGCTTCTGCGTGGAGTTTTTGCGTACCGATCCCGTGGAGCGCTTGGCCCTGCGCAATCACTTTGTGGGCGAGGCCCCGCTGCGGCGCGCCCGGCTAGTGCAGCTCGAGCGGCGCGACGCGGGCGGCGACAATCTGCTTGGTTACGAGGTGGTGCCAGCGCCGCGCGTGCTGCAATTGCTGTTGGGCGACCAGGGCTTGCTCGACATGACGATGACGGGCGTCGCCGAATTTATTCGCCCCACCGTGCAGCTGAGCGACGTGATCCTGCCGCCGGGCGATCTGGAGCCGATGCTGACCCTGCTCGATGCGTGGCAAGAGCGGCAACAGCGGGCGCAGCGGCCCGGTTCGCCCTTTGCCCTGCCGCCGGGCCTAGTGGTCGAGATCTCAGGGCCGCCCGGTACCGGCAAAACTATGCTGGTACACGGACTTGCGTCCCATCTGGGCAAGCCGATCCTAAATGTGGACGCCACGCGGGTGCAAGACTTGGCCGATGCCGATCTGCAGCGCGCGCTGTACTCGGCGCTGGACCAGGCGCGGCTGATCGATGCGGTGCTGGTGCTCGACGGCGTCGACGGCATGTTGGCCAAGGGCTCGAGCAAGGTCGATGTGGTGCAGGACACGCTGTCGGGCCATCCGTGCCTGACGATGCTGACGTCGCGCGACAGCGGCTCGCTCGATATGAACCTTGATCGCTTTGTGGTTCAGCGACTTACACTGCAGACACCGGCATCGGTCGAGCGCCGGCGCATTTTTGAGCTGCACCTGCCCGACGAGGTCAAGTTTGGCCCCGATTGCGATATTGTGTCGCTGGCCGGCCAATTCACCTTCCCCGGGGCGCTGATCCGCAACGCGATGCAGGTGGCGATCAACCGCGCCTATGCCGGCAATCCGGTCGAGCCGACGATCACCGGCGAGCTGCTGCGCAAGGCGTGCTACGAGCAAATCCGCGCCAGTCTTGACGAATACGCGGTGCACAAGAAGGTGACGCAGACGCTGGCCGATCTGATTGTGCCCGGCGAGACGCGCGACGACATCGAAGAGATGTTTGTGGCTGCCAAGCAGCGCGCCAATGTACTGCACAACTGGGGATTTGACGCCAAGCTGTCGACCGGCAAGGGGATTGTTGCGCTGTTCTCGGGCGAGCCGGGCGTGGGCAAGACCCTGTGTGCGACGATTCTGGCCAACGAAATGGACCAGCAGCTGTTCCAAATTGCGATTCCGCGGGTGGTGAGCAAGTGGATCGGCGAGACCGAGAAGAATATCGAGAAGATCTTCGAGACGGCCAAGGCGTCGCACGGCATCTTGCTATTTGACGAGGCGGATTCGCTGTTTGCGAGCCGTACCAAGGTCGATTCGAGCGTGGACCGCTACAGCAACATGGCCACCAACATGCTGCTGCAAGAGATTGAAAACTTTGAGGGTATCGTCATCTTGACGACCAACCTTGAGAAGAATATCGACAAGGCGTTTCAGCGGCGCATTGGCTTTAAAATACACTTCCCCTTCCCCGAAGCGGAGTTCCGTGGGCGCATCTGGCAAACGCTGGTGCCCAAGACCTGCCCGGTCGATCCGAACATGGACTGGGCGGAGCTGGGGCGGCGCTTTGAGCTGGCCGGCGGTAACATTAAAAACGCTGTGCTGCGCGGGGCTTACCATGCCTCGGCCGCCGGCGACATGATCCGATTTGAACACTTTGAGTTCGCTGCTCGCCAAGAGTGCAAGAACGCCGGCAAGGTGTTCCGCTCGACCACGGGCATGGGCGACTTGTTCTGACCACCCCGACTGCGGGTGGCTGTGGACTGAGCATGCGTACCAGCAAATCCCCATTGGTTCTGGCAACTTTACTGCTAACGAGCTGCGCAGGGCCGATTCAGTTTGAGCGCGCCGTCGGCACGGGCAAGTACCCGCCGCTGCCGATGACGGCGCCCATCGAATTGGCCCGTCGTGTCAATGACTTGCCACAGCCTACGACCGTGCTCGGCCAACTGCGGCTGCGTCCGACCCATCTGAGCGGCTCGCAGGGCAAGGCCGAAGAGGACCTGCTCGACGCCGCGGGCCGCTATGGCTGCGACGCGATTGCCGCAGTCGACGAAGTCCGGGTGGATGCCAAAGGGCAAAAGAGCAAGGATGGCCCAGACTATCAATGGGTTGCGCAGTGTGTGCGCACCGGCAAAGCCGAAGTGGTGGCCATGGCCGCGGGCGGTCGCCCCGAAGCGTCGCCGGCCGAGCGCGAGCGGCAGCGGCTATTGTCCGAAGCGGAGCAGGCGCGCAAAGAAGCAGAACGAGCGTCCGCCCGCGCCGAAGAAAAGGAACGACAGGCGCAAGTTGCGTTAGAAGCAGCAGAAAAAGACCGGCAACGCCAAGCTGTGGCCACCGCTGAGCTCGAAAAGAAGCACAAAGAGGTCGAAGAAGAGCGGCGCCGTCGCGAAGTAGATGTGGCCGAGCGCGACAAGCGGCGCAAAGAGGCCGATGCCAGCGACCGGGCCAAGCGCGAGGCCGAGGCGCGGCAAAAGAAAGACGTCGAGGCCGCCGACAAGGAGCGCAAGCGGCAACAGGCGGCAGACGACAAGGCACGCAAAGACGCAGAAGCCAAGCAGAAAAAGCAGGCCGAGGCCGAGGCCAAGCAGAAGAAGGATGCTGAGGCGGCGCAAAAGGCCCGTGTCGAGGCCGAGGCCAAGCAGAAGAAGGATGCCGAAGCACAGAAACTGGCAGCCGAAAAAGCCAAGAAAGAGACTGAGGCCCAGCGCCAAGCGGCCGACAAGTCAAAGAAAGAGGGGGACGCGCAGCGACTGGCGGCCGAAAAGGCCAAGAAGGAAGCAGAGGCCGCGGACAAGGCCAAGAAAGACGCAGAAGTTGCCGAACGGGCCAAGCGCGATGCGGACGCCGAACGGGCCAAGAAAGAGGCGGAGGAGCGTCAACGCGAAGCGGAAAAGGCCGAAGCTGAGGACAAAGCCCGTGCGGATGCTGAGGAACGAGCCAAGAAAGAGGCCGATTCGGGCGGCAAGAAGGGCAAGAAGGCGGTCGATTGGCGCCCCCGCTTTGAGGTCGCACAACGCGATGGTGGCGAGGCGGCGTGGCTAGAAGCGCTGGTGGTCATGCCCGACGGCGAAGAGGCCGACAAGGGTTACGATGCGCTGCAGAAGGCCGCCAAGACCCACTCGAGCGCGTGGTTGCAGCTCGACCCGCCGCAGCTGTCGGCCGACGAGGCAGACGTGGCGCCTCAGCTCGATGCCGCACAAGTCAAGAAAGATCTTACGGAAGCCGACGCGACCATGGCGCGGTTCTCGGCGCCGCGCGAAGTGCTCATCCCGTGGGTCTTGCGCAATCCGACCAAGCAGCCGGTGGTGGTCGAGCTGCACGCAGGGCCACAGCACACCAGTCGCACGGTCGAGGCGGGCGGGCAAGTGGCGGGCAACTGGCGCACGGCGTGCGTGCCGCTGGGGCCACCGCTGCGCAGCAAGGTCGGGTTGGTGCTGCAATACCGCTATGGCTGCGACTTGAGCAAGACGGGCGCGCACTTAGCTTCGGTGCGGCCCGCGAAGCGCGAGCTGGCCATCGACAAGCGCGCCGCGGATGCCGAGACCTCGCCCGAAGTAATTGCCAAAGTGTGGACAGCGGTGCCGAATACACGCCTCGCCGACCTGCAACTCTTGGCTCTGACAGAGTCTTTTCGCAAGCGCGCCGACGATGTGACGGTGCTGACCGCCAAAGTATCGGCCGACAAGCTGGTGCCCGGGCAGCCCACCTCCGTCAAGGTCGAGGTGCGGAGCAGCGCCAATCGCGACCTGACTGCGGTCTTCGACATCGGTACGGGGCGCGACGAGCGGCTGGTGGTACCGCGCAAGGCGACGGCGGAAGTCCGCTTGAGTCTGCCTGCGGGTGCCTCTACAGAAGTGCGTATCAAAGGCGTGCTGCCCAAGCTGCGCTCTGCGGATTGGCTCGTGGGCGACTGGGCGTTCCAGGGCGTGCACCTGGTGATTTTGCCGACGGACAAGGGCCTTACCGCCTTTGCCGTAGAGCCTGGCGCGGGCGAGGATGCGCCGCCGCGGCTCTGGGCGATGCCCATCGACTTGAGCTCGGCGGATGGCACCTGGCAGGCTGAGTTGCCGGGCCTGTTTGCGCTGGCGCTGCTCGCCGACAAGACGCCGGCGGCCTGCGAATCGCGGTGCACTGTGCAGATGCGGGCCCGCTTCATGGAGCAAGATCAGTACATTTTGGGCGCGGGCCGCGTGCTGGTCGTTGATGTACAAGTGGCAGATCGCAAGGGCACCTTCAAGCTCGCCACCGACTACTAATCACGGCAGCTTGGGCAGACCTCGCCGCGTGCGCAGCGCAAAGGCCAATGCCTGCACCGCCGCCGGTGTCATGCCCGGGATGCGCGCAGCCTGGCCCAGCGTCGCCGGCCGCACCTGCTGCAGTTTTTGCAGGCACTCGGCCGACAGGCCACCCACCGCCGTGTAGTCCAATTCATGCGGAATTTTAAGGTATTCGTGCCGCTCACTGCGCGCCTGCCGCGACCGCTCGCGCTCGATATAGCCGGCGTACCGCACCTCGGTGGTTAGCTCGGCCTGAGCATCGGCGTCGACGGCGTGGTCTTGCAAGTCTTGGGGCAGCCACGGATTGAGCGCCGTCCAGTTCGCCGGAGGGCGGCACAGCAGCTGCGCCAGCGTAGACGGTGTACCTAGGCCACCGGCATCCCAAGTGGCGATGTGGGCAAGGTTTTCGGGTGTAGGCCGCACAATCGTCTCGTGCAAAACCCGCCGCGCCCTGGCGAACTGGGACTGCCGCTCTTGAAATGTTTGCCACTGCGCGTCGCCCACTAGCCCAAGCTCGCGACCCAGCGGTGTCAGGCGTTGATCAGCATTGCTGCAGCGCAGTTCAAGTCGATGCTCGGCCCGCGAGGTGAACATTCGGTACGGCTCAGCCGCGCCCTGGGTAATCAAGTCGTCGACCATCACGCCGATGTAGCTCTGGCCGCGGGCAAAGGTCACCGGAGCCTCGCCGCGCAGTCGCCGCAGTGCCGCCAAGCCGGCTACCAGCCCTTGGGCCGCCGCCTCTTCGTAGCCACTGGTGCCATTGACCTGCCCCGCCAAGTACAGCCCCGGCAGCGCCGGCAGCCCCAGGTCGTGACCGAGCTGGCGCGCATCGATGGCGTCGTACTCAACCGCGTAGCCAAATCGAACGATTTCAGCCCGCTCCATGCCTTCGATCGAGCGCACCACCTGAATCTGCACATCCGCGGGCAGCGACGTCGATAGGCCGCTGACATAGACCTCGCCCGTCTGCCACCCCTCGCGCTCCAGAAACAGATAGTGCCGCTCATGATGGGCAAATCGCACCACCTTGTCTTCGATCGACGGGCAATAACGCGGCCCCGTACCCGCGATCACCCCGGTAAACAGCGGCGACCGGTCGAGCCCCTGGCGAATCAGTTCGTGCGTTTTCGCATTAGTATAGGCCATATGGCAGGCCATCTGCGGCAGAGCGACCCGCTTCGAGCGGCGCGACATCGGCGGTGGTGGCTGCACGCCCAGGTCTGGCGCCAGCTTGTCCCAGTCGACGCTCCGCAGGTCGACGCGCGGACAGGTACCCGTCTTGTGCCGCAGCGTCGCCACCCCCAGGGCCCGCAGCTGATCGCCCAGCCCCAGCGACGGTGCATCGCCCGCTCGCCCGCCCGCCTGCTGCCGCAGCCCCGTGTGCAGCACTCCGCCTAGAAACGTGCCCGCGGTCAGCACCACGGCCTCCGCGGCAAAGGCGATGCCTGGCTCCGCGATCACGCCGCGCAATTGCCCATTATCTAGCCACAGTTGCGCAGCGTTGCCCTGCTTAATGTGCAGCCCAGGCGTGGTCTCGAGCACCTGTCGCATCGCCGTGGCATAGGCCAGCTTGTCGCATTGCACCCGCAGCGCTTGCACCGCCGCGCCGCGCGACTCGTTCAGCCACTTGTACTGCACGCCCGCGCGATCGGCGTTGGCGGCCATCTCGCCGCCCAGCGCATCGACCTCTGCAACCAAGTGCGACTTGCCCACCCCGCCGATCGAAGGGTTGCACGACATCCAGCCAATCCGGTCCACATTTTGAGTCAGCAGAAGGACTTCGACCCCACCGCGCGCCAAGCACAGCGCGGCCTCGCAGCCGGCATGGCCACCGCCGACGACGATCGCCCGCCACGGCCCTGGATAGGCCAGGTTGATAGAAGAAGCCATACTTACTTAGACTTGGGCTTGTCAGCGGCCGGCTTGGCCTTCTCGCCCTTCTCGGCTTTGTCGGCTTTGTCGGCTTTGTCGGCTTTATCCGATTTATCAGCTTTGTCGACCGCGGGCGTTTCTGCCTTGTCGGCAGCGGGCTTGTCGGCAGCGGGCTTGTCGGGCGCCGGCGCATCGCTAGCCGCCTCTTCGCCCTTGCCCGTGGCACCCTGCCCCTCTTTGCACCGCGTCGCCGAGCTCGCCAGTTGTTCCTTGGCCGTCTTCGTCGCCGCCAGCTTGGGCATGTCAGAAATTAGATACTTGAATACTTTCTGAGCATTGGCACACCGCCCCTGCAGTTCGAGCACGTGTGCGATCTCGAGCAGAGCCGCCCCAACCACCGGCACGGCCTTGCCACCCAAGCTGTCGTGTACGGCCTGCAACGTGCGCGTCGCATCGGCATAACGCTGCTCTTGGACCGCCACTTTGGCCAGCACGATGCCGCACTGACCGGCAGCTTCGGTATTGGCAAAGCGCTTTTGGCACTCGGTCGCTACGGCCACGGCCGTCCGTACTTCGCCCGCCGCGAACTTGGCGTCGGCCAGCTTGGCAAAGCCATCCGCGTCCGCCGGCAAGTCCGATGGCAACGCCAAGATCGCAATGCCCGCACGATCGCGCAAATCCGCGATCAACTGCTCAAGACGGCGGCGCACTTCGGCGATTTGGTCCGCCGCTCCACCGCCAGTTTTCTCAACAACTTCAAGGCGATGCGCTACCACCTCGAGCTCGCCGCGGGTCTTTTGCAGCTTGGTATCAAAGTCGGCCAACTTGGCCCCCGACCGTGCCAACGACTCGCGCAAGGCCGCGTTGCTCTGCTCGACATCACCCGCGAGCGTCTGCAGGCGCTTGGTCTCGCGCTCGGCGTTCAGCAAGAAGCCGGTGTGCGCCCTTTCGAGCGTAACCACCCGGCTCTCAAGACTTGTGACCTGGGCGCTCGTGGCCAAGCAACCGGGCGCCACGCTCAGCAACAGCGCGGCAAGGGGCAATCGCAGCTTCATAGGTCACCTGTTGCCGGCCTGCACCCTGCTAATTTGACAGCAGAAGCACAAGGTTCCGACGCGTTACGCCGCCGACTACTTCTCGGAGGTGCGGAATTCGGCGCGGCGGTTCTTGCCCCAGCAGCCTTCGTCATCGGTCGAGCACACCGGCTTGGTCTTGCCATACGACATGGTCTTGACCTTGACCTTGGGCAGCGCGGCCTGCAAGAAGTCTTTGACGGCCTTGGCGCGCTTGGTGCCCAGTTCCATGTTGTAGGCGTCGGTGCCGCGCTCGTCGCAGTGGCCCTCGACCGTCACACCGGCAACGGGCTTATCTTTCAGGCACTTCAGATTGGCCGACAGGCCGTTCTGCGCAGTCTCGGTCAGGTTGTACTCGTTGAACGAGAAGTTGATGGTCGCCAGGGCGCAGTTGCCCTTTTCGTCTAGGCAGCGCCCATCTTTGCACTTTAGGCCCGCGCCACAGTCGCCATCGCCCTTGCAGCCATCCGTGCTCGCCGTGACGGCGGGGGTGCTGCACGCGCCTGCGGCGCACTTCTGCCCCGGAGCGCAGTCGGTGTCGGCCGCGCACTGGGGCACGCACTTGTTGCCGGCCACGTCGCACTTCTTGCCGGCGCCGCAGTCTAGGTTCGAGCTGCAGCAGTCGGGCTTGCGGCCGCACGCGCCGGTCTGGCACGAGATGCACTTGTCGCTTTCGGCGCCGGGGCATTGGCTGTCGATGCGGCACTGCGCGCACTTGGTGTTTACGCAGTATTCGCCCTTGCTTTTGCACTGGTCGTCGTTCGCGCAGTTCGGGTACGTCGGCCCGCTGCACCCTGCCATGAGCGCGCTAACTGCCACCACCGCAACCGCCGCTACCTGCCCACGCGACCACTTGGCCAAAATAGCCAGGGTATTGCGAAAAGCTGGGTGCAGGTCAACGAGACTAGGCATTTTTCCTCCGGATTCCATTGCGCCCTCGCGGGAGCTTCGAGACTCGCACATCAGCCAACTGCGTTCTACCAAGGTTGTCGAACGGCTGGGCGCGGGACAGACCATCCGCATCGCGCGGAACGGTCGCTGGTTTCATCGAGCTAGGGGTCGCCAGCAGCGGGGGGTGAGGACTGGCGCCACACGGATTCGCGTTCGTTCGCCTGCTGCACAACACCGACTTGGCGCGGGTTGCTGAGCCAGGCGGCCCCATGCCGCACCACTGGGGTGCGCCAGAGGCGGCAGCGACGCACGACCACACCTGAACAGCATGGTCGGCGGCGCCACCCAAAGAAGTACTACATGCAGCTGTGGTTACGGCAGCGCGGCTTGTCGGCCGGGCAGTCGTGGTCGGCGCCGCAGCAAGCGGGGCCGAACTGGTTTTGACAGGTACCGGACACGCAACGGCCACATGGACCGAGCGAAGCGCACTCGCCGTCGTTGGCGCAGCCCGCCTTGACGGGGGTGGCGGTCGTGGCGGCGCCGGAGCAACCGGTGGTCAGAGCAGCAAAGGCCAGAGCGGCGGCGACCAGAATCATCTGAATCTTCATGTTTCACCCTAAGTAGATGCGGTGGAGCCGCTAATTCGTTGCGGTGGAGCCGCACGAGGTCTTGTGCCCCAGGCCGCACTGCAGCAGCGCAGCGTGGTCGGTAGCGGCATGGTTGAAGTGCGACCGAAGGGTCTATGCACACGCGACGCGAGAAGCGATCGCCCGGGCGTTGTACCGCCCCACATAATGAATTGTCAACGCGGCACGCGCAAGTCCGCACTACTTCGCAGACTTGTCGCGCGTCTTGACTGCCGCCAACCATTGCGCGAAGGTGCAGCGACCGCCACGGCGCGGCGAAGAAGAGGGTACCATGTTTGATCGTATTGTCTTGCTGACCGACCTGTCCGAAGTGACGCGGCTCGCGCTGAAGCCACTGGCCGCGATCGCTCGGACATTTTCGTCGAAAGTCACGATCTTTCATGCTTTTCGCGGCTCTAGCGAGTTGTTCTACCTCGACGGGAGCGCCGCCGAGGTGCGTCGCGTGATCGACGATGCCGACCGCCAGCGGGTCATGCCGCAGCTTGCCGCCCTTCGCGACGAACTGGCGACGATGGGCGTAGAAGCCGAGGTAGTGGCGCGGGTTGGCTCCACGTTCGAGCTCGCCACGGAAGCGCTGGCCGAGTTCAACGCGGATCTTGCGGTCGTTGCGACGCACGGGCAGCACGAATTTACGGGCCGTGTGTTGGGTTCGGCCACTGCCCGCATCATTCGCGACGCGCGCGTGCCCATTTTGAGCGTCAACGAGCGTTTCGCCGAGAATGTCGACACCTGGAAGGGCTTCCATCGCATCGTGCAACCCGTTGACTTTACAGCCGATTGGCAGCCAATCCTGCGCGCGGCCGAGGGTTTTGCGGCAGAGGTCGGTGGCCGGCTCGAGCTGCTCGACGTGGTGCAACCGGTGCACACCCAAACGCTGACGACGCCCGAAGGCGAGATTTTGCTGCCCAAAGACCTGCAATATCAGATTCGCGCCAAGATGCAGGCGCGACTGAGTGATGCGGCGCATACGGTGCAGCGTGTGCCGGCATATTGGCAGCTTATCGAAGACAACAAGGCGGGTTCCGCGGTCATGGCCTATGCCGACAAGGGTGCCGACCTGATCGTCGTGCCGGCCATTGGCCGCGATCAAGTCCGCAATACTCTACTGGGCTCTACCGCCGAGCACGTGGTGAAGAATTCGCGCTGCCCGGTGCTGACGGTGCACCCCGACTGGGGCACGACGGAATAACACCCCATGGCGAGTCCGCGAGCGCCGCGTGCCGGCCTGTTCGACAATCCCGCGCAACAGCCCCTGGCCGAGCGGATGCGCCCACGCCAGCTCGACGAGGTGGTTGGCCAGGCCAAGTGGCTGGGTCCCGACGGTTTTTTGCGCCAGGCCCTGCAGTCTGATCGCCTGCCCTCGCTGATTCTGTGGGGGCCCCCTGGGGTGGGCAAGACTACGCTGGCGCGGGTGATCGCCGCCCACAGTCGCTCGCGGTTTGCCGCACTGTCGGCCGTGCTCGATGGGGTGCAACAGCTGCGCGAGGTGGTCGCTGCTGCAGAACATGCTGCGCGCAATGGCGAACACACCATTCTGTTCGTCGACGAGGTGCACCGCTGGGGCAAAGCGCAACAAGACGCGCTGCTGCCACACGTAGAGGCGGGCACGCTGATCCTAGTGGGCGCGACTACAGAAAATCCCTCGTTTTCGCTGACTTCAGCCCTCTTGAGTCGTGCGGTGCTCGTCACGCTCGAAGCGCTGGACGAGGCGACGCTGGTCGGTCTGCTCGAGCGAGCCCTGCGCGAGCCACGTGGCCTGGGCAATAGCGGCGTGACCGCGACCGAGGCCGCGCTGCAGCGGCTGGCGCAACAGGCCGACGGCGATGCGCGACGGGCGCTGAACCTGCTCGAAACTTCGATTGAAGTGCTGCTGGGGCGGCTGGCCGACGGCGCGACGTTGGCTCCCGTGCTCGAAGTGGAACACCTGGACCAGCTGCCGATGGCGCATGGGCCGCGCTACGACCGCCAGGGTGACGAGCACTACCATGTTATTTCTGCGTTTATCAAGTCCGTGCGCGGCTCTGACCCTGATGCAGCCCTGTATTGGCTCGCACGGATGCTGGCGGCGGGCGAAGACCCGCGGTTTATCTGCCGGCGACTGGTCATTTTGGCCGCAGAAGACGTCGGCAACGCCGATCCGCAGGCCTTGGTTCTGGCGAATGCCACCGCGCAAACCCACGAGCTGTGCGGCTTGCCCGAGTCGCGCATCGCCATGGCGCAGGCGGTGACGTATTTGGCGTGTGCGCCCAAGTCGAAGGCGGCCTACTTGGGATTGGCTGCCGCCATGCAAGCTGTTGAACAGAAAGGGACTCTGCCCGTCCCCGAGCACCTGCGAAACCCGTCTTCGGCTGTGGGCCGCACGCTCGGTTGGGGCAGCGAGTACCGCGATCCGCACCGCGACGGCGGCTTCAACGACCAGGGCTATCTGCCCGAAAGGCTAGCAGGCACGGTGTTTTACGAGCCCACACACAACGGTGTCGAGGCCCGCATTGCCGACCGGCTCGCGGTATGGCGCGGCCTGCGCAAGCCATCGCCCGCTCACAAAGATTCGTAGCCGCTGAGCCCGCCGACCGCGCGCTTGATCTAGGCGAGCACAGGGCCTACTCTACTGTGCCCGCCCATTGGCAAAGGGAGCTATCGATATGGCGTTTCTCGGTCGGTTGAGCACGTTGAGCGCAGGCCGCATTGCTCATATTTCTTTGACGGCTTGCATGGTTGCGAGCGCTTTGCCGCTATCGGCCTGCAACAAGCAAGACGGCACAGGCAGCGGCAGCACGTCGGGCCGACCGATCGACACCCCGACGCGTGGCGCCCAGGCCGCCAAGGTCGAGATGCTCGCGTTTGTCGATTTTGAGTGTCCGTACACGCGCGGCACGGCCAAGGGCCTGCTCGAACTGGCCGAGAAGCACAAGGATTCGCTGCGGATTCGCTTCTTGAACCTGCCGCTGGATGTGCATCCCAACGCGGTCCTGGCGGCGCGCGCGGCGGTGGCGGCCCACAAGCAGGGGGCCTACTTCAAGTTCTTCGAAAAGATGATGGCGGCCAAGACGGTCGGACGCGATGCGCTGCTGGCGTGGGCGGTCGAAGCGGGCATCGACTCGAAGAAATTCGTCGCCGACATGGACTCGCCAGAAGCCTTGAAGATTGTGACGCGCGATGTTGGCCTCGCCAAGGTGATGGGCATCTCGGGTACGCCTAGCTTCGTGCTAAACGGTGTGCTGTATCAGGGCGCCCAGCCCATGGAATTTTGGGAGAAGAAGGTCACCGAGGAGGCGCAGAAGGCGCAGGGCTTGCTGGCCGCGGGCACACCGTCTTCGGGCCTGATCAAGGCGATGGTCGGCAGCAGTAACCCCAAGGGCGCGGCCGATTACGAGAAGTACGTGCTGAAGGGCAATACGCCGCCTGACGCGCCAGTGCCGGCCAAGGTGACGCGGTCGTCGGGCGTAGAAGCGGCGCAAATTCAGCCTGCTGGCGGCGGCACGGGCGCGGTGCAGATGGGTGACCCGAACCAGGGCGCGGCACTCGAAGAAAGCAAGACGGTGTGGCGCGTCGGCGTACGGCCCGACGATCCGCGCATCGGCACCGACACGGCGCTGGTTACGATCGTGGCCTTTGAGGACATGGAGTGCCCCTTCTGCGCGAAGCTGCGGCCCACGCTCAAGAAGTTGGTCGATGAGTCGAACGGCAAGGTACGCGTGGTGTTCAAGCACAATCCGCTGCCGTTCCATCCGCACGCCGAAGCGGCGGCGCTGGCGCTCGAAGCCGCGCGCAACCAAAAGAAGTTCTGGGAAATGTACGACTACTTGCTGCAGCACCAGCAGAACCTGGACCCGGCGGGTCTGGCCGATGCGGCGACGAGCGTGGGCCTAGACAAGGCGCAATTCCAGAGTGCGATGGTGTCGCAGGGCGCCAAGCCGCGCATTGATGCGGATGTGGACCAGGCGGCGGCGCTGGGTGCACGCGGCACGCCGAACCTGTTCGTCAACGGGCGCAAAGTGGTCGGCGCGAAAGAAGAAAGCGCGCTCAAGCCGCTCATCAACGAAGAGATCGGCAAGGCGCAAGAGCTGCTGAAAAGTGGTACCGCCGCCGAGAAGATCTACGAAGCGGTCATCGCCAAGGGCAAGCTGCTCGACTCGCTGGCGCCCGAAGCAAAGACCATCAAGTTGCCAGAGAAAGTCGCGATGCGCGGCGCGCCGGGGGCGTCGATCGAGATCGTGACGTTCCAGGACTTCCAGTGCCCCTTCTCGGCGCGGCTCGATCCCCATCTGCGCGCTATTGAGGAGGAATTCCCCAATCGCGTCAAAGTGATTTGGTTGGATTACCCGCTCGACAAGATCCATGGGCTGGCGCTGAATTTCGCTGAAGCCGGTCAAGAGGCACTGGCACAGGGCAAATTCTGGCAGTTCCATAAGGCCGTGATGGCGAACAACGACCGGCTCGACGAAGCGACTCTGATGGCGCGCGCCAAAGAGGCTGGGCTCGACCTGAAGAAGCTGGATGCCGCGCTGAAAGACCACCGCCACGCCGCCGCCGTGCAGGCGAACAAAGCCCAGGGCCATCAGCTAGGTGTCAAGGGTACGCCGACCGTGTTCATCAATGGCCACCAGTTTGCGCCGCAAAACGGCTTCTCGGCCAACACCTTCCGCGCCGCCATCCAACGGCTGCTTAGCGCGCCCTAACCCGCTATGACGACAAGCTCTTTTGCTGCGCACCTGCTCGCGCTGGCGATACTTGCCGGCGCTGCGCAGCTACCGGCACAGCCTGCGTGGGCGGGTGCATTGGCGGCCCAGGCCGAGCGGCACCACGCTCCGCTGACCGTGCGCCTGTTCGTCGACCTCGACTGCCCGCATACCCGCCGCGCGTGGCCGCAATTCGCCGCGCTGCAGCAAAATGGCGTTACCCTGGTGCTGCACCACGTGCCGCTGAGCGCGCATCCTCTGGCGCAAGTGGCGGCGCAAGCGGCCGTGGCGGCCCGGCTGCAGGGTCGTGAACTAGGCTTTGTGCAAGCGCTTTTTAGCGAGTCCAAGCCCGACGATACCGCGATCTTGCGGGCTGCCGAGGCGGCTGGAATGGACCGCGGTCGCTTGGCGAGTGACTTGAACAGCCCGCAGGTCAAGCGAATTGTGGAGCGCGAACGGCAGGCGGCCCTGGCGTTTGGCGTGCGGGCGACCCCTTCCGCGCTGATCAATGGCCAGGGGCTTAGCGGCGAGCCACCCGAACTGCAGCTGCGGCGCCTAGTTAGCCTGGCGCAGTGGCAGGCCGACAACGACGAGCAGGCCTTTGGCCCGGGCACGGATGGCGAGCGACTGGGCATAGTGCGCCATCACCCCGAAGTGCTTGGAGCTTTTGATGCGCTGCGGCTCGAGCAAGCCACTACCCACGTGCGGGGCGTGCTGGGGCCGCTCTTCAAGGTGGCACCGCTGCCGGGCGACCTGAGCAGTGGCGATGCTAGCGCCGAGCTCACACTGACGATTTTTGTCGATCCGTCGCAAGCCTGGACCACGCTTGAGGCGACACAACTTAGCAAGATTGCTGGGGCACGCCCGACGATGCGAGTGGTGGTGCGCGTATTGGCCAACCGCGGCGGCGAGACTCTGAGCGCGGGCGTGGCCGCGCTGAGCGAGCTGCCTGAGCGTGGGGCGGTGCTGCAAGTCCTGCTGAACGGCAGCCAACCATGGACGCCTGAGAGTGTGCGGCAAGCGGTGCGCTCCACCGGTGCGGAGGCGCGCTGGGAACGCCTGCTGCGCGAGCCCCGACTGGCGGTGTGGCTGCACACCCAGGCCGAGCAGGCGCGGCACATCAAGGCCCAGCCTGGCAGCGTCTTTCTAAATGGAAGGGTGTGGTTGGGCCGCGTCGGCGATGCCGGGCTTTCTGAGGCGATGCTCGAAGCTAGCCGGGCCTTCCACATTGCGCTGCAAAGCCACGTCTCTGCCGAGCAGGCGTATGCCCACGTGATCGAGCGCGGCCAGTGGTTTGGCGACGAAGAGCTCGACCTGAGCGAGCCTGAAGATATCGAAAGTCTTTGGCAATTGCCAGCGATGGGCGGCAACGGCAACCGGGTGGTGCTGCTGCTCGAGCCGGGCAGCCTGGCGTCGCGCGCCGCCTGGACCATGCTCAAGCGCCGGCCGAGCGATGCCAAGGCGCCGATCGCGCTGCATGTGGGCGCGCTACAGGGGAAGAAGGACCCGCGTGGCGAGGCGATGCGCGCGCTGCTGGCCGGGGCAAGCCTAAAGCGCCTGCCCGAGGTGGTCGACGGGCTGCTCGATGCCAAGGCGGGAACGGGGTTGGGCCCAGCCTGGCTGGCCAAGCAACTTCGCATAGCTCCAGAACAAGCGAGCGCTGCGTGGCAGTCCGCCAGCCCTGAGCTAGCACTTGCCGCAATGGCGGGCGTGCGCAAGCAAATCGACTGTGGCGACGAACCAGTGGTGTTTGTGGCCAGCCGCCTCTACCGCGGGCCGCTCGAAGAGGCGCGCCTCGTGCAAGCCACGGCCGCCCAGTTGAGCGAACCCATGTCGCGAGCCCAAAGGAACGCGCAATGAGCTTGGTGTTCACCGAAACGCTCCGCGGCAGTTACTTCGAGGTCGATCAGCCCGCCGTAACGCGCCTTTGCGAGGTCTACATCGATGTGACCTTGCCGCGCCCCACCGGCTCGGTGCGGGTGATCGACGCCGAGATGACCGGCACGGCCACCTTTGAACACCTCGCCAGCCACCAGCCGATTCGTGGGCGGCTGCAGCTCAAGCTGTCGCGGCCGCGCCATGTTAGCTACACATTTGAGGTCCAGACCGACGACGGCCGCACCGTGCAATTCGCGGGCGCCAAGCATCCCAGCCTGATGCGGCCCATTTACTCCGCGACGACGCTGTGGGGCACGCTTAGCGAGGGCGGAGTGCCGCGCGCCATGGTGCGCCTGCATTTTGACCTGCGCCGCGACCTAGTGGCGTTCTTGCAAAGCGTCGGACGCACGGCCAGCCGATTGCCCTGAGCCGCCAAACAGGGCACGCTACGCCCCCCGGCGCGCGGTCGCCAGCCCTGCCCCACCATGAGCATCGCCCGTCTTGCCCCTTCGCAGCGCGGCCTAACCGCGCAAGCCTCGCCGATACGCAGACTTACGCCCTATGCTGACGACGCCAAGCGCCGCGGGCTCGAAGTGCTGCATCTGAACATCGGCCAACCCGACATTGCCACGCCGCGGGCGATGATCCAGGCGTACCACGATTTTGACGAAAAGGTGCTGGCCTATGGCGCCAGCGAGGGCAGTCTGCATTACCGGCAGGCCCTGGCCAACTACTACAACGGCCTAGGGATTGCCGCCGGTGGGGGGCCAATCGAGCCCGATCACATTATTGCGACGGTGGGCGGTTCCGAGGCATTGCTGTTTGCCATTGGTGCGACCTGCGACGCGGGCGACGAGGTGCTGGTCACCGAGCCGTACTATCCAAACTACTGGGGTTACGCGCACTTGCTTTCTGTAGGTGTGCGCGCGATCACCACGACTGCCGCCAGCGGCTTTCGCGTGACCGCCGAGCAAGTGGCCGCGGCGATCGGCCCCAAGACCCGAGTGCTACTCATCAGTTCGCCCGGCAACCCCACCGGCACGGTCTACTCCGCGGCCGAGCTGCGCGCCATCGGCGAGGTGTGTCGCAGCCGCGATGTGTTCTTTATTAGCGACGAAGTGTATCGCGATTTTGTTTACGATGATGCGGTGTTACAGGGCCGCACCACCGCCCCCAGCCTGCTGGCTGAGCCCGGTTTTGCCGACAACGCCATCTTGGTTGACTCCGTGTCGAAGCGCTACTCGGCCTGCGGCGCCCGCGTCGGCTGTGTCGTGACCCGCAACGCAGAACTGCGCGCAGCGATGCTGAAATTTGCCCAGTGCCGCCTGTCGCCGCCGGTGGTCGACATGCTCGCCGCCGAGGCCGCCTTGCTCACGCCGGCTGACGAATTGGCTAGCAATATCGCTGAGTATCACCTGCGTCGCGACGCGCTGGTGGCCGGACTGCGGCAAATCCCAGGGGTGAACGCGGCGACGCCCGAGGGCGCGTTTTACTTGATGGTCGAGCTGCCGGTCGACGATGCCGAAAAGTTCTGCATTTTTATGCTGCGCGACTTCTCGTTCGAGGGTGCGACCGTGATGCTGGCGCCGGGCGATGGTTTTTACGCCAATCCCGAGTTGGGCCGCCGCCAAGCCCGCGCCGCGTACGTGCTGCAAGTACCGAAGCTGCAACGTTCTTGCCAGGTGCTCGCCGCCGCACTACAGGCATATCCGGGCCGGCTCTAGCGAAACCAACCGCTACGCTTGCAAGTCGCCGCCGTTGGCCTGCTTGCGCTGCCCCCACCACCACTTGCCCAAAGCCGCCAGCGCCAGCGCCACGATGAGGCCCAGGATGCCCAGCTCGCTTTTCTTGGCCCACTCTTCAACTAGGTGGATTTGCTCGCCAAAATACCACGAGCAGCCGACCAGGGCCGGCACCGACAGCAGCGCCGCAAGACCATCATAAAACAGAAACGTAGAGAGCTTGATACCCAGCGTACCCGAGGTAAAGAACACCGCCGAGCGCAGACCGGGCATGAAGCGCGCCGAAAACAGCACATGCGCACCACGTTTCTCTAGAAATTCCACGGCCTTCTCGTAGCGTCCGTTGCCCAAGATCGTCGAGAAGGGCTTGCGCACCATCAGGCGCTGCCCCAGCTTGCGGCCCAGCGTGAACATGGTGGCATCGCCGATGAGCACGCCCGCGAGGCTAATCAGGATCGCAATGCCGACCAGATGCCAGCCGCTGCCCAAGTGGCCGTCTTGATTGAGCTGATAGGTCGAATAGCCGCAGATGATAAGGGTCACATCCTCTGGAATCGGCAGTCCAAAGCCGCAAAGCAGCAAGATGCCGAAGCAAAATCCCCATACTTGGCCGAGCCCCAGACCGTGCAACCAGCCCTGGATCGCCGCGAAATCGGGCAAGATTCCCGCCAGCGGCAGGCCTGCGCCCAGGTCGAGCGAGTGCAAAAGCAGCGAATCGAGCATGAGTTGGCCTTAGGCTTTGGCAAGCCGGATGCGGATGCGCTTGGCGGCCTTGCGTGCCCATGAGCGAATGAACTTGGGCTGCGATAGGTTGAACAAGCCCCCGACATGACTGAGGAACTTCTCGTCCTCGCGCGTGCCCGCGTCGCCAAGCAGGTCGATCGCCGCATCGAGCAAATGGGGCGCGGGGTAGTCGGCATACTGACGCAGCCGCGGCAAGAACGTCTCGGCCGGCTGGCGGCGAAGACTGTCGGCGGCAGCAAAGCGCACGTAACTATCTGGGTCTAGAAGACCTTCCATCAGCACTTCGATCACATCGGCTCCGCTAAAGCCGCCCAGCGCGCGCGTCGCCCGCATCCGCACGGTCCAGTGGCCGCCTGCGCTCGAGGCCAGCAGCAGCACGCGCGCCTTGGGGTGATCGGGCCAATACTCAAGCGCGCCGACGGCCGAAGCCCGCACGCGCTCACACGAATCCTCGGCGAGTTCGACCAGCCGGGCCACGGCGGCATCGCCCAAGAAGGCGCCCAGGGCGTCGGTGGCCAGCTCGCGAACCATGTCGTCTTGGCTGCGCGACAGCTCGAGCAAACGCGGCTCAAGGTCGAGCAACTCGGCGCGGCGTTGGCTAAATTCGGCGGGCCGCACGTTGTTGGTGTCCGTTCCCAGCCAGCGCGCCAGCCGACGCAGGCCTTGGGCGACGAGGTCGGGGTCCGACAGGGCAAGATCACGGCGAATCAGAGTGGTCGACATCCGAACTCGTGGCCCAGTGGCGGGCTGCCGGCAGATACCGCAAGCGAGCGGGGAAGTCCAGCGGTCGCTGAGCAACCCACGCGGCTGCGCCGTTATTCCGATTTGGGCAGGTTGTAGCGGCCCAGCGAGCGGTGGTAGCCTCGCGCCATGAATCCAACGCCGCGCCATCCCTCTGAATCGCAAACCACCATGACCGAGCTGGTGCTGCCGCAGCACACCAACGCCTTCGGCACCTGCTTCGGCGGCCAAATCCTCAGCTGGATCGACATCGCCGCCGGCATCTGCTCCGGTCGCCACGCCCGCACCGTCGCCGTCACGGTCGCATTCGACGACGTACACTTCATCACGCCGATCCGCTTGGGCGATATCGTCAGCGTTGAGGCTAGGTTATGCTACACAGGCCGCACGTCGATGGAAGTCGAAGTCCAGGTCTGGCGGCAGCGCTACGACGAACCCCGCGAGCACGCCAACACCGCTTATGTGGTGTTTGTGGCGGTGGATTGCGACGGCCGCCCGGTCGAAGTGCCGCCCATGCTGATTGACAACGATGACGATCGCGCCCGCAACAACCGGGCTGTGTCGCGCCGCGAGCAGCGGTTGGCGAAGGCGCACAGGGCCTGAACCTGCTAGAAATACATCGAAATGCAGGCCATTACTTGCCCGCGTCGCGAAAACCGGGGGCATCTTCGCGCAGGCCCTTGTAGCGCTTGGGACCGTTGCCCTTGTCTTTGCCGTACACCGGAAATGGCGTGAGCAGCGGGTCGCAGCCCGGGCACGCGGCTTGCGGCCACTCACACACAAAGCTGTAGCTGCCCGGCTCAAGCTGTAGCTGCGCAAAACCATTAAACGATTCTTGGCGAAAGCGCAAGGCTGCCGACGGCGGCACGCACGACAGTTGCACATCGACCAACACGGGCGGGTCGACTGGCGGCGGTGGCGTCGTCTGCGCGGCTTGGCTGCCCTTTCTATTCAGCGCCTTCCAGTCGACCGAGGCCAGCTTGCGTCCCGTTGCGCGCCGGTCTGTCACAGCCGCCACTTGCACTGGATTCGCTGGATTGACCGCAGGCTGCGCCGGCTCCGTCGCCACTGGCTCGGTCGGAGTGGCCGCCTTTGGTACAGGCAAGCTCGGCGGCACTGTCTTGGGCTCAGCCTGAACGAGCGCGGGGCTGCCAATCTTGGTCTCGTCAAGGCCGACGCCGCGCGCGGGCCCCGTCTTCAGTGGCTCCGGCACCGGCAAGTACATGAGGCCGTAACCCGCAGTCGCCAACGCCGCGAAACCCACCACCACAGCTGCAAATCGCATCACCTTTTTGCGCCGCCGGCTGCGCGAGGTCAGGTTGGCAAGCCCCTTTTTGGCCTCATCCGCCCCTGAGTCGATAGCCAGCGCCCGCTGAAAGGCATCGATCGCCAGCGCCAGTTGATTGGTTTGGGCATAGCGCCTGCCCTCCGCCGTCCAGTTCTCGACCAAGGCTGGCTTTAGGTCGAACTGAAACAGCTCGGGCGCCTTTAGGAATCGCGGCAACAGCGTCGCCACATCGCTCATCCGAAAACCTTTGAGATAGCTCGACAACGCGTTCTGCAGGTCCGTGGCCGAGGCGTAGCGGTCATCGCGGTTCCGCGCCAAGCAGCGGGCGATCATCGCCTCGAACTGTCGGTCGACCGCGGTGTTATGACGCATCGGCGACTCGTACTTGCCCTCTAGAATCAGCCGAAACAGCGCATGGGGATTCGCTGCGGTAAACGGCAGCCGCCGCGTCACTAAGAAATACAGCACAATACCGCAGGCAAACACGTCGCAGCGCGCGTCTAGGTCTTCGCCCTCGATCTGTTCGGGCGCCATGTGCGCGGGCGAGCCAACAATCGCGCCGGTGGCGGTCATACCCTCCATGTCGATGGCCGTGGCAATGCCAAAGTCCATGAGCTTGAGCTGCCCATCCCTCGAAATCATTAGATTATCTGGCTTAATGTCGCGGTGAATAATGCCCGCCGCGTGGGCGTGGGCGAGCGCGCTCGTCATCGCGTGGCCGATCAGCGCGGCACACTGGGGCCAGAACGGCCCGTGCGCATTGGCAAAGGCCGACAGCGTCTCGCCGTGCACAAATTCGGTGACGAGGTACGATTCTTCTTCGGTGCCCACCGAAAAGTCATATACATCAACGATATTTGGGTGCTTTAACCGGGCAATCGACTGGGCTTCGCGGGTAAAGCGCGCGCGGGCGTCTTGCCGGCCCGCCAAGTGCGGGTGCATAACTTTGATCGCCACGTCGCGCCGCAGCACGGTATCGGAACCGCGAAAGACCGAGGCCATGCCGCCGTCGCCGACGCGCTCGATCACTTCGTAGCGATTGCCGTAAACCTCGGCCACCCTGATCTCCCGCTTGCTCGCGCGCATGATACACGGTCGCAACAGAGACGCTACCGGCTTCGTATCAGACGCAGGCGGGGGCCCGAAAGTTCATAAACGGCCCACAGCACCTGCGCGGCTCGCGTGCAATCGGCCTAGGTTGCGGCACCAGCTTCGTCTGCAGTCATGTGGCACTTCTTGTACTTTTGGCCACTACCGCACCAGCAGGCGTCGTTGCGGCCAATCTTGGGCCGGTCGCGCCGCACCGTCTCTTGCTTGGGGGCGGCCTCGCCACTGTCGCCTTGCGCCAATTGATCAGCAATCGCCTGGGCATCGTCGTCGTCTTGCAGCTCGGGCGGCAGACCGCTTATCGCTGCTGGGGCTTGCCGCGTAGCCAAGGGTTGCACCTGCTGGGCCTGCTGCTTCTTGTTGGCATACACCGCCACCGACTGCTGCGCCCGCACCGCCATCCGCTGCGCACGATTCTGCAACGCCTGACGCTTTTCGGGCGAGAGCTGCGCCATCTGCTGCTGGGCCATGGCCTGCCGCTGCGCCAGCGCCGCCTGGGTCTGCGCCTGCATCGCCGCGTTATCGACCAGCGCCACCGCTTCGTCGTGCAGGCCCTGACTCAAATGCTGCTCGGTCATCAGCTGCTTGGCCCGCTGGCGCCTCAACTCCGCCTGCCGCTCCATCTCTTCGATTTCTTCGGCGTCTTTGACCTCGACCTCGAACATCCGCGCCACCAGCTGATTCTCGATGCGCTCGATCATCTGCTTGAACAGCTCGTACCCCTTCTGCTTGTAGATGAGCTTGGGGTCTTTTTGCGCGTACGCTTCGAGATATACGCCCTCTTTTAGGCCGTCCATGATGCGCAGGTGCTCGCGCCAATGCGTGTCGATGCCCTGCAGATACTCCTGGCGCTCCATAAAGCTCCAGTGTTTTTCGGCCTGATCCTTGGCTTCGACCGCCGCCTCGGCCGTCTCGTCGTGGTCGATGGTCGTCAGAATCTGCTGGATCATCCGCGTGCGGCGCTCGGCGTATTCCTTTTGCAGCGCCACTTCGACCGAGTGCTGAATCGTCTCGAATTCCCGTGGAACTTCTTGCAGATCCAGGTCCTCTTTGGTCGCTTCAAAAATCTCGTCTTCGAGCGCATCCAGGTCCCAGTCCAGCGCATTGCGCCCCTCGGGGCAGGCGTTATCGACCAAGCGATGGACCTGTTCGCCCAGGGCTTTTTGCACCAACACATCGGTCTGCGAGGTCGACAGGACCTTGCGCCGCAACGCATAGATGGCCTTGCGCTGCAGGTTCATCACGTCGTCGTATTCCAACACGTTTTTGCGCGAGTCGAAGTGCTGGCCCTCAAGCCGCTTCTGCGCATCCGAGATGGCGTTGGTCACCATGCGGTCGACGATCGGCTCGTCTTCAGGAATCCGCAAGAACTCCATAATCTTACGCACCCGATCGCCGCCAAAGATGCGCATCAGGTCGTCGTCGAGCGACAGGTAGAACTGGCTCTCGCCCGGATCGCCTTGACGGCCGGCACGACCACGCAATTGGTTGTCGATACGGCGACTTTCGTGCCGTTCCGTGCCCAGAATCAGCAGACCACCGGCCTTGAGCACCTCGAGCTTCTCGTCGGCGCACTCTTGCTTAAAGCGGGCCAGCGTGGCCTGGTACTCGGGGTTCCCTTCGTCGAACTCTTGGTGGACGCTGCCGCCGCCAAACACTTCGCTGCGCGCCAGCAACTCGGGATTGCCGCCCAGCAAAATGTCGGTACCACGGCCGGCCATGTTGGTCGAAATCGTGACCGCGCCCAGCCGCCCAGCCTGCGCCACGATGTCGGCTTCGCGGGCATGTTGCTTAGCATTCAACACGTTGTGCTTGATGCCGGTCTCGCCAAGCAAGTCCGACAAGAACTGCGACTTTTCGACCGAGATCGTACCCACCAAGATCGGCTGGCCCTTGGCGTTGGCCTCTTGAATATGCTCGATCGCCCGCTTGAATTTGGCGCGCTCGGTCTTGTAGACCACGTCTTCGTGATCGAGGCGCGTAATCGGCTTGTTGGTGGGGATCACCAGGCAGTCGAGGTTGTAAATCTTAGCGAATTCCTCGGCTTCCGTCTCAGCCGTACCGGTCATACCGCACAGCTTCTCGTACATGCGGAAGTAATTCTGAAAGGTGATCGTCGCCAGCGTGTGGGTCTCTTCTTGAACCTTGAGGCCTTCTTTGGCCTCGATCGCCTGGTGAATGCCGTCGGACCACTGGCGCCCCGGCATCTTGCGACCCGTGTGCTCGTCGATGATCACGATCTTGCCGTCTTCGATCAGGTAGTTGACCTCAAGGCGGAAAAGCGTGTGAGCCTTGAGGCAGGCGGTGACGTAGTGGACCCAGTGCATGTTGGGCCCGTCGTACAAGTTACCGATCTTTAAGCGTTGCTCGACCTTGTCGACGCCCGACTCGGTCAGCGCCACCGAGTGCGCCTTTTCGTCGACGATGTAGTCGAGATCGCGCTTTAAGAACGCCACGATCGCATTGGCGCGCACGTAGGGCTCGGTCGTGCCTTCGCCGCGGCCCGAAATGATAAGCGGCGTGCGGGCTTCGTCGATCAGGATCGAGTCCACTTCGTCGACGATGGCAAACGGCAGCAGCTTGTCGGCCTTGGCGTCGTGGGCGCTGGGCAGGTAGCGGTGCACATAGTCGTCGAGCGAATACTTCATATTATCGCGGAGATAATCGAAGCCTAGCTCGTTGTTCTGGCCGTAGGTGATGTCGGCGTTGTAGGCGCTGCGGCGCAGGTGCTCGTCGAGCTGGGTGGTGATCACACCGGTCGAAAGCCCAAGGAAGTTGTAGACCTTGCTCATCCACTCGCAGTCGCGGGCCGCCAAGTAGTCGTTGACGGTGACCACGTGCGTGCCGCGGCCGGCCAGGGCGTTCAAGTACGCGGGCAGCGTGGCCACCAGGGTCTTGCCTTCGCCGGTGCGCATTTCGGCGACCATGCCCTTGTGCAGCGCATAACCACCGATCATCTGCACATCGTAGTGGCGCTGACCGAGCCGCCGCCAAGCCGCTTCGCGCGTAACCGCAAAGGCTTCGGGCAAGATGTCGTCAAGGGTCGCGCCGCGCGACAGCCGCTCTTTAAACGTGCCGGTCATGGCGCGCAGACCGTCGTCGTCTAGGGCCTTGATCCGCGGCTCCAGAGCATTGATCTGGGTGACGATCGGGCGAATCTTCTTGATTTCACGTTCGTTCTTGGTGCCGAACGTCTTGGCGAGCAGCTGCTTGAACATAGAGGCGAATTCCTTGGTGCGGGCGCGCTGGCCGGCCCACATGCAGGCGCGGGCGGCCAAATAAGGTAAGGTGAGTGCAGCCGATCCGCAAGGTATCCACGGCCCAGAATCATGTGCGGAGTGCGGGAACTTGCCGCGACCATGCTGCAAGCGGTAACGTAAGCGGTTGTACTAGCTGCAGGGGAGCCGCCGCGATGAATCCAGAGCCGATCAATCAGCGCAATCTACGATCGTTGCGCGCGCAGGCAGGCGTTTTTGCCCTGCTGAGCTTGCTCGCGGCACTGCTAACCGGTTGCCCTGCCTCAAAAACAACGGCCGATGCGGCAGTGGCGACCTATCCCTGCGACGACAACCCGTACGGTGTGGATGAAACGGGGGCGGACTGCCCGTGTGTTGGCGATCCTACTCAGGATTTTTGCCCAGACCCCTGTACCATGGACCCGCCTGCGGCCCAGTGCAACGACACCGCTGGCGGCGACGCGGCCGATGCCGATGCGGGCAGCGATACGGCGCCCGACGTCAAGCCCGATGCCCCCGACACCAAGGACACGGCGGACGCGGCGGACGATGGACAACCAGCAGAAGATGTTGAAGACATTGAAGATGACGTGCCGCTAGAAGACGCAACCGACGAAGCCGACACCGAGGTCGAAGACATCGAACCCGTGCAAGATAGTGCGGACATCGCCCCCGATAGCGGTGCCGATATCAAGCCCGACGGCACACTGCAAGTGCCTGACGGCAGTACGAAACAGAGCGACGGCACCTACCTGTATCCCGACGGTGCGGTGGTGCCGACCGGCGAGATCCCCGTCTGCACGCTAGACAAAGACTGCACCGGCCCCGCCAAGGGCTGCTACGACATCAAGTGCTTGATCGACCCCAGCATCAGCGGCGGCCGGCGCTGCGACTATGTGCCACTCACCTTTGGCGCGCAGTGCGACGACGCCAACGCGTGCAGCACCGCCGACAAGTGCGACGGCAAGGGCGCGTGCATTGGCAGCCCCGTGGTGTGCATCGACAAGGACGATAACGTTTGCACGGCGCCGATTTGCGACCCCACCAAGGGCTGCACCACCATCACCGCCGCCGCGGGCACGCCGTGTAGCGACGGCAACCCGTGCACCGCCGGCGAGTCGTGCTACAACGGCAAATGCGACGCCGAGGGCGCCGACAAGGCGTGCGTCTGTACCAACAAGCTCGACTGCTTGCCCTACGATGACGGCAACTTGTGCAACGGCACCCTGATCTGCAAGGCGGGCACGTGCGTGGTCGACCCCGCCACCATCCCCACGGTCGCCGGCAACAAGCAATGTGACGACAGCAAAGATACCGCTTGCATCACCAACACTTGCGACGCCAAAAGCGGCGTCTGCGTGTACAAGTGGGCGCAATACGGCAGCGTGTGCAGCGACGGCGACGCGTGCAACGGCCCCGACCTGTGCGTCAGCGGCGCGTGCAAGGGCAGCAGCAGCCTAAACTGCGACGACAAGAACCCTTGCACTGTCGATAGTTGCAGCAACGTCAAAGGCTGCCAACATGTGGCCAACACCCTGCTCTGCGACGATGGCAACCCGTGCACCACCGGCGACGTGTGCCTGGGCGGCGGCTGCGGCGGCACCCCCAAGGCCAGCTGCGGCTGCGCGACCGGCGCCGATTGTGTGGCCTTCGAAGACGGCAACGCCTGCAACGGCACGCTCAAATGCGTCAAGGGCACCTGCACCGTCGACGCCGCCAGCGTGGTGCAGTGCGCCGACGCCGGACCGTGCGTGGCCCAGGTCTGCGACCCCAAGACCGGCAAGTGCGGCGGCCAGAACTTGCCAGCTGGCACGCTCTGCAGCGACGGCAACCAGTGCACGTACGGCGATGTGTGCAGCGCGGTCGGCACCTGCCTGGCCGGCACCAAGCTAGAGTGCGACGACAAGAACCCGTGCACATCCGACAGCTGCGATAGCAAGTTCGGCTGCAGCCACGGGTTTGCCGACGGCACTGCCTGTAGCGACGGCGACCCGTGCACGCTAAAAGACAAGTGCAAGTCGGGCAAGTGCCAGTCGGGCGCCGACCAGTGCACCTGCACCCTCGACAGCGACTGCACGGCCAAAGTGGGCAGCAGCGACAAGTGCTTTTCGGGCTGGACCTGCGTCGAGGTCAGTAGCGGCTCGCGGTGCCTCTACGACCCCAAGAAGAACGTGACCTGCACGGCCGAAGCCACGGCGGCCGGCGCGTGTGGCGGCGCGGCGTGCGACCCCAGCAGCGGCACCTGCAAGACGACCAAGGTAGTGGATGCAACACCTTGCGACGACGCGGTGTTTTGTACAATTCTTGATCGCTGCATCGGCGGCACTTGCACCGGCGACGAGAACACCTGCAGCGACGCGCTACCTTGCACCGCCGACAGCTGCGACGAAAAGGTGACCGCCGGCGACGCGTGCAAGCACGACCCCGGCCTGCTCGACGGTGTGGTGTGCAGCGACGGCTCGGCGTGCACCACCGGCGACAGCTGCAAAACGGGCAAATGTACAGGTGATCTGATAAGCTGCGACGACAAGAACGTCTGCACCGCCGATGCGTGTGACAAGAACGCCGGGTGCACCCACACGCCCGCCGAAAGTGCCACACCGTGCGACGACGGCAACGCGTGCACGGGCGACAGCAGCGTGACCAGCGGCAGTTTTGCCCAAGATCACTGCGACGGCGCGGGCGCCTGCAAGTCGGGCGACGCCAAGGTGTGCGCGAGCGACAGCGGCTGCGTCGAGATCCCGTGCAACCCCACCGCGACCACCTTGCCGGCGGGCGGTGGCAAGCTCGGCTGCGAGAACAAGATCAAGCTGAACAACAAGCCCTGCAACGACGGCAATGCCTGCACCGACGCCGATGGCTGCCAAGTCGGCCTATGCACAGGCACAACGGCGACCAACTGCGACGACAGCAACGCCTGCACCCAAGACGCGTGCGACAAGCTGACCGGTTGCAGCCACACGCCCAGCCAGAGCGCGTGCGACGACAAGAACCCGTGTACCGACAAAGACGCATGCACATCGGGCACTTGCGCCGGAACGGCCAGCGATTGCAACGACGAGAATGTTTGCACCCTCGACGCCTGCGTGGCCGGCACCGGCTGCACCTACAAGCCCACGGCCGGCGACTGTGGCAGCTTTGCCGCTTGCTCGACCGACACCATCCCCAGCTGCGCATTCAAGGGCGGGCTGCACTTGGTCATCAGCGAGGTCTACGTGGGCAACCCGGCGGACGCCAGCGACGACTGGGTCGAGGTTTACAACCCCACCGACAGCTCGGCCCAGCTCGACGAATTTGCTCTAGAAGCTAGGCCCTTTGATGCCGATGCCAAAGATACCTGGACGACGCTGGCCAAAGGTAAGCCGAGCATGGCCTTGCCGGCGCACCGCTACGCGCTGTTCGGCACGGGCACGGTGGCGCAGCAAGGCGTGGCGATCGATGTGTCGGCTCCGAGCACCTTTAAGCTCGCTCTTGCGCTCAAGAACATGCCCGGCAAGGCCGGCTGTACGGTCGACACCATGCGGCACCTGCAGCTGCGCCTGCGCGATGTGACCCACCAGCTCGAGCACGATCGCCTGAGCTGGGATGATGGGCAAGCTGGCATTATTCAAAGTGGAACCGCGCCAATCGACGCCTCGGACCTAAGCTGGCCGACCTATACCTCGATCGAGCGGCACGCGAGCGAGCAATCCGAGGCCTCGTCGATGGCGCCCCACCGCCCCGAGTGGTTGGCCGGCAACAGCTACGACACCGGCAAAGATGCAGACGACTTCTTGGTCCGCTTCTGGCCCGAACCGCAAAGCTTGATAGGCGGCAAATTCGAGCCGGCGTGCGGCGACACCTGCTCGCTGGGCAAGGTCTGCAACTTCTCGTCTATAGGCCAAAAGTGCCTCGACGACCTTGAATGCGAGTCGTTCGGCGTGACCGGCGCGCTCGGCTGCGGCTCGGGCAAAATCTGCGGCAACGGCACCATGGTGTGCATCCCCGACCCGACCGGCTCCGTACTGATCAGCGAGGTCTACTTTGGCAGCGATGGCGAGCAGTACGTTGAGTTGTACAACGCCGGAACAAAGTCTGTAAATCTGAGTGGTTGGCGACTGCAAAAGAAGGACGCGGATGTCGAGTCGTATAAGCCCTGGTTGGTCAACGTGGCCATCTTGCCAGCGGGCACCGTCTTGCCGGCGAAGCACTATTTCTTAATCGGCTCGCAGGCTTGGGCGCGCAGCCACGGCCAGGTCGATCTGATACCCGCCACCGTCAGCAACTTGGACAGCGCGGGCGGCACGCTGCGCCTGTACGATCCAAGCTCGGATACCGAAATGGACTTGTTGGGTTGGGGCACCGCCATCACCTTCAACAACGCCGGCATCGGCGTGCAGTACAAAGCCGCCGCGCCAGTCGACACCGCCGGCAGCAGCTTAGAGCGCAAGGCCAAGAATGGTGCCACGGCGGCGACTATGGCCCCCGACGGCGGTATGGATCTGGCCGGCAATTCTCTGGATACAAATAATGATTTCAATGACTTTATTATCGCCGACCCCACACCGCAGACGCTGGGTTCTGGTGTGTACGAGCCGGCCTGCGCGGGCACCTGTGCCAAGGGCTATGTGTGCAATTACTTGGGCAGCTCGGCCGAAAAATGCGTCGACCCGCAGTGTGGCGTGCAGTGCGACATGGGCTATGGCTGCAACCCCAAGACGCTGCTCTGCGACCTCAGGCTAATCATTGCCGAAGTCGCCACCGAGGGCCCGCCCACCACCAACCAGAAAGGCAACGCGATGCTTGCGGCCGACAACGAGTACATTGTGCTGTACAACCCGTCGGCCAGTCAGATTCAGCTGTCGAAGTCCGCAACCGTGGGTGGCACGACGCAGATCACCTCGGCGATGGTGCTGCAGATGCAGAATCCCACTGACGTATTGCAGACTTCGATTACTGACCAACTGACCACGGGCAAGCCGCTTACGGGTTCGGTCGCGCCCTACAGCTACTACTTGGTGGCGCCGATCAACTACGACAGCACCTTGCCGGCGCCCGATTTCCAGTCGAGCAAGGCCTTCAACTTGCCCAGCGCGGCCGGCGCGGTGCGGCTAGTGACGATGGGCAACGTCGAATTTGACCGGGTCGCCTGGGGCGCAGCGGCCACGGCCAAGGCGGAGAGCAAGTTGCCAGCCGACCCGCAAGTCTCGCCCACCTGCGGCGACGGCCAGGGCGGGGCAATTCGCCGCAAGGGCCTGGGCTTGGGCAGCGCTGCCGACTATGGCGACCCCGGCAAACCGGCCTATTTCTGCGGCGCCGGCCTCGACACCAACAACAACACCAGCGATTGGGTGCGCATCTCGCAGCGAACCCCGCGCACGCAAAAGTGCACGTGGCCATCGCTACCCGGCCAGACCGCGCCAATGTGCGTCGGTTACCCGATTTCAAACCTGCCCTAGACAGCCCCGCGCGCGCAAAGAAGACCGCTACTCCCATGATACAGCTACAAAACTTAGCCAAGAGCTTTGGCGTAAAAACGCTTTTCGAAGGTGTGCATTGGCAGATTCTGCCGCGGCGTCGGTACGGCCTAGTTGGCCCAAACGGCGCGGGCAAGACCACGCTACTGCGGATTATCTGTGGCGAATTGCAGGCCGATGGCGGCGCGGTGCAAAAACCCAAGGCACTGCGCATCGGCTACCTGCCGCAAGATGTAGAAGATGTGGGGCAAGGCAGCGTACTACAAGCCGTTCTGGCCGGTTCAAGCGACTGGATGCGCGCCAAGCAGCGGCTGCACGACCTGCACCTAAGGATGGCCGACGACCACAGCTGGGCGGGCAGCGAGGCGGCGCTCGAGGCCCTAGACAAAGCCATGCACGCCTTCGACGAACTCGGTGGCGATGATCTTGAGGTGCGCGCCAATACAGTACTTTCTGGTCTAGGCTTTGACCGAGCTGGGATCGCGAGCGATGTGCTGACCCTGTCGGGCGGCTGGCGGATGCGGGTGGCCCTGGCGCGCCTACTGGTGCAGCGACCCGATGCACTGCTGCTCGACGAACCGACGAATCACTTGGACTTAGAGAGTCTTGCGTGGTTCGAGGATTTTCTTGAGGACTACCCCGGCGCCATCGTCGCGGTAAGCCATGACCGCTACTTCTTGAACCGCGTGCCGACCCACATCGTCGAGTTGAGCAAGAAAGGCGCACAAGAATACCCGGGTGGTTACGAGGACTTTCTTGAGGGCCGCGCGGCGCGGATCGATCAGCAGGTGGCGCGCAAGGTGCAGGTCGACCGGCAGCGGGCGCACCTGACGGCGTTTGTCGAGCGGTTTCGGTCGAAGGCGAGCAAGGCAAAGCAGGCGCAGAGTCGTCTTAAGATGCTGGCCCGCATCGAGAATGTGGAGGTCGACGGGCAGAACGGTCAGACCATCGGTCTAAAGTTTGCGGAGCCAGCCCGCACCGGCCGCGAGGTGCTGCGCGCCGACCATGTGCAAAAAAGCTGGGGCGACAAGCCCATTTACCAGGACTGCAACCTGACCATCTGGCGCGGCGACAAGGTGGCGCTGGTGGGGCCCAACGGCGCGGGCAAGTCGACGCTGCTCAAAGTCTTGGCCGGCGTGACCGATATCCAGGGCGGCGAAGTGGTAGTCGGCGGCGGCGTGGTGCGCGAGTACTATGCCCAGCACCAGCTAGAACAGCTTGATGCGACAAGCATTGTCTTTGAAGAAGCGCGGCGCGCGGCCCTAGACCGGACCGTGCCACAGGTGCGCAGTGTGCTGGGCGGACTGGGGTTTTCGGGCCAGATGGTCGACAAGAAGGTCGCCGTGCTGTCGGGCGGCGAAAAGGCGCGGCTGGCGCTGGCCAAGATGGTGCTGCGCGGGCCCAATGTGCTGCTGCTCGACGAGCCGACCAATCACTTGGACCTGATGACCCGCGAGGTGCTGGAGCAAGCGCTGGCGCAGTTTGAGGGTACAGTGGTGATCGTGAGCCACGATCGCTATTTTATCAATGCAGTAGCTGATAAGGTGCTCGAGATTGAGCCGGGCGGCAAGGCGACGCTGCACCACGGCGACTACGATGCGTGGCTGTTTCAGAAGGCGGGCGGCGATCCCAAAGAGCTCGAGCGGCTTTTGAACGGCGGCACGGTGGATCGGCCGACGCTGGATGCCCGCAAAGACAATGGAATGCCTAGTGATTCGGGCGAGGCGAAGGGTGCCAGCCGCGACGACGACAAGCAGCGCAAGCGCGACGAGGCCACCCGCCGCCAAGAGGCACATCGCCGCACCAAGGACCTTAAGACGCGGCTGCAGGCCACCGAAGATGCGATAGGCAAAGACGAAAAGCGCCAGGCCGAGATTCTGCAGCTGCAAGCCGACCCGGACTTGTATGGCGATGGCGCGAAGGTGGTGGCGCTGCTGCAAGAGCAGGCCGAACTGAAGGGCAAGCTCGAGGCCGCGATGGGCCAGTGGGAGCTGCTGGCGAGCCGGATCGAGGCGATTGAGGCTGAGGTTTTGGGGGGTTAGAGCCTGTTTGGCCTACCCCCGCCGCGCCTTCCACCGCGCCAGCTGATCGGCCAGCACCGGCGGAATGAGCCGCACCACCGCCTTGCGCAGCTGGTACAGAAGGGGCGAAACATCTTGAATTTTCTGACCTTCGGCCACCCGCGTCGCCCGCACCGCCTCGGGCAGGGCCACACTGGGGCGCGCATACAGCACCAGATTGTAGCGGTACCACGGCTGAATCTCAGGCCGCCCGGCCAGATGCGGCCGAATGCAGTCGTATGCAATAAAACCCTGCGCTGCCAGCAGGTTGCGCCAGTAATCGTAGGGCTGCTCGTTGACGTGGTGCTCGCCACCCTGCCCCGGAGGCGCCGCCGAAAATAGCAGCAGGTCCGCGTGCTTACCTAGCATCTGGGCGAAGCCCGCCGCCGCGCTCGCTGGCAGGTGCTCGGCCACCTCGACCGACTGCACCAGGTCAAAGCGTCGGCCTAGCTCGGTGGGCTTCACCAGGTCCGTCGCTCGAAATTGCTCCGCAGCGATGCGCAGTTGAGACCTATCGACATAGTCGCCGTCTAGGCCCAGCACATCGGCCACGCCCGCGCCCTGCCACGCCGCCAGCCACACGCCCTGCCCGCAGCCAAAATCCGCCACACTGGCAACATGCGGAAACCAGAGCTTTAGCAGCGCCACCACCGCCTCGGCCGAGGCCTGGTTCGACGCACTGGTATAGGCAAAGAACGACGCGTCGTAGCGGTATTGGCTCATCCCAGTCCGTGCTGCAGCCCGCATGGGCGCGGCGTAGTGTCGGAGCGCGCGGCGTGGCGGTCAAGGTCCAGGCCGCGGCGCGCACGTGCCGAGCGGGTACAACTCGCTGGGACTGCAAGCCCTTTGCACCGTGCACTTGGGCCGCCGAGCAGATTCCGCTAGGCTACGCCACGGTGGGCCGACAGGTCCGCGGACGGGATTATGCACGAACTAGGAACTGCGCTTATTTACATGGCTTTTGTGGTCACCCTAGGCAACGGTCTGCTGGGTCTGGCCGGCGCCATGCGTCGCTCTCCGGGCCTGCTCGCCGCCTCGCGCCAGGGCCTGCTGGTCGCGCTGATGCTGTTCTTCGCCATGGACGCCGTGCTGATGCATGGCCTACTTACGCACGATTTCCGCAATAAATACATATCGTCATACACCGATGTCGACATGCCGCTGGCGTACTTGATCGCGGGATTTTGGGGTGGCGAAAAGGGCGCTCTGCTCTTTTGGACCACCGCGCTCAGCGCCTTTGGCTCGTGGTCGATCTTGCGCAACCGCTCGCAATCCGCCCGCTTTTTGGGCTACGTCACCGGCTTCTTGTCGCTCGCGATCTTCTTTTTCGTGCTGCTCATGGCCTTCGAGTCCAATCCGTTCGAGGTCTTTCGCGCTGGTGCCGGCCCCGACGATGGCAAGGGTATGAACCCGCTGCTGCAAAATCCGCTGATGGCCATCCATCCCCCAAGCCTTCTCACGGGTTACATCGCCTTTACGATTCCCTATTGCTACGGTTTGGCCGCGCTCGTCACCGGCCAGCTCGACGCGCAGTGGCTCCGCGACACCCGCCAATGGACGCTGGTGTCGTGGTTGTTCCTGTCGCTCGGCCTCATTTTGGGCGGCGCCTGGGCCTATACAGAGCTGGGCTGGGGCGGCTTCTGGATGTGGGATCCTGTTGAAAACGCCGGACTTATCCCCTGGTTCACTGCCACCGCGTTCTTGCACTCAGTCATGATCCAAGAGCGGCGCGACATGCTCAAGCGCTGGAACGCCGTGCTGGTGTGCCTAACGTTTCTACTCACGATCTTCGGCACTTTCCTAACGCGATCGCAGCTGATCGACTCGGTACACGCCTTTGCCGACTCGACCTTGGCCCCCTACTTCTTAGTCTACATGGCGATTATCGTGGTCGTTTCGGCGATCGCGGTGGGCTACCGCTGGAAAAGTCTGCGCGCCAACGCCGACCTCGACTCGGTGTGGAGCCGCGAATCCTTCTTTGTTCTCAACAATGTCCTGCTGGTCGGCTGCGCGTTCGTGGTGCTGTGGGGCACGGTCTTTGGCCAGATCAGCGAGGCCAAGGGCGTGCAAGACCTGTACAACGCCGTAATCAAGCCGTTTGTCGCCCTGGGCATCCCCATGGAACCCCTGACGCAGAAAGTGCAATTGGGCGAGCCCTGGTTCAACCGCGTCATGACGCCCCTGGGGCTGTTCTTGCTGCTGCTCACCGGCGTGGGGCCGCTCATCAGCTGGCGCCGCGCCACCCGCAAGAATTTCGAGAAAAATTTCCGCCGGCCGCTCACCGTCTCTTCGCTAGCAACGCTTACAATCTCAACTACTTGGCTGCTTCACGGCGCCTATACCAAGGGCATTTGGGAAAATGTGCAGTTCTCGACCGCGCTGAGCACCATCGTCGACAGCCTGGGCATGACCGAGGTGTGGGGCGCCGTCTGCTGCTGGTTCGGCCTCTTTGTCTTTTGGACGATTCTGCTCGAATTCCATGTAGGCGCCCGCGCCCGCCAAAAGGCCCACGGCGAGAACTACTTGACGGGCCTCATCTTGCTGACCCTGCGCAACAAGCGACGCTACGGCGGCTACGTTGTGCACCTAGGCCTCGTATTTTGCTTCTTGGCGTTTGCCGGCACCGCATTTCGCACATACCAACCCGAAGTGCCGTTGCACCCCGGCGACGCGCTGCCGATCGGTGGCTATGTGGTCACTTTTACAGGCACGACCGACGGTTTTGAGGCCGACGGTGCCTATGCCTGGACCAAGGCCGAAGTGGTCGTCACCGACCGCGAGTCGCGCCTGAGCGATCGCGCCATCGACCAGGCTAAAAAGGCGGCCGAAGGCTACGGTCCCTTCGAGGTCAAGACCGAGCCCGGCCATGCCCGCGTCGAGCTGATCTTTGCCGATGCGATGAAGGCGAAACGCTTTGCCGCACGTGCCTTTGCTCCCACTTTGGTGGGCAAGGTCAGCGTCAAGCCCGATCCGAGCGACGATCGCCTGCTCCATGTCGAGCTGTCGAGCCGCGTGATGGAAGTGGCCGCCGTGGCGCCGCAGGCGGTGATGCGGGTGGTGTTTGAGTTTAAAGACTGGGCCAAAGACGCGGCACCGACGCCGGTCAAGGTCAATACGGTCCCTGGCCAGCCGACGTTCGAAGTGATTTTCGAAAATGGCAAAGAGCGCGCGCAGTTCCTAGCCGACATGCAGGCCGGACCGCTGCCCAATGTGCGCTTTGCCGCCTTCAACACCCGCGCGGTGGTCAAGGCGGGTCAGGGTCGCGTCGACGTGATCCCGACGGCAGCGGGCCACAGTCTGTTCCCCGAAGTGCGCAACTATAAGAAGCATCAGTCGCCCACCACCGAGGTGGCGATCGAGTCGACCATTGCCCACGACCTGTACCTAGCGATGCGCCCGGCGCAAGGTGGCCGCCACGTTAGCCTTTTGGCGGTGGTGTTCCCCTTCGTCGGCTTCTTGTGGCTGGGCGCGTTTGTGATGCTGCTTGGCGGTGCGATCAGCTTGCTGCCTACCCGCCAAACAGCGGCTCAGAAGTCGTCGGACTCACAGACAAATCCGCCAAGCGAGCTACCTCCGGTCGAGCCCGTGGCGAGCTAGCGGCTAGGGCACCGGGAACAGCGACTCGATCCGCAAGGCTGGATGCACCGCCAGCAGGTTGGTCAAGCCGAGTGTGATCAAGAAACTCAGCGAAAAGACAGCCAAGAACCCCACCACATGTTCGTCCCAGCGGCGCCCGCGCAGCCGCAGTGCCACCGCCAGCGTGGCCAGTGCCACCGCGAAGACCAAGCAGGTGACGAGGAGTCGCACATCGAGCGCGAAGTAGCCGGCAAAGCGCAAGCCCTCGTCATTCATTGGCTTGCTCCTGGGGCGCGGCGGGTGACTGGCGCAGCCGTAGCCGCTCGGCCAGCGGGGCATAGCGCTGTAACCTCTTCATATTAATAGCATTAACTGTAATGTGCGCCACCATCGCTGGGCTAAGGGCACCGTAGTACTCGACCATCCAGCCCATCAGCAGGCCCGCGAGCAACGCGAATAGCATCCACGGCCGCTGCCGCTTCGCCAAGCCGCCGTGGGCCAAGCCAAAAAGCAGCGCCGCGGGCACCCAGCCAATCGTCGCTTGCAGCGGTCCGCGAAACAGCAGCTCTTCTGAGAGCCCCGACATCCCCGCCAGCACGGCCACGCGCCAGGTGGTGATCGGCGCGACCGACTCGTACAGCTCGACCGAAACTGCCTTAAGCGAAGGCAACTTATCCTCGAGCCACGCGGGGCCCAACACCAGAATCCACGCAGTACCTACCGCCGCGCCCCACCACGGCAGCACATGCTCAAAGGGCACACGCACTAGGCCGAGTATGCCTTCAGGGCGAAAACTCTGCCAAATCAGGGCGATCGCAGCCATGGCGGCGTGGAATGCCACCGCTAGCCACAAGGGCAGACGCGGCTCGACCTGGGGCCCTAGGCTCATCGCTGTGGCCCCCCCCATCCGATCCGTATTTGTGTTGAGCGGCGCGAAGTTACGCACATTCCACCGAAATAATTGCCCGTCGCCCAGCCGGTGCTAGATTCGTCGCGGGCGAGCGCCATGCCAACGCAAAACGGTTCAGTCGTCAAGCGTTTTGCCCCACGGTAGTGCTGCTCGGTCCGATAGTCGAGGTTCGCCATGCGCATCCATCTGCACGTCGTTGCTACTATTGCTTTTTCTTGCACAGCGATCGCAGGCGCCGGTTGTGAGCGCCGCCAAGAAATCGAAAAGCTCTCGGCGAGCATGCTGCAGGCGGGCGAGGGTACGGCGTCGAAGACGCCCCTGCGCAACGTGGTGCCCAGCAAGCCGGCCGCTGAAAAGCTGCAATTGACGATTGAAGACGAGCGGTTCTTGGGCGACGTGGCCCGCCAGCTGGGTGTGACGGTCGACGCGGTCCTCGAGTGGAATCACTTGGGCGACTCGATGTTGCACCCGGGCCAAGTGCTCGAGGTTAAGACGACCAAGGCCGCCATCGAAAAGTTTGTGGATCGCCGCGAGCGCCGCAAGGCCGCCAAGCTCGCCGCCGAAGAAGCCAAGCGCCAAGAGAAGTTGCGTAAAGAGGCCGAAGTCCGCGCCGCCAAGCGCGCCAAGCAGATGGCTGCCCGGGCCAAAAAGCGGGGCGGGGCGGCTACCGTCGCGACTGCCAGCGAACCTCTTGATTCAAGTGGTATTCCACTGCGTCCCGGCGAGGCTCGCGCGGTAGGCAAGGCCAAGCTGCGCGGCGTCAGTCTGCCCGCCAACCTCGCGGTAGGGCAGTAACCCCGCATGGCGCTTACGGCAACTCTCTATCGTTTCGCGATGCAGTGCTCCGACGTCGACCGCGGCGTGTACGAGAGCCTAGACCTGCGCCTAGCGAAGCATCCGTCCGAAACGGAACGCAACTTGTTGCTTCGGCTGATCGCGTTTGGCCTGTGCCACGCCGAGGGGCTTGCTTTCTCCAAAGGCGGCCTGTCGAACACCGAGGAGCCGGCACTGTCAATTCGCAGTCCTACTGGGGAGTTGCAGGAGTGGATCGAAGTCGGCTCGCCCTCGGCAGATCGCGTGCACCGCGCCGCCAAGGCCTGCCCGCAGGTCAAGATCTTTACGGCTGCTGAGCAACCCTTGCTCGAACAGGCCGCCCGGAGCGGTGTGCTGTTTGCCCCCCAGCGCGTCGAAGTGGTGCGCATTGATGTGGAATTGCTCGATGCGCTGGTGCCTTTGCTCGATAGGCACACCGCCCTCGAGCTGACCCAGAGCGACGGCCGCTTGTACGTGTCGCTCAATGGCCAGCACTTCGAGGGCGATGTGCATCGATCGCGCCTTGGCTAGGGCGCCGTTGCCTCCTTCCTTTCTTGGCTAATTCACAGGTTTAATCGCGATCTTACGCGGCTGCGCCTCCGCCTTCTTGGGCAAGTCGATGCGCAGCACACCGTCTTTGCAGACCGCGGTGATCTTTTCGGCGTTGACGTTGTTGGGCAGCGAAAAGCTGCGCGTAAAGGCGCCATAGCCCCGCTCGATGCGGCTGTAGCCCTTCTTCTCCTCTTGCTTTTCCATCGTGCGCTCGCCCTGCACAGTCAATACTTGGTTCTCCACGTCGATGTGCAGGTCGCTCAGCAGCACTTCGGGCAGGTCGAACTTCAGGGTGTACTTGTCTGAATCTTCTAGGATATCCACCGCCGGCTCAAAGCCCCGGGGCATCATCGGCTTGCGCATGTCGGTGTTGCGTGCTTCCAAAAGCCGTTGCATCTCGCTCTGCAGCGTGTCCATGTCGGTCCAGGGATTCCAGCGCATCAGGGTCATGACTTCCTCCCAATCGTGAGCGCGGCAGTGCTATCCGCGCCAAAGGACTACGGTAATGGTGGTTTCGGCATCGCCGCGGCCAGCCATGACCAAAGCAAGGACGGTCCGCGGCGAAGTCAAGAAGAAAATCGACCCAATATCCTGATATTTAATCGAATTATTTGCCAAAAACCTCTACGTAAAGACGGCTTGGCGCCGCTGTCAAGGCCCCCAGGGTCGGTGCCGATGGGGTCGCGCTTGCGTCGGCGCCACGGCTATCGCATCCTGGTTTGGGCCGGCCACGCCGCTCGCGACCAACAAGCAAGCTCGACGGGTAGCCATGACACGCAACAGCCTATTTATTTTGTGGATCGTCGCGGTCGCGGCGAGCAGCTGCGCCGACGGGAGCGTGCCCGTGCGCAGCGCTGCCCTGCCCTTGCCGGGCTTCGGCCAACCCTGCGACCCCAACTTGAAATGCGCGGTCGGGCTCGACTGCCAGCAGAGCGACTACGCACCGACCCCGTGGTGCACAGCGCTCTGCCCGACCAGCAAGATCAAGAACTACTGCGATAACGAAGCATTGCAAGGCGTGCCAGCCTTATGCGTGCAGATGCCCAGCGACTTCGCCGGCCCCAGCACCCCGTTCTGCGCGCCAGTCTGCAGCAACCTAGCGAGCTGCACCCACCTTAGCAGCCAATGGGAGCTTTGCAACAAGCTGAGCTACAAAGCGAAAGTACTCATCACCGACTTGCCGACCAAGGTATGCATGGCGCCCAGCGCCAACGGCCAGGTCAAGGTCGATCCGGTCACCTGCGACTGGGAAGCCAAGATCACCGACCCGCTGCTGAACGAAGCCAAGCAACAGTGCAAGTCGGTCTGCAAATCCTTTTTAATTCCATGCCAGTACTGGCCCAAGCCGCAGAGCGAGGCGTGCTGCGGCTGGGCGTGCATGCAATACCTGACACCCGGCGGCCAGCTCGACAACGACCGTCTCTCCAAAGACATCAAGTGCTTAACGAACGCATCGATCGCGTACCAGGGCGGCCCCAAGGTCTGCACCGGCTGGCAGGACCAGGCGTGCACCCTGCCCGAAGTGCTGAATCCAGGTGGCAAGTAGCCGCAGCTCGGCGATTTTCTAGCATTTGGCCAAGACTCTGGCACCCTTTGCAGTGCGCGTCGAATCGCCGCCGGCGGTCGCGCGTCGCAACGGAGCGGCCCCTGCCGCGGTTGGAGCTTGCTATGACCCCGAATCGTTTGCCGATCCAGATGCCGATCAAGTGGCTGCACGCTCTGGCGCTCGCCGCGACCGTGCTGCTGGTCTCGATGCCCGCGTGGGCGCTCGACATCTACCTAAACGGCGCCAAGGTGACCAACCTCAAGAACGCCGATCTGATGAATTGTACAGTGAAATTTGACTCGAACGGCGACATTCAGATCCTGTCGCCCGGCTACCGCATCGAGTACGGCGCGGATGGCCAGCCCAAGGTGGTCGGTCAGAGCGACCTGTCGTCGGCCAAAGTGCCCACGCTAAAGCCCAAGTACCGGTATGTGCTGGTGTATGAGCCCAACCCCAAGGTCAACTTTGCCTTTGAGGTATGGGTCAATGGCAAGCCGTTCCGCAAGATTGGCCTGGATTCAGCCCGTTTTACGGTCGAGATGACTCAAGATCTGGCCCCCGGCGCCAATGCGCTGCGGGTGGTCGCCAAGCCGGGCGACGCGATTCCGGGCGGCGAAGAGTCCGACGCGGCGGGTCTGCGCATCTTCCGCGGCGAGGCGGGCCCCGATGGGTCGTTCCACGCCAAAAGTCCAGCCGTTTGGGACTTGGTGCGCACCGCCATCGACCGCCAAGGCGTAGACCGCTCGTACAACCTAGCGATCGAATAAGCCTAGAGGATTCAACAGATGCAGCAGGAGCGACGGCTAGGGCGCGTGTTGGCGACCCAGGGCCAGCTAGCGTGGCTTTGGCACGATGGGCAAGTGCTGCAGGTGCAGCTGACGGGCGCGGCCCAGCACGGCCAGTTCGCGGTCGAAGTCGCGGGCGGTTGGGAGCCGATTGAGCCGGCGCCGGCCACAGAGCCGAGCAGCGACGGCGACTTCTACCGGCTAAGTGAGCGTGAGGCCACCCGCTTCTGGGCGCTCAAGGCGCGCGCGGCGGTGCTGCGGGCGATTCGCAGCTTCTTCGACAAGCGCGGCTTTTGCGAAGTCGATCCGCCCATGTTGGCCCACTCGCCAGGCCTTGAGCTGCACCTGGATGCGGTCCGCGCCGAGCTGCGCGAGGGTATGGGCGGCGCGCCGACCGTGCGCTACCTGGTCACCAGCCCCGAGTACCACTGCAAGCGTCTGCTTTCTGGCGGGTTTTCAAAGATCTACAGCCTGCAGCACGCCTTTCGCTCCGGCGAGCGCGGCCATTGGCACAACCCCGAGTTCATGATGCTCGAATGGTATCGGGTAGACACTGACTACCGTACAATTGTTGCGGATTGTCGCGCACTGGTGCGCCATTGTGCCAAAGCGCTGGCGGGTCCCGAGTGGGCGCCGCTGCGGGCGCTGCCAGACCGCCGGCCCCCTTTCGACGCCCGGGCGCGCTGGCGCAATGTAGCGATTCGCCAAGCTATTCACCAGTTTGCTGGTTTTGACCCAGGCGACTGCCAAAGCGATGCGCGGGTTGCCGAGCGGGCGCAAGAGTCCGGGCTCGAGGTGCAACAGGGCGATACGGCGGCCGATATCCTGACACGAGCCCTGGTCGAGCGGGTTGAGCCCGCGCTGCGCGACCTGCCGGCAGTGGTGCTCGAGCGCTGGCCCATTGCCATGGCGTCGCTGGCGCGGCCGTTTGCCGATGCGCCGCACTGGGCTGAGCGTTTCGAGATTTACCTCCACGGTGTAGAGCTTGCAAATGGTTTCAGCGAGTTAACCGACCATGTTGAGCAGCGGCGGCGCTTCGACGTTGACCTGGCGGCGCGCAAGCTAGCCGGCCTGCCGCTGTACCCCATCGACGAGCGCTTCTTGGCCGCGCTGCAGCAGGGTATGCCCCCCGCGGCGGGCGTGGCACTCGGCGTCGATCGCCTGGTTATGGCGCTGCTGGGCCTACACGACATCGCCGACGTGCAAGCGTTTCCTTTCGAGCGCGCCTGATCGAGCGCAGCGCTGCGACACAAGGCATAGACGGCTAAGGGCTGCCCGTCTACACTTCACGCTGGGGCGCTCCATCGCCCGCTGTGTCACTGCTTTGCTAATCCCGCCCGCCCGTACCGCTCTTGCCCCCTCTCGCCAAGCTGTCTGGTTGTGCCTGCTCGCGCTGGTCATGGCCGGCTGCCTGCCTGGCAAGCGCGACAACGAACCCCTCGACGCCAAGTCCGGCGACACAAGCGTAGCCGACACCGGCAAAAGCGACGCCGGCAAAAGCGACACTGCCAAGAACGATACCGGCACCAGCGACGGCGACGCGTCCGACGCCCCCAGCACCGACATCAACGACAGCAGCGACGTCGCCGACAGCGAAGCGGACACTGCCGACACCGTGGTCGACCAACAAGTTGGCCCGGATATCCCTGTGGGCATGGGCGGTTGCGCAACCGACACCCAGTGCGACCTGCTCGGCAGCCAGCCCTGCCGCGTGGCGACCTGCAACGTCAAGACCGGCCTATGCGAATGGAGCGAGGCCCCCGAGCAGTGGCCCTGCGACCTGGGCAAGTGCGGCGGCCCGGGCCAATGCAGCTTGGGCTACTGCCTGCCCGCCAAAGAAGAAAACTGCGACGACGGCAACGCCTGCACCTACGACGTGTGCGACCCGGGGCTCGGCTGCATCCACCAAGACCGCGCCGGCTGGGCCTGCCCCGACATGGACCCCTGCACGGTCGGCGAGGTGTGCGTGGCCGGCGCGTGCGTCACCAAGCCCATGTGTGCGGCAAAAGGCGATCCGTGCGCCGACGATGTGTGCACGGTCAGCGGCGGCATCGGCTATTGTGGGCAAGTGGCCAAGAAATCAGACAGCCCGATCCCCTGCAAAGGCACGAGCTTGTGCATGACCGACGGGGTCTGCCAGGGCAAGAACTGCAGCGCTGCTGACAAGGCCGACGACGGCAACCCGTGCACGCAAGACGCGTGCGACCAGTTCACGGGCGAGGTGGACCACTTCCCCATTCTCAACCAGCCCTGCGGTAGCGATCCGTGCACGCCGGGCGTGTGCAAAAGCTCCGACGGCGTGTCGCTGCCCACCTGCGTGACCGTAACATTATGCAAAGCCACGGACCCGTGCACACCGGTAACCTGCAGCAAGGGCGCCTGCATCCCCGGCACCAAGATGAACAGCGGCGAACCGTGCGACGACAACAACGTCTGTACGGTCAATACGGGATGCCTAAAGGGCACTTGCAAGGGCACCGCCATTGTGTGCGAAGACGGCAACCCTTGCACCGGCCCCGGCGGCTGTTTGCCCAGTTCAGGCTGCACCGCCGGCCTGCCCGCCCCAGACGGTGCGACGTGCGACGACGGCAATGGCTGCACCAGCGGCGACGGCTGCAAAGGCGGCCTGTGCGTCGGCGGCACCCCGATCAAGTGCAACGACGGCAAGGCTTGCAGCGTCGACAGTTGCGACCCGATCAAGGGCTGCCTATTCGACAGCAGCGGCTGCCCCTGATTCACCCGCAGTTTCGGTAGAGACTTGGCGGCGGCACAGGCGGTCAGCCCACGTTGCGGTCGGGGCACGGCGCTTGCGGAGATGCAGGCCATGCGTTCAGACCGCGGCATTGGTCGGCGCCGGACACGCTGGGCTGCGGTCGCGTCGCACTTCTATCCAGGCTTACAGGGTGATTAGTGCAAGCGCTCGGCCACGCGCCGCGACAGCTCAAGCATCTGGTCGGCCGTGCAGGTCTTGGTCGAGCAACTGACGGCGGCCACCATGGGCCGGCGGGGGTCGGCAAAAACCAGCGTGACCACGCCGCCAAAGAACGAGCGGAAGCCCTGGTCGGCTACCTTGTTGGTGGGCGCCACGTTGCTGTACGTGTTCTTCATCGTAGCAAAGCGGGTGCGGCTCTCGGCCGGATTCGAGTCGCGCCACACCTGCACGGACACACCAAAGTCGTCGCCCTTGCCCTTGTTGAAATACAGGAAGTTGTAACCCGGCGAGGCCTGCGTTCCCAGCAAGTCGGCCCGCCGCAGGTTCGCCTTAGCGCCGAGCACCCTCTCAAGATCGCCCACCGACAGATAGCCCGTTACATCGAGCGCCGGCTCACCCGACCCGGGCGGTGGCGCAGCCAGCGGGCGCGCAGGTGGCGCGGCTTCAGGCGTCTCACCACCCAAGCGAGGCGCCTCGGGGGCAGCCTCAGCCGACGGCGCACCCCGCGAAGGTCGCAAAGCCGCGTCCGTCTCAGCGGCGGCCGCACCACGGCCGGGCCGAAGCGGCGCCTCTGCGGGCACAATGGCACTTGGCGGCATTCCGGCTGGCACGGCTGCCAGGGCGGCGGCCGCAGGTGCCGACGATGGAGCGACCGACGATGGAGCGACCGACGACGGAGTGACCGACGATGGAGCAGCAACTGCGCTAGGCGGCGGCGAGGCCCCCATGGCGGGCGGCTGCGGCCGCAGACCCGGCGCAACCGATGGCGTGGCCGCCCGCGGGGCATCGACAGCCTTGGCCGGGTCGCGCGACTTGCGACCGACCACCGGCGCTTTTTTACCAGCAGTATCAACGGCCTCGACCGCGTCGTTCTTCTTCCTGCAGCCGCTCGGCACCACCGTGGCCACCGCCGCGAGCAGTGCCAGCGCCAGCCACCGGCCGCTGAGCGTGCGCCTGCGACGGTCGCCCAAAACCCCAAAGCTGAATCCTTGCAAACTCATGTCCCGCCTGTCGTTGACGTAGGTGCAGCCCGGCTGCAACGCCGGTGCCGAAGTGTACCCCAAGTGCGTCCCGCCAGCCAATCCAGCACGCATACAACACGGGCGGTTCGCGGCAGATTCCCAATCGCAGGCAATGCGCGAGGAGTTGCGCCGGGCGGTCAGCCGGTAGCTCAGCGCCTTGACCTGACGCCGGCCGATGGCGACAATGCTGTATTGTCCGCGTGCGTGCTACTTTGGCCGCAGCGGTGTGCCCGTCGCGGGGCGAGAGGTCGATATGCTAGTTTTGCCCCGAATCTTCAAGTCTTACGCAATGGTCGCCGGTACTCTCGTGCTGTTGGCAGCCTGCGGCGGTCAAAAAGACCAGACGAAGCAAGAAGGTGGTTCGGCCGGCGGCGGCGAGAGCACGAGTGCAGATCCTGTGCAAGAACAGCGCACTGCCTCGGCCGTGATCGAGCGCATCGACGTCAACAACGATCGCAAGCCCGATGTGTTCAAGCATTACGCCCTGATCGAGGATCCAGCCGGCGACGGCAAGGGCGGGCGCCTGCAGCGCAAAGCGCTCATCCGCAAAGAGATCGACGTCAATTTCGATCAGCGCATCGATATCGTCGAGTACTACAAGGGCGAGCCCGGCAAAGAGATCAAAGAGCGCGAGGAGTTCGACCTCGACTTTGATGGCCGCGTCGACGAAATCCGCAAGTACGACAACGGCAACCTGACCGAGATGCAGCTCGATCTGGGCTTTGACGGCCGCATCGACACCTGGATGTTCTACCAGATGACGAAGAACGAAGACGGTAAAGATGTCAATCGCTTGAACGAGCGGCGCCGCGACGAGAACGGCGATGGCGTCATCGACTCGTGGGAATACTACGTCAAGGGCAAGCTGCAGAAGATCGGTCGCGATACCAACGGCGACGGCCAGCCCGACATGTTTACCCGCGTCGACGAGAAGAAGTAGCAAACCATGTGTAAGGATTGATGGTTATGGGTGCGGCGCGCTGGTTGGCGTCGGCACTTGTGGCAGTCGCACGCCCGGTTGCGGCGGGTTGAGCTGCACCTCGACCAGCTGGTCGCCGTCGCGCGCCAGGATCACCACACGCCAGGGCGCCACGGCCAAGATCACCGCGCGCAGGGCGGCCATCACATCGGGCGAAGTCTGCGCGTCGACCGCAAGCACCAGCTCGTCGTGCGATGGCACCCCCGGCGCGGGGGCAGCCCGCAGCAAAGCCGCAAAAAACGCAGTCAACTGGCTCGGATCCGTGGCCTGTGGCAGTCCCAAGCTGGCCGGTCCGGCAATCAGACCTTGGGCACCCAGACGCACGACCAAGTGCTCGCTGGGCCGCCAGTTGCGCAGCCGACGCCACGGCAGCATGTGCCAACCCGCAAGCAAATCGCGGCCAGCTTTGCGCTCGACTAGGTGCAGTTTCAGCGCATCTTCCACCTCGTGCAGCCCGCCGGCAGTGCCCACGCTGGCATCAGGCGCGGGGCTTGGCAGCGGCGGAGGCGGCGCATCGCAGCCCCTTGCACACCCGGTCACGGCTAGCAGCGACAGCGCGGCCCAGCGCGCGGCTTGGCTCACTTGCTGACCCAGCTGAGCTGCATGGGCGCGGCAAATTGAAGTGGCAGTGCGGGTTTGATCGAGGTGACGGGGAAGCCGCGGCATGAGCCGGAGTGGGGCGCGCACTTGCCGTCGATGCCGTCGGCCACGGTGCCGCCGCAGGTGACGAGTTGGAGCGGCTGGTAGGCTTCGATACGGTACCAGCTGCCGTTGTAGACGAAGGCATAGGGCGGGCCGCTGATGGCGTCGCCGTCGGTGTAGTAACCGGCTACGACGGGTGCCGCGCAGCTGGCGTCGGTCACGCCGAGGCGCGGGCTGATGACTTTGCCGCTCGAGAGCTGTACGCCAAAAAACAGCCCTGTTTGCGGCGAGTACACTAGGGCACCGTCGCGCAGGATGTCGACAGTGCCGTTTGCCGACAGGCTAGAGTGGCCACGTTGGACGAGCACGCCGATCGCCTGGCCGTTGGCATCGACGACCCACAGCCCGCCGCCCGTGACACCAGTAGCGGTCACCTTGGTGTCGGCGCCCACCGCGCTGTCGCCGCTTGCCACGCTGGCGTCTGGGTCGGCGCTGGCGACGGCATCGGCCTCGGTCACAGGCTCGACCGCCACGGAGTTGCCGCGCGAGCAACCCAGCCCAATGGCTAAACATATCAACACGATCCAAACACTACGCGTCATGACGTTGCTGCTCCCCTTCACTCCGCCAGGCTTTGCGCACCAGCTCTACGGCCTCGTTCGGCTTTGCCCGCGCCAGACTTGTCACCTCGCCCATCCACAGCGGCGGCGTCTCGCGCTCGGGCGCTTGAGCGCGCTCCCACCAGGCCAGCAGTTCCGCCAACAGCGCCGACTCACCCACCCGGCCACTGCGCTCCGCCTCGGCCGCGAGCCAATTGCGCTCAAAGGCTTGCGCCATCACTGCTTGCAAGGCCTCGCGCTGCAAGAACCGCTCGAGCACCAGCCGTTGCAGACGCTCCGCCGAGTCCGCGTGCCCAACCGCCGCTGGCACCTCGGGCGTCTTGTCGGCTTCGGCACCCTCAACCTTGTTCTTGCTGGGCTTTTCCTTAGGTTGTTGCGGCGCCTCTGCAGGCTTGGCATCCGCCCACGGCGGGGGCGCCGTCTCGTTGCCTGCCGGCGCCGGCAGCCCCACCATCTCTTGCAAAAGCTTGAGCGTATCGCTGTCGACCGCACCCGACTGCGTCAGACCCGCCTTCTTCTGAAAGGCCAGCAGCGCCGCCCGCAGCGCCGTCGACATCACGCCGTCGAGCGGCAACTTAATGCCGAGGAGCGTGATCAGCGCCGCCTGCACCCAGCGCGTCAGCCGCTGCGCCGGGTCGGTTGCGCGGGGTCGCAACGCCGCAGGACTCGTAATCATCTTGCCCTGATCGTAGGCAAACGAACCCGGACGCGTCGACGACTGCTCTTGCTTGTCGAGCATCCCCAGCATCTTCAGTCGGTTCTTGGCGTGCTTGGCATCGTGGATCGGCATGGCGGTGCCCCCCAGTGGCGAAGTGCCGAGCATACTCGCGCGCTACAGGCGGCGCTACCCCGAACCCAGCGCGCGCTCCGCCGCCATGCCTGCGAGCCAGCGGTCTAGGATCTGCTTGGCGGCGTGCATGTCGATGTCGCGACGCCGGCGCGCAGCCTTGCCACCCAGCAAGCGCAACTCCGCGTCGGCCTGGGCAGTGGTATCGGCCTCGTCGATCAGCCACACCGGGCGGGCTTGGGCCGCGGCGAGGGCTACGGCAAACGCGCGACACAAACGGGCGCTGTCGTCGTCGCCCTCACAACCAAATGGCAGACCCACCACCAGCAACTGCGCTTGATGCTGGGCGAAAATCGGCAGCAATGTGGCAATGTCGCTGCGGGTGCCCTTGCGCTGCACCACGCACACACCGGTGGCCACCTCGGCGCGCAAGTCCGTCGCGGCTACACCGATACGGGCACGCCCAACGTCTAAGGCTACAGCTGGCAAGTCGCGCATTGAGATACTGGCTGGAACCGCCCAGCCCAGCTATTCTACCACGTCAGCCGTTCCAAGCGGCAGCAGGCAAGCATGGCAGCGCAAATCACTGTGTATCGTACCGAATCGTGCCCCTACTGCGTGGCGGCCAAGCAGTTGCTGCAAAAGCGCGGCTATACCTTCGACGAAGTGTACCTCGACCGCGATGCCAGCCGCATGGCCGAACTCAAAGAGCAGTACGGCTGGCGCACAGTGCCGATGATCGTGATCGGCGACACGTTTGTGGGCGGATACACAGACCTAAAAGTCCTCGATACTGCCGGCACTTTGGCCACTTTGGTAGGCGCGCCATGACCACGCTTCGGCGTTGGAGTGCGGCCGTCTTGTTGGCGACCCAAGTGCTGGTGAGTGCGTGTTCGGGCGCGCAGACCCCACAAATGGCCCTAAAAGAGGCGGTCGAGGACTATACGCGGTCGATGCGCTGGGGTTTTGTCGAAAAAGCTGGAGCGCACATCCCCGACAACCTGCGCGCAGCCTGGATTCGCCAGCGACGAATTGCGCAATCGATGGTCACGGTTCACGAGTACGACATCCGGGCAGTCGAGCACGTGGTCGGTACCGAAAAGGCCAGGGTGATCGTTCTGGCGGTGTGGAGCCGGCCGTCGGACCCGGTGGCGCACAACGAAATGCTCGCGCAGGAGTGGCGCTACCGCGATCGCAACTGGTGGATGATCACGCAATACCCTGTAAAGGCAGATGATCCAGGGCAAGAGCCGCTCAAACCCACCGACGCCCTCTAGGCACCGCTGCAAGGAATGACCATGGCCGAAGTCGCGCCGACGGTAGTGCAGAAATACGGCGGTTCGTCGGTGGCCGATGTGGCGAAAATCCACAAGGTGGCCGAGCAGATCGCCGCGACCCGCCGCGCCGGCAAGCGGGTGGTGGCCGTGGTATCGGCAATGGGCAAGACCACGGATCAACTAATGAAACTGGCCCACGAGGTCAGTGCATCACCCGATCGCCGCGAGCTCGACATGCTGCTGACGGCCGGCGAGCGCATCTCGATGGCGCTGGTGGCCATGGCCGTGCGCGATCAAGGCTTTGCGGCCACTTCGCTCACGGGTTCGCAGTGCGGCATCTTGACCAACGACGCTCCGGGCGGGGCGCGCATCGTCGAAGTGCGGCCCTTTCGCGTGCAAGATGCGCTCGATCAGGGTCACGTTGTAATTGTGGCGGGGTTTCAAGGCACATCATGGCGACGCGAGATCACGACGCTCGGGCGCGGCGGCTCCGACACGACCGCGGTTGCGCTGGCGGCTGCGCTCGGCGCCGAATGCGAAATCTACAGTGACATCGATGGCATCTACAGCGCCGACCCGCGCACGGTTCACGACGCGCGCCGGCTCGATCAGCTGTCGCACGACGAGACGCTGGCGCTGGCCCGCGCGGGTGCCAAGGTGCTCGCGGCCGATGCGGTGGCCTATGCCCGGCTGCACGGCATTGCGCTGTATGCCCGCAAGACTGGTAGCGAATCGGGCGAGAGCGTGGTGCGGGTCGATGCGCCCAGCCTGCGGCCATGGGTCGTGGGCGTGGCGCAGCGGCCGAACACGGTGTTAATCCAGACGCCGATGAGCGAATTCAATATGTTGCACGCCATTGTCGAGCACTTTGCCCTGGTGCCGGTGGTCGAATTGGCCGGGCCGACTTGCACGCTGCTGCTGGCTCGCGATGTGGCCGATGCGGTGGATCCTGCGTTTGATCAAGCGCTTGCGCAGATTGCTGCCGCGGTGAGCCCGCAGTCGCTGCAGCGCGGCACACTGGTGAGCATTGTGGGGCCTGCGGTGGGTCGCGAACCGGGATTAACCAAGCAATTTGCTCAGTTACTTTCTCACTGGACGACGACTTGGCTCGCCCACGGTCTGACGCTGTCGGCGCTGCTGCCGCCCGAACACGCCGACGCCGCGGTGCGCCTACTGCATCGCCACTTTATCGCAGGCGAGGTGGCATAAATGCGCGCAGGCGTTGTGCTTTTGCTTATGTTGCTGATGCTGGGCTGCGCGGGCGCGCCAGTAAAGTTGCCTATCGACGGCCCGCAGACCGCGGCGGCTGTGCTCGCCCTATTGCCGATTTCGACGGTCACGACGATTCAAGGCCAAGCACGGCTCGACGCTTACGTGGGCGGCGACCGGCGCAGCGTGACTTTGCTCGTGCTGGCCAGCCGAGCCGATAAAGTTCAATTTCAGGCACTTGCGCCCACTCTCGACCTTCTGGGACTGGTGTCGAGCGACGGCTCGCGGTTTGTCACCTTTGAACGCGGTAGCGATACGTGCCAAACGGGCCTGGCCTGCCAGCGCAACCTCATGCGTTTTGTGCCGATTCCGCTGCCGGCCGCCGCCATGGTCGCGGCACTTCTGGGCGATTTGCGGCCGCTCGCGGTGCCCGCAGACGAGCAGCAGTTGTCGTGGGATGCTACGCGGCACCTCTACCGCCTGGACCTGGGTCGCAAAGATGCATGGCGGCAAGAGCTTTATGTCGATCCCAAGTCGCATCTGGCGGTTGGCGCGGTGTGGTTCATGGGTGCGCGACGCGTGGGTTCGTTGCAATACCAAGGGGATCGCACGCCGGCCACGCTGCCGGCCAGCCTGCGCATCAAGGTGAGCGACCCGGACTCGGATATCACCATCGAATACCGCGCTATGCAGGTCAATCAACCGCTGGATCCCAGTGTATTTTCGGTCGCTTGCCCACACGGTACGCGTGAGGTCAACTTGCCGTGCACTGCGCCGCCGTCCGAGGGAATGGAATGAATTTGCCATCAATGCCGGGCCGTTTTATCGCGATCGAGGGCACCGACGGCGCTGGCACGAGCACCCAGGGCGACCTGCTGGCGCAGTGGCTGGTCGAGCGAGGGCTAGAGGTGCTGCGCCTAGCGCAACCATCGCACCTCGAGGGCGGGCAGTTGATTCGCCGTATCTTGCGCCACGAACTGGGTGTGATCGATGCCGCAACCGTAGCCTTGCTCTTTGCCGCCGACCGGGTCGATTTGTGCGAACGTGTCATTGCGCCGGCGCTTGCGCGGGGTGCGTGGGTCGTGTGCGACCGCCATCTGGGCAGTTCACTCGCGTTCCAAGTTGTAGATGGTGCGGGCGGTATCGACCCCGACTGGCTGCTTGCGGTCAATAGCAAGGCCCTGACCGCCGACCTGACCCTGTGGATCGATGTGCCGGTGCCGGTGGCACTGCAGCGAATTGCCGCGCGCGGCAAGCCGATTGAACGCTTCGAAGTCGCAGCCACGCTCGAGCGCGTGCGCGCCCGCTATGCTGAAGTGGCGCGCCAGCCACCCGCGCAACTAGGTGCAATTGCAACGATAGATGGACAACCCGCGCGCGATGTGGTTGCCTATGCTATACGAACGCAACTACTGGACGCCCTTGCCGTCCCGGAGCTCCGATGAGCGACCGGCCCGTTCCCAGCCCGCCCGTATCGGTGCACACCCGCGTCACCGGCTCCGACGAGACGCAGCACGACCTCGACGAGGCGCAGATGGTCAGCATGCCGACGATGTCGGCGCTTGGGACCGCGGGCGAGGCTGCGCCAGAGGCGGCGACGCGACGCGAAAGCCAAGACACGCGCGACGAATTGGGCGAGCGCATCCGGGCCCACCTCGAAAAGGGCGACGCCAAGAAAGACCCGCTGATCGGTCAAACGGTGGGCGGTCGCTTCTTGGTGCTGAAGAAGATCGGCTCGGGTGGCATGGGCTCGGTGTATCGCGCACGCCAAGAGGGCATGGACCGCGATGTCGCGATCAAGGTCTTGCTGGGCGATCTGACGCAAAACGAGACGGTGCTGCGGCGCTTTACCCTTGAAGCGTTGGCGGTTTCGCGGCTGCGCCACCCTAATACCATTCAGATTTTCGACTATGGCCAGACGCCCGATGGCAACCCCTACATCGCCATGGAGTTCTTAGAGGGGCAAACGCTGCATGACCTGATGCGAAAAGAGCGCGGCCTACCGGTGCGCCGGGCGCTGCGCATTATGGCTCAAGTTGCTGAATCACTTGCAGAAGCCCATAACAAAGAGATCGTGCACCGCGACCTAAAGCCCGAGAATATCTTCTTGGTCACCGTGGGCGACAACCCCGATTTCGTCAAGGTACTCGATTTTGGCGTGGCCAAACTGCGCGATCACAATAGCAACCAAGGCACATTGACGCAGGCCGGGTCGATCTTTGGCACGCCGCGCTACATGAGTCCTGAGCAATGTAGTGCGCAGGCGGTCGACGCGCGCTCCGACCTGTATTCCCTGGGCATCATCCTGTACGAGATGATCGCCGGCAAGGCACCTTTTGATGGCGATCAAGCTCTTTCGCTGCTGCTCGCCCACGTGAACGACCCGCCGCCGCCGCTGGCGGGCGCGTGCGAGGGGCAGGTGGTGCCGGCCGAGGTCGAGGAGCTGGTGCAAACGCTGCTCGAGAAGCTGCCCGGCGATCGGCTGCAGACTGCCGGAGCTTTTGCCAAGCGCTGCGAAGAGTTAGCTAACATGCTGCCGGCCGCCTTCGACGCCAAAGTCGGCACGGCCGCAGAGGCCGAAAGCTTGGGGGTGCGGATCTCGAGCTCGACGACCGACTTCCAAACGACGGCACGCACGCTGCGCCTGGGACAGAAGCCGGGCGAGCTGGCCGCCCCGCAACTTGCTATTCCTTCTGGCGAAGGTGGCAAGCGCTCGCGATTGCCGCTCGTGGCTGCGGCGTTTGTGGCCCTCGCCGGCATTAGTGCTGCGGTGGTGGTCGTCACGCAGACCCGCGAGCCCGAAATTCGCGTCGTTGAGCACGAAACCGTCGTCGAGCGCCGCGTGCAAGTTCCCGTGTCGGCGTCGGCGGAGTCGGCGAGTACGGTGCGGCTTACCATCAACACAGCGCCGCCGGGTGCCAAGATTCTAGAAGGTGATCGGCTACTTGGCACGAGCAACACCACCATCGAGCGGCCGCGCGGCGACGGCAAAGCGACGTGGAGGCTGGCACGCGAGGGGTCGCAACCCGCTACAGTCGATGTCAATTTTGCCAGAAGCGACGTCTACCTGGTCGAATTGAAGGCGGTGGTCGAGCCCAAGGTGGAGGTGGCTAAGCCAGAGCCAAACCGCGCCGACCTGGGGCACGGCAAGGCGCCCGACGTCAAGGCTGAGACCAAGACCGAAGTGAAGGCTGAGCCTAAAGCCGAGCCTAAAGTCGAGCCGAAGATCGAGCCGAAGGTCGCGCCCAAGCCCGAGCCAAAGGTCGAGCCCAAGAAGAAGAAGGACGACCTGCTCGACGATCTACAGTAGCTGACTGAAACTTAGAGATTTTTCGCACACCGGAAGCCGACATTGAGAAACGGGGATTCGTCGGGGCTTATGTGGCGGCTCCGGTTGTCCGAGCGTCCGGCGCAGTCGAGTCGGCTGTCCGTCTCTAGGTCGTAATTGCCACCGCGAACGATACGGCTAGGCCCGCTGTTCTTGCCGGTGTACGAACCGTCGAGGGGCGCGGCGGTGGCGGCGTAGCGGGGACACACGGGTCGCTCGCAGGGCCGATAACAGTTTGGTTTGGTCGCCGGGTCGCCCGCCCCGCAAGTGCATGTTATGCAAAGTGAAGAGCATACCGAAATATCGCCATTGGTGTCGAGGCAAGTCAGGCATTCGCCGCACGTGTACAAGGCCGGGTCGGGGTCGCAGCCGAGCATCGGGTCGGCCTGCTTGGTGTCATAGGCGTCGCTAGCCGTCATTTCTGCGACATTTCCAGCTAGATCATAGACTTTGCCGTTACCCGTATCGACCACATCATCCTTGCTAGCCTTGACGGCCCGGGTGTTGGTGGCGCCAGAATTGCAGCGGCGCAAGTTCACATCGATGTCGTCGCAGGTCCTGAGCGGCGGCTCATAGCCCGAATGGGTCGACCAGGGGTAAACGCGCTTCTCGCTTGCACTTTGCGCCGGGCCGCCAGCCACCCGCTCCCACTCAAATTCGGTAGGCAGGCGCTTGCCAACAAACGCACAGTATTCGCCCGCCTGCCGCCAGCGCACCTGTACTACCGGAAAATCTTTAAACTTCTCAGTACCATAATAGTACTCGCCCGCTCCCACCGGGCCGTTGTTACCGGCCGGAAGCGAACACTCGCCCATTTCGACGCAGAAGCGGTACTGGTCGTTGGTGACTTCGTGCTCGTCGATCGCGAAGTCGTGCAGCTTGACCCACACCGGCGGCATACTGAGCGGCATCCCTGCGCCCACCGACAGGCACGCCTTTGCGTCTTGCGGCATGTTGCAGCCGAGCTCGCCCATGCCAAAGACAAAGGGTTTCTGGTTGCGGAGCTCGACCATCGCCGTGGGCGCGGGCGGCTCTTGGCCCACCGCACAACCCGCGCAGGCGGCCAGGGCCAGCACCAGTGATAGCCACCTTGCAGCACTCCAACTTGCAGCACTCCAACTTGCAGCACTCCAACTCGCAGCACTCCACGTGGCAGCACTGTGTCGCATCATGGCGTCTTCCCAAGGGGTTGCAGGTCAACACCGGCCTCAAAACTAGGACCGTCCACGCGTTCTTCGGCCGGGATTGCATCGCGCACGGCGTCCCAAATTAGCAGCGTCAAGCCGATGCCCGCCGCGGCACCGCCAGCGTAGTAGCCGATGTTCTGCAACTTTTCGTAATCTTTGAAGTTTGGTGTACCGCGCCACTCGGCGTCTGCGAATTTCGAGGCCACGACGCCACCGCCCACGCCCAGCGCGCCCAGCACGAGCAGCGGCCATCCAAGCGGGGCCCGCCACGACGACGCCTTCTCCGTCCGCTCTAGGACCACGTGCACCCGCGCCGCACGCTCTTCCGGCACGGTCACTTCCGACTCAAATGGCTTGTAATTCTCGCGATTCAGGGCCACTTGGTGGCGTCCAGACTCCACGTCGAGCATTCCGGCAAACGGCGTCACCGCCACCACCTTGCCATCCACGACCACCTGGGCGCCGCGCACGTTGCACCAAAATCCAATCTGCGCGCGCTTGACGAGCGACTTGAGCGTCAGCACTACGCTGACCTTGCCACTCTGCGGAACCAGCAGTTCTGTCTCTAGTTCTGAGTGCTTATCGAGCTTGAGCAGCAGCTTATGCCGCCCAGGCTGCAAGTGGGTCACCAGCGGCGTCGAGCCCAAGGCCGCGCCCTCTTCGCTCACCAACGCACCCGCGGGATTCGACTGGATGCTCACCTCGGGCATCGCCTCAAAAGCGCGGCGCTTTAGCTCGCGAATCTGCGACTCAACATCGGCAGCATTGGCTGGCTGAGCCCCGCCGTTTTGCTGGCGATACAGCACCAGATAGGCCTCGAGCAGCTTGCAAGACTCGGCGTATTCTGCCAACTTCTCTTTACATTTGGCCATGTTGTACAAGAACGACGCCCGAGCATCCACCGCGTGGGCCCGCTGAAAAATGCCAAAGGCATCCGCGTATTTCTGCTGCTTGTACAGCTCTTTGGCCTGCTCGTTCAGCGCATCGGCCTGCAGCGCCTGGGGCGACGGCGGCGGCGTATCGTTCACAGGCGGTGGCGGCGGTGGCGCGGCCTCGTCGGCAGCTAAGCTGGTCGCAGCCAACCCTACAGAATGCAATAGCAAAACTGAAAGCACCAGCAAGACTACCGGCCACGGCGACGCGCGACGGCCGCCACCAGCTCGCCGCCCCTTTCCGCCAAGCAAACTAGTCTCGCCAAGCCAACCCATGCACTGCCCGATCCGACCTGAAAAGTGGCCCGAATTAGAAATCTACCACCTGCGTCGCCGAACGGCAATTCGCCGACCGACCGGTTTGGCGCCCTGCCTTGCGCCAGTTTGCGCGGCGGTCAGCGCTGTACGGTGGTGCAGATGATGATCAGCCGGTCGGCACCATTGCGCACATCCAGCGTGCGTCCACCGGGCGCAACTGCACGTATCGTCTTCGACTTTGGTAGCTCGAACACATGGCGCACGCGCATCGGCGGCCCCGGCACCACCGCCAGGAGCTGGATGGCCACGTCGGCACCATCGGGCAGCCGCACCGCCGCACGCTGGTTCGCCGTCAAGTGCAGCGTCTGCGCACTAATCAAGGTAAAGGAGTTGTAACCCTGCTGCAATGCTGCCAATTCGCGCTGCAGGTCGGTCAGGCGTGGGTCGCTCTTCGGCGCCGGCGCCCGCACACCTTCGATAATGCGGACCTCGAAATTGGCATGGTCGGCCGGAGCTTGCGCCCTAGCTGCCGCCGGCCACAGCCCAAGCAACGCCGCGCCGCACACCGCAGCTACCTGCACCGCAAACTGCCGCCGCGACACCCCGACGATCGAAGCGCGCGTGGTCGAATCGCGCATCATCCTTCCCCCTTGCCGGTAAAGTGCCAGATTACCGTCGATTCGCCCGGATGGTCGCCGGGGTTGACGGCAATCGAACCATCCTCAACATCCATTTCTTCAATAATTACAGCCGGCTCATCTTCATGTCCGGGTGGCATCGTCGCATCTTCGCGGGCCATGGCCGCGGGCTCGCGGGGCAACTGCGGCGCGGTGCCCGGCTGAGCGCCCGCCCACCACACCGCAGCAATTGTCAGGGCGGCTGCCGCCAACCCAGCGCGACCAAAGCCAAAAGCCCGGAGCCAATCGAGCCAACCAGGGGTCGCTGCGGCCTCTACCACCGCGGCCCGCGGGGCACTGGGCAGCTTGCTCATCACCCGCCCGCGCAGCATCGTCAGGTCGACATCGAGCGCCGCAGCTGCCGCCTCGCCAAGCACGGACTCGCGCAACATCTCTTGTGAATACCGAATATTATCGTACACAGTTCGCGCCGCCGGCTGCGCCAGCAAGGCCTGGGCTTCGGCATACTCGGGCAAATCCTGCGGCAACTCGTCGTCCGCCAGCTGAATCAGCAACTCAAACTGACGTTCATCAATGTCAGATTGTTCAAACATTTCGGCTTGTTCTTTCATGAACTCACCTCCGGGCGGTAGTCGACCAGCTCTGCTTGCAGGCGCTTGCGCGCATAGAAAAGCCGGCTCATCACGGTGCCCTTGGGAATACCCAATTCGTCCGCGATCTCCTGATACGAGTAACCGTTGACATCACACAGGATCACACACTGGCGATGGCTCTCGGGCAGGGTCGCGAGCGCATTTTCGAGCCGAGCCGCCAGCTGCGTTCGGCCATACTCTTGCAGCGGGCTGGCCCGGCCATACATCGCCACCGCGGGCAAGTCGCCTTCGTCGAGATGCTCGGCGCTAGTGCGGTCGTCGAGCTCGTCGGCCGCCCGCGTACGCCGCCGCCGAATGCGGTCGATACAGCCGTTGGCAGCAATCCGGTAAATCCACGCACGAAAGTTCGAGTCGCGCCGGAAAAGCTCCATGCGCGTATAGGCCTTAAGGAAGGTATCCTGCACGAGGTCCATCGCGTCGGCTTCGTTGCGCAAGTGCGACATGCACAAGTTGAAGAGCGGGCGCTTCAGCAAATCGACCAACTCGCCGAACGCCGCTCGGTCGCCGTCTAGGGCTTTGGTCACCAACTGCTGTTCGCGCTCGTCGACCACGGACCTAGACTCCTAAACTACGGCAACGCTCGCCGACGCCGATTATTCACGTGCCCGCTGCGAAATGGAAACAGCCGGCGCGGGCGCTGGAGGCGGCTGAGCGATTGTGGCACATTCGACGCCGATGTGAACTGGGAGGACCGAATGCCGACCCCGAAGTGGATGGTACTCGCGCTGCTGATAGCAAGCCTGCCGGCGTGTCGCCCGGCGCCCCCGGCTGCGAGCGGGCCGATTGTGCCGACGATACATGGGATGACGCCCCCTAACGCAGACCAGGGCGCTCGGCAGCCGGCGGTGCCCGTTCCGGGGCAAGCCACACCGACCCAGGCCGAGGTGGGGGCACTGCTCGACTCGTGGCTAGTAGCTCAAAACCAGGGCAAGTTCGACGATTACCAGCAGTTCTATGCGGTGCGGATGACCGGCGTGCGGCGCACGGGGACGATCGTCAGGCATTTTGACCGCCCGCGCTGGCTCGCAGATCGCAAGCTGATGTTTGCCAAGGCGATGCAAGTCAGTGCGAACCAACTGCAATCTATGCTGAACGCCCAGATTACGCAGGTAGATTTTGTGCAAAGGTTTGCCACCGGCACGTTTGCGGACGAGGGGCACAAGCGGCTGCTGCTGGTTCGCGAGGCCGGCAAGCTGCGCATCGCGCGCGAGGAGATGCTCGAATCCAAAGTGGTGCCGGCCAGCGATGCAGGTAGCGCGCCAAAGACTACTGAACTTGCGCTTGCTTACACGACTGGCGCGGGTACTTGGCTGGTGGTCGGGCCGGCCGAGGCCGCAACGCCGACCGCGCCACCGCAACTGCTCGAGCAGGGTGGGCTATCGGCGGCGTGGCAGGAGCTGGCCTTACCTCGTAATTCTGATTGGTTTGAGCGCGACGTCGTGCTCTACAGTCCGCAAGGCGAAACCTGTCGCGGCCGAGTCGATCAAGGGGGGCTACTTGTGCGTATTCACCCGCATTTTGGTCAGATTGAGCGTTGGCGTGGCGGTGAGTCGGGCAAGCCGCTGCCTGCCGGCGAGATAGCCCGCGAAGTCTGGGACCAGGGTGCAATGGCGGCGGTGCGCGCGGTGCACATTGCGCCGAGCCGGGGCCAGTGCCAGGGGGCGCTGTGGGGACGCGCGTCGAATTTGCCGCCGCCGACGCTGTTGGCGAGGGCCGCGATGAACCAAGGTCAGCTGCGCGAGTCGGCCCTAGAGGGCTTGCGAGCTTTGCCGGCGTACCATCTGATTAATAAGGACTATCTAGCCGCGGTGGCGGCACCACGGCCCCTGCATTGGGACATGCTGGGTGGCGCGCAGCCCGAGGTGACGGCGTTCTCGGGCCAGGGCGGGCAGTGGCTGGCGGTGCGGGCGCGGGCGGGCGACCTGTGCGGCGGATTTTATGCGGCGATGATTGGCCTGTTTACCGCCCATGGCAAAGGCGACGGCAGTTTTGCCGTGCAACTTCTGACTCCCGAGCGAGCTGGCGACCTGCACTGGCCCGAGGCAGCGGCCGATATCGACGGCGACGGGGTCTTTGAGTGGATCGGCCCTACGCAGATATGGCGCCAAATCGGCCCGACCGTGCGCCCCGTCTTTACCCTCGACATCCCTGACTTTGACTGCCCGTGCTGAGGGGTGCGCCTTTGCCCGCTGCAACCTGCCGCCGCGCTCTGGTGTCGCTGCTCGCACCAGCGTAGCATCCAAACAATGGCACGGCCCACGATCATCTTGTTCGACATCGATGGCACCCTAGTGCTCACCGGCGGCGCTGGGCGGCGGGCTATGGAGCGTGCGTGCGGGGTTCTGCTTGGCGATCCGCGGGCTTGCGCCGCGTTTACCATGGCCGGCATGACCGATCGCGCCATCGTGCGGCGGGCGTGTCAAGCAGCCGGCAAGGCCGACCATCCCGAGTTGCTCGACCAGATGATCGATGCATATCTTGCTGTTCTTCCAGATGAATTAGCCCGATCGACTGCGTTTCGGATCTTGGCGGGTGGCCACAGCCTGATCACCAAACTGAGCACGTACCGCCACATCGCAGTAGGCCTAGGCACGGGCAACGTGCGCCGCGGCGCCGCCCACAAGCTAGGGCACGCAGGCCTATGGTCCGCCACCACTTTCGGCGGTTTTGGCTGCGATGCCGAGGACCGCGGCACGCTGATCCGCCGCGGCGCGGAGCGGGGGGCCGCCCAGCTGGGCATGCCGCTCGCCGACTGCCGAGTCATCGTCGTTGGCGACACGCTGTTCGATATCCAAGCCGCTGCGAGCAATCAGTTTTTGTGTGTGGCCGTGGCCACGGGCGGCGCGACCGCTGTCGATCTGACCACCGGCGGCGCGGATTATGTCGCCACTAGTTTAGAAGACCCTGGAATCCTAGAGTTCTTACTGCTCTAAGCGCGCGGCGGTTGCAGGGGCGGATCGCGTCGTCTACTCTGCATCCCTACAGCTGCGGACGCCGAGTTCGCCGAGCATGGTACCATGAATTTCTTGATAAATATGACGGTGCTCGCGCAAGTCGAGATGGATCCGTTGACCGCGGCCATTCAGTCGCGCGGCATGGTGCTGCTGGTCCTGGTCGCGCTGATCGCATTGTCCATCGCAAGTTGGGTGGTGATCGGCAGCCGCGTGTTTGCCCTTCGCACGCTGCGCAAAGAGGTTTCGACCTTTCGAATGCAGTTCAGCGAGCTGATCAAGCAGAGTGATCTGTCGGTAGTCGCAGAGCAATTGGCCAAGAAGTACGTCAGCTTGCCTCATACTCGCTTGCTAGCGGCCGTGCTCAAAGAAATGGCCCAGCTCGAAGCCACGGCGCCGCTGCGCGAAGACGACCTCGACACCATCGAGCGGGCCATGCGGCGCGTGTCGGAACCGCTTGTAGATGAACTAGAATCGGGCATGCAGCTGCTGGCCACCACGGCCACGGTGGCGCCTTTCATCGGCCTTTTCGGCACGGTGTGGGGCATTATGGGCGCGTTTGGCGGCCTAGCTGACACCGGCACTATTTTGCAGACGGTGGCGCCGCACATCGCGCAAGCTCTGATTGCGACTGCGGTTGGCCTGCTCGCGGCGATTCCGGCGTCGATGGCCTACAACGGCCTGGGCCGCGTCATCCGCCGGCTAGTCACCGATCTCGACGGTTTTGGCCACGAGCTGCTTATCTTGGTGCGGCGCCGTTATCTGCGCTCAAAGGACTAGACACCGCCAAACAAGCGAATACTTCTGGCGATTTATGGAGCGCGGCATGGGCATGGGCGGAGCAAAGGGGGGCGGCGGACGCGGGCGAATTGCCCAGGCCAGCTTGTCGGAGATCAACGTGACGCCGCTGGTCGACGTCATGCTGGTGCTGCTGGTCATCTTCATGGTCGCGAGTGCGGTCGAGACGGCGCGGATCTCGCGCGAAGCGGAGACGCTGCGACAGGTTGCGACCGAAGAGGCAGCATCGAAGCTGGTCACCGACGAGAATCAAGTGCCGGTCGATCTGCCGCGCGTCACCGCCGACAAGATCAACGTGGCGAGCAAGAATGGTAAGCCGATCATTAGCTTTGATAGCGAACGCAAGATCTTCATAGACAAGGACCTGCTGATCGACTGCAAGCCCAAGACCGTCGACGCCTGCCTGGACGGATTCGAGGCCGCGCTGTCGAAGAACCCGAAAGGTCACGGAATTCGCGATGCCAACCTGCGCGCGGATCGGCACCTGGACTACGGGCTAGTGCTAGCGCTGATGGCGCGTATGCGGCGGTCGGGCATTGAGCATTTTGGCCTAATCTCTGAAGATCCGGGGAAGTAGCAGATGCACGGCCACGTTGGCATCTCTCGCCTTGACCTGGGCGTCGGCTCGGCGATTGCCGTACTTGTGCACGTGGCGCTGGGCGCGGGCCTGTATCTGACGCCGACGAGCGACCCCGACGCGCCCAAGGTCGAGCCCGATGCCGAAACGGAGGGCTGTTCAGCTGTAGTTACGACTGCTTGTATCGGTCTGGCGCCCAAGCAGATCGTGATCGAGGACAAGAAGTCCGAAAAGGCGCCTGGCGATCGCCGCTGCCCGGAACCGGTGCGGCGACTGCTGCGACGCGAAGCCGAGCCGCCGCCGCCGGTAGCTGTCGACCTGCTCGAGGCCGAACTGGTTGCGGCATTAGGTAGTGAAACCGGTAAGTTATCAGCACCCAAGCCCGAGGCCGTCAAGGCCGAACTGCCCAAGCCCAAGCTGGCCGAAGCGATCGGCGAGACCAAGCTAGGCGAGATGCTCGACAAGAAAGAGACGGGCGCGGCCGAAAAACAGAAGAAACTCGGCGATATTCTGGGTCGGGCCGACGGCAAAGAGGGCGGAGAGGGCAAGGTCAACATGCCCGGTTCAGCGTATGTGCGCGAGGTCAAGATCGCGGTTACCAAGTCGTTTGTGCTGCCCGGCAATGTGCCGCCGTGGGAGGCCGCCGATCTGGTCGCCAAGGTGCGCATCACCCGGATGACCGCAACCGGCGGCATTCTGGAATGGAAATTCGACAAGCAAAGCGGCAACGACGCCTTTGACGGGGCGGTGCGGACGCTGATGGCCGGCTACAAGTCGGGCGTGCGCAGTCTGCCCGAGCCGCCGCCGCACATCCTTGAAGAGATCAACTCGCGCGGTTTTGTCATTGAGTTGCGCGGTGGTCGCGGCGGCTGACCCCAAAGCCAACGATTGGCGTAGCGAATCGACGGTTGCGCTGCTAGGCTGGGTGGGATGCTGCTCAGCGGCCGCCGCGCGGGAGTCGATTGCATGACACGGATTTGCGCCTTCGCGCGCGTCGTTGGACTCGGACTGCTCGCAGCCCTGGCGGCCTGTTCGGACTCGGGCAGCAGCGCCAACAGCCAAGATGCCCGTGCTAGCGACGGCTTGAGCCCGAGTGCATGGGTGCTTGAGACCGATGTCGCACCGGGCGAAGCCGCTGCCGGGGCCGTATTTTCGGTGCATTGCCGCGCCTTTTTGGCGCCCAGCGAACCCGGTGGCGCCCTTGGGGCGGAGATCGACTTGCCGGGCGCGGTTACAGTGGCCGTAGCCGCTGGTCCTGCCGGGCCGCTGAGCATCGACGCCACCCACATAACCCTAGGCAAATTGGGTAGTTATCAGGTGCAGTGTCGGCTACCCAGCCTGAACAAGCTCGACCCGACGCCGGCCACTTTGTATGTGGTGCCAGGGCCGGCAGTGGCAATCGACACGCAGTTGCTTGGTTTTTATGGGCAACCGCCGCTCGAACCGCCGCCCACCACGGTCACGGCGGGCAGCGTGCTCCGCTTTGGCTGCACCGCGATGGACGCGCTTGGCAATCTGATTACCCAAGGGTTTTCGCTGATTGTGAGCCCTGCTCAGCCTACCCCAGCTGCGGGTCTGGTCTTGGCGGCGACGACGGCTGGGCCGCTGGCGGTGGCTTGTGCGAGCGATGGGCTGGTCGACAAGACTCCCGTTCAGTTACAGGTGGTTGCCGATGTGCCGCGCCATCTGTTCACGCTGCTCGAGCCCGCGACCATCCAGGCCGGCAATGCTGCCTCGCTGTCGTGCGTGGCCGATGATGCTTATGGTAATGGAATCAACGACTTTCCGTTTGCTCTGGATTACCCGCCGGCCGTGACGATCAAGGGGCTGTATGCGACCGCGACCAAGGCGGGCAGTCACAAGATCCAGTGTGTTCCCGAGACGTTGGCATGGGATCTGTTCACGCTGCATCCGGCCACGCTGCAGGTGCTGCCGGGGCCGCCGGCGAGCCTAACCGTGCTGCCGGTGCCCAAGAAGCTGGTGTACAAGCAGTCGGAAAAAGTCACGTTTGAATCGGCAGTTCGCGACGGTTTTGACAACTTGATCCCCGATGCGACCGTCACATTGGCGGTGCTGTCGCCGGCCGCGGGTTACACGGTCAGCAATGGCAAAACGGTGAGTGCGAGCAAAGACGGTACCTATAAGCTGCAATTTACGGTCGACCAAGCCCCAAAACTACAAGAACCTTTTGGTCTAATCGTCGACGGCACCCCACCACAGTTGACAATTGATTATCCGCCGTGGGGCAGTACGCTCGATGGCAAGCCGTCGGTAGCGGTCAAAGGCACAGCGGGGGACGCGACGTCGGGTGTGAAGTCGCTGACTCTCAATACAAAACCTGTCTATCCGCAACAGCCGGCGTGCCAGACCGACAAGGACTGCGGCGCCGGCGTGTGCAATCCCGAAACAGGACTGTGCACCATTGGCACGTGGGTCGCGCAGTTCGGCGCCAAGCACGGTTTGAACCGCCTGCGGGCCGAGCTGACCGATTTGGGCGATCAAGTGTCGAAGGCCACGCGCGGGTTTTACTATGCCGGCAGCTACTACCCGGTCGATGGCAGCAAGCCCGACGCGGCGCTGGTCAAAAGTGGCTTGCAAGTGTTCTTGGGCAAAGATTTTTTCGACGATGGTGTCCACGACCCGGCCCATCCCGACGACCTGGCGACGCTGCTCGAGGTGGCGATCGGCGGCCTCGACGTCAATTCGCTGCTGCCTCCGGGCGGCATCTCGTCGGGTGGTATCGATGTGCAGCTGAGCAACCTATCGTTCGGTAAGCCGAAAATCAGCCTGCAGCCGGTGGATGGCGGCATGAACATGCTGCTGCAGATTGCCAACCTAAAGACCGATATCGCGGTCAAGGCGACGCAGAAGCTGGGGCCGATCAGCGTCACGCTCAAGGTGTCGGGCGACGTGACCATCAGCCAACTGACCATCGATCTGGGCCTGGGCATGGAGGTGCTAAATGGCCAGGTTTCAACGAAGATCACCCACAATATCGTGAGCATCGACAGCATCAATGTGGGCATCAATGGCATCGGCGGCCTGCTCGATCCGCTCATTAACCTGATCATTGGCGCTTACAAGGGCCAGATCGCCGACCAATTTGCCAAGGCGATCGGCGACCAGATTCCCAAGCTGCTTGGCGGTTTACTCAATCAATTCGCGATTAATCAGGCCATCGCCCTGCCCTCGCTGCTGCCCGGTCAGCCGGCGGCGTCGATTCAGTTGGTCAGCAAGTTGCAGACCTTGCAGTTCACCGGCATGGGCGGGCTGGTGCTGCTCGACATGGGCTTTGTGGCGCAAAAAGGCACGACGCATGCCGTACTTGGCGCGATCGCGCGCTCGGGGTGCGTGGGTACGGTGCAAGACCAGTTTGCGATCGACAAGACCCAGCGCATGCAGCTCGCGGTGCACGACGATGTGATCAACCAGCTTTTGTATGCGGTGTGGTACGCAGGTGCGCTAAAATTGGACCAAATCGACCTGAAGCAACTGGCCGGCGCCGGGGCGAGCGGTAGTCCGTTCCCACTCGACGGCGCCACGCTCGATCTCGATCTGTTTTTACAGCCGATTCTAGAGAGTTGCGGCCAGAGCGACCCCAGCAAGGTGCGCATCCAGGTGGGCGATGTGTATGCGCAGGCCAATCTGCCGCTGGGCAATCCGCTGTCGCTGGGCCTGTTTGCCAGCCTGGACCTGGGGGCGCAGATCGCCATGACCACCACGCCTGCGGGCACCCAGCAGCTAGCGGTGACGATCGACCCACAGATCGAGTATCAGCTCGAATTATTCAGCATCACCAAGAGTTACGAGGGCAGCAAGAAGGTGTTCGAAGACCTGATCACCAAGTTGCTGACCGATCAGCTGAGCAAGGGTCTGCCGGGTCTCGACAAGCTGGCGCTCGACCTGCCGTCGCTCGACCTGGGTGGGCTGCTGCCGGGCCTGCCGGCGGGTGCCAAGATTGGTTTGAAGATCCAGAAGTTGACGCGCGCTGGCGGCTATACGGCGCTCGACGCCCTGTTGCAATAGCCGGCCCCAGGCGGTGGGGGGCGTTGATTCGCTCCGCAATTGGTCACGAGTTTGCACGATCGTGCAGAACACGGCAGGATGCAGGCATGGGCGCGAGGTCGCAGGGCAACGATGAGCCACCAATCGACTAAGAAAATGCTGCTTTCAGACCAAGATGTGCCGGGCGGCTGCCATTGGCAGGTGGCCGCGTTATGCGCACTGCTGCTCGCATTGGCCGCGGGGTGCAGCTCGAGCACCACCAGCACACCCGCCGTGACCACCACCGCCGATAGCAACAGCGGCACCGATGCCCTGGGCGACGACCAGAGCGGCGACGACAGCAGCGACGTACTCGTACTGCCCGAAACAACACAAGAAGAGACCCCTTGCAGCAAAGACCACGGCTGGGGCTGCACGTGCGGTACCAATGACGACTGCGACAGCGGCTGGTGCGTCGAGGCCGAGACCGGCAAGGTTTGCACCAAGACCTGCACCTCGAGCTGCCCCAAAGACTGGAAGTGCACCCAGGCGCCCGGCACGGACCTAACCTACGTGTGTGTGCCGCAATACACCAACCTGTGCAAGCCCTGCAAAACCCACGAGGATTGCGCCAGCTCGGGCCAAAAGGTCGGCGACGGCCTGTGCGTACCCCACGATGATGGCACCGGCTTTGTCAACGGCTCGTTCTGCGGCACGGGCTGCTCCGAAACCAAGGACTGCAAGAGCGGATTCTCGTGCAAAGATGTGGCCATACCGGGTGTAGAGGGCACCGTTAAGCAGTGCATGCCCGATGCGGGCGACTGCTCGTGTCTGCCCGCTTGGATCAGCACCGGCGCCGCGACAACTTGTAGCAAAATTAACGACTTTGGCACCTGCTCGGCGGCGCGCGTATGCACGTCGAACGGCCTGACCCTGTGCGATGTGGCCAGCCCCGAGGCCGAGATTTGCGACGACATCGACAACGACTGCAATGGCCAGACCGACGAAGACGGCGCGGTGGGCTGTGTACCCTTCTACCCCGATACGGACGGCGACGGCTTCGGCATCGGCGAAGGTCAATGTTTATGCAATGATCCAGGCCCTGGCTACGCCAGCCAAGGCGGCGACTGCAACGACCTGGTCACCGCGGTCAAGCCGGGCGCGCAAGAAATCTGCGACAACCAGGACAACGACTGCAACGGCCAGACCGATGAGTCGGGCGCCAAGGGCTGCAAAGTCTTCTACAAAGACAAAGACGGCGACAAATACGGCGACGTCGACGACTCGGCGTGCCTGTGCCCCGGCAAGAAGGGCTCGGACTGGCTCGAGCAGGGCGGCGACTGCGACGACAGCAACAAAAGCGTGCATCCCGGCGTCACCGAGCTCTGCAACGACATCGACGACAACTGCAACAGCAAGACCGACGAAGAAGGCGCCGACGGCTGCAAGCTGTTCTACGTCGACGCCGACGGCGACACCTATGGGCCCACCGCGAGCGGCAAGTGCCTGTGCAAGGCCAACAAACTCTACGCCAGCGACCAGCCCGGCGACTGCGACGACAGCAACGCCAAGGCCAACCCCACCCAGTTCGAAATCTGCAACGGCACCGACGACGACTGCAACGGCCAGACCGACGACGGCAACGCAGCCTCGTCGTGCCCACCCGTCTCGGGCGGCCAAGTGGCGTGTATTGCGGGCAAATGCGGCATTGGCAAGTGTGGACCCGGGCTGTTCGACGTCGATCTCGATATGAGCAACGGCTGCGAGTGCAGCGCCGACTCGAATTACGGTGTACTCGGCAACGTGTGTGGCAATGCGATCGAGCTTGGCGACATGCCTGATGGCAGCAACACTGTGACAGCCAAGGGTAATTTAATGCCAGGCGAGGACGCGGACTGGTTCCATTTCTACGCCAAGGACCAGCCCGACGACAACACCTGCGACCAGTTCGACGTGCGGGTCAAATTTGCGAGCAATCCAAACAGCCAGTTCATCTTCGACGTGTACCGCAAGTCGTGCGCCGGCGCCGACCAAGTGTGCACGGGCAGCTTGGAGCATAGCTGGAGCACTAGCTTTTATGGCGACGCGCCCACAGGCTCCGACGCCAAGCCGCAGGTCAAGACCTATGGCGATGTGGCTGTGTCGCCCGTGCCCGAAAAAGCCGGCGAGTGCAAGTGCGTGGCCATGAAGCCGGAGCCGAATTTCAACGGCTTGCCGGGCATGAACCTGTGCTCCGACAACTCGGCCCACTACTACGTGCGGGTGTATCGCAAGGCGGGCATCCCGTCGTCGAGCATCTGCGTCGAGAACGGCTACATCATCCAGGTCAACAACTCGCCGCCATAGCCTGGGCGTTGCGGGTCGTGGCCGGGAATACTGCCGTTTAGTCTACTACTTCTGAACTAGTTGAGCCCGTCGCCATCGACGGCGCTGCCCTGGCCGACCACCACCATCGCCGGGCGGACCACTTCGTCGCCGAAGATGCAGCCGGCCGCGACGCTGTGGATGACGCGGCCCGCCTGCGCTGGGTCGGTGACCGCCATGGTCGTTACGGCTTGGTGGCGCTCCGGATCGAAAATTTCGCCAAGGCCATCAAAGCGTTGCAGGCCAGTCGCGGCCAGTGCGGCGTCAAACTGGCTGCGGATGATGCGCACGCCGTCGACAAACGCGTCGCCCTGCTTGCCCTTGACGCTCTCGAGCGAGCGGTCGAGCGTGTCGAGCACGCCGATCAGGCCCGAGACCGCCTTGGTTTGGTCGCGCTTCATGTTGCGCTCGTATTCGCGGGCGATGCGGTCTTTGGCAGAGTCGAACTCGCGCTTGGCCTTGTCGAAGGCGCCGGCGTACTGGCGCACCTGCTCGTCGGCGTCTTTCAAGCGCCGTTCCGCATCGGCTAACTGCGCTGCCAGCTTGACGTTCTCGCTCTCAAGAGCGGCAACATCGTCGTCTTGCGCGGGCGCATCGTCGCTTGTTTCGGGGGACTCAACGCGGTCGTGGTGTTTGACGGGTACGGGCTTGCCGGGCTCGGCGTGGGCGTGCTTCGACATGCGATCCTCGCGGTGCTGCTGGGGCAGCGGGGTACTTGCGGTGAAACAGAACGGCCGCCGCCCAGCAGCAACGTGCGAGCGGCGGCCGCCTGTCCAAGCTTCTAACTACTTGTCGTCGTCCACGGCGTCGACAATGGCGCACTCGGTGGTCAGCAGCAGGGTCGCCACCGAAGCGGCGTTCTGCAGGGCCACGCGCACGACCTTGGTCGGGTCGATCACGCCGGCCACCATCAGGTCGCCATAAATACCCTTGCCGGCATCGAAACCGAAGTTACCGTGCTGGGCGCGCACGGTCTCGACGACCACCGAGGCCTCTTCGCCCGCGTTGGCGGCAATCTGACGCAGCGGCTCTTCGACCGAGCGACGCAGGCACTTGACGCCGTGATCGCGCTCATCGCCAAAGTGCAGCTTGTCGAGCACGAGCGCCGCGCGAATCAGCGCCACGCCACCGCCCGGCACCACGCCTTCGGCCACCGCCGCGCGCACCGCGTGCAGGGCGTCTTCGACGCGGGCCTTCTTCTCTTTCAGCTCGATCTCCGTCGCGGCGCCCATACGGATCACCGCCACACCTGCGGCCAAGCGAGCCAGGCGCTCTTCGAGCTTCTCGCGATCCCAGTCCGACTTGGTCTGCTCGATCTCGCGGCGAATCTGGGTAATACGCGCGTCGACCGCATCCTTCTTGCCCACGCCGCCGACGATGATGGTCTTGTCTTTGGTGATCTTGACCGACGCGGCGCGGCCGAGCTGACGGAGCTTGACGCCCTCGAGCTTTTCGCCGATCTCTTCGCTGAGCACCGCGGTGCCGACCAGCACGCCGATATCTTCGAGCATGGCCTTGCGGCGGTCACCAAAGCCGGGCGCCTTGACCGCGGCGATCTGCAGCTGCCCGCGGAGCTTGTTGTAGACCAAGCCCGTCAGCGCCTCACCGTCGACGTCTTCGGCGATGATCAGCATCGGCTGGTTGGCCTGCTTGAGTTGTTCGAGCAGGGGCACCAAGTCGCGCAGGCTCGAGATCTTCTTTTCGTGGATGAGGATGAAGGGGTTAGCCAGCTCCGTCTCCATGCGATCGCTGTCGGTGACGAAGTACGGCGAGATATAGCCGCGGTCGAACTGCATGCCTTCGACCGTCTCGAGCGTGGTCTCGAGGCCCTTGCCTTCTTCGACCGTGATCACGCCGTCTTTGCCAACTTTCTCCATGGCCTGGGCCAGGATCTTGCCGATGCTCTCGTCGCCGTTGGCCGAGATGATCGCGACCTGCTCGATATCGCGAGTGCCGTCGATGTCGCGCGAGACGCGGGCCAGTTCTTCGGTGATGGCGATGACGCCGGCTTCGATGCCGCGCTTGAGCGCCATGGGGTTGATGCCCGCGGCGACCAGCTTGCCGCCGTCGATGACGATGGCCTGGGCCAGCACGGTGGCCGTGGTCGTGCCGTCGCCGGCTTGATCGTTGGTCCGGCTGGCGGCTTCTTTGACCATCTGCGCGCCCAGGTTGGCGTAGTGCCCCTCGAGCTCGATCTCTTTGGCGACGGTGACGCCGTCTTTGGTGATGAGCGGGGCGCCAAAGCTGCGGTCGATCACGACGTTGCGGCCCTTGGGACCGAGGGTGACCTTGACGGTGTTGGCCAGGATATTAACACCGTCGATGATGGCATTGCGCGCTTCGGCGCTGTACGAAATGGACTTGGCGGACATCGAAACTCCTCCGGTAATGCGTACTTAAGTAGGGTAGGTGCGTTGGCGGTTAGTCGGCAATGACGGCCAAGAGCTCGCTTTCTTTGAGGATCAGGTACTCTTCGCCGTTGTACTTGATCTCGTTGCCGCCCCACTTGGCCAACAGCACCTTGTCGCCGACCTTGACCGCGGGCTCGCGCAGGCTGCCGTCTTTTAAGACTTTGCCTTTGCCGATCGCTTTGACGAAGCCGTAGACCTGCTTTTCTTGGGCGGCCGAGGGCAGGAACAGGCCACCGGCGGTCTTCTCTTCGGCGTCGGCGCGTTGGACCAAGACGTTGTCGTACAGCGGGCGAATATTCATCGTAGGGCTCCTAAGCGTAATGGTATGGCGCAGATGCGTAGTAGTGGTGCGCTGGACTGACCGGCGCAGGGGCGCGTGCTCGCAAGGCCGCCGCAGCGGTAGAGCGGGTTGGGGCCGGCAAGGTTGCACGACCGTCAGCCCACTGGTGACCCGCCATGCGGGGCGACGAGCGAGCGGAGCAAAACTAGGACGCCGGTAGGGGCCGTCAAGGGCAAGGCCACCCACGCTTGGAAAACCCAGCCAACTTGATATGGTACGGCCTGCGGCAGTTGCCGACGCAAGAAGGCGGGTCGCCCCTCCGCCAAAGGCCCGCGATGAAAAACCAGTTGCCCGTTAACACCCTCTGGTCGCGTTGGATTATGGCCCAACTGCCCACCTTGGGGGGCGCTGTGCTGGCGCTGGGGCTGGCAGGTTGTGGCGCGGCGCCGGTGGTCGACGAAGGGCCCCTGGCACCGAACCGCAAGACGGCAGGGCTGGTCGTGCTGCCGGTGGCGTTGGCGACGGCCGATACCTCAAGTCTAGAAGTAGCCGCCCATTCGCTTGAAGTCACGCGGCTGATCTTAGAAAAAACGGACCTGCCGGTGCTGGGTATTTTTGACTTCGACGTGACCAAGGCGCTCGACGAAGTGCATAACCCTATGTACGACACGGACTTACTAACCCACGCGGATCTGGGCGGCGACTGGCAGGATTGGCTGGCGGTGCACGTGCTGGTCACCGAGAACCGCGCCACGAACGTGCGCGACATCGTGGACACGCGCATCAAAGATCCCAAGAAGCCCAATACGTTTCGGCAGCACGGCATCGAAGCCCACGTGCACATCGAGGCGGGGATTTACGAGGCGCGGCGGGGCAATCGCCTGGCCTGGGCAACCATGGAACTAGAGGATAATCCACTCGATTTCGAGCCGGGCGAAGACCCGCGGCCGGCCGTGACCAAGGCGATCGGCGAGACGGTGCAGCGCCTGCTCGATCTGGCGCCGTCGCTGCGGCCCGGGCTGGGTGGGCGGCGGGCGCGCGGCGCAGGGCTGGTCGACTCGGTGCCGGCGATGACGGCCTTTAAGTACATGGATGCCAAGCCGTATGATGCCAAGTTGGCAGCGGAGCAGCCGGAGCTCAAGGCGGCCAAGTTGCTGATGCTGTTCGATCGCTTTGCCCCGGGGCTGCCGCCGGCGCTGGCGATGCGTGCGGCACAAAACGTGGGGCTGCTAGTGGGCACGGCCCAGGCACCGCTGCAGGCGGGCGATGTGGTGCTGGCGGTCAAGGGGCAACCTGTTGTGGCAGCTCATCAATTCGATCGATTGGTGCGCACCTGCAGCGCGGCGGACGAAGGGTGTGTGGTCACGCTACTGCGCGCCGGCACCAAGCAGACGGTGTCGCTGAAGTGGCCAGCGCTGCCGCCGATTCCGCCGCCCGTGCCCTGATGCAGGCGAGCGCCCCCACCGACACACAGCCCAATCAAATCTGCGGGCGTTTGCGCAAATTCGTTTTCACACCCGGCGACAACGGCTTTGGCGTGGCTGTAGTCGAAGACGAGGAGAGCGGCCGCATCTGGACGGCGCGCGGGCCGCTGTGGGGCCTACTCGAAGGCGAGACGGTGCACCTGTGGGGCCGTGTCGAAGAAGATCCGAAGTGGGGTCGACGGTTTCGGGTCGACAGCGCCCAGCCGGCACTGCCGAGCGGGCCGCACGCGCTCGAGCGGTGGCTGCGGTCGGGGCGGGTGCCCGGCATCGGCGAGGTGGTGGCCAAGCGCGTAGTCGAGGCAGCGGGCCCGGGCGGGGTTGCCAAGATCCGCAGTAATCCCGGTGTGTTGCTTGGCATCAGCGGTCTGACTGGGCCCAAGCGACGGGCGCTTTTCGAGGCAATCGCCGCGATCGACGCACACCAAGAGGCCGCGTTGTTTTTGCACGGACTCGAGCTGGGCCCGGCGCTGGTGCAGAAAATCCTGAGGCGTTACGGGCAAGACGCGCTGCGGGTGGTGCGGCAGCGGCCGTTTTCGTTGGCGACGGATCTGGCGGGCGTGGGGTTTCGTACGGCGGATCGGCTGGCACAGGCGGTGGGCGTGGCCAGCGATAGCCCCGAGCGGCTGCAGGCGGCGATCGCGCACGTGATGCATGAGTTGTCAAATCATGGACATACAGCGCCACCGCGCGATCAAGTGCAGGCGATGGTGGCGGCCCTGGCCGAGGTGACGGACGAGCGCGCGGCGCAGGCCGTGGCACAGAGTGTGGCAGCGAAAGACCTGATAGGTGTGTATATTGATGATCCGCAAGGGGATCGTGTCGAAGCTGTGGCGCTGCCTAGCCTAGATGCGGCCGAACGAGCGATTGCAGCTTGGATCGCCGCGCGCAGTCAGGGTGCGATGGACCACGAAACCGCTGTGAATCCGAAGATCGCGGCGGCCGAGCAGGCACTGGGGTTTGCCCTGCAAGGTGGACAGCGGCAAGCGGTGGCTCAGGCGCTGCAGACGCCACTGCTGGTGGTAACGGGCGGGCCGGGAACGGGCAAAACTACGATTCTGCGCGGGGTGTTGGCAGCCCTGGGCAGCGACGCGAACGTGCTGCTGGCGGCGCCAACGGGGCGGGCGGCGCGGCGCATGGCAGAGGCGGGTGGGCGCGAGGCCAAGACCTTGCACCGGCTGCTCGAATACGACCCGCATCAGCAGAAATTTACGCGGGATGCCAGCCGACCGCTCGAAGCGGAGCTGGTGGTGGTCGACGAGGCTTCGATGATCGACGCGCCCCTCGCCGCGGCACTCTTGGCGGCCCTGCCCGAGCCGACACGGCTGCTGCTGGTGGGCGATGCCGATCAGCTGCCGTCGGTGGGTCCAGGGGCGTTTTTGGCCGATCTGCTGGCCTCGCCCCAAGTAGGTCGAGTGCGGCTGACGGAGGTGCACCGCCAGAGCGAGGCCTCGCGGATTGTAACGGCAGCGCACCAAGTTTTGCATGGCCACGTACCCCAAGGCAGCGGGCGGGGCGAGGGCGGCGATTTCTTTGTGATCCCGCGGCAGACCACCGAAGAGATCGCCGAGACGCTGGTTGAGATCGTGCGCGATCGCTTGCCGCGCCAGGGCTTTGACCCCATCGCCGACGTACAGGTGCTGGCGCCGGTGCATCGCGGGCCGCTGGGGACTCAGGCGCTAAGTGAGCGGCTGCGCGAGGCGCTGAACCCGCACGGGGCGCAGACGCTGCGGGGGCTGCGGGTGGGCGACAAGCTGATCCAGACAAGAAATGACTATGATCTCGAAGTTTTTAATGGCGATATCGGCACTGTGATCGGTGTGGCACACCGCGAACCCACGGCGGCGCAGAGCGCTAGCCAGGCCCTGCCCTTTGCGACCGAGCCGCTGCTGCGTGTGCGTTTTGGCGCGCGCGAGGTGCAGGTGGGCCAGGCCCAGCTCGACAGCTTGGAGCTGGCCTATGCGGTAACGGTGCACAAGGCGCAAGGCAGCGAGTATCCTGCGGTGGTGGTGCCCGTCCACCTTGGTCAACACGTGATGCTGCAGCGCAATCTTCTGTACACGGCCCTGACGCGGGCCAAGCGCTTTGCGGTGCTGGTGGGGCAACCCGCGGCGATTGCGCGGGCGGTGGCCAATGCGGCGCCGTTGGCTCGATCAACACAACTACGCAGATTACTTAGAGAATTGTCTATGAAGGTCGAGGGGGCGGCATGGTAACCGGCGCGCTGGCCCTGGCGGAGATCGACGAGCGCATCGTCCTGGGGCGTGTGACGGCCTTGCGACCGCAGTGGTGGCGACTCGAGCTGGTCGAGCCGGCGAAAAGCGAGATGGTGCGCGTCGATCGCACCCAAGTGCGCGGCGTGCTCAGCTGTCGGGTCGACGATATGGCCAGCGGGCAACGGCGGCTGCAGCAGGCGCGCGAGCGGATTGGCGACGGTCTCGACACGGCGTGGTCGCTGGACACGCTGCTGGGCATGGGGGAGCTGGCGCAGTTGCTGCTAGGCAGCGATACCCCCGAGAATCGCGATGATTTGCTGCTCGTGGCGGGGCTCGACGCGAGCGGTTTTGCGGTCGAGCACAGTCTGCTGCGGCGCCGCGACGCCGCGGAGCGCACGCAATTCGAGCAGCAGCGCCGCGAAGTGATCGAGCTAGAAGCTGAGTTTACCAGTGCGGTCCAGGCGGTCCGCGCTCTGCACGATGGCCGGCGCACCGATCTCGAGCCCTTGCGCCGCCTGGGACCGCGGCTCGAAGCGTGGCTGAGCGACGAAAGTGATCGCGGTATCACCTATTTCTTGCGGCAGGCGTGGAGTCGGCGCCATGTTCAGCGCAGTGATGCCGCGCAAGTGCTTATTCAGGCTGAGCTTTGGGATGGCCACGACGACCCGTCGCTCTATGCTTCGGGCCTGCTGCGGCCGCCGCCGGCGTGGCTGGGGGGTAGCGAGCAGGTTGGCGAGAATCTTGAGGTCCTCGAGCTGCCGCTGGTTACGATCGACAACGACGCCCCCCACGAGGTCGACGACGCGGTCTGGATTGAAGACTTGGGCGACGGCGAAGTGCACGTGACGGTGGCGATTGCCCACCCGACGCTCTGGTTTGACGCAGGTTGCGCGGTCGATCGCGAGGCGCTGAGCCGCGGTGCGACCTTTTACCACCCTCGCCATGCCGTGGCGATGCTGCCCGAGACCTTGGCGCTGCAATTGGCCTCGCTGTATCCGGTCAAGCTTAGGCCTGCGCTGGTGTTTTCGGCGACCGTCGATGCCCAAGGCCGGCTCCGCGACGCTCTGGTGCGTGAGCTGCGGGTGCGCGTGCAAGAGGCCTGGACCTATAGCGAAGTCGACCGTTGGCTGGCCGAAGGGACTCCGCGCGCCGAGGTACAGTTGCTGGCTACGACTGCCAAGCGCCTGGAACAACGGCGAATTGGCGACGGCGCCTACTTGCTCTACAAGCCGGAGTGCGAGGTCGTGGCGCCGCGAGGGCAGCCGGTGCGGGTGCGCGACGCGAGTCAAGCGAGTGTGGCACGGCGCATTATTACAGAGCTGATGATTCTGGCTGGCGAAGTGGCCGCAACTTTTGCCCGCGATCGCGGCATTCAACTCCCGTTTCGCCACCAGGTGCGCCCTAAAGAGGCGCCGCTGCCCTGCGGCCTCTATACCGGTGCGGCCGACGTGTTTGCCGTGCTGCGCTGCCTGTCGCCCGCCCAAACGGCCCTGCAACCCAAGCCGCACGCGGTGATGGGGGTGGCGGCGTATGTGCAGGTCACTTCGCCACTGCGGCGCTATACCGACTTGCTGGGTCACCGGCAGATCACTGCGGCACTGCGCGGGCAACCTGGCATGCCAGCGAGTGAATTAGCCGAGCGGGTGGCCCAGGCCGAGACTGCTGCGGGCCAGCGCAGGCAGTGGCAGCGTCGGGCCGAGCGCTACTTTAAGCTGGTGTGGCTGGCGGGCCATCGCGCGGCGCCGCTGCGGGCCACCGTGGTGCGCAGTTTGCCGAGTGGTTGCGTAGCCTTTATCGACGACTTGGCGCTTGAGGTGCCGCTGCGCCGGCGCGGGCTGCAATGCGGTGAGCAGCTGGCCCTGCGGCCGACCGATGTGCGCCCCGCAGAGGATCGCGCTGAATTCGATATGGTGTAACCCAAGCCCGCCACTGGCGCCGCGCGCGGCAATCGCTATCTTGTGCGAGACGGCCGCCACGATGCGGCGTGCATGGAGTTGCCGATGGTGGGTGAACCCGAGGACGCCGCTCTGCTGGCGAATCAGCTGACGGCACCTTGCCTGCTGATCGCCGCCCCCACGCTCGACGACGGCTTTTTTGCCCAAAGTGTCGTGCTGCTGCTTGAACACGGCGCGGATGGCACGGGTGGCATCGTGCTGAATCGGCCGGCACCGCTCGACCTGAACACGCTGCTGCAGGCGGCGGGCCTCGGCAAGGGTGGCCACGACACGCGGCCCGTGTGGATCGGCGGGCCCGTGACCCCGCACGCCGGCTTGGTGCTATACCGCGACGAAGGTGGCGAGCGCTACGAGCACGACATCGAAGTGGTTCCAGGGCTTCGGCTTTCGGCGTCGATGGGGCTGCTGCGCGAGGTGGCCGAGGGGCAAGGGCCGCAGCACTTTGGCCTGTTCTTGGGGCGCGCCGGCTGGGGCCCAGGGCAGCTCGAAAAAGAAATGGCCGAGGGTTCTTGGCTTACCGCCGAGCCGGACTTGGACCTGCTGTTTGCCCGCGACGCCGATCAGGTCTGGAATCGAGCGCTGGCCGGCATCGGCATCGACTCGCACCATCTGGTCCGCGACCATGTCGAAGCCTGAGTCGATCGCGCGCGGAATAGCGGCGTGGTGCTGCGGTTTATGCGCCCCATGCTGCTATGGCTTGCCGTAGCGGGCCGATCGTCCGACAATCGCGCCTAGAGCAGTCGCATTCGCGGCATGGCCATCGACTTCGACCCGGGAGTGGCAATGATTGCAAGGCGTCCGGGTCCACTGCCCCCGCTACTGCAACGCTTCGTCTTCAGTTGGGAGACGATGCACACGATCATCAGCGGGCGCTCGGCGATCGACCTGTCGCATCTGCGGATGGCGGGCACGGGTCGCCAAGACGCCCACGACTTTTTGCAGCGCTACGGTTACGACCTCGATGTGGCCAGCCATCAAGCCGATGTCGAGGGCATTCGCGTCGAGGCACTCGGGTTTGTTCGCGGCGTGCTGGCTCACGGTCTCGATGGCGTGCATGTGCCTGAACTTTTTGACACAATGCCGATTCTAGACCTGCTGCTGCTGGCGGCTGGGCAGGGGCGGCCGGGCGATACCGAGACGGTGGAGTCGCGTCGCGAATTCGACCTAAACATGGCCTGGGCGTGTGCCATTTTGCGGGTGATGCACACCATTGCCCATGCAGTCAACTACTTCCAAGACAACTACTACCGCGAGATTCGTGCGCGCATCTTGGACCGCTTTGTGCAGCAGGTGCGGACCGCCGAGGATGGCAGCCAGTACCTGCACGCCAAAAGCTTTGACGTGCCGCTGCGGCGGTTTGAGGTCAAAGAGACCAAGCCGCTGCGCTCGGTGGTGCTTAAGCTCTTGCAAAAACAAGAGAATGTCGCCTATGACCTGTTCGATCACATTGGCGTCCGCATCATTGTCGACAAGCCGGTCGATGCGTTGTTCGCGGTGCGGGCGCTGCGCGAAGAGCATACGATCATGTACCCCAACATCAAGCCGACGCGTTCGCGCAATACGCTATTAGATTTGGGTGCTTACGATGCCCACGTCCGCGATTGCCTATTGCGCTACCAAAGCGGCGAGCTGAGCGAGTTGCAGACCGTCGAGGCGGTTCACTCGTTCGTCCAGCAGCCCAGCGGCACGGCCCAGGTCGAGTGGAACCCGTATTCTAGCGACAAGTACAACTCGATTCAGTTTACCTGCCGGCAGATGATCCGCTTTGAAAATCCTTTGTTTCAACGCATGAACGACGCACAGGTGGTGGCGCGCAAGCACCTGCAGGGCGACGCCCTAGCCGAGATGCTGGCGACCCTATCGACGGCGGGCATCGATCCCGAGATCCAGTTCTTTTTTCCGTACGAAGTGCAGGTGATGGACATCACTTCGTACGAAGCCGCCACCAGCGGCCGCGCCGCCTACGCCGAATACAAGTCGCGGCAAGTCGTCAGTGCCCGCCAGCGCGTAATGCCAAAAGTGCTCGAATTACTCAATGTTCCAGCCATAGCGCCGGCGAATAACGGCGGACGGACCCCATCGGCACGGCGACCCTTTGCCCCCACCGGCATCCTGCCCATGGCGACGGTCGAAGAGCTGCAAAGCCTGATTGCCTCGCGCGAATTGAGCTAGAACTTGCACGAATTTCAGCTGCCAGTGAAGTGGCCCGTCGATGGACTGCCGGCTGTGTGGATCGCCACCGCCGAGAGCGACCCGGGGCTTTGCGACTACACACAAGCTCTTACTATTATGCATGATCTGGTGCAGAGGCCGGCGAACGCGCCCGACGTAATCCTGGCGGTCGAGCATCCGACGGTGGCGACGCTAGGCCGATCGGGTGGCCGAGACAGTCTGATTGCCTCGCAATGGCTTGATGTACATGGGCAATGGCAGCCGTTGCCGGTCATCGAAGTGGCGCGCGGCGGCAAGGTGACCATGCACGCACCGGGGCAACTGGTGGTGTATCCGATTGTGCACCTGCCCAGCCTGCAGCCGCCGGTGGGGCGCGGACCGCTAGGCGATCTGCCGGCTTACGCAAGGTTGCTCGAAGCGGCGGTGGTCGACACGTGCGCGCATTTTGGCTTGCCGGCGTTTGCCATCGCGGGCAAGGCGGGCGTGTGGGTCAGCGAAACCCGCAAGATCATGAGCCTTGGCGTGGGTGTGCAGCGCGGCTGGAGCCAGCACGGTCTGGCCCTGAATGTGAACCCGCACCTGCCCACGTTTGCCGCGATGGTGCCGTGCGGACTGGGCGGCGTAGAGCTGACGTCGCTGCACCGCGAGCTGTCTGAACGGGGTTTGCCGCTGCCGGACCTGCCGCAAGTGCGCGATGTGCTGCTTGGTCTGCTGCGGCCGCAGCTGCGGCGGGTTGCCGTTTAGCCCGCGCCGTTTTAGGCTCGCGGCATGGACTTGCATCACCTTAGCGCCACGGAGCTCCGCGACCTTCTGCAGCGGGGCGAGACTACTAGCAGCCACATCGTCGAGGCGCTGATTGCGCGGCGAAAGGCGGTCGACCCGCAAGTGCGTGCATTTGTGGTCGAACTCGACGAGCAGGCCCGCGCCCGCGCCCAAGAGTGCGACGCCGAGCGCAAGGCCGGTACGGCCAGGGGCGTGCTGCACGGGCTGCCGATTACCATCAAAGAAAACATCGATGTGCGGGGCCTCGACTCGACCATGGGTCTGGCCCATCGCCGCGGCAAGCCGGCTAGCTGCGACGCGGTGACGGTGCGGGTGTTGCGCGAGCAAGGCGCTATCGTGCTGGGCAAGACCAATGTGCCGCAGCTGCTGTTGGCGCAAGAGACCGAGAATGCGGTGTGGGGGATTACGCATAACCCTTGGAATCTAGGCAGGAGTCCCGGTGGGTCCTCGGGCGGCGAAGCCTCGGCGATTGCCAGCGGTCAGAGCCCCTTTGGCATCGGCACCGACATCGGCGGCTCAATTCGCATTCCTGCGCACTTCTGCGGTATTGCGGGCCTCAAGCCCACCGTCGATCGCTGGTCGAACCGCGGCTCGGCCACAGGGATCGCCGGCCAAGAGCTGGTGCGGGCGCAGATGGGGCCGATGGCGCGCACAGTGGCCGACCTGGATCTGCTGATGCAGGCTGTGGATCCGCGCCTGTCGAGTCTGGGCGACCCCGCCGTGCCGCCGCTGCCCTATGGCGGGATGCAAAGCGTGGACTTGCGCGGCCTGCGTATCGGCCTTTTTGACGACGACGGCTTCTTGCGCGCGAACCCTGCGCTGCGACGGGCGGTGCGGCGAGCGGGCGAACTGCTTACGCAAGCGGGCGCGACAGTTGTGCAATTTACGCCGCCCGAGCCCGAGCTGATGTACGTGTGGCTCGCTGGCATCTCGGCGGACGGGGGCAAGACGCTTGAGCGCAGCCTGGGCCGCGACGCGGTGGTCCGACAACTGAAAGACACGATGCGCATCGCCCACATGCCGGGGCCGCTCAAGGCCGTGGTGGGCAAGGTCCTTGCTGCGCGGGGCGAAAAGCGCCTGGCCAAGCTGTTTGGCGTGCTGGGCGAAAAGCCGGTGGCCGACTATTGGAGCCTGACCGACCGCCGCACCCAGCTGCGCCGCAGGGAATTCGACATGTGGAACGAGCTTGGGCTCGACGCGGTGCTTTGCCCGCCGCACGCCATACCGGCCATGCCGCTGGGCACCTCGGGCGATCTGACGCTGACGCTGTCGTATGCGTTTCGCTATGTGATGCTGAATTTTCCGGCCGGCGTCGTGCCCGTTACCCGTGTCCGCAGCGACGAAGAAGTTCGCGAAAATCCTGCAGATCGCCTTGAACGCCGCACAGCAGAATGCGAAATTGGCGCCGCCGGCCTGCCTGTGGGCGTGCAAGTTGTGGCCCGGCCCTATCGCGAAGACTTGGTGCTAGCCCTGATGGCAGCTATCGAAGCGGGCGCTCGCGGCGACGCGCTGTACCCCGCTACACCCGTCGATCCGGCCTGATCGCCCGCGGCGCAGCTACTGCACCCACACCGACACGTTATCGACCGAGAAAGCCTCGTTGCTGGCCGGCTCGTTCAGGTCGGAGCCCAACTGCACGGTCATCTTGGAGCCCGAGTGCGGCACCACGGGCTGGAAGTAGCCGGCCTGCTCGCCGAATGCCACCGCCCCGCATTGGTTGTTGGTCGTAATCTGAGTAAACGCCTGCGACCAGGTGATCGCCGAGTCGACCTTGACCCAGCCCTTTTCGCCGTCCCAGGTGTCGATGGCGAAGTAGCTGCCCATGACGCGCGCCTGAGTGTGCGCCGGCATGATGCCGTAGGCCTGCGAATAGACTGCGCCGATGCCCGCGATGTTGGCACCGCCGAGTTGGTTGCCGTACCCGCCGCACGGCGCGAGTTGCGCTGGTGTCCAACCGCCCGCCGTGCCTTCGAAGGAGTCGACGCTCAGGCGAGTCCAGCCGTTCTCGCAGTAAAATTGGGCAGGACCCGCGGGTGTGGTGAGCCAGAACGTGCCGATGGGACTGCCGAAGCCCGACATCGCCAAGCAACTTTGCGCCGGTACCGTGGCATCGCTGCCGATGGCCGCGCACTTCTTGCCGTCGCCCGTAAAGCCGACCGTACATGCACACTGGAACGAGCCGACCTGGTTGGTGCACGTGGCATTCGCATCGCACGGCGAGCCCGCGCCCTGCACGTTGATGTTGTTGATGCGCACGCCCGCGGTGGCATTGGCAGCCGAGTCGCCGGTATCGAAATTGAACTTGAGCTGCCCTTGCTTGCCCGCGTAACCCGGCATCATGACCGTGACCGTCTGCCAAGCGCCCATGGTGACGCCCTTTTGCGCCTTGTTCCACACCGCGATCGGCTGGCCGGCCACCACCACGTAGACAATGAGGTTGTCCCACGTGCCCGGCTCCGTCTGCATCCAAAGATCAAACGTCAAGCGGTGTTGCGGGTGGTTGGTAAAGGTGATCATCGGCCCGGTCGCATTGCCCGCGTTCGTGGCGCCCGGCGTGTCGTAGCTCGTGCCAGCCGTGTTGCCGTAATACAGGTCGGGGCCCTGCAATTTCCAGCCGACGTCACTGGTCGTCACCGCTGGCGGGTCGAGCAGCCACGGGCCTAGGCCACCTTTGGCGAAGCTCCACGCGTAGGTTATCGGGGGGCATTCGTCGATGTCGCTGCAGACCATGCCGTCGCCCTGGTAGCCGGCGTTGCACGAACACTTGTAGGTGCCGGGCAAGTTCGCGCAGCTCGCATTGACGCCGCACTTGACGGTCAAGCACTCGTTGATGTCGGCGCAGCCCGTGGTGCCGCTGCCGGTGTAGCCGCTGGGGCAAACGCCACAGCCGAAAGTGCCGGGCTTGTTGGTGCAAACGGTCAAGGGGTCGCAACCGCCGTTGTTGGTGGCGCATTCGTTGATGTCGACGCAGCCGGTAGCGCCGGTGCCGGTATAGCCGCTGGGGCACGCGCCGCAGGTGAAGCTGCCGGTCGAGTTGGTGCAAGTGGTCGCCGGGTCGCAGCCGCCGTTCTTGACCAGGCACTCGTTGATGTCGGTGCACGTCTTGCCATCGCCGCTAAAGCCCGACTTGCAAGCGCACGTTGAGCTGCCAGGCGTGTTCGTGCAGCTGGCGTACGGCGAGCAGCCGCCGTTGGCGTTGGCGCATTCGTTGATGTCGGTGCAGGTCTTGCCATCGCCCAAGAAGCCCGCTTTGCAGCTGCAGCTAAAAGACCCCGCGCTGTTGGTACAGATCGCAAAGGTCGAGCAGCCGCCGTTGTTGGTGGCGCACTCGTTGATGTCGACACAGGTCTTGCCGTCGCCGCTGTAGCCGGCCTTGCACGCGCAGGTAACCGAGCCAGTGGTGCTGGTGCCGCTGGGGGGCACGTAGGTGCAGGTCGCAGTGGCCGCGCAGCCGCCGTTGTTGGTCTTGCACAAGTCGATGGCCTTGGTGCAGTAGGTGACGCCGTCGCCCGAAAAGCCGGCCTGGCACTGGCACAGGTAGCTGCCGGGCTGGTTGATGCACACCGCGCCCGAGGCGCTGGAGAGGCACTTGGCGGTGCCGGCCAAGCATTCGTCGACGTCGTTGCAGCTAATTTTGCCGTCGCCCACGTAGCCGGGCTTGCACTCGCACTTGGCCGCTCCCGGCGAGTTGATGCAGGTGCCCTGCGAGTGGCACTTTAGGTCGCCGGTGGCGCATTCGTCGATGTCGGTGCAGGCATAGCCATCACCTAAGTAGCCGGCTTTGCAAGCGCAAGTGTAAGCGCCGGGTGCATTGGCGCAGACCGCGTTGGGGTCGCACTTGCTGGTGCCGTTCGCGCATTCGTCGACGTCGGCGCAAACTTGGCCCGAGCCCGAATAGCCGGGCTTGCAGATGCAGAAGTTGCCGCCCTCGTAGTTTTGGCAGATGGCGTCGGGCGAGCAGCCGCCACTGTTGATCTGGCACTCGTCGATATCGTCGCAGACGGCGCCGGTGCCCTGAAAGCCGCTGTTGCACGCGCAGGCATAGCTGCCGACGCTGTTGCTGCAGGTTGCATTGGCCGAGCACGGCGATGTGGGTTGCGCGCACTCATTGACGTCAACGCAGACAAAACCCACCGAATTGCCGCAGTCGTGGGCCTGTCCGCACGCCGCCAAGGCCAAGATGAGCGGGTCGTTCAAGTTGGGGAAGCAGCCCTGGGTGCACTGGACATCGGTGCAGGTGGCGGCGCACGCGAGCGCGACTGCGCAACCGCTGTCGGAATTGCACGCGGCGAGCTCGGCCGGGCAAAGCTTGATGACGCACGCGACGTTGCTCGCCGTGGTGGCCTGGCCCTCGTAGCCCGTCTTGCAGCTGCAGACGTAGCTGCCTTCGGTGTTGCTGCACTCGGCCGACAGGTCGCATGCCGATGTTCCTAGGGCGCATTCGTCGAGATCGGTGCAATCCACGCCGTCGCCCGAGTAGCCCGACTTGCATACGCACGAATAGCTACCCGGCGTGTTGGTGCAGGTGGCATGGGGCGAGCATTTGCCGCCGCCAGAGCACTCCTCGATGTCTAGGCAGACCTTGCCGTCGCCGGTAAAGCCGCTGGGGCAGGTGCAGATTGGCTCCAAAGTATTTGAATTCTGGCACAAAGCATTAGGGTCACAGGGCGTATAATCGCTCGCACACACATCGTACGCGCCCACTTGCACGGCCGGGCTCTGCACGATGGGCGCCGCGGCCCCCTCGCTGTCTTGCACCACCGCCGCGCACGAAAGCGAATCCCCCGCCTTAACTGCGGAGCCTTTGGCCGCCGCCGACTTTAGATCCGGCACCTTAGCGGTCTGGGTTTCGACGCCGGGGTTGGTATACGCGCCCACCGTCCACGACCACGTGTACGTAATGACGTCACCATCCGCATCGGTCGCCGAGGCCGCCACTGCGCAGTCGACGACCGACAGCAAGTCTACGGTGGTCGGCGTGACGGACAGCACCGGCGGCACGGGCGCGGCGTTCAAGATCGTCACGGTGGCGGTCGCTTCAGCCCCCTCCGCCTTGACGTCTTTCGCCCGCACCTTAATAGTCCACTTTTCTCCCTTACTAGTCGCGGAGTTAGGCAGCACCTTGTCGTTATACGTCGTCGCCTGGTCGTTCTTGAACCACGTGTACAGGTACGTCAGCTCGTCCGCAGCGCGATCGGGGTCGGAGGCCGGGGTCACGATCGACACGATCAGATCGTCGGTGGTGGTCGGCGCCGCCGGCAGCAGCTGGATCGTCGCCGCACCAGGCGGGCTGTTCACCAGCACATTGACACTCGCCGAGCCGACCAAGCCCTGGCTATCTTTGGCCTCGCAGGTGACCTTGCTTTGGCCCTTGGGCAGTTTGTCGCTATCAAATTCAACAATACCGCTGGCATCGCCCAGGCCGTCGTGCAGCACCAACCCGTCTTGGGTCTTCCACGTCACCGTCAATTTGCTCGGAGAGTCGACGTCGTCGATCACGCTGGCCGCAAAATGCACCAACTGCCCCGGCGAAAGCACAGCGTCGGCGGCCGGGCTTTTGATCGAGACCTTGGGCGCCTGATTGGTTTGCGCGCCGTCGCCTGTGGCTATGCCGTCTGCCGCCGTATCTTGGCCGTCGGCGCCAATGTCGCTCGCTGCAGTTGGGTCTTCGATCTGCACTTGGCCACAAGCGGCCGTCGCCACCAGCGAGATGGCAGCAACTAAGTGTAACCACGTCATCTTTGTATCGTACTTGCAGAACATCGCTCGTCTCCAGCGCTAGCCCCCCGCTGCGCCTGCGGGGCAAAAATCGGCACCCCATAGTGTCAAGGTTGCGCTAGCGCTTTGCAAGAAAGTCGCCGCGAAATCGACACACATCACCCACAGCGCGCCAAATCAATTGCGGGGGCGGTCCGCGACACCTGCCCAGCCCCGCGCCGAGACGGCCGCGCGGAAATGCGTTGACAGCGCGGCTGCCTACCCCTAGCATGCGCGGCCCCGCTTGGGGTCCTGGATTGCCGTGCCCGTCTTGTTGCCCATCGCCGACCTTGGCCTCACGCCGACCGTACTGAACGACAAGCTCAGCACGGCTTGGTGCGCCGAGCGTGCGGGCGCGGTGTACCGAGCGCTGCAGCCCGCCATGGATGTGCAGATCGAGGCCGTGAAGGCCGCTGAAGTCGTCGAAGTGAAAGGCCGTTTGCGCGGCAGCTTCGGCTTTGACTGCAGCCGCTGTGCCGAAGCGGCCGAGCTGGCCATCGACGAGCCCTTCAGTCACCACTATGTGGGCCAGGGCGAACTCGATGCGGGAGAAGAAACCGACGAATTCGATGCCGATCCCGATGTAAGCGAACACGATGGTGTGCGCATCGAGCTCGACGAACTGCTGGTCGAAGTGGCGCTTTTGGCGCTGCCGGCCGTACCGCTGTGCGATCCGGACTGCAAAGGCCTGTGCCCGCAGTGCGGCAGCAACTTGAATCGCGAGACCTGCGGGTGCCAGCCTGCAAGCCTCGCCTCGCCAACCTGGGCAGCGCTACGCGACTTCAAGGTCAACTAGCGTGAACTGGCGCCGCTTGGCGTCGTAAGTGCCCATAGCTCCTGGAGGAAGAAATGGCTGTTCCGAAGAAACGCATGTCGAACTCCCGCACCGCGAAGCGTCGCGCGCAGTGGGACATCATCACGGCTCCGAACTTGGGCAGCTGCCCGTCGTGCGGCGCCCCGGTGCGTCCCCACCACGTGTGCGCCGCCTGCGGCAAGTACCGCGGTCGCCAAGTCCTGACCGCTACGGTGGATACGACCACGCCGGCGGAGTAGTGGCCCCAACCGCCCTGCCCTTCACCGGTTCTTGCGATCCGGCGCCAAGGGTATATTTACGGGCGACGAGGTAGCCATGCCACGCCGCAGGTCTTGCTTGCCGTTGCCGATCGGTACAAAAGTGCCAGCTAGAATCAGTATTTCGCCAGTAGGCTCGCGCCAAAATGGGCAGATACCGATGCTGGCTTGGCGCATTTTTGCTGCAATTGGCGTGCTCGTCCTTATCACCCTTGCGGGTTGCAGCGACGCGGCCAGCTCGGCCACGATTGCCGCCGATGCAGGCAGCGACTCGGCGGCGGGCACACAGGTCGGCCTTGGCAAATTGAGCGTGGCGGTCAAAAATGGCCAGTTGACGCTGGGTTGGCCCGAGGACGAGTGGCCGATCCACTGCCTGATCTTCCACCAAGACAAGGCGGGCAAGGCGGCCGATACCACCCTGTGTAGCAAAGAAACGGGCCAAAACAGCGTGACCGTCGGGCCCGAAGCCGGCAAGAACGGCGCCGACTACGCTTGGACTGCAACTAAAGATTTCGTTGAGGGATCTGCTACTTGGCAGCTGCGCGGCGGCGACACCTGGGGCAACACGCCGCACAACGTGGCCAAGGGCACGGCGGTGATCGGCCCCCGCTTCGACGGCCCGTGCACCAGCGCTGCAACCACCGCAACCGGCCTTGAGCAGTGGCACCCCACGGGGCCGGCCAAGCTCGAAGTGACGGTAAAGCTGGGCGAGGCGGCGCGGCCCGACATCGAGTTTTGCACTCCCGAGATCTGGGTCGATTCGGTGCCGGCCAAAGGCAGCCCGAGCCCCGGCGGAACCATCACATTTTCGTACACATGCGACACGCCCGGCATGTACACGGTCGAGGTCAACAACACCGGCGGCGGCGCGATCTTGAACTGTGCGATCTATGTGGGCGGCGCGCTGCCATTTGTGTCGGTATCGGTGAGCGGCGGCCCTGGGCTACAGGCCAAGCCCGACGCGACGCAACTGGCGAGCTACCGGCAAAAACTGCTGGATCTGACAAACGCGGAGCGGCAGAAAGTGGGGCGCCCTGCCCTGCAACTCAATGATACGCTCAATCAAATGGCCCAGTACCACAGCGAAGATATGGGCGACAACGGCTACTTTGGCCACGACTCGCCCAGCGGCGAAGGCCCGGGCGAGCGCGCCAAGAAATTTGGCTGGACCAAGGGCGTGGGCGAAAACATCGCGTCGGATGGCTCGATTGCGGGTGCACACAACGGCCTGTTTTGGAGCGCCGGACACCGCGCCAACATGCTGAGCACGTGGAGCGTTGTGGGCTTCGGCATCGCGAAAGACGCCAAGGGCAGCAACATGCTGGTCACCGAGAACTTCGGCGAGTAGCGCCACCAACGCCGCAACTAGTAGGAGGATCTATGCGCATTGCTATCGCTTCAGACCACGCCGCTGTGCATCTGCGCGCCCACCTGGTCGAGAGTTTGGTGCGGCAAGGCCACGACGTCGATGACCTGGGCTGTGATGCCGATGCCCGCGTCGACTATCCAGATTTTGCGGCGGCCGTAGCGGGTGCGGTGGTGACCCAGCAGGCGGATCGCGGCATCTTGCTGTGTGGCACCGGCATCGGCATGTCGATCGCCGCCAATAAGATCGTGGGGATTCGCGCGGCGCTGGTGCACGATGTGACCACGGCGCGGCTCGCTTCGGAGCACAACGACGCCAACATTTTGTGCATTGGCGCACGGATCGCCGGGCCTCTGGTCGCCGAAGAGTGCATAACGGCCTGGTTGAGCACAGCTTTCGATCCTCGACACCGCGCCCGGCTGGCCAAGATCGCCGCCATGGAATAGCCGAGTATGCGCTGCCCTTTGTGCCAACACGACGGCGACCGCGTCTTGGATTCGCGGCCAACTCCAGCGGGCGATGCCACGCGGCGACGGCGCGAGTGCGAGCGCTGCAATCAGCGTTTTACCACCTACGAGCGCGTAGAGCTGCAGCTGCCGCTGGTGGTCAAAAAAGACGGGCAGCGTCAGCCCTTTGCGCGCGACAAGCTGCTGGCCGGCATATTCAAGGCCGTGCATCGTCGCCCAGTAACGGCCGAGGTGGTGCACGATTGGGTGCGCGGGCTCGAGATCAGCTTGGCCGAACGGGGCGAGCGCGAGTTCGAGTCGGGGCAACTTGGCGACATGGTTATGGGTTTTCTGCGAACCACCGATCTGATCGCCTACGTGCGCTTTGCCAGCGTTTACAAAGAATTTGCCAATATCGACGAACTGCTCGACGAGGTTCGGCCGCTCGCCGCCGAGGCCCGTCAGCGGCGCAACCAGCCAAGTCGCGACTAAGGCCGATACGCCGGTCGAGACTTTGCTCATCGAGGCTGATGCATACCGCCCACCACCGCGACGAACGCGACGAACACTGGATGCGACAAGCGCTTGCCGAGGGTCTGCGCGGCGATCGGCGCGTGCGGCCAAATCCGCGAGTCGGGTGCGTGATCGTGCAAGGCGAACAGCGGGTCGGCGCGGGTTACCATGCCCAAGTCGGCGGACCCCATGCCGAGGTCGGCGCGTTGTGCGAGGCAGGCGAGGCCGCGCGCGGCGCTACAGCTTATGTAACTCTAGAGCCATGCAGTCACTTTGGGCGAACGCCGCCGTGCGCCGCTGCGCTGCTTCAGGCCGGTGTAGCGCGCGTGGTGGTCGGTGTGGCAGATCCGCACCCAAAGGCCCAAGGGGGCGCGGCGTGGCTGCGAGAGCGCGGTGTGCCCGTAGACATGGCTGTATTACAAGGCGAGTGCCAAGAGCTGGCCGAAGTCTTTCTGACCAATCAGCGCCAGCAGCGCGCCTTTGTGCAGTTGAAGATCGCCGCGACACTCGATGGTCGCATGGCCGCCAGCGATGGCAGCAGCCAGTGGATTACGGGCCCGGAGGCGCGGCAGAGGGCGCACGGCGAGCGCGGACAAAGCGACGCAATCTTAGTGGGTAGCGGCACTGTGCTCGCCGACAATCCTCGCCTGGACGTGCGTTTGCCCGAGGGTCATGCAGGGCCGCAGCCGCTGCGGGTGGTCTTGGATCGGCGCGGGCGTCTAGCCAGCAGCAGCAAGCTATTGCAAGTGCTCGACACGACGATGCAGCCGACGCTGATCTACACGAGCCAGCCTGAGGCGCTGCGTGGTGCGGAGTCTGAGGTCGCCCCGTGGCCCGGCGAGCCCGACGATCTGTTCGCAATTTTTACTGATTTGCTGGCGCGCGGCGTGTGCCAAGTGCTCGCCGAGGCGGGGCCGACGCTGGCTACGGCGCTGCTGCGGCAAGGGCTGGTCGATCGCCTGGATTGGTGGCTGGCGCCCAAGCTGCTCGGCAATGGCCGCTTTGCCGTTGAAGATCTTGGAGTTCAAACGATTGCCGAGTGCCTGGAGTGGCGATTTGCGCCGCCGCAGGTGCACGGCAACGACCTATGGCTGGTCGCGCGACCCGCCAACGTGGCGAGGTAGGGTATGTTTACCGGACTTATCGAGGGTTTGGGGCGCGTACACGCATGGCACAAGCAAGCGGAGTTCGCCCGCCTGGAGCTGGTGGCCAATCTGGGCGACGACGTGGCCCCGCAACTAGGCGATTCAGTTGCAGTTAATGGCTGTTGCCTGACCGTCATCGCCGTGGCGGCTGCGCCCGAGGGCTGGCTGCTCGCCTTTGAGTTGTCGCACGAGACGCTCGCCTTGACCGCGTTTGGCAAGCTGCAGCCGGGCGATCGCGTCAACCTCGAGCGGGCCATGCGGCTGGGCGATCGGCTGGGCGGCCACATTGTGACGGGCCATGTCGACGGTATGGGCCAACGGGTCAAAGTCGATGAGAAGGACGGCGCTTTTGATGTAACCTATTGCTTACCTGGCGACCTGGAGCCCGAACTGGTGCAAAAAGGCAGCATTGCCATCGACGGCGTGTCGCTGACCGTCAACCGACTGTGGCCAGGGCACTTTCAGGTTACTCTGATCCCCCACACTGTGGCGCATACCCAGTTGCTCGATGGCGATCTTGGCCGCGACGTGCACCTAGAGACCGATGTGCTCGCCAAGCATGTACGGCGGCTGCTGGCCCTGGGCTGGCGACCTGGGCAAGTCTCGGCGTAGGCCCTCCGCTTCCCACCCCGCACACAATTTGCTACATAATGGGCGGGCGACAGCGTTTGCTGAGTCAAAGTCGTGTAGATTCGGCCGACTGCTGGCAGTTGCCGGTCGATTTTCTTGGTTTCTGTGCGAGTTCAGCTATGGTGGGCCGACGCAAACTGAGGCGAAGAGGCAGAGAGGGGCAAGTGGCAGCAGGCGTGCCTTGCAGGGCAGCAAACGGTGCGAGCGGTAACAAGCGAATCGTACAGGCAAGCTGGCTTGTGGTGACGCTGTGGGCGTGGCCCGGTCTCGCGTTGGCCGAAGACTTACCCGACGCGCCGACTCCTTGCACCCTGCCCGCCGCACCGCCGCGCACGGCTGCATCGCCCGAGCTGCCGACCATCCGCAAACTCATCGAAGACCAGCGATTTGACGAGGCTTTACAGCAGCTCGAGACGCGCCTGAGTGCCAACCCGCTCGACGACGAAGCTCTGCTGCAGCACGCGCGAATCCTGTACTGGAAGGGGCAATGGCCGCGTGCCGAGCGCGAAGTGCAAGATGTGTTGGGGCGCCACCCGGTCGATCGCGATGCGCTGGAGCTGCAGGCCCAGCTGCGCATGGCGCGGGGCGATCTGGGCGGCGCCGTGACGCTCCTTCGCAAGATTCAAGACTTGGGTGATGATCGGCCCGAGGTGCAGCAGCGTATCGTCGACTTGCTGGTCGAGATCGAAGATACCCAGGCGGTGCGCGAAGCCCTGACGCGTGGCGGGGCGCTGACCCAAGAGCAGCAGCAGCGACTGGCGCGAATTGACCATCCAATCTTAGCGGATGCAGGCCTCGGTTCGACGTGGCACGGCGCGCAGTGGTGGCCGCGGGTCGAGGGCGCGCTGGGGTACCGGCTGGGTGCACCGCTAACTCTGGCGGGCGGCGTAATAGCCGAACAACGTAATTTTCATCACTTACCCACCGATGCCTGGTCCGCGAAGCTCGAGGGCTACATGACCTTGGGCAAGACGACCGCGATGCTGCATGTCTCGGGCTCGCCCAGCGGCGCATTCTTGCCGGCCATCGATCTGCGCAGCGACGGGTCGTATGCATTTACCCCCAGTTTTGGCGCGGGATTGTGGTTGCGTCTCGCCCACTACGCCCCCAAAGGCGAGGATCCGGCAACGCCGATCACGGTAGGGCCATACCTGACCTTTACCCGTGGTCCGTGGCAGATCGCCCCCGGCTGGCTGTTCTTGGCGCGCAACCCAGGGGGTTGGAACCACACGGCATTCATCAAGTTTCGCTACCAGCTGACGGCGCGCACCACGTGGTTCGTGTGGATGTACGGTGGCCAAGACCCGAGCTACATCGACCGCCTCAACGCCCTGCCGAGCGCCGGAATGACCGGGGTAGTGGGCGTAGATCAATGGTTTAACGGGCAATTTGGCATGCGACTGTCGGTGTCGCGCAACCAGCCATTCGGCAATTTCGAGGGTTTTACCGAATCGACGCTAAGTGTGCGAGGCCGCCTATGAGTTGCCGCCGGCGCAGCGAGGTGCTGCCGTGCTAAACATCGATTGGCATCAGCTGACGCTAAGTGAGCTGGTTATCATGGTTTTTGTGGTGCTCGAGCTGATCGCCGTGATGGTCGCGCTGGTGGCGATGCTGTGGGTGCGGTCGTCGACCATGCGCCGGCAGTCGCTCTATGCCGCGGTCAAGAATCGCCTGATCGATCTCATTAGTCGCATGCAGCCTGAGAACGAGCGCGAGTCGCTGCAGAACTGCTTGGCGGCCCTGACCACCTTGTCGCGCGATCAACAGCGGCGGCTGCTGACGGAGTTGGCCGAATATGCCGGCGGTGGCGGCGATCAGAGTGATCCGGTGTTTGCGCAGCTCTTTACTGCGGCGGGGCTGGTGCCCGAGGCTCGTGCCAATGCGGCGGCGCGGCCGTGGGAGCGTCTGCGGGTGATTCGCGAGGCACGCGCGCTGGGCGATCCGGCCGGCCTGCTCGACAAGATGGTGCGCGACGGCGTGCCCGATGTGCGTCTGGGGGCCTTTGAGGCCTTGTGCAATTTGGGGCGCGCCGACGAGGCCCTGGTCGCCCTGCCGGTGGTCGCGACCGACGGGCGACTCAATCGGATGCGCACCATCGACTCTCTGAGCAACGCCCGGCCCTTTCCGACGGATGAAGTGATCGCCCTGGCAGGGTCGCAAGTGCCTGAGGTTCGCCAGGTTTGTGTGGCGAGTCTGGGGCAAGCCCGCCAGCGCCAGGGGCTCGATACAATCGTTACCGCCGTCACCGACTCCGAGACGGAGGTACGGATCGACGCGCTGCGGGCACTGGCCGAGCTGCGCGAGCCGTCGACGGCACAAGTGCTGATTGCCGCACTAGAAGACGAGCGTTGGCAGGTGCGTTCCGAGGCGGCGAAAGCGGCGGGCGTGCTGGCTAGCCCAGCGACGGTGCAGGCACTGGCCCGAGTGCTCGACGACGAAGCGGAGTGGGTGCGTCATAACGCCGCGCTCGCGCTGATGAAATGCGGCCAGCCGGGCATGGCGGCGCTGCGTTCGGCGGCGGCCAACGGCAACACGTGGGCGCAGAGTTCGCTGGCCGAGGCCCGGCTGATGCCCGTGGACCAAGGGCCGCTGGGCGGCGCGGCATCTACACTATAACTAGTCAATCATAGGAGCGTTTCGTTGGTTGAGCTGCTAAACATCTTGGTGCTGCTGTACTTCGTGACGCTGACGGCGGGCTATATCGCGCTGTTTGTGTCGGCGATCGTCGGCGTCATCCAGGTGCGGCGCGATCTCGAAGGCTCGGCGCCTGAGTCAGTGGCCAGTCGCGGCCGCGCCACCCTGCCCATCTCGATCCTGTGCCCGGCGCACAACGAAGAGCGCACGGTCGTTGAGTCGGTGCGCGCGCTGCTACAACTGCGCTATCCACAACACGAAGTGCTGGTGGTCAACGACGGTAGCAAAGACAAGACCATGCAGGTTTTGCGCCAGGCCTTTGCGCTCGAAGCGGTGCCGTTCGATCTGCGCCTCGATCTGCCGTGCAAGCCGATCCGCGCGGTGTATCGCTCGGGCTTGTACAAGAAGCTGATCGTCATCGACAAAGAGAATGGCGGCAAGGCCGATGCGCTCAATTGTGGCGTAAATGCTGCACGTTACCCCCTGGTGTGTGCCATCGATGCCGACACGCTGATCCTACCCGACGCACTGCTGCGGCTGGTGCGACCGTTCTTGTCGGATGTCGACGTCGTCGGCGTGGGCGGCACGATCTGCTTGGCCAATGGCTGCAAAGTCGAGCGCGGCGAAGTGGTCGAGATGGGGCTGCCCTCGTCGTGGATCGCCCGCTTTCAGGTGATTGAGTACCTGCGCGCCTTCTTGGTCGGTCGCCTGGGCTGGGATCGCATGGGCGGTAACCTGATCATTTCAGGCGCTTTTGGCCTGTTCCGGCGCTCCGCGGTGGTGGTGGCCGGCGGCTATGCCCACGACTCGATCGGCGAAGACATGGAGCTGGTCACGCGCCTGCGCCACCAGGTGCCGTCGTGGATGCAAGGCCGGGCGATCGTGCACCTGCCCGATCCCATCAGTTTTACCGAAGCGCCCGAGTCGATGAAAATCCTGGGCAATCAGCGCGATCGCTGGCAGCGCGGTCTGGCCGATACGCTGTGGCGCCACCGGCAAATGATCTTCAACCGTCGCTACGGCGCGGTGGGTCTGGTGGTGGTGCCCTTCTTCGTGCTTTTCGAGCTGGTCGGGCCGATTGTCGAGCTCTTTGGCTACTTTTACTTTGTGGTCACCGCGGTAGCCGGCGTGATCGACCCCTGGTTTGCCCTGGCGTTCTTGCTGCTGGCGGTGCTGGTCGGCTTCTTGCTGTCGCTAGGTTCGATTTTCCTAGAAGAATTGACCCTGTCGTTTTACCGCAAGCCCGGCGATCTGTGGCGCTTGGTGCTCGTGGCGCTGCTCGAAAACATGGGCTACCGCCAGCTGATCTTGTGGTACCGCCTGCGCGGCCTGTGGAAGTACGTGCGCGGCGAAAAGACTTGGGGCCGCATGACCCGCCTGGGTTTTGGTGGCACGGCGGCGCAGGGGCGGCAGTCGCGGCTGCTGCCGGTGATCACCACGCTGCTGATTGCGGCCGTTGTGGGCATGCCGGTGGCGTGGCTGCTCAAGCCTAAACCGCTGGCGCGGCCTGCAGTTGTGTCAAAGACGGTGCCGTTTACCAATAGCCGCGAGCACGCCCGGCTGATGTGGCTTTTGTCGCAGGCCAAGGTGCCGCCGCCCAGGTCACAGTTCTTGTGGGACCCCACCGTAGACTACATCGGCTGGGACCCGCAGACGCACAAGGCGCACGACCTGAGCGAAGCGGATCTGCGCGACAAGAATCTGCTGATCTTGGCCGATACCTACGGCGTCTATCGCGACGATTACGACTCATTCCCCCGGCCGGTGGCGCACTTAGAGCTGTCGCAAAAGATCTACGGCGGCGTGACACCCGACGAAGCGACGGTCATGGAAGCCTTTGTGCAAAGGGGCGGACGAATCTTTGGCGAATTCAACACGTTTGCTACCCCTACCGACTATGCCGTGCGCGTGCGCGTCGAAAAACTGTTCGGACTGAAGTGGAGTGGTTGGGCCGGGCGCCATGTCGACGATTTTGCCGACGACCGCGAGATTGCCAAGTGGGTGCAAAACCGCTGGTCGCAAGAGACGGGCGCGCCGTATAGCCTTGTGGGGCCTGGTGTTTTGCTGATTCACGAGGATGGCCGCGTGCTGTGCCTGCAGCAAGATCTCGACATTGAGGCCGACGCCATGACGCTAGTGGTAGGCGATGTGCGGGTGCCGTTTGGCTACTGGTTCGACATCAATGCCGCCGACGACCCCAAGCAAGTGCGGGCCGACTTTACCCTCAACGTGCTGCCGGCGGGCGACAAGTTGATGGGTAAATTTGGAATTCCCAAGCGCTTTCCGGCCATCATCCACGACAACGACTACAAGCACACCTACATCTGCGGCGATATGGCGGATGGGCAAGAAACGCTGGGGCCGCCTTGGCTTTCGGGCGTGCCGGCGGTGCGCTCGGCGCTGGCGGCGATCCACTTTATGCCCGAAGAGGCGCGCCTGCTGTGGCACATCTATGCGCCGCTGGTGGCGCGGGTGATCGACGCTGCCAAGTAGCTTCCTTTTAAGCAAAATGCGGAGATGCACCCTCGCGTACGCGGCACTGTGCAGCTTGTGCAGTTGCGCGGCGGAGCTGCACCGCCCCACCTCTGGCCCCTGCCAAGCGCCCAATGCCACGCAGCTGCTATTAAATGCCAACAATTCTCTGACTTTTGTCGACTTCACCCCCGGCCCGGCCTACGACACGGCGGCCGATGGCCGAGCTCGCCCGCTGCGCTTGGGGCCGATTGCCATCGGGAGCAAGGCGGTGCTGTCGTACCCCGATCCCGAGCGTTTTGCCGGTGCAGACGCCGGGTTTGCCCAACTCAGCCACCGCACTTTTGTCTACGATCAAGCGCTGGCGCTGCTGTGGGCGACGCAGCGGGGCGACCGGACGCTGGCTCGCGGACTGGCGCAGACGCTCGAGGCCCTGCAAAACCAAGACGGGTCCTGGGGTTTTTCGTTCTCGGCCCAGGGTGATGGCTACTACAACGCCGGCTATGTGCGCACGGGTGCCGTGGCCTGGTGCCTCTACGCCCTGGCCGTATATCAGCAACGCGGCGACGATCCGGCCGCGCTTGCGGTGCTGCACAAGGGGCTGAACTGGCTGCTTTTGCAAGTTGATTCTGATACTGATCTGGTGCTGGCCGGCCGCGGACGGTGGCGCAACGGTGCCCACTTTGAGCCCGACTGGCCGGCCGAATTTGCCGCCACCGAACATCAAATCGACGCTTGGTTTGCGCTGATGGCCGCGGCGAAAGTGCCAAGAATCATTAACAGTAATAAGCTGTTGCAAACTGCGAATCGAGTCGCTGCAGCGAGCGACAACCAGCTGTGGCGCGAGGCCCAGGGCCGCTACGCCGAGGGCCTTGCCAATGGCCTACAAGACCCCATAAGTGCGCTCGATGCTTCTGGAACCTGGGCGGCCTTGTGGGACGTGGCCCGCGGCCGACCCGAGCGCGCCGAGCGGTCCTTGGCGTGGGTCGAGGCGCATCACCGCCGCGAAGTGCTGGGCTGGCCGGCCTATGTGCCCTACGTGCCGGGGCAGCCTGACACCTGGTTTGTCGAAGGAAGTCTTGCCATTGCGCTGGTTTGGCAGCGCCTCGGGCAGCCCGAGAGGGCCCGTGCTGCGCTGCAGCCGCACCTTGAGCTCGCTTGCAGCGGCGGCCTACCTTTGGTGTACTCGCCGCGATGGGCGACCGACTTCCCCCTAGCGCCGGCAGCCGCACCCACTCTGTGGTTCGCCATGGTTGTGGGCGAGGTGCTCGGGCAGCCGTCACTACTGTGGCAAGCTCTGCAACCATAAGGTATTTCGCGCTTTTTTGCGCGATGATCACAGTGACAGCTCCCGGCTGTGCGTGGCTGCTACCGAGCGAGTCGGTCGAGTCGGTCCGCACCTCGCACGTAGAAGCGTTTGCCCGTAGCGTCGCCATCGCCAACTCCGAAGAGAATGTTTTTGCAGTCGATATCGATGGTTTGGTGGCTCACGCCCGAGCTTGGCGCCAGCAGCGCTGCCTAGTCGAGTCGGGCAGACGGCTAGAGCGGCAGCGGGTACTCGAGCAGCGCACCTCGCCTTGGGCGTGGCTGGCCTGGGCGGGCGAAGCGGCCACTGCTGGCGCACTTTCTCTAGTTGCTAGCCGAACTTGGCACGCCGCAGGTCTAGCATTAGCCATACCGACGGCGGTCGATCTGGGCCTGTTGGCACGGCGGGGCAGCCACCGCGAAGTCGAGCCTTTGCCCGTAGATGAGCAGTTGGACCACAGCGAGTCCGTGGCCTGCCAGCGCGAGCCGCGGCGCCAGTTGGCGATCACGTTTCGCGGCGACCGTGGCCAAGTGGTCGTAGCCACCGACACTGCCGGCCAAGTCGAGCTAGCTCTAAACACCTTGCCGCGCAACATGTTTCCGTACCAATGGCCGCTGGCCACAGCCTCTTACACGGCCGGTACCGGGCAGCCAGTCGCCCCGACGCCGGAGCACGCGGCAACCCTGGTTATCGCGCGCGGCGAGCTCGACGACTTCGACAGTTGGCTGATGCTACATGCCGATACGGCGCGAGCGGCGCAGGTGCAGCGGGCCCGCGCCCAGCTGGTGGCGCGCCTGACTGCCGAACAAGAAGCACTGCGCCAAAAGGCCCAAACATTTCGTAATCAGGGTGATTTGCTGCGGGCCGCGGCCGAAGCGCGCGCGTGCGAGCAGGTGTGTCGACTGCCGGCGCCGGCCTGCACCGCCCTCTACGGCGAGATCGTGGATACCTTTGTGCTGCAACAACGGACCTTGGCGCTGCAGGCGGCGGCGCGCGGCGACCTGCCCACGATCGAGGCGGCGCTGTACCGCTGCCAGCTGATGGACCCACAGCGTCCGGCCTGCCGGCACATCGAACAGGCGGCGCTCGAAGTGCGCTTGGCTCCCGTGCTGGCGCGGGGCGCGGCGGCGCTGCAACTGCAGCAGTTTGATTCCGTGCGCAAAGTGGTCGCACAGTGCCACGCTTTGGCCCGCGACGCGCCGGTGTGCGGCGACCTTAACGGGCGGCTCGAGCAAGCCGAGCAAGCGTGGAAAACGAGCCAGGCCGCCCGTCTCGCCCAGGCGGGCAGCAAGGCTTGGGGTCGCAAGCAGCGGCGGCTTGCGTGTAGCAAAGCTCTGCAATGTAGCGAACTTGACCCCCACCAGGCCGCTTGCTCGCGCCTGTTGCAACAGTGTGACCGCGCCGGTCTGCGCGCCCCCGCTCCGCCAACCCCGCCGCCCTGACAATCGCGGTCGCGGGCAGCAAGAACGGCTGCAATGCCACAGCAATGGCCGGCAGCTTCGTTGCAGACCCTGGCAGGCCCTGCTAGCATCCGGTGGGGTTTTTCCCCGGGAGGTCGCTGTGTACAACGACGCTGCGTCCCACACGTACTCGAGTTCGAAGGCCAGTCGCCCCACGCTGCTTGCGTGGCTTTTGCGCACTTTGCTGCTGCTGGCCATGGCTGCGCTCCCCACCGCTCCGCTGTCGGCACTGCTGCTGCCCGGCACGGCCCACGCCGACGACGACGCTCGCCGCGCCACAAATCGGCAAAAGGTCTTGATCTTGCGGGCCGACGGCACGGGCGTGACCGAGCCGCAACGGCAGGCGATCAGTAAAGAATTGCAGACCCAAGCCCTGCGCTATCGGCAGCTCGACATTGCGCTGGCGGCCGGTGACCTGACCGAAGAGATGTTCGAATTTGAGTGCACCGAGCCCGGCGTCGAGTGCCTGTCGAAAATCGGCAATAAATACGCGGCACAGCTGGTCGTCTACAGCGAGCTCGCGAAGAATCCTTCGGGCCAGCTGCAGATCAACATGCGCGTGATCGATGTGGCGCAGGGGCGCGTGGCGCAAACCACCGTGCAACCGCTCGATCAGATTGATAAACCCACGATGGCGGTGCAACGCGGCTTGGTCGTGCTGCTGGGCCCGGTCGACATGCCGGCCGAAGCGGGCGAGGCCGTAGGCACGCTGCAGGTGGTGCTGTTCGGCGGCGGCGTGGCGCTGGTGTATGTCGACGACAAGCTGATTGGCCGCACCTCGGTAGGCGGCTTGAAGGTGCAGGTTGCCGCTGGGCAGCACTTGCTGCGGGTGGTGCGCGCCGGCTTTAAAGAGTGGACGGCCAAGATCAATGTAGGCCCAGGCGCGGTGCTCGAACAGGCGGTGCAACTCGAGCAACAATCGGTGGTTAGTGATCCGCAGCCCGGTACTCCGGGTGTGCCCAAGCCCAGCGACAACAGCGTGACCAAGCAGTGGTGGTTCTGGACGGTGCTGGGCGTGGGCGCGGTGGCGATCGGTACAGCCGCGTATTACTTGCTGAAGCCGGCGGATGCGCCCAAGACGGGGTCGCTGGCGGTGTCGCTCGACCACGTAGAAGCGTACCTAGACCCGGTGTTTGCCGGTTCGGCGAAGTAGAGGCGACCATGGCAAAGCTGCGCACAATGGTTTCGACAGTACTGGCGCTGGGTTGCTTGGCGGCGCTGGCCTCGTCTTGCGCCACTGAACCGGTCGAGGCGCCCCAGAAGCCCGGGTTTGGTCGGCTCGAATTGGCGCTGACGGGTTCGCTAACCGGCGCCAAGCGGATGTCGATCCGTCTGTTTCGCGGTGCTTTGACGGCGCCGGGCAAAGTGCCGGCCCACGCCTGGGCTTGCCAGCCCTATGGTGGCAGCACAAGTAACAAGTCAGTAGTGCAAGACCTTGAAGCAGCTGACGATTACTCCGTTTTGGTCGAACTCTATGAAGACGACGCCTGCAGCAAACTGCGCTACCGCGCCTACCGCGGCGGCATTGCGGTCAAAGCCGGCACTGGCAAAGAGGTTTCGACCACGCCGTACTGGCTGCCGACCGTCGAGGCCGGCCACTTTTCGGCCATGGCGCAAGTCAACGCCGAATTGATCAAAGCGGCCGCCAGCAAGACCTGCGCCAGCGACGAAGAGTGCCGCGGCGTGCACGTCAACGCAGTCTGCGCCGAGAACCACAAGTGCACGGTCGAGAACCTGTTTCCTCTGAACGGAGCCCAGCGCCGCGCCTTTGCCACCATGGTCACGCTCAGCGACGGCCGTGTCGGCATCTTGGGCGGGTTTGGCGTCTTGGCCGAGGGTTATTGGGCCGCCACCGCTGAAACTGTTGAGGTTTATGAGCCTAGCCTGGGCATCTTCTCGCGCACCAAGGTCAGCGGCGGGCTCGCCCTGGGCCTGGCAGACGCCGTGACGCTCACGGGCGGCTCGTTTGCCTACCTTGGCGGCGCGACGGGCGCGAAGGTCTTGCTTGCCAACAAGAAATTGACGACTCAGCTCGATACCCGCGGCTGCACGGGCGCCCCAGAGGGTTGCGCTGTCGATCACGAACTATTCCGCTGGACGCTCGACGCCAATCCCAAGGCCGACTCGATCGCGCTAGGCGTGCCTGTCGCGTTCCCACAGATCGCCGCGGTGACGACTGCAAAGGGCAATCGCCTGCTCGTGGCTGGCGGCGCCGACGTGCCAATCCTGGGCGATAAGCGCCGTGGCCAAGCGCAGTTGTGCGTCGTCGAGGCCAGCGGCCTGTCGTGCCCAGAACAGCCCGCCACGGCCATGAAGGCCCAGCGCGCCCAAGCCGCCGTCAGCTGCCTAGGCCACGACGTCAGCGGCAACTGCATCAAGGTCGGCCTGTTTGGCGGCCGGGTCAGCGGCCCCCTAAGTGAGCTATTCGACGGCACTTCGGGCACGTTCGCGGCACTGCAAGACTTGGGCCCAGCCCCAGCGTCGATCCACGGCGGCAAGATCTACCCGTTTGGGGCAAACACCTATCTACTCATCGGCGGTACGAGCCACAAGACGTTCCTCGAAGACAGCGAAATCAGCAGCGGCGGCGACCTGCCCGTCTACAAGCTAACGGTCGATACTGCTGCACTTACCGTTACTTGGGCAGCTGTCGACCTCAGTGCTTCCGGCGCGGCCGACGGTGGCAAGCGCCTATGGCCCGCCTCGGTACAGCTCGCCGACGGTAGCGTACTCGTCATGGGCGGGCTCGACGCGAATTTGAACCCGCTCGGCGACGCCATCTGGATCGCGCAGAGCGGCAGTGCCCGGGTCTTGACCAATTTCGCCCGCTTCGGCGCCAGCGCCGCGGTAATTGGCGGCAAGGGCCCGATGGGCGGCTGTGTGGTGCTAGGTGGCGGCTTTGGCTTAGCGACCGACGGCTCGCTGGTGCCGCAAAATCAGATCGAGCTGTTCTGCCTGTAGCCGTGGACGCGCCCGCTCAAGACGCTGCGCCTGCGGCAACAACTTCGAACAATTCAACGAGTCCATGGCCCTGGCTCGGCCCAGCGCTAGCCCTTGCTGCTTGGGTATGGCTGCTCGCGCCGTCGGTGGCGTGGTTCGACAGTGGCGAACTGGCCGCGGCGGCTACCTCGCTGGGCGTGCCCCATCCCACTGGATTCGCAGCATTTGTTTTGGCGGGGCACGATTTTGCGAAGCTGCCTTTGGGGCCGGCCGCGCTGCGCGTGCACCTGCTGGGCGCTACCTGTGCGGTGGCGGCGGTCGCGCTGTGGCGGCGGGCGCTGGCAGTGCCCTGGCCCGCGGATGCCAGACAAGCCCTTGACGAAGCAGCAGTTTGTCTTGCACCGCTGGCGGTTGGCGCACTGGCCATGCACATCCGGGCGAGCGAGGTGTATGCCCCTACTTGGCTGATCGCCGCCGCCAGCCTCTACGCCGTAACCCAGACACCGCGCGCCACGGGCGTTTTGGCCCTGCTGACGGGCTTGGGTGCGGCGGTGCATGTCGAGGCGGCGCTAGTGGCGGGTATCGCCTGGATGTTCGCGGAGTTTAGTGAACGGACCGCTTGGTCGCAGCGCTTGACCCATGCCGCGCTGCTGCTCGCGGGGCTGGCGACGCTGACTTATTTGCCCCTGGCGGCGGCACGCAACCCACTGTTTTCGTGGGGTGATATCGACAGTCTGCCGGCGCTGTGGCGGCATCTGAGTGCAGCGTCGATCCGCGAGGCGTTTGCCGACCGTATCGGCAGCGACGGCGGCTTTGCGGCGCTAGGTGCGATGGTGCGCGAGCAGGCCCTGCTGTGGCTGGCGCCGGCAGTTTTGGGCCTGGCGGTACTGTGGCGGCGGTCGCGACGGCTGGCGGGGGCGACGCTGGCCTTGCTGGGCATCGACGCGTTGTACTCGGCGCTCGTCAATCCCATGGGGCTGCGCGACCAGCAAGCGGGGCTGCTGCTGCTGCTGGGGGTCTTGCTGCTGGCGGCTGAGGGGCTGGTGTGGCTGCTGGGGCAGGTGCGCTGGCCGTGGACTGGCCCCGTGCTGCTCGTGGCCATTGCCTGCCAAGCCTATGGCGCAGATGGTGATTTTGGCCAGAGCGATCTGATGGCCGGGGCGCGCTATGCCGATGTGCTGGGCGATGGCGCAGGGCCGGGGCAACTATCGGTGACGGCGAGCGATCACGCGGCCAGTGCGTGCCTGTGGCGGCAAGTGGGCGAGGGGGCAAGGCCCGATGCGCCCTGTATTCCCGCCGTGTTTGAGCGCGATGATCGCATGGCGGCGCAGCAGGCGCGGGTGTGGCAGCGGCCCAATCTGCGGCGCGGAGTGGGCCTGCCGGTCGGTGCGGCGCGGCTCGAGGCGTGGCTGGCCGCCGAGCTGGGCGTTCAGCCCATACGCTGGGAAGTAGGCCTGGCGCAAGAGGATCGCTGGCTTGGCCCGCGACTGCAGTTGGGGCTGCCGTGGGGCAAAGTGGCGGCGCCAGGGCCGCAGCACGCCGCGGAGCCGCAGCACGAAGCCGAGGCCATCTGCCGGCACTGCAGCGTAGATTCTAAAGCCCAATGCCCACTTGCGCTGCGCAAGCTTCTGTCTGGGCAACTGGCGGTGCTGGCGGGGCGGGTGGCCGCCAGCGATCGCGACCAAGCACTGCACTGGAGCGAGGCTGCGGTGGCCATGCAGCCGACGGCCAAAGCTCTGAATAACTTAGCTGGCTTGCTGCTCGATCACGATCCCCTGCGTGCGCTACAGCTGGCCGAGCGTGCCCTGGCGCTGGAGCCTGACTACCTGCGCGCCCATCGGCAGGCGGCACGGGCTGCAGCGCGGCTGGGCGATCGCGGGGCCATGACGGAGCACCTGCGCGTGCTGACGGCGCATCCCAACGCAGATCTTGCTGATTTTATCGCTACTCTGCACCGCGAGGCTGCGCCAGAACTGCAACAGGCGTGGCCCAAGTAGCCGCGCGAACGGGCTGACCTCGCGCCCATTTCGGAGTATCTTGCCGGCGGCGATGTCGCCGAGGTCGCGCCCATGGCTCAGATGATCCCCGCACTGCCCCCTGCCGAGGCCAGCCCGCTGGCGCGTTCGGTGTACGAGCGGCTGCGAACGGGGCTGACCGATGCCTGGCTGGTGGTTCACGACGCGGCGTGGGTCGGCCGCACGGCAAAGAATGGGCCGCTGCACGACGGCCGCATCGAGTTCGTGGTCGCGCACCCCGAGTTCGGCCTGCTAACGCTCGCCTTGGTTGAGGGTGGGCTGCTGCACGATCCGTCGGCCAATACCTGGCAATCGCTTGGAATCGAAGGCATTGCCACGCCGATCGCCGATCCGTACCAGCGTGCACAAACCGCCTGCCAGGCGCTGCTGCGGCAGCTGGCGGATCATCCGGCGGCCAGTCCGTCGCAACCCGCCCACGGCCACGGGGTGCTGCTGCTCGATACCCAGTGTCCGCGGCGCGGTTTTGCCCCCCACGCGCCGGCCGAGATCACCATCGATCGCGATCAAGCGCTGGGCCTGGCGAAAAATGTGATGGCGCTGGCCGAGCTGTGGAGTCAGCGGCAACCGGCCACGGGCAATGCCTCGTCGCGCGGCTGGTGGCAGGCTTTGCAAGACACGTTTGTGGCGCCGCGGCAGGCCCGGCTGCTGCTGTCGCAACGGCTGGCCGACGACAATGCCGGCATGGTGGCGCTGGGGCCGCAGCAGATGGTCGTGCTCGATATGCTGGCAAGGGTGCGGCAACAGGCGATTTTTGGCCCGGCCGGCACGGGCAAGACGCTGCTGGCGATGCACAAGGCGCGGATGCTGGCCAAGCAGGGCCTGCGGGTACTGCTGACCTGCTACAACAGGGCGCTGGGCTGGCACATGCGCTGGGCGCTGGCGGATTGTCCAGGGGTAGTAACCGGCCATTTTCACGAACTTTGTTACGATTTGGCCGGCCTCGATCGCGACCGCTTCAAGGCGCCCGACGACGATCGCGGCTCGCGGCAGTTTTTCGACATCGATCTCGCTAGCGAGCTGCAGCAAGCGGGAACGGCGCGGGGGCCGCGTTTTGACGCCCTAGTGGTCGACGAAGCGCAAGATTTCTTGCAGCCGTGGTGGAAGGCCCTGGATGCCTGGCTGATCGAACCGGACCAGGCGATTCGCTATGTGTTTTTTGACGATGCCCAGCGGCTGCGCCCCGATGCGGCGCCGGTGCAAGGGGCGGCCGAGGCCCTGACGCTGACGGTCAACTGGCGCAATACCCAGGCGATTCACGCGCACTTAGCCGAGATCGAGCCGGTGATGGCCCAGGCGCGCTGTGCGGCCCCCGAGGGCGTGGCGGTGCAACACGAGAACCTGCGGCCCAATCCGGGGCGGGCGCTGCGGCGGGTGCTGCAGCGGGTCTGTGGCGAGGGCGGCGTAAGACCGAGCGACGTGGTGGTGCTGAGTGGTCGGTCGCCGGCGCAGAGCATTTACCGGGATTTTGCTGAGGTTCTAAGACCTTGGAAGCTAACGGCCGGCGATGAGCCGGGGGCGGTGCGGCTGCGTGGCGCGCGATCGTTCAAGGGCATGGAGGCGCCGGTGGTCATCTTGACTGAGCTGGACCACTACCCGGCGGAGCAGGCGCGGCGGCTGCACTATGTGGGTGCCTCGCGGGCGACGACGCTGCTGGTGGTGATGGCCGATGCCGAGGTCACGCCGTGAAAAAGCTTATGCTGGGTCTGGCGTTACTAGCCCTGGCTGCGGCTTGCGAAAAGAAGCCCGCCGAATCCCCCTACCAGCGCGGTGGTGGCCAGCAACAGGCTAGCGAGCCCAAGCCTGCGGCGGATCGGCCGTCTGGCCGCTGGCAACTGGTCGAATTTCAGGTGGATCTGCAGCTCGAAGAGGGGCAACGTCTGGCCGGTGTCACGTCGGCGAGCCTCGACACGGCGGCGCGGCACGCGGTGGGCGCACTGGAGCAAATTCGCGGCTTTGATAAGGGCGAAGGCGTGCCGCGGCTCGATCAAGCGGGCGTAAACGTGCAGATCGCCTGGCAGCGACTCGATGGCGAGATGCGGCCAGTGGCGATCGATAGCAAACAAAACGGGCAGTTGCTGATTCAGGTGGTGGCCCACGCCGAGATGCCGGGCGAGCGGGCGAGCGAAAATCGCGTGGCCGAGCGGTCGCAACGGGTGATGCTGCCGATGCCGGGTGAGCTGGCGAGCCTGCCCACATGGATTCAGGAGCGGGCGGCCCGGGCGATGGTAGTCGCCGTGAGCGATGCGCTGGGCGAATTGTGGGCCGGTAGCGCTAGCGAGGCGGAGCTTGACGCGTACCTGGGCGGCGTAACCTGGCAAGTCCAAGCCGCTTGCCGCGAAATTGGCGAGCGCAAGCTGGGTAAGTATCGGCAGCGCCTCGAAAAACTGGCGAAAGACTCGCGCAAAGACCTGGCGGCGGTGTGCGCGGCGGCGCTGGGGCGGCTGGGCGATCCGGCGAGCTTGCCGGTGCTGCAGGGGCTGCTGGCCGGCAATCAGCCCGAGGTGGTCGACGCGGCGCTGGTGGCCCTGGCGGGGATGCCGGGTGCACAGGCGCGGGCCATCCTGAGCGAGACCTCACAACATCATGACAATAGGCTGGTACAGCAGCGTGCGACCCAGCTTTTGAGCGACCCCGTGCTGCCCCCTGCGGCGGCGAGTGCTGCTACGGCGACCGGGCCGTGATTCTGCGGGCGAAATAGAGTACAAAGGCGGCGCGGCAGGCACCGCACCAAACGAGGAAAAGTGAGCGATCCCATCGAAAGTCGCGGTCTTTGGCCGCCGGTAGGCACCTGGCACTTGGTAGGCATTGGCGGCATTGGCGTGTCGGCGGTGGCGCGTCTGCTCAAGGCCCGCGGCGTCGACGTGCAGGGCAGCGATGTGCGCGAGTCGCAGATCACGCGGGCGCTGCGCGACGAGGGCATTCGCGTGCACATCGGCCACAGCGCCAGCAACATCGACGGCGTGGCCGTGGTGGTGGCGTCGACGGCGATTCCTGCTACAAATCCAGAGCTTGTGGCGGCTGCGGAGCGCTCTATCCCGGTGCTGCACCGCTCCGAGGCGCTGGGCGCGCTGGTGGGCGAGCGGTTTTCGGTGGGCGTGATCGGCACCCACGGCAAGGGCACGGTCTCGGGCGCGATCACGTGGCTGCTCGAAAGTGCCGGCCTGACGCCCGGTTTCGTGATCGGCGGTCTGCTGCACAACTGGGGCACCAACGCGCGGCCGGGTTCGCCCGATGCCCAGGGCCGGCACTGGCTGGTGGCCGAGGTCGACGAAAGCGACGGCAGCCTGGTGAACAGCCAGCCCGTGGTGGCGGTGCTGAACAATTTGGAGCTCGATCACCTGCACTACTACCCCGAGTGGCCCAAGCTCGAGGCGGCGGTTCTGCAGTATTTTCATAGTAATCCGCGCCTAAAGACCGCGGTGATCAACGCCGACGATCCGGGCTGCCAAAAGATCCTGGGCAAGCTGCAGCTCAAAGACCCGATCCACTTGGTCACGTTCGGCTTTGGCGACGACTGCAAGGTGCGCGGGCGCAACTTGGTTTGCGGGCGGATGCACGGCGCCTTCGACGTAGAAATGCGTTGCGAAGACGGCAGTTACGAGCCCCTTGGCCATGTCGAGATTCGCCTGCCCGGTGCCTACAATGCCAGCAACCTGCTGGGGGCGATCGCGGTGGCGTGGTCGCAGCGCCTTGATTTTGCAACGATTCAGCGCGGAGCACCGCTGTACCTGGGCCTCGAAAATCGCTTTACCCTGGTCGATGCGGCCGGGGTCGAGGTGGTCAAGGACTACATCTCGCATCCCACTGGCATTCAACGGGTTTTAGAGGCGGCGCGGGCGCAGGCGCTTGGGCCGATCACCGCGGTGTTCAAGCCCTATCGCTTCACCATGATCCACTACCTGATGGACGACTACCGCAAGGCGTTCCGCGACGCCGATCAGGTGGTGGTGACCGAGCTGTACACCGCGGGCGAAGTGCCGATTCCGGGCACTGATGTGCACGTACTTTGCGAGAAGATCCGGGAAGTTACGCCCAATGTAACCTACGTTCATGATCTGAACGCCATCCCCGAGTGGCTGCACGCCAATGTGCAGGCGCCGGCGAGCGTGCTTTTCTTTGGCGGCGACGATTTGTTCCAGATTGCCGACCGTTACGCCGGTCAGCGCATCGCCGGACAGGGTGGTGCAGAGGGTAGCCAGCCATGAGCGAGACCCTGGCCCGCAATGCCGATACCTGGGAGCAGGATGCCTGGCAAGACCTGGAAGGCACGAGCTTTTCGGTGCTCGGGCTGGGTAAGTCGGGGGTGGCAGCGGCCAACGCCCTGGCGGCGCGCGGGGCACGGGTCCTCGCGGTCGATGATGCGCCCGAGCACAAATTGACCGAGCAATTGCAGCAGCTTGCGCCCGGTATCGAAGTAGCGGTGGGCGGTGGCCCGGCGGGGCGGCGCGGCGATCTTTTCGTGCTGTCGCCGGGAATTGGCCCGCATTCCGCGCGGTTTCGCGACGTGCAGACCTTGGCGAGCGGCGTACTGGGCGAGCTCGAGCTTTTTTATCGCTTGGATCGCGGCGACTCGGGCCTGGGCGTGCCGATCGCCGCCATCTCGGGTACGGACGGCAAGACCACAACCACCTTGTGGGCCGGGCACTTGCTGCAGCAGGCGGGCTACAACGTCACCGTGGGCGGCAACATCGGCGACCCCATGTGCGGCTTTTTGCGCCAGTTTACGCCTAGTTCGGTGGTAGTGGCCGAGGTCAGCGCGTTTCAGCTGTGGACCTGCCAGAAGTTTCGGCCGCGAGCGGCGGTGGTGACCAACATCGCCCTGGATCACATGGACTATTTCCATAATGATCTAGATAGGTACGTGCGCACCAAGTGCAGCGTGCGCCAGCAGATGGGGCCGGGCGACTGGTACGCGGTCAACGGCGACGACACCGAGCTCGAAGAAGAGCGGGCGGTCTTGCAGCACGGCGTGGCGCATGGCTGGCAAGTGTTCTCAACGCAAGGGGTTCCCGACCGCGGTCTGGGCTTTGACGGTGAGCAGCTGTGGTGGTCGCTGGGCCACGGGCAGCGCGTCGCCCTGTGCCATGTGAGCGAACTGGGTGCCGATGGGCGCTTTCCGATCACGGGCTTACACAATGTAGAGAATGCGCTGGCGGCGAGCTCGCTGGCGCTGGCGTTTGGCGTGCCGCTGGCGACCTTGCGCGCCGGGCTGCGCTCGTTCGGCCTGCCGTCGCACCGCATTGAACCCGTTGGCAGTATTGGCAATGTGCGCTTCTACGACGACAGCAAAGCCACCAACCCCCACGCCGCCATTGCCGGTCTGCGCGCCATGTCAAAAGCAAACGGCGAGAAGGTGATCTGGATCGCCGGTGGGTCCGAAAAAGATAGCGATTTTGCTGAACTTGGACAGGTTGTGGGCGAACTGGCCGATGCTGCCGTGCTGATCGGTCAGACCGCCGAGCGCATCGCTGCGTGTTTGCCTAGTAGTTTCAAGGCTGAACGCGCCGCTCGTATGGAAGAGGCGGTGGCCACGGCGCTGCAGCTTTGTGGCGACAAGGGCGCCGTGCTGCTCAGTCCAGCCTGCGCTTCGTATGATATGTTCCGCAGTTACTCGCACCGTGGCGATGTTTTTGCCGGCTCGGTGGCCGCGCTGGGCAAGGCGATGGGCCAGTTCGTACCGGCTGCCGCGGCTACTTCGGCGTCGCACCCGCACTAAGCTGCACGCGGCACCAACCGGCATTGGCGCGCGCCAGGGCTGGCTGCTGACGCATACGAACAGCCTGATCCCACATCACAATTGCTTGCTTGCAGTCGCCATTGCGGGCCAGCAGCACCCCGCGCACATACACGCTGGGGTAGGTGGGATCGCGCTCGGCCAGCTTGGCTAGCAGCTGCAAGCGGCGCTCGATCGGCAGCGCGTCGTTGCCTTCGATACGGTAGCGCACCAGTAAATCTTGAACATCTGAGGGGAGTTGCACTCTATCGGGCAGTCGCGCACCCAGGTCGAGCATCCGTTGCGCCGCCATCGCCTCGACCACCCGCGCCGCCGCCGGATGCAGCCTGCCCGCCCTCGCGTGGCTCGCCATGCCGACCGTTTCTAGCGTGGCCCGTAAACCCGGTGCCAGTTGATCAGGAAGAGTATTTTGCTTGCCACCCTGCAACGGATCAAAGGCCGTCTCGACCGCAGCCCGCACATCGCGCCCGTAGCGCACCGCATTAGCGCGCAGCGCGTCGGGACCCGCCGTCAAAACCAGTGTACGTACACGCTCTTGCAGGCCCGATAGCAGCTGCCGCGCCCCGGGGCTCGACTCGACATCCAGCGCCCCCAGGTCGCGCTCGTAGGCCAGCCAACTAACTAGATCTTTACGAATTTCTTGCTCTAGGGGTGCGCGCTGGGATGCGCCGCGCTTCACGTCGGACGCCAGCAGAGCGTCGTCGCGGTGCTGCATCTCGTCGATCCCGTCGATATCACTAAGCCAATCACGGAGTTGCAACGAGGGCGCCACGACCTCGCGCACCGGCGGCGCCCACAGAATCGCCACGGCCGCGACGGTCACCAGCAGCGCCAGCGTGGTCCAGACCAAGCCGGCAGGCGGCAAAAGCACCGGCTCTTCGGGCTCTTGCTCCCCGATATCCGCCACATTCGGCTCCGGCTGCGACTCCAGCGCATCGGCCTGCTCGTCGGTCATGGCGCCTTGCCGATGGGCGGGCACAGCATCGAAATCGCCCGTTGCATGCGGGTTTGCGACCACTTCTGCCCGGCGATAAAGCGCGCCGCCACCTGACCGCGAATGATCACCCAGGTCTCGGGCAGCTTCTCGGTGCCCAGGCCGAGTCGCAGCATCTTGCTCGCGTCGCCATCTTGGCCCTCTGGGTCGCGCAGCCATACGCCAGAAAGCATACGCGGCTCGCCCACAGTCTTTTTCAGGGTCGCGTTGGGGGCCTGCCAGTCGTCGTCGTAGCCCACGGCGGCCAAGGTGCAGCGGGTACCGTCAAAACTGCGAGCTAGTGCGGCAATTTCGGGCAGTTCCTCAAGGCATGGTGGGCACCAGCTGGCCCAGAAGTGCAAGAAGATCACATCAGCCTTGGCGCCCACATCGCGCAGCGATCCAGGGGCACCGGGTGTCTCTGGGTTAGGCTGCAGCGCCATGTCGAATTCGCGGGCGGTGAGTGGCCGGTCGTAGAGCTCGGCGCCCAGGTCGGCCATCAGCTGCCGTGCGCGCTCGGTAGGCTGCGCCTGCGACAAAAAGCGCCATGCAATCGCCGCGCCAGCCAGAGCAAGGACCGCGATCGCGAGCCACAGGGCACGGCGCGACTCGGCGCGGTTGGCGGGCTGGGCCGCGGTGCTGGTCGGTTCTGCTGCAGTTTGCGCCATGTCGATTCCGTGCCATGCCCCTCTGGCTGGGCCAGCCTACAACAACCCTGCGTCCGCGTCACGATCTGGGCGCGGCGGTCGGCGTACCGGCCCCGGGCAGCGCCGCTTCTGCCTGCCCAACAGGGGTAGCCAAGATCTTGAGACTACTGCGATAAGCCCCCAGCAGTGCCGGGTCGGCAAACACAACTGCCGCGTGCTCGCGGCCCAGCGCACTCACCAGCACACCCGGCTGCCGCTCGACCCACTGGCCGGTCTGCATAGACTTGGCAAAGGCATCTAAGTCGCCGGTATCCATGGTAAAAAGCTGTTTTCTCTTGGCCACGACCAGCGCGCCGGACAGCGGCAGGGGCCAGCACGGCATGCGGCCTGAGCGCAGCGCCCACGCGCCGTCCGTCAAGTCGCCGTCGCAGCTACCCGTGCCTTGGTGGAACGTGCCGCGGCGCGCTTCGGCCGGATAACGCACGCTCAGGTCATCGAACTGAAACTGCGCCAGCGCGACCGCGGGCAGCTCGATCCCCTGCGCCATCTGCAGATTCGCCAACAGGATCGCCACAAGCTGTAGACAGCCCCAGGCCCACGCCACGCCGCGCAGCCAGCCCGCCGTGCGCCGCCGTCGCGCCTGCAGGCCAAGGGGCAAGTACTGGGGCCGCAGGGCTAGTCCCAGCGTCAGCCCACCCAGGGCTCCCCCCAGATGCGCCAGTTGATCGGTCCGCTCGCCGGCCGCCGCCAGCAGCAGCAGCAAACACAGCCCCGGCACGCCGATCATGAGCCACCGCAGCCGCGGGCCCAGTTGGGGCGCGAGCTTGACCCCCAACGCCAGCAATGCACCCAGCAGGCCAATCGCACAACCCGACGCGCCCACCGTGGTCTGCAGCGGCGGATTGGCCAGCATAGCAATGCCCGCAAATAGCCCGGAACCAAACCAGATCAGCGCCAGACGCACGCCGCCGTACGCCGCCTCGAGCGGCCGCCCCAGGATCCAGAGCATCAGCGCGTTGACCCCCATGTGCAGCACGTCGGTGTGGGCCCAGGCCGAGGTGAGCAGCCGCCACCACTGCCCGCGCAGCACAAAGTACGGGATATGGCCCATCGCCAGCAGCCAGCGCGTTGCCGCCTGGTCGCTAGACCACAAGTGCATGGCATCTTGAAGGAGCCACGCAGCCACCACCGTCGCCGTCAGCACCACCACGCCGGGCCGACGCTGCCGCCATGCCGACGCGAGCCAGCGCAGCCAAGCGACCTGGGCCGGCTCACTGGGTATCTTGGGCGGCTCGGGTGCGCCCACGCGCTACTTGCCTCGCGGAAACAGCTTGCCGAACGCCACCAGCACTTCGCGGCGCGTCGCATAGACCTCGCGCATCCGCTCGAGCCGCTCGGCGATCTTGCCCATGCGCAGCTCAAAGCCGGGACGAACTTCAGCCGGAATGTCTTGATCGTAACCCGCACCGCGCAGCCGCGCACGAATCTCGGCCGCCTTGATGTGGGCCGTGTCGATGGCGCTGGCCTGGGTCTTCAGATACGCGTCGAGCTCGGCGAGGGCCTTCTCGGGAGTTTTAGCATTTTTCTCAAGGATATCAATGCCCGCTTCGATTAGCGTGTTGTTCGTGTCGATCGAAGTCTGCACCTCGGCCAGCGTCTGCGCGTCGAGCTTGAGGTCGGGCTTGCCATAGAACTGCGGGGCGTTTTGCGCATCGGGCGCCGAGCAGCCTACGCAGTTGGGGTCGGGCTTATTGGTCGCCACGAAACCGCTCGATTCCGCGCCATTGCCCACCACCGTGGCCGTGTTGCCCTGGGCGAGACCCACCGCACCTTTGCTCGCAGCTGCGGAATTGGCTGGGGTAGACTGGGGCTTGTTGCAGGCGCTCAGAACGGCCAGCGCGGCCAGCAGGCTGACCAAGAAAGCATGTCGCATGGATCCTCGCTTTGGGGGGCGTGTGGCCCGCTACAGGGCCTGCAGAAGTTTTCTGACCCACTCGGCCTTGGCGTGCTCGGGGTACAGCGTCAAGAATTGTGCATACACTTTACGAGCTTGCGCGGCCTTGCCTGTCGACTGGTACAGCTGCCCCAGCAGCAGCATCGCCTCGTCGAAGGTACCGGCCGACCTCAGCGCCTTCTCTGCAGGGCCCATTTGACCCGCATCGAAATAGGCACGACCCAACATCGTCAGCGTGCGCACGGAGTGGCGAAGCTGGTTCGAGGCCCGCAAGTCGTTGATTGCACCGCTCAAATCGCCCGAGTCGAGCTTGCGCTTGCCGCTGTAATACAGGTCCGTGGCGTCCGCCCCCTCGGGCACAACGACCCCCGAGTCTGGCTTGGGGGGGTCTACCTTAGCCGTCTCGGCCTTGGCGGCATCGGCTTTCGCAGCCTTCGCTGCAGCCTTTTCCGCGGCCTTTTCGGCGGCCTTTTCAGCAGCTTTATCGGCCTTCTCGGCGGCTCGCTCGGCGGATTTTTCGCTCGCTTTTTCAGCGGCTTTTTCAGCGGCTTTTTCAGCGACCCTGTCGGCTGGCTTTTCTACTGCTCGGGCGACCGGCAGCTCCGCTTTCGCCGCTACAGGCTCGGCAGCCTTCGCCGGTGCCACCACAGGTTCCGCCTGAGCCAGCACCGGCGTGGCAGCAACGGCCTCAGCCGTAGGCGTAGCTTCGGCGGCGGGCGTAACATCGGCCGCAGCGTCGCTGGCCGTCGGCGCCTTGGGCAAACTCTCAGGATTGATAAGCAGTTGCTCAACGCGCCGGGCCATCCGCAGCGGCGGCGACTCCGGCTCGGCCGTGCACGCAGCCACCACAGCCACAAGCAGCCCCAACAGGGCTCCGCGCAGCGCGGTAGAGGTGCAGAGCAGAGGCAAATTCTTCAAGCTGCAAGCCCTCATCAGCGTTCTTGATCCCATCTCGGCCGGCTTGGTACCGAAAACGCCGCCCAGCCCAAACAGGCCGATGGCCACAGCAGGTTAGCCCCCACCCTGGCTGCGGTCAAACGTTTGCACCGGCACGTGCCAGTGTGCACGCGGCACGTCCCAGTGTGCACGCGGCACGTCCCAGTGTGCACGCGGCAATTGGCCACACAAGTCGAGCCAGAGCAAGCTCCCGGCAGGGTGCGCCGACAAGGCGCGCAGCTGCAGAAACTGCTCGTGGAGACGCACGGCAAGGGGCTGAGGGTCTGCGCCCAGACACCGCACCGCCGCCCGCAGGCCAAATTGCCCCACCGCGACCGCACCGGGCCACGTCTGCGCCGCATTCATAAACTGCTCAGCCAGTTGCAAGGCCTCTGCCCGACGCGCATCGGGCCACGCGGGGTGGTTCACCAGGCCCTGCAGCACCGCCAAAGCGTGGAGCTGCGCCCGCTCGCTCAGGTGGATACGACCATGCAGCTGCGCGAGCTCGGTGCCCCAGCTGGGCCGCGTTACCACCGCGTAGAGCACGGGCTCGGCAGGCTGATCGGGGTCGCGCAGGGCCAGGATAGACGCATCGGCATTGGGCAATTGCTGGGGCCAGGCCGCAGCGGTGCAGTCGGCAATGCAGGCGCGGGCAGTCAGGTCGCCCAGAGCCACAAGGTCGTCGGCACAGGTCAGCGAGGGGGCCTCGCCCCAAAACACCGCCTGCGGGTGGGCTTGCAGGGCCAACGCCAGCGCCGCGGCGTCGGGCTGCCCGTGGCGAGCGCGACCGACATCCACATAACGCGCACCGGCAGCCAATGTGGCCAAAACCGCAGACGGAGCAATGGGTTCAGCCCACAGCACCACGTCGTCGGGCTGCAGCAAGCGGCCCAAGGCCAGCTCGGTCGCCTCGCGGTCGCTGGCGCACACCAGCACGTCGTCCGGCGCGACTGGAGCCCCATCGTGGCGGCGCAGCAGCTGGGACCAAAGGGCACGCAATTCAGCTAGATAGTCCCTCTCGGCCGACTCGCGATCGGATACCGGCGAGTGGTCGCGTCGGGCCGCCGGCAAGAAGCGCCGCGTGGCAAAGCGCTCAAGGTCGAGCCAGGGCGAGTTTGTCACACTGCCCTCGCTTCGCGCCGCCGCCGCCACAGCACGATCGCGCCGATGACTGCAGCTAGGCCGATCGCGAGCCACTTGGACGAGGCGTGGCCGCGCGAGTCGAAACCGGGGCGGTCCCAATCGGGCGGACGCTCGCCTTTGTCTAGAAATTCGAGCTCTTTACGTACCCGTTCGGTTTTGTCGGCAAAGGCGATCGCACCCGGCCCCTCAGCGAGCTCGATGTAGCGGCGCAGGTCGCGGGCCGCAGCGCGCGGGTCTTGGTCTTGAAAGACTTTACTGCGCACATAGTACACATCGGGATCGAGCGGCCCCACAGCCACGGCTTGGCGCGCGTACTTTTCGGCCTCGGCTTGATGGCCGCTCCAGTAGTTGCCCATCGCCAAGTAGATCGGCACGCGCGCCTCGTGGGGCAGCCGCGTCTCGAGCGCATGGAACAGCACGATGGCGCGATCAAAATCTGCATCGTAGAACACCTTGACTGCAAACAGGAACTGCGCAACCACATCGCTTGGATCGGCCGCGCGGGCGGTCAGGTTCGCCGCGAGCCGCTGCCAGGCTTCTTGCACCTCGGGCTTGCCGTGGGTACCATGCATCCGGTTGAAAACACCAGATAAATGCGCCAACACCGACGGACGGTCGGGCTGCAAGTGGTACAGCTCTTCGTAGGCCGCAACCGCCTCTTCGAAACGCTGGGCGCGGAAGCACGCCGTGGCCCAAAGTGCCAATGAGTCCGGATCTTTGCGATAACGCTCGCGCGCCACCTTGGCCCAGCGCAGCTCGCCAGCCGCATCTCCAAGCCGGCCGGCCAGCGCAGAACGCTGCGTCAAGTCGGCCAAGGAGGCGCGCTGACCATCGCCCAGTTGGTGGTCGAGCAGTGCAGCGGCCTGTTTCCATTCGCCGATGGCCGTAAACCAGTCTAATTCAGGGCGCAATTCGCAGATATCGACCTTGGGAACCCGCTTGCGACACTCGGCGCGCGCCGTCTCGGCTTCGTCTGGGCGGCTAAGAGAGACCAAGGCCGCGGCCCGCATAGGCAAAAGCTCGGCCGACACATGAGCCAAGTCGTCGGTCATCGCCACTACGGCGCGCTGGTAGTCGAGTGCCAGCTCGCGATCGCCCAGTTGCACCAGCAGCACCGCCAGCGCCCAGGCCAACGCGGGTTCAGCCTTGCCAGCCGGCCACTGTTTCGCCAGCTCTTGAGCGGACTTGCGAGCACCAGGCCGGTCGCGAAGCATCTGCTCGTGGGCGATCACAAAGAGCTGCTGCAGCGGGTCCGTCGCGGGTGCCGCCATCGGCTCGTCGACCAGCGTCCAGCGAAAGGTCGCGTCGAGACTGCGCAAACGCTCGACCAGGGCATCGCGGAGCGGCCCGGCAGTGCCTTCGACACGGAACTGCTGGGTATCGGCCGCCGTGGCGCTGACGTCGCTAGGGGGATGGGTTACCGCAAATTGCTGCGACGGTTCGCCAGGTTTCTGCAGCACAACCTGAATGCGGTCGCGGCTGACCCCGACCGACTGCGGCCGCCAACCATCGGCCAGCGGCGGCGCTTGCGCATCGGTCAGCGCCCTGGCCAGCAGCGGCTGCATAGGCGGACTAACCACCCACAGCGCCCAAGCGGTCTTGACTTGCACTAGCACTAGGATCGCGATGAACAGACTGCGCAGCATAGCCAAAGTCTGGCACAGCTTGGGCGACGCGACCACTACTACCGGCACAGCAAAGCAATTTCAGTTGTGTAGCGAGGCGTATTGCCGTCGGCGGGCCTTGCCGCTACCCTGCCCCAGCGCCTACAGCGCATTGCGAGAAGGACGAACATGGCCCAGCGCATCGACTTTGCAGCCTTTCCTGGTGTGCGCGAAGAAAATATGCTCGCGTCGATGAACAAGGTCTACGGGCACATTCGTCGCAACCAGATGACATCGCGCGAGTTTCGCGATTGGCTCAAAGACGAGAACCTGTGGAACAAGGACGAGGCTGCGGCGCTCTTTAGCCTGTTAGATGTGCTGCAAGACGGCGTGGTGCGCCTGGGACCGTGGGGCGAGCGGTTTTTCGCCGCCGACACCGAAGAGGCGATGCGCGATCAAGTGTATCGGCGCCTGCTCGACGAAAATACGCTGCTGGTGAAGTACACGCTCGAAGCCCTAGATGCCGAGGGTGGTGGACGGCTGCACTCGACCCACGAGCTGCACCGGCTGATGACGAGCTATGTGTATCCGGGCCAGCAGATCACGCTTGAACCGTTCAAAACCTTTATTAAATGGCTGGTGGTGTCGGGGCGAATGAAGCTCATTGGCATCCGCTGGGGTCTGACCGATGTGGGCAAGATGGCGGTGCCGCGGCTGCGCACGATCGACGTCGACGAGTTCTTAGAAGACGAGAAGAATGCCGAGGCTGTGCCTGCACCTGTGGCGGCGCCGGCGGCAGCACCCGTGGCACGGCCCGCGGCACCTGTATCGGAAAAGCTGACTGCAGCGCCAGTCGCCAAGCCTGCAGCGGCTAAGTCTGCGGCGAGCAAGGCCGACGACGAGGAATTGGACGAAGACTTGGACATGCCGCCCGAGGCTGAGCCCGTTGACGATGCGGATTTTGCTAAGTATGCCGCACAGTTCGAAGAGCCAGTCGCCGCGCCGGCACCCGCGCCAAGCAAGCCTGCAGCCAAGGCCAAGGCCGAGCCAAAGTCCGCGCCGACGGCCGTGCCCGAGCTGCAGCCCCAGGCGCACGTTGGCCAAACGCCAACGGTTTTGAGCCAACCGCTGCACACCGATACGACGACACCGCAAGTAGTGGTGCGGTTTTCGCGCGTCGAGGCGGCTTGCCAGCGTGCGCCGCTTGACCCGGCTGGGGTGGTGCAGGCGCTGCGCGATCACGGGCGCACGGCGGGCTATGGCGGTGGCTCGCTGCTGCTGGCCCACGGGCTCGAAAGCCGCATGGCGCAAAACGAACCGGCGCGCCACTTGTTCTTGGCGTCGCTGCTGGCGCGCTGCTATGCGGTCACGGGCGACGGCACGCTGGCCGACGAACTCCTAGAGCGCACGGGGGGTACGCTCACGCCGCTCGCGCTGCTGCTGGATCGGCCCGAAGCGCTGGTCGATGGGCTGGTGCGCTGGAATCTGGCGGGTTCGACGCCGGCGGTTACGCAGCTGCGGGCCGTGCTGACTGACGCGGCAATAGGCGGAAGAGCCCTGAAAGCACAAGGGGATCTACCGCAGCAGCTGAGCGAGTCGCCGTCGGCCGAAGTGCTGGTGGGTACCCTTGGCCAGACGGTGCTGCGCGGCGCCCAGCCGGTGGCGTGCTTCTGGCTGGCCCGCGAGATGGTGCGCGCTGGGCTGTGGACGCGGCCGAGCGCGAGCGAAATTGCCTTCGTGCCATGGCGTTGCGTCCGGATGATGGCCTATCGGCTGCGGCTCATCGATAGCCACTTTGCCCTGGGCGTGCCGCAATTGCTGACGGTGGCGAAGCGAATGGTGCTTTTGTTTCCGCCCAGTTCGGTCGAGGCGGCGGCGCTCGAAGCGCTGGCCCCGGCGGATCACCTGCGCTTTGACTGCAACGGGGTGGTGGCGTGCCAGCAACCGTGCGCAGTGCACCAACTGCAGGCGTGATCGGCTTGCAAGACCGCGCAGCCTAACGCACAATCTTGCGCCTGTCGCGCGCCTCCGCAACTGCATGCGGTGGCCGGAACGGTCGAGTTTCGTTTTTAGTTTCAGGATCTTACCTGTACATTTGAGGAAAAATGCGTCACCTTTCGATGTCGTTGGCGGTCGCCCTGACCGCGTTAGCCCTGGCTCCGGCCTGCAAGAAAGAGCAACCCGCTGCTGCCGAGCCCAAGGTAGAATTGGCCAAGGCCGATGCGCCGAAGGCCGGCGACCAAAAGCCCGCGGATCTGCCCAAGCCCGCCAGCGCGGCCGCCCTGCCCGGCCCTGTCAGCGTTACGTCGGCCATGGAAGGCCCCTGCCCGCTGCCCGGCGAAGATCCGGCGGCGTGCCCGGTCAAGCCCACGACGCTCGACGACAATATCAAGGTGGCCCATGTGCTGATCGGCTGGGACGGCTCGCTGCCCGGCAAGAAGGCGGGGCGTGACGAGGCCGGCGCCGGCAAGTTGGCCCAAGAGGTCGCGCACAAAGCCCGCACCCAAGGCAACGACTTTATTAAGCTAGTGTGGGAATACAGCCAGGACCCCGGCCCGGGTGTGTACGAAGTCACGCCGCCAATGCGCCGCCGCTTTGTGCCCGAGTTCTCGGCGATGGCGCTGTCGCTCGGCGTCGGCCAGGTCGACATCGTCAAAACCCGTTTCGGTTACCACGTGATGAAGCGCGTGGCCTTTGACTACGCCGCGCCCGACAAGCCGCTCGCCGCGGTGATGAAAGACGCTTGCCCGGCCGCCGGTGAAGACGCCGCGGCGTGCCCCAGCAAGCAAGAGCCCAAGCCGACCGACGTGGAAGTGACCCACATTCTGCTGGCTTACCAGGGTGCGATGCGCTCGACAGCGACGCGGACTAAGGAAGAGGCCGAGAAGCAGGCGATCCAGCTCTGCCACGACGCCCGCAAGAAGGGTGCCGACTTCGCCAAGATCAAAGAGGCCGCCAAGTCAGACGATCCCGGCCCGGGCACCTATCCGATTAGCAAGGACTCGCCGATGGTTGCGCCCTTTAAGCAGCTCGGCATGTCGCTGGGTGTGGGCCAGGTCGATGTGGTCGAGAGCGACTTCGGTTACCACGTGATCCGCCGCAACAAGTAGTACTACAAGACTTTTTCGCAGCTCGCTAAGGAGGGCGCCATGGCGGTCGCGTGGCAAGACGAACTCGACGCGGTGCGCGGTCGCTGGGTCGCCACTGCCGCCCAGGCGCCCGACTTGGCGGGGCTGCGTTCGATCGAGGTCGAAGCCCTTGGTAAGCAAGGCGAAGTGACGCTGCTGGTCCGCAAGGTGGCCACGATCGCACCCGAGGATCGGCGGGCCTACGGCGCGGCGGCGGCAGCGGTCAAGGCCCACGTCGAGCAGGCCATCGAGGCGCGGCGGCACGGGCTTGAACGTGCTGAGATCGAAGCGGAACTGGCCGACGATAGCTTCGACGAGACCCTTCCGGCGCAATCCATACTGGGGCGCAATTCTCGGCAAGGCCACAGCCATCCGCTCACGCAGGTGCAGGCCGAGGTCGAGGCGGTATTTACCTCGATGGGCTTCCACGTGCTGGATTACCCCGAAGTCGAGAGTGAATTCGACAACTTCGAGGCCCTGAATATCCCCGGCTGGCACCCGGCGCGCGAGATGCAAGACACGTTTTGGCTGCAGGGCGGCCACCTGCTGCGCACCCACACCTCGTCGGGGCAAGTGCGGGCGATGCACGCGTTTCAGGCGCCGTTTCGCGCGATTTTTCCTGGAAAAGTCTACCGTTACGAGGCCACCGACGCGAGCCACGAGCACACCTTCCACCAGCTTGAAGGGCTGCTGATCGACCGCCACGTGTCGGTGGGCCACCTGCTCGACTCGATGCGTACGCTGCTGTCGGCGATCCTAAAGCGCGACGTAGAAGTGCGGCTGCGGCCGGGCTATTTCCCGTTCGTCGAGCCCGGTTTCGAGCTAGATGTGCAGTGCCAGCTGTGTGGCGGTGCGGGCTGTTCGGCGTGCAAACAGTCGGGTTGGCTTGAGCTTTTGCCCTGTGGCCTGGTGCACCCGCAAGTGCTGCGCGCCGGCGGCCTGGATCCGGCGGAGTGGCAGGGCTGGGCGTTTGGCCTGGGTCTGTCGCGTCTAGTGATGATGCGCTTCCAAGTGCCCGATGTGCGTCTGCTTTTGTCGGGTGATCTCCGCTGGCTCAGCCAGTTCTGACCCTTCTTTGGCGGCAGCGCCGGCAGGTCGACCATGATCGTTTCGTGGCAGTGGATTTCGCAGTGGGTCGACACCAGCGGCGTAGATCCCATTGAATTTGCAAAGCGTTTTACCTGTACCGTGGCCGAGATCGACGGCGTGCATCGCTTTGGCGCGGGCCTGCAGGGCGTGTTGGTGGGCGACGTGGTCGCCGTTGAGCCGCACCCCAATGCCGACAAACTGCGCTTGGCGACAGTCGATTTGGGCACCCGGCAGGTGCAAGTGGTGTGTGGCGCGCCCGACCTGAAGGTGGGGATGCGCGTGCCGTTTGTGCCGCCGGGCATCAAGCTGCCCTCGGGCATCGAGGTGCGCGACGGCGAGGTGCGGGGTATCAAGTCGCCGGGAATGTTGGCTTCTGAGGCGGATCTGGGCCTGTCGGACGACCACGCCGGGCTGCTGTCGCTCGACGGCGTGCACGCGCCGGCCGGCAGCGAGCTAACGCAAGCCTTTGCAATCGAAGATGTTTTGTACGAGGTCGACAACAAGTCGATCACCCATCGGCCCGACCTGTGGGGGCAGTACGGCGTGGCGCGCGAAGTGGCAGCGATGCTGAACAAGCCGCTAAAGCCCCTGGATACGCACGTAAATCTGGGCAAGGGCCCGCCGATCGATGTGGCCGTACAGACGCCGCTGTGTCCGCGCTATTGCTGCGCCCGCATCGCGAACCTGACGACAGCGCCCTCGCCGGTGGCCCTGCGCCTGCTGCTGCGGCGCCTGGGTGTGCGGCCGATCAGCAACGTGGTCGACGCGACCAACCTGGTGATGCTCGAGACGGGCAATCCGCTCCACGCCTTTGATGCGCGCTTTGTGCGGGGTGGGCAAATCCGCGTGCGCGCTGCACTTTCGGGCGAGATCGTCCGCACGCTCGACGGGCAGGATCGCAGTCTGCTGCCCAGCGACTTGGTGATCGCCGATGGCGAAGGGCCGGTGGCGCTGGCCGGCATTATGGGCGGCGGCGACTCTGAGATCCGCGAAGATACACACGAAATCATCCTTGAGGCGGCGGCATTCGACTCGGCGACGGTGCGCAAGACGGCCATGCGGGTGGGGCTGCGTACCGAGTCGTCGGCCCGCTTTGAGAAGGCACTGGATCCCGAGCTGGCGCACACAGCGGCCCTGCGCTTTCTGCGCACGCTGATTGATCTATGCCCTGATGCGCATGTAGCGAGCGATCTGCTCGATGCCGGCAACTTTGCCCAGCAGCGGCCGGCCACGCGGGTAATCGTTAGCCATTGCGACTACTTGCGCTCGCGCCTTGGGGTCAGCAAGACCGAGATGCCCGACGCGTGGATTGTGCATTGCCTGCGCAGCCTAGAGTTCGGCGTAGATGCCCAGCCTGGCGGCGAGCTGGCGGTGCGTGTACCGACTTTCCGCGCCACCAAAGACGTGCACCATGCCGATGATTTGGTTGAAGAACTGGGCCGACACTACGGCTACCACCGCATTGCGAGCCAGGCGCCGCTGATTCCGTCGCGGCCGTCGTACACGCCGCCTACCCGGCTGGCGGAGCGGTCGATTCGCGCGGCGCTGGCGCTGCAACAGGGCCTAAGCGAGGTTGTGCTCTACGGTTTTGACCACGATGGCCAGCGGCAGCGCCTGGGCCTGAGCGAGCCGGGTCTTGAGCGCATGGTGCTGCGCAACGCCATTTCGCGCGAGCAGGGGCTGATGCGCCGCAACTTGGCGCCCAACCTGATCACCGCGGTCGAGCAGAATCTGCTGCGGGGCGACGGCAAAGAGGCGCCGCGCGAGGGCCTAACGATTGGGCTTTTTGAGCTGGGGCGCGTGTTTGTGCCGGTGGCGGGGCGCAACTTGCCAGCGCCCGAGCGCGAGGCACTCGATCTAGGTCTGCCCGACTTGGCGAGCGAGCCGGTGGATGATCCGCTGCGGCAGGCTTGGCTGGGGCGGCTGGGCAGCGAGATGCAGAGTGCCGTCCAGAGCGCACTGATGGCCAATAACCCCTTGCCGCTGCAGCCGATTCGTCTGGGCGTGGTGGTGGGCGAGCGCCTGGGCGGCGGTGCCGAGGGCGCCAAGCGAACTAGACCGCAAAAGGCTGTGAGTCAACGGGTTTTTGCCGAGGTGGTGGCGGCGGTGCAAAGTGCGGCGCGCGCTCTGGGCAAGGCCGAGCTGAGTGTGTCGGCGGCGCACCACGGCACCGATCCCGAGCAACTGCCTGCCGCGACTGCAGATTGGCTGACGAGTTGGCGGCATCCACAACGTTGGGGCTGGCTGCGTGGCGGCAATGGCGCGGTGGTGGGCCACGTGACGCTGCTGCACCCCGACGTGCGCCATGCCCTTGATGTTCCTGCCGAAGTGGCGATTGCGGAGCTGAACCTCGAGGCACTGCTGGCTTTGCCCGATGCGGTGGTCAGCGGTCAAGCGCCGGCGCGACATCCGGGGGCGAGCGTCGACCTGACGGTGGTGGTGGCGGCGAATGTGCGCCAAGCGACGGTAGCGGCGCTGGTGCTGGGTGATCTGCAAACTGCGAATCTGCCTGCGGTTGCCGTGCGGTTCTTGTACGAATACGTGGCGCCCAGCGGCGAGCGCAGCCTGACCTTGCGGGTCGACTGCCGCACCAGCGAACGCAGCCTGACCTCGGCCGAGCTCGAAGCCGTGCTCACTGCGGCCCGCAGCAGCGCCGAACGCGGCGGGCGGAGCGCATCATGACCGAATATGGCCAGCGGGTGCTGTACTTGTCGGGCCCGATCGAGCCGCCGTGGACGCGAACAGATAAGGTGCTGGTACGAGGAGTTGCGACCCATCTCGAGCGCTATCGGCCCCGCGTACTGACCCACGAGGGCGTGCTGTCGCAGGATCCGGGTGTAGAGACCGAGCCGGCTTGGGGTCCGCGTGTGGCGGGTCATACCTCGATAGGGCGGCGTTTGGGCCTGTTTTCAAAGCTGATTGATCTTCAGGGCATCTCGCTGCTGCACCTGTTTTGGCCCGCGGACCGTCTGGTGGCGAGTGTGGTGCGCGCGGGCAGTCGCCTCAATGGCCTGCCGGTGGTGCATACGCTGGTGCATCCGCCGCGGACCACGGTGGGCATTGGCGCGGGCCTAGTGGGCTCGACCATCGTGTGCCTGAGCGACGAGACCGAGCAAGCCCTGAATACAGAAGGCATTCGCAACACTGTGCGCATTCCGATCGGCATCGATGTGGGCCAGCCGGTGCCCGAGGGCGACAAGGCGGCGATTCGACGCAAGTACCGGATTCCGCTGGATCAACCGGTGGTTATCTATGCAGGCGACTACGCCCATGACCGCGCCGCGCGCACGGTGGCGGCCTCGATGCCGCGGGTGCTGCGGCAAATCGACTGCCACTTTGTGATGGCCTGCCGGATTCGCGACGAAGAGGACGCGCTCGAGGAACAGCGGATCCAAGAGGCGATCGCGGCGGACGGGCTGGCGGAACATGTGACATTCTTAAATGAAGTAAAGAGCTTGCGCGAGCTGCTCTCGATCGCGACGGTGCAAGTATTTCCCGCGGATCACCACTACGAGAAGATGGAGCTGCCGATGGTGCTCCTAGAAGGCATGGCCGAGGGCGTGGCGCTGGTGGTGGCGACCAAGCCCCCGCTGACAGAGCTGGTGCACGCGGGGGTTGCAATCGGCATTCCCCCTGCAGATCCAATGGGTTTAGCGGTGCCAGTGGTCGAGTTGCTGCGGCAACCCGAGCGGGCCAAGGCGGTGGGCCAAGCGGGGCGCGACTTGGTGTGCGAGCGCTTCAACATTCGCAAGGTCGCCGCGCAATACGAAGAGCTGTACGACGAGGTGCTGGCGCGGCACAAAGTTCGCAGTTCTGGGCACTTCTGGCGGTTGGTATAGGGGCGGATGCACATGCACTTGGCGGTGATCGCGGCGCCGACTTGCGCCTGCACGGTGTGGTACGTGCTGGCGGCGTTGGCTTTTTTGGCGCTGGCCACCTGGGCGCATCTGCGCTTCTGGGTAGCGAGGCTGCAAAAGCCGCTAAATTACAACGAAACACACCGCATCGCTACGCCTGACGGCTCGGCGTTCGACTTGCTGCGCCTGGGGCCGGGCACATCGCCGCTGCCGCCTGTGCTGGTGGTGCACGGCGTGGCGATGAACCACCGCAACCTGGATACCGACGAAAACCTGTCGCTGCCCAGGCACTTGCATAGGCTTGGCCGCGACGTGTGGCTGCTGCGGATGCGCTGTGGTCGCCACGACCTGAGCCGCCAAGAGCGCCGGACCGCCTCGTTCCAGGCCCTGGCGAGCTACGATGTGCCCCTGGCGGTGCGCGAAGTGCTGCGGCGAACGGGGGCAGACCAGCTTGACTATATTGGCTTTTCGATGGGCGGCATTCTGCTTTACGCCACACTCGGTCGCTCGGTGCCCGAGGCGCTGGTCCGACGCGCAGTGGTGATGGGGTCGCCTGGGCGAATTGGCGTGTTGATTCCTGGCTTTCGCTGGCTGTTGCGCCTGCCTGCCGCGTGGATGCCCCGCATTCCATTTCATACGCTGTCGCGGCTAGCTGCCTTTGCGTCGGAGTGGGTGCCGACGCCGATTCAGCACAACCTTTGCAATCCGCATAATTGCGTGCCCGGCTCGCTGCGGCTAACTTCGGTCGACGCGGTGCAGAGCGTGCCCGGGCCGCTGGCCCACGATTTTGTGCGATTTGCGTATACAGATCAAAAGGTTCGCTTGAGTGACGGCCGCGATATTCTCGACGGCTTGGCCCACATTCGCGTGCCGGTGCGCTTCTTTGCCGGTGCGCGCGACCGCCTGGGGCCACCCCGCTCCCTTGAGGCGGCGTGCAGGGCCTGGGGCGCGCAAGAAGTGAATATTGACAAGCAGTTGACTATTCTTGGGGTGGTCCACGGCTACAGCGCCGACTACGGTCACGCTGACCTCGCCATCGGCCGGCAAGTAGCGCAAGAAGTGTTTGAACCGATTAGCCAATTCTTGGGAGCCGCGGCATGAGCGACCGCCCACTGCGCATCGCCGTCGATGCCACCACTTGGGCCCCCGGTCGCACCGGCGTGGGTCTGTATACCGAGCGACTGCTGACCGCGTGGCGCGATCTGGGCGTTGGCGACGAATTGATCTTGTTTTCGAACAAGTTCCAGTCCGAACCGGCCCAGTCGGGCCTGCGCGTCCACGGCCCTAACTTTCCGGTGCGCGCAGTGTGGCTGCAGGCGGCTTTTCCGTTGCAGCTCGCCCGGTTTCGGCCCGATGTGGCCTTTTATCCCAACTACTTGGCGCCACTGCTGCCCATGCCCGGCGTGCCGGCGGTGCTGACGGTGCACGACCTGGCCGTGTTCCTGTATCCCGAGACTTTTACCTTTAAGAAGCGGGTGTTGCAGCGTGCCGCCCTGCCCTATCTAGTGCGTAGGGCTGCGGCGATCGTCACGCCTAGCGAGAGTACCCGTCGCGACCTGCTGCGGCTGCTGGGGCCGCGCCCCGAGCGGGTGGTGGCGACACCGCTGGCCGCTCCGGTCGACTTCGTAAAGCGCCCATCGCCCGACGCAATTGCCAAGCACAGCAAGGCGTTACAGCTGCCCGAGCGCTATGTACTGGCGGTGGGCACGCTCGAGCCGCGCAAGAACCAGGTGCGGCTGCTGCGGGCCTTTGAGCAGCTGGCCGACCGCTTCCCCGACGTGCAGCTGGTGGTGGCGGGCGGCAAGGGTTGGCGCGACGACGAGATCTTGGCGGCACTTGGTAACACGCCGATTAAGAACCGGATTCGCTCGGTCGGCTACGTTGAGCCCGAGGCGCTGAAGGTCTTGTACAGCCAGGCACTGCTGCTAGGGTATCCCAGTCTTTACGAGGGTTTTGGCCTGCCCGTGGCCGAGGCGATGGCGATGGGCACGCCGGTGCTGACCTCGCGGGGCTCGTCGCTCGACGAAGTGGCGGCGGGCGCGGCGCTCGCGGTCGATCCGCTGAATCAGGGCGAGATCACGGCGGCGCTGGCGCGGCTGCTCGAAGATGCTGAACTACGCAAGGAGCTTAGCGAAAAAGGCCTGAAGCGCAGCGCCGAGCTGAGCTGGCGGCGCACGGCCGAGCTGACCCGCGCGGTGTTTTTGCGGGTGCGGGCGCGGCAACGCCCCGATGGGCAGTAAACACAGATGGCAACTACGCAATCCTCGACCATCGCGCTGGCGTGCCCGCTTACCGGCCAACTGCTGCGGCCGCTCGGCGCGGAGCAACTGACCCAGCTGCAGCAACTGGCAGCCAAGCGGGCTTTGCGCAACGAGAACGCGGGCTTGGCACCTATCGGCTTCGAGGCTGGGCTGCAGACGGCCGACGGCGCCCGCGCCTACCTGGTGTACGACGGCGTGGCGGATCTGCGGCCGGGCGCTGGGGTTTTGCTCTAGCTTCTAAGGCTGCACGGTCACCGCCACCTCGCGCCAGCTGACCCCACCGCGGTCGTCGCGCACCACCAGCCACAGCCACACGGGCCCTGGCACAGCGGGCGCGACCCAGCTTGTACCCGTAGAAGGCGTTTGATCTTCTGGTGTTCGCCCTGTGCAGGCATCGGCCAGGGCGCCCGCCGTGGCGTACCAGGCCACCCGCACCGCTTCGCGCGCGGCGTGCAACTGGTGGGTCAGTGGGTCGAGCACCAAGTAGCGCTCGGCACCGGTGCAGCCCTTGGGCTTGGCGCAATCGGCCGGGCACGGCTGCAGCGTGGCCGCCTGGTTCGCCGGCAAAGCCGTCTCGTCGATGTCGCATCGGCCGTCGCCGCAGCTCGTCGGCGCACCGCAATCGGCCCAGCTCGCGGTAAGTTGTAGAAGTTCTGAAGGCTTGACGGTCATCGCCCACGCCGCAGCACCGGCGAGGTCTTGGCTGGTGCCGCCACGGCGCACGCGCAGAGTGTCGAGCACGGGGGCGGTATTCAGGCGATACCGCTGGGCAAATTCAGCCGCCACCTGTTGCGTCGCGCCGGCCAGCCCGCACGCCAGCCGCACCCGCACCATCGTCGCATCGCTGTCGACCTGGGGGCCATCGACCCGCACTGGTGCGTAGTATCCGCCCGTCGCATCGGCATCGGCGGGCCGGCCGGCCGGCTGCCCCGTTTCGGCGACCGGGGCGATTGGCCCAAAGGCGCTACACGACTTTTGTGATACAGCAAGCTTACTTACCGGCCCTTGCCCCAGCTCGGTCAGCGCGGTCGGCGACTCCGACAGGCACGCCGCCGCCACGGGCGCCAGCTCCGACAGGGCCGGCCGCACGCCACAGGCCCGCCAATGCAAAGGGGGCTGCGCTTGGGTACCCGTGGGCGAGGCCACCAGCGCGGTCAGCTGGGCGGTCTGCCCTGGCTTGGGCTCGGCCGGCTCGGCGACCACCGCCAACACGCGCGGGCTGTCGATGCGCCAGGTCGGCACGTCGAGATCGGGCGCACAGCCGGCAGCAAGCAGCGCCACCCACCACGCAATATATTGATATCGCTCTAGTATCCGCATCGCACCCCCGCCAGCGGCAGCAAGGGCAGGCCGCCCAGGCCGTCGCGCAAGCTGTAGTCGGCGCTGTACACGTAGTCTTCGATGTTGCGATGCGCCGTCACGTTTTGCACCTCGACGTAGGCCTCGAGCCAGCCCCGCGGCCACGTCCAGCGCCGCGCGGCGCTCACGTCGAGCTGTACGAACAGGGGCAGGCGATCGGCGTTGTGCGCGCCGAACACGGGCTGCCAGCGGTCGCGCAAAGCGTCGTACCAGGCCCCCACCACCGGCGTGCGCGGTGCACCGCTGGCGAGGCGAAAGCGCACAGCAAAGTCGAGGCCCAGACCGGGCTTATAGGCCAGCGCCGCCGACAGCAGGTGGGTTTGGTCATAGCCCGACAGGCGCCAGGCCCCCGCGCCATCCTTGCGCTCGGCCTTCGACCACGTGTAGCTGAGCCAGCCGAACAGACCGGGGAAGGGCGCGGCCCGCAAGGTCAATTGCGCGCCCTGGGTGCGGCCCTGACCCGCCGCCACCAGCGCTTGCGCCAGCAGCGGCTGCGCCAGCGGACTGCGGGTGGCCATGTCGTCCGAATTCAAATGAAAAGCCACCACTTCAGCGGTCACGCCCGCGGCGAGGTCGACCTCGGCACCCGCCACCACATGCTGGCCGCTGGCATTGCCCAGGGCCGGATTGCCGAACGAGGCCGAAAGATCTGCCGCCGCCGGGGGTTGCGCCACGAGCGCCCACGCCGCGCGCAGCCGCACACCCGCGGTGGGCTGGCCCCGCACTTGCAGGCGCGGCTCGATGCTCAAGTCTTGGCTGTACAAGCCGATCTCGGGCGCCGCCCCCACCAGCGGCAGCTTGCGACTCACGCTGCGCACCAGCGGGTCGAGGCGCAGCCCAGGCTCGACGACCAGCGCACCACCCAGCCAGCTCTGCGACAGCAAAACCCAAGGCGCCACACCGGTTTGCAGCACCTGCCACTGATCGGCGGCCACCTGTTCGGGCGGCGCTTGGCCAAACACGCGGATGTCGCCCTCGCGCGGCGGCGCACCCACCGCACCTTTTCGCTGCAGCGCGGCCTTTTGCAGGTCGATGTCAAGGCCCGCCTGCAGCTGGGTGGCATTCGCCAACATGCCGCGCCAGGTCGCCCGCAGCCCCGCCGACCAGCTGTCTTGCCCGGCCGACGTCGACTGCAGGCCCAGCAAAGCCTGCTGGGTACTATGGTCCAGCCCCCAATACGGCACCACGCTCACGTCGCTGCGATCGCCCAGCTGCTGCCGGAAGCGCAGGTAAACACGGTCGAAGTCGGCGCTTTGGCGATCGCTCACCCGCTCGGCCGGGTCGCTGCGCGCCAGGGTCTTGGTCACCGCGTCGCTGCCGCGCAGCCAAGTCACGTCGAGCTGCCGCCCCGGCCCCACCGGTACATCGAGGCGCAGCTGACCATCGCGGTAGCTGGGGATCGGAAACACCTCTTGAGTCTTTGAATTTAGAACCAATCCTGCGGTCTTGTCGAGCCAACCGTAGCGCCCCGAGGCGCTCAAGATCGCCCCCTCGAGGACCCCAGGCAGCGGCACCGACAGCCGCCCAGAGGCCTCGAGGGGGTCGAGCGCGGCGCTCGCATGGGTCGACAACACGTTGCCGCCCTGGCCCGGCGCTTCGTCGCGCAACGATTTGCTTTGCACGGCGACCACGGCACCCAGGCCGCGGCCCCAATTGGGCCCGTAGCCGCCGGGCAAAAGCTCAACCGACTGAACCAGATCGGTGTGCACCACCGAGCGCAGCCCGCCCTGGTGGTACAGCCGCGGCAGCGGCACGCCGTCGACATAGGTGCGACTCTGCCCCGGCGCACTGCCCCACACCACCACGTCGCCGCTGCCCACCGCCGCGCGCGCCACGCCGGGCATCGACTCCACCACTTTGAGCACATCGCCTTGGCCACCCGGCACCCGCGCCGCTTGGCTCGCATCCACTTGTACCGCCACGGTTTCTCGGCGCAGCGGCGGCGCGCGCACCACCACTTCGTAGTCGTCGCCATCTTGCGGCGCGGCCTTGCCCTGTAGCGCCACGGTATACCGCACCTCGAGCCGCTGCCCCGCTACCAGCGCCTCGCGCACAGTCACCACGTCGTAGCGACCACCCCGCAGCGTCGCGGTCACGGGCCCGGGCGGCAGGTCGCGCAGCTCGAAGCGCCCGTCGGCATTGGTCAACGTCGCGGCCGCCGGCAGCTCTTGCAGCACGATTCGGTGGCCCACCACCGGCCGACCCGTGTCGGCATCGCGCACCCGACCGGCCAACACCGCCAAGCGTGGCGGCTCTTTCCATGTAAAAGCATAGCGGTATACGATGCGCACCGGCCCCGGCACCCCATCCCACTGTGCCGGCTCGAATTGAAACTGCAGCGCCGCAGCCTGCGCCGCCGCATCGAACGCCGCACCGGCCGATTCGACCACCTCGGCCCGCGTTACGACCCCTGCCGCATCGATGTCGAGACGCAACACCACGGTAGCACTGCGCCCGGCGGCCTTTTCGGCTTCGGGCCACGCCGCGGCGACAAATTGCTTCAGCTTGGGCGGTTGGGTCAGCTTGGGCGCGACCGCGTCGGCGTGCACGACAGATGGCGCCGCCGTGCCAGCCAGCATGAGCAGGCAAGCTAAGAAAATGCAGAGTCTTTTGCTCACAGTGTGAACCGAATCGCGAGCACGAAGGTCGATGCCACGGCGTCGCCACAGCGGCGGGCCGGCTCAAAAGTGGCCGCGCGGGCAGCATCCAAGGCCGCTTCGTCGAGGCCACTGCCCAGGCCGTCGACCACCTTGGCCGAGATCACTGCGCCGCTGGCATCCAAGTGCAGCTCGACCCGCACTTTGCCCGCCACGCCGGCCTCGCGCGCCGCCTCGGGATACAGCGGACTGGGCACCTCGAGCGGCTTGGCCTTGACCAGCGCCTCGGTACAGCGCGGCTCGGCCTTGGGGGGTGGCTCCGCTTTGGTGGGCTCGGCAGCCTTGGCAGGCGGCGCCGGTGCATCGCCGGCATCGCCGCCAAAATCTCCGGCAATTTCGGGTGTGTTGGCCGACCCTGGCCCAGCGGCAACGGGTACAGCCGCGGCATGGTTTGCCGCACGGGCCGGCTTGGGCGGGTGCGCGGCGGGCTTTGCCGACGGCTTTGGCACGGCCGCAGGGGGTGGCGGCGCAGGCGCTAGCTCAGGCTCGGGCGGCGGTGGCGCGGGCTTGGGCTCGGGTGGCGCCACGGGTGGCGGCGGAGGCGGCGGAGCCTCGACCAGTTCAACAGTAGCAAGTGGCTTGGCTTGCGCAGCACTTTCGGGTAGTTGCGACACGATCGCCAACCCCACGCCGTGCAGCGCCGCGCTGACCGCCCACGCCCCCTTCTTGCGCAAAATTACGCGAAATTCGTTCGCCATGGCCACCTACTGCTTGCCTTCGACCGTGATGGCAAATTTGCGCAGACCCGAAGTGCGCGCCAAATCAACCACTTCGACCACCTTGCCGTGGGCCGCGTCGCGATCGGCGGTAATGATCAGCGTGCCCTCGGGGTCTTTGGCCGCCTGGGCCTTGAGCAGCGCGGTCAGCTCGGCCAGCGACTGCGGCTTGGCGTCGACGAACAGCGCGCCGTCTTTGCGCACCGCAATCGTGGTCGGCGTCTTGGCCGCGGCACTACCCTGCTCGCCCGAGGCCGCCTTGGGCAGCTCGATCTTGATCTGCTTTTGCACCACGTAGTTGGCCGAAACCATAAGAATGACCAACAGAACCAGCATCACGTCGACCATGGGCGTGATGTTGATGCCCACGATGGGCCCGCCTTTGCCACCGCTCGTGCCGCCCGCCATGCCCTACCCCCTGCTGCTTTGCGCCGCCGGCCGACCGTGCAGGGCCGCCGTAAACAGCTTGGCCAGCACCTGCACATCGGTATCGATCTGGCTGACTTGCTTGCTAAAAGTGTTGTACGCCACCACTGCCGGCAGCGCGACAAAGATACCCACTGCGGTGGCCACCAGCGCTTCCGAAATGCCCTGCATCACAAGGCCCATGGCCTGGTCGTTGCCCAGCGTCAGGTTGTGGAAGGCCTGGATCACGCCGATGACGGTGCCGAAAAGGCCGATAAAGGGTGCGTTGTTGCCGATGGTGCCCAGCAGATTCAGACCGCGCTCGAGCTGAGCCCTCTTGCGCGCAAATTCGCCGTCGACCGCATCCGCCAGGGCACTCGGACCGTCGCCCAGCCGCCGCGCCGCCAACCGCAGCACCTCGCCTTGCACGCTGGTGTCGTCGCGCAGCGCCGCGGTCGCCTGCTCGAGCTGGCCGGCACGCAGAAATTCGAGCAGTGTCGCCTGGTTGCGATGGGCTGCGCGAAAGTTGCGGCGGAAGAACCACCAGCGCTCGATCGCCGTAGTCAGCGACAGCACCGACAGGGCCAGCAGCAGCCACAGCACCCACGCCGATCCCAACAGGGCCAGCTTCGAAAGAGTCGAGACGATTTCCATAAAACTCCGTTGGTTACTTTACATCCCACGCCGCCACGGCCAGCGCCGGTGCCGCAGAGTCGGCTTGGCTTCCCAGCAGTTCGCCTTGCCAGGCCAAGGTCGCATTCACGGTAAACCCATTTGTTGTCGCAACTTTGCGCAACACCTGCACCCGCAAGCGCACCGCTGGCTGGCCACACGCATTCACCAAGCGAGCGCGCGCCACGTAATGGCCCTTGGGCGCCGCCTCGCTCCACACCGCGTTTTCGCGGCGCAGGGCATCGCCGCCGCAGTTCGCCCCGGCATCCACATCGAGCAGCCCGGTCGCCGCCGTCCCCCCCTTCTTGGCGCTCAGCACGCTGCCGTCGGGCCGCACAATTTCTAGGTCCAGATCGGCATCGCGGTCCCACGCCAGCTGCACGATCTGGTCCGGCGGCGGGCGAGTAGGGTCGCAGCTGTTCAAGTTGTCGGGATAATTCGGCGTAACACACAGCGCCACTTCGCGGCTCGGCCCCAGCGCACCGCTCGCCCCCACCGCCGCCACCCGCAGCTTTTTCGGCCCCGGCGCCACGCCATAGCCCACGGCCAGCGTCGCGGCCCAGGTGCGCTCGCCGGCCTGTTGCGGGTCCAGGCCGTCGACCGGCTGCACCCAGTAGCCGTCGCCCTCACCCGCGAGTTGCAGCGCCACGGCATAGGCAGCGCTCGTCGTGCGCCCGCTGATCGACCGCTGCTCCCCCGGCCCGGCGTGGCCGCTCGTCAGCTCGATCGCCGTGACTTGCAGCGGCCCAGTGGGGTCTTCTGCTGGCGGCGCAGGCAGTTGCCCTGGCCGCAGCGTGGCGCCCGCAATTTGCAGGGGCTGATCGCGGCCGGGGTCATTCGTGGCGCCGTCGCAGCCCGCAAGGGTCGCAACTACCAAGATCGCAAGGATGTTCTGCACTAGCACCCGCATCAGTGGCCCCTATTAGAAGCGCGCCTGCGCCCGCAGCGTCCAACGGTCGTTCCGCAGGTCGGTGGGCTCGCCAGCCGCATCGCGCCCCAGTCGATCGGCGATGTGGTCGTATTGCAGCGCTAGCCGCAGGTCGTCGTGCCAGCGCAGCCCCAGCAGCGGCGAGATCGCGTCGTAGCGCGCCGCCACGGGCTGCAGCAGGCCGCGTCGCGAATCCAGCTGGTCGAGGTCGGGGCGATACACGCTCGCGCGCAGCCCAACGAACAGCCCCAGCGGCAGCTCGTGCACCAGCCCCACCAGCCCGCCCACACCGCGCTGGTCGCGACCGGTCAGCACCGGGTCGGCCACGAACTGACCGCGGTCCAGGTTGTTGGCCAGCGCGCCCTCGAGCCACAGCTGCGTAGTGCCCAAGCCGCTCTGCAGCGTCGCGCGCAGGTCGAGGCCCACCGCCCAGCGCTTGTACGTGGTCGAAGCGCGCGCGATCTGCGCGGGCAGCGCTACCGACTCGCCGCTGTCGAGCTGGCCGTTGTCGTTATAATCCTTCCAGATTACCCGGGCTTTGCTGGCATCGCTGCCCGGCGACAGCCCCGTGCCCGCCAGATACGAGGCACCACCGCTCACATGCAGGCCGCGGGCAGGCTCGGCCGCAAAACCCAAGCGCCCCAGCAGGTCTGGAGCCGCAGTCGGGTCGATCGCCGTCGGCGCGAGCCGCTCGTCGAACGGCACGCCGCTCGTCGCCGCCACATCGTAGCGAAACCAGCCCAGGGCGCCGTGCACGCGCAGCCCAGTATCGGTCGAACCCGGAAACCACGCCAGCGACGCGGCACTGCGCTCGAAGAACGGCAGCTGATCGGGCCCCACCCGCAGCTCGTCGCCAAACGGAATGCTGGTCAGACCACCCGTTACGGCCAACCACGGCTCGGCTTCTGCCGCCGACCGCCAACGCCAGCCGATCTGCGCGCGCCGCACACCGGCCGAAATGCCCCGCACGGTGTTGCCATCGTACTCCACCACCGCTTCGGCCGCGTGCTCGCTGGCCAGTTCCCAGCTCGCAGTCGCGCGCAGCCGTGCTCGCCGCACGACAAACCGGTCTTGATTCAGCGGGGTACCGCCCGGCGCCAGCTCGTCGTGCGACTGCTGGTCCCGTTGGTATTGCGCCTGCAGGTAGCCGCTCCAGCGCAGCCGCAGGGGGCCGTTGCGCGCACTACGTTCGTCGAGGCCATCGGACCACGCCGGCCCTTGTACTGCCGTCGCCGCGGCTGGCAGGTCGGCCGCGTGGTCGGCGTGCGCAGGGAGCACCCCGACCAGTTGCGTGACCAAGCCTGCCAGCAGCAGACAACACCTTGCACCTTGCACACCCTTGACCATACGCACGTTCTTCCTTTTGCCCTACGGCCAGGGCATCGATGCAAGTGCTCGCAAAGGCTAGGGCAGCGGCGGCAATTGGCCCGTGGCCGGCAACAGCGGCAGGCGCGCCTTGTTGTCGAACGGCGCACACGAGTTGCTGGTGCACAGGTTCAGCAGTTGCACACTCGTGGTGGGCTTGCACGACCAGCAGCCGCCGATGCCGGCGCAGTTGGGGGCGGCATCCACGCTATCGGCCGCGTCGTCCGTGTCGCCGGCGCTGCCCGTGTCTTCGGCCGCCGTGTCTGCCGCGGTCGCGTCCGAAGCCGTTGTGGCATCGGCCAAGGTGGTATCGCCGGCCGTGGCGTCGCTGGCACTGGCATCGCTCGCGGCATCCACAGCAACATCAGCAACTGCGGAATCGGCTGCGGTGTCGGCAGCCACGGTGTCGCCGCTGGCATCGCCAGAGACCGCGTCGCTGGTCGCTTTTTTTACGGCCGTCGGCCCCGAGTCGTCGTTGCAGGCGCCCAGGGTCAGGGCAAGGCCGCACAGCGCGCCAGCCCAAGGCAAGATCAGATTTGCGCGCATTAGTTCACCTCGCAGTAGCCGTGGCGGCACACGGGCGCATCGGTCCCGCAGTCGGTGCTGGCCTTGCAGACCTTGGCAGTGGTCGTGCCGGTGGCCTTGAATTCGAAGTAGCCGTTGCAAGGCTCTTTGGGCTGGTAGCTGTACAGGGGCGCCAAGTCGCCGTCGCGCCACACGTGCATGGCGCACTCGGGCACGTTGCCGTTGGCGATGGTCAGGTCGAGCACGTTGACGCCATCGGGCGCCGGCAGCGTGCCCGCGAACCAGCCCACCAGCTTGCCCACCAATGGATTCACCGGCACGCCGCCCGCGTCGACGTAGGCGAACAAGTGGGTGGGCGACCACAGGTAGTACTGCCCTTCGCGCACGCCGCGCTTGTCGAAGGCCGTGGGCGTCGAGTCGGGCCAGTAGCCGCAGGTCTGGTCAAAGTGCTGGTAGGCCAGCGTCTTGACCGTGGCCCGGTTGGCATCGGCCACTTCGCCCGACACGTAGCCGATCGCCGCCTGCGGGCTCGTCGACTGCGCCAAGCCCGTTACCGTGCCCTGGTTGGTCTTGGTATCGACACCGATAAACTTGTTGACCGGCAAGCCGGTTGCCAGCGCCAGGGCAATGGTGGCCGCCGAGGTGGCGTTGCGCACAAAGTACTGGGTCTCGTCGATCCACGGCTCGACCTTGCCGGCCTTGCCAAAACCGAAGATGAAGAACAGGGCCTCGGCGCTGATCGACTGCTCGGTCGACGCCACGGGCACCAGCACGTTCCACGAGTTGATCACCCCTTGCCACTCGCCCACTCCGGCCGGCGCCTTGGTGAAGCCCGCGCAGCTCGACGGCGACACCCCCATCGCGCCGAAGTCGACCGGCTGACCCGCCACGGGCAGGTCGCAGGTGTCTTCTTTGCCGTCGGCCTTCTTCCAGTACGACGCCGTGCCGGTGAGCAGGCCAGCGCCCTTGTCTTTGTCGGTTAGCGCCGCCATGGCCACGCACGCGCCGGGCGCCTGGTACACGATCGTGATGGGATCGGGCAAATTAGCCAGTGTTTTAACATACTTAACCAAGAATGGCTTATGGGCGCTGCCGCCCGTGCCATAGACCGGGTTGGGCAAGTCTTTGCAGGCCACGGCCCATGCCGGCGCGGCCGATGCCAGGCCGCAGGCTGCCAGCGCCACCGCCAGCCCGGTGCGCCGACACCAAGCCGCCAATCGGCGGGTCCGCGGCAGCCACGGCGTGCCCCCTTTGGCGTTGAACTCACGAACCATCAGTAGCTCCTTTGCATGGGTCAGAACGTCGCGCCTCTGCAAGGGCGCCCTGCGCACGGCCGACCCAGGCGGTCCATGCGCAGCGGGTCACAGGTTTGCAACAGGTGTGCCAATTCGCTGCACCGCAGCGTGACCCGTGGATATTCATATATTCCTATCGATTTAGTAGAGAATAGCAACGTCGGGTTTGCCCGTGACCTGTCACGGCGGGTCGCGGTTTTCGCGGGTGCAGCCGTGACCTATCACAGCCCAGCACGGCTAGTGCCCGGCAGCGCGCCCGGCTCTGCGCCGCGCCCTCGTAGCCAGCGCAGGCAGCCCGGCAGGCGCCATCTTTTGCCCATGATTGAAAGGAGCTAGCAAGAACTACGCGCGAAACGTCGCCCAGTTCAGGCCCATCTTCCGCATCCGCGCCCGCAAGGTGTGCGGGTTCACGGCAAGTCGCTCGGCCGCACCACCCGCGCCCTCGATGCGCCCGCGCGCCTGCCGCAGCGCGCCTTCGATGTGGCGGCGTTGGGCCTCGACGAGCGTCGAATGCGGTTGGGGCTCGGCCGTCTGCACGATTTCGCCGGCCGCCGGCGCCACTAGCGGCGCATTGAGCGCCAGCGCGGCCACCAGTTCGAGCCGCTGTCCGCGCCCCAGCAGCGCCGCCCGCTCGATGACCGCCGCGAGCTCGCGCACGTTGCCCGGCCAGTCGTGGCGGTTGAGCAGCTGTAAATCCGCCTCAGTCAGCCGCAGTTGGGGCACACCGTGGCGGGCGCAGGTCGTCGCCACCAAGTGTGTCGCCAGCTCGGGCAGGTCGCCCTTGCGCTCGCGCAGCGGCGGCAGCTGCACGGGAAACACGCTGATCCGATACCACAAATCCTGGCGAAACTGGCCCAGCTCGACCATCCGCCGCAGGTCGCCGTGGGTCGCCGCCACCAGCCGCACATCGGCCCGCAGCAGCTCGTGGCCGCCCACGCGCTCGAACTCGCCCTCTTGCAGCACCCGCAGCAGGCGCACCTGGGCGGCTGGCGGCAAGTCGCCGATTTCGTCTAAGAACAGGGTGCCGCCGTGGGCGCGCTCGAACCAGCCGCGCCGCTCGGCGATCGCACCCGTAAAGGCACCGCGCTCGTGGCCGAACAGCTCCGAGTCCATCAAGTCGGGGGCAATCGCTCCGCAATTGACGCGCACCAACGGCCCGGCCCGCCGCGGCGACCGCTCGTGCACCGCCCGCGCCAAAAGCTCTTTGCCCGAGCCCGTTTCGCCCAGAATCAGCACCGGCACGTCGGTCGGCGCCACGCCCTCGACCTGCGCCATCACCGCCTGCAGACCAGTCGACGCGCCCACAATCTCGGGCCAATTGGCTTGCGGTTCTGGCGGCTTGCGACCAGTTGGGCGGCGCTGAGTCGGCACGGACGGGCCTCGCGGGCGCCAAACTGCGGCGCCCAGGGCTCGCTGGCCCCGGCGCTAATTTCTACTTAACCGATAGACAAAGTCAACTTAAGCGACAAACATAAGGACACAACAGCTCACAATTGCTGACACTTTTGCGCTATCCCATTGTGCTACGCGCCAAACGCCGCCCGCAGCGCTCCCTCGATATCCGCCAGTTGATCATCCACGTGCTCAATACCCACGCTCAGGCGCACTAGACGATCGTCAATGCCAATCTCGGCGCGGCGCTCGGGCGGAATCGACGCGTGCGTCATGATGCCCGGGTGCTCGATCAGCGACTCCACGCCGCCCAGCGACTCGGCCAGGGTAAAGACCCGCGTCGCGCTTAGGAATTTGCGAGCGTGATCGACATTGCCGTCGAGATACGCGGTGATCATGCCGCCACCGGAGCGCATCTGCCGCTTGATCAGTTCCCGCTGGGGGTGCGACTCGAGCCCCGGGTACACTACCTTGGCGATGCGCGGGTGCTTTTCGAGCCACAGCGCAATCTTCAGGGCATTGTCGCAGTGCCGCTCCATGCGCAGCGCCAGCGTCTTTAGGCCGCGCAGCGTCAGCCACGAGTCGAACGGCCCGGGGGTACCACCGTTGGCGTTCTGCAAAAAGGCCACGCGGTTCGCCAGTTCCTCGTCTTTGACGATCACCGCACCGCCGACCACATCGCTGTGCCCGCCGATGTACTTCGTAGTCGAGTGGGTCACGATATCGGCCCCCAGCTCAAGCGGCCGCTGCAAGTACGGAGTCGCAAAGGTGTTATCTACCACCACCAAGATGCCTTTTTGGTGCGCCCGCCGGCTCAGCTCGGCAATGTCGACCACTTTAAGCATCGGATTGGTCGGCGTCTCGATCCACAGCAGCTTCGTCTTGGCTTCGACCACCGCGTCAAAGGCCCCCGGATCGCGCAAATCGGCGTAACTAAAGCGCACGCCGTGCCGCCGCCACACCTTGTCGAACTGGCGAAAGGTACCGCCGTACATGTCGTCCATCGCCACCACGTGGTCGCCCGCATCCACCAGCGCGATCAGCGCATGGGTCGCCGCCAGGCCCGACGAAAAACACATGGCCCGCGTGCCCCCTTCTAGGCTCGCCAGCGCCGCCTGCAGCGCATCGCGGGTCGGATTGCTGGTGCGCGAGTACTCGTGACCCAGGTGCTGCCCCGGCGAAGGCTGCGCAAACGTTGAGGTTTGATAGATCGGCACCACCACCGCACCCGTCAGACCCTCGGGGTCTTGGCCGGCGTGGATGGCGCGCGTCTCAAAATGGGCATGGCTCCAGTCGTGCTTGGGCGCGGCCGGCGTCGAGAATTCAGCAGACATTTCATCACCTTTGATTGTTGGATATTAGCCGTTGGCCTGGAGGGACTAGCCGTTAGCCTGGGGGGGACTATCCGTTAGGGTGCTGCGCGTACCACGCAATCGCCCGCCGCAGGCCCTCGGCAAAGAGCACGGGCGCCGTGTAACCCAAATCGCGCTGGGCCGCACCGATATCGGCCAAGCTGTCGCGAATATCGCCCGCCCGCGCCGGCAAGAAGATCGGCTCGATCGAAGTGCCAAGAATACTGTTGATCGTATTGACTAAATCGAGCAGCGACACCCGCTCATTGCACGCGACGTTATAGAGGTTGCCCGGCGCTTTTTCCGCCGTCATCGCCAGCAGGTTCGCCTGTACCACATTGTCGATAAAGGCAAAATCGCGGGTCTGCCCGCCATCGCCAAACACCGTGGGCTGCTTGCCGGCCTGCATCCAGGTCACAAAGCGCGGAATCACCGCCGCGTACTCGTTCTCGGGCGACTGGCGCGGCCCAAAAACATTGAAGTAACGCAGAGCTACGCACTCTAGCCCATAGCAACGGGTCCACACTTTGCAGTAGTGCTCGCCCATCAGCTTTTGCGCGCCGTACGGACTCAGCGGATCGGGCGCCATCGTCTCGACCTTGGGCAGAATCGGCGTCTCGCCATAAGCAGCTGACGATGCAGCAAAATTGACGCGCTTGACCCCCGCTTGTCGCGCCGCCTGCAGCACGTTCAGCGTACCGCCCACGTTGACCGCATGGCTCGTCTCTGGATCTTCGACCGACCGCGCCACGCTCGGCAAGGCCGCTTGGTGCAAGACGTTGTCCGCCCCAGCAAACACCTTGTCGAGCAGGGCCCGATCGCGGATGTCGCCCTCGACAATCTCAATTTCCTTCGCGATATCGGCGAGATTGACCCGCCGCCCAGTCGAGAAATTGTCGATCACCCGCACCTGATCGCCGCGCTGTAGCAGAGCGTGCGCCAAGTTCGAGCCGATGAAGCCTGCCCCGCCCGTGATGACTACGGTGGCCATGAATGCTCCGATTTTTTAGATGAAGTTCAGCGGCTTATTGATTCATGCCGTCGAGGAACAGCTGATTGGTCTCGTACTTGCGGATCTTGTCGAGCAAGAATTCCATCGAGTCGATCACATTCAGCGGATGCAACAGCTGGCGGAGCAACCACACGCGGTTCAGCGTGCGCTCGTCGAACAGCAGATCTTCTTTGCGGGTGCCCGACTTGTTGATGTCGAGGCACGGGAAGATGCGCTTCTCCATCAGCTTGCGATCCAAGTGGATTTCGCAGTTGCCGGTGCCCTTGAACTCTTCGAAAATCACTTCGTCCATGCGCGAGCCGGTGTCGATAAGCGCCGTGCCGATGATGGTCAGCGAGCCGCCCTCTTCGATGTTGCGCGCCGCGCCGAAGAAGCGCTTGGGTTTGTGCAACGCGTTCGAATCGACACCGCCCGACAGAATCTTGCCGCTGGGCGGCACCACGGTGTTGTAGGCGCGCGCCAAGCGGGTGATCGAGTCGAGCAGAATCACCACATCGCGGCCGTGCTCGACCAGGCGCTTGGCCTTTTCGATCACCATTTCAGCAACTTGCACGTGGCGGCTGGCGGGCTCGTCAAACGTCGAGCTGACCACTTCGCCCTGCACCGTGCGCTGCATGTCCGTCACTTCTTCCGGACGCTCGTCGATCAGCAAGACGATCAGGTAGATCTCTTTGTGATTTGTGGCGATCGCGTGCGCCAGCTCTTGCAGCAGCACGGTCTTGCCGGTGCGCGGCGGGGCGACGATCAGCGTGCGCTGCCCCTTACCCTGCGGGCACATCAGGTCAACAATGCGCGTCGTAAAGCTTTTGGGGTGGTATTCAAGGCGCATCCGCTCGCTGGGGTACAGCGGCGTCAGGTTGTCGAACAGGATCTTGTTCTTGGCAACCTCGGGATCTTCAAAGTTGATCTCGTCGACTTTGAGCAGCGCGAAGTAACGCTCGCCCTCGCGCGGCGGCCGGATTTCGCCCCGGACCGTGTCGCCATTGCGCAGGCCGAAGCGGCGAATCTGGCTGGGCGAAACGTAGATGTCGTCGCTACCCGGGAAGTAGTTGTAATCGGGCGAGCGCAAGAAGCCGTAGCCATCGGGCAGGACCTGCAGCACGCCTTCGGAATAGATGGCGCCTTCGCGGTTGGTCTGCGCGGTCAGCAGGCTGAAGATCAGATCCTGCCGATGCATGCTAGCGGCGTCTTCGATGCCGAATTCGTTGGCCATACCAACCAGTTCGGCCATCTTCATATGCTTGAGATCAATCAGATTCATGTTTCACCATGGGCGGGTGCGGCAAGACGGCTGGCAGAAGGGCGCGTCGGACAGACGATGGCGGTTCGCCAGGGCCGCTGAGTAGATTCCGCCGTAGAAAGGACAGAAAGGGGCAAGGGACGACACGGGAACGAGGGAAACGGGAACGAGGGAAAACGGGAACGAGGGAAACCTCGGATACACGGCCAGTGGCTGAACCCGCGGAACCCTCTGTGATTACAAAGGCTTTGAGCTCTGCAACCGCCGTGATCAACCTAGGTTGGCGGGCGGTTCGAAGTCGGCCCAGGTGGCCAAGCTCGAATCTCCTGGACCTGCGGATGACTGAGCGGCGAGTTTAGAAGCGGCCGCCCCCCCTGTCAAGGCGCCAACTTGGCGCTCGGGTACTTTGTGCAACGCTGCACCTGCGCTACATTGCAGGGGCGGGTCAACTGCTCGCACGGCGGACCATGGCCCAGCCCGCAGCCGAACAACCGCACCAGCGCCTGCGGGTAACGTGGCGCACGCCCGCGCGCACTTCGCGCGACAAGATTCTTGACCCGTTGATCGAACAGCGTAATCGCACGCTTCTGGCCGAGCGCCGCCGCCGCCTTGGGTTTTGGCGGAGCCTGGGCCGCTCGAACCGGTTGTTTCCGCGCAAGCTGGTTGTCACGCGCGAAGGCAAGTGGATCATCGGCATCGCCATCTTGCTGGGCGCCGCAGCCGTCAACACAGGCAATAATCTGCTATATCTGGTGCTTTCGCTCACCATCAGTGTGATCGCCGTGTCGGGTATGCTCAGCGAGTGGTGCCTGCGCGACCTGGAGCTGCGCCGCCACTACCCCCGCGAGCTGACTGAGGGCGAGGCCGCCGTGCTGCGCATCGAGGTACACAACGACAAGCCCCGTGCGGCCTTGCATATCGAAGTGGGCGAGGTGCTCGACGGCGTGCGCGATGTCGAGGTGCGCGACGGTTTTGTGCTGCACCTCGCGGGCGGCGAGACGGGGCAGGCCTTTGGCGCGATTCGCCCGCTGCGGCGCGGACCCGTAGCCACGGCAGGTATTCAGCTGGCAACGTCGTATCCATTCGGTTTTGCTCGCAAGGCCCGAATTTTCGATGATCCGGCCGAGTTCTTGGCCCTGCCGCGCGTGGCGCCGATGAGCCCCGAGTGGCGCGGCTCGCTCGATCACGGCAGCAGTGAACTCTCGCGAAAGCTGGGACAAGGCGATAATTTTGCTGGGTTACGCGATGCCCGCCCCGGCGATGCCCTGCGCGATATCTATTGGAAGGCTTCGGCGCGCCGTGGTCGGCTGATCGCCCGTGAATGGCAGGCGGAGGCGGCACGGGTGGCGCTCGTGCGTTTTGTGCATGTCGCGCCGGGCGCCGACGATCATCCCCATTGTCTGGATGGTGCGTGTGCGCGCGTGGCCGGTCTGTGCCAAGCCCTGCTCGACGCCGGCTTCGCTGTGGGTCTGCAGACCCTGGATGGCTGCGTGGCGCCGGTGGCCGACCAGACCGGCCAGGGCGAGGCATTGCGCGATATTCGCCGTACTTTAGCGCGGTTGCTGCCTGCTGATCGACCACCGCCGCCCGCGTGGCCGCTGCCCGATGCCGAGTGGGCCGAGCGCGTGCGCCTAGCCCAGAGCCGCGCCGCCAGCATCGCCAAAGGTGAGCCGCTGACCTGGGCGCCGGTCGCCGTGCAAGGGCCGTCGGAGGTCTACCTCGTGCGCTTCGCTGCGCGGCAAGATGTGCTGACAGCGGGCGGGTTTGACACTCAGGTGCTTCTGGAAGCGGATGGCGCGGTGGCTGGAGTCGAGCGGCCGCGCACCAGTCTGCAGGGGGCCGCATGAGCGCCCATTGGGATGTGCACAAGACCTTTCAAGCTGTATCGTATGGCTTGGTAGCGACAGCATTTTTGCCGATTGCGCTGTCGGGCGAAGTTGGACAAGTGGCGCCCCTCGCCTTTGCCGCTGCGGCAATCGTGTCGTTGTTTCGCGATCCGCGCCTGAGCCCGCCCAGGCCGCAGACTGCCAAGCTGTGGACAGCGGTGGTGCTCGTCGCTTTTGCCGTGCTGATCACCTGGTCGCTGCAAGACGGCAACTGGCTGCTGCACGCGTTAGAATTTGCGCTACTGCTGACCGCCAGCCGACTATTCCAGCGGCGTTTTGCCAAAGATCATCTGCAGTTACTAGGTCTATCGTTTATCCTTTTGCTGGTGGCGGCGATTGTGCAGCCGGGGCCACTTTTCGCCCTGTGTTTCTTGGCCTATGCCGTGATGGTCATGTGGGGTCTCAGCCTGCTGCACCTGACGCGGCAGATCGAGGTCCAGACCGAGACGGGGCCCGAGCACTTGCTGCCGCCCGCGGCGCCCAAGCGGCGCTGGCTGGGCCTTTTGCCTGCAAAGCCTTTAGAACCTAAGACAGTTTGGCCAGAACTGCCGGTACACGCCTCGACCGTGCAGTGGCGCTCGCGGCGGCTGCTGGGTCCGCGCTATTTTCTGGTTACCACCCTGCTCAGCCTGGCCGTACTCGCCGGCTCTGCGCTATTCTTCCTTCTCTTTCCGCGCTTGGGCATGGGCTTCTTCTTTGCCCAGACTCGCGCCGCCAAAAGCGTCATCGGCTTTTCGACCGACGCCGAGCTCGGCCAGTTCGGCGCCCTCAAAAGCAATGCGGAGGTGGTTGCACGCGTGACCTTCCCCGACAATCCCGAGCGGCTGCAGCAACCGCTGCGTTTACGCGGCGTCAGCTTCGATACGTTCGCCGGCAACGGCTGGACGCGCCCGACCACCGAGCCATGGCCCCTGCGCGGCAGCTCTGGCGTCATCCGACTGCCCCGCGTCGAAGAGCCTGATCCGAAACGTGAAAATAGCTGGCGCGCCGAGTTGTACCTCGAGCCGCTCGACCGCAAGCAACGGGTGCTCTTTACCCCGCCCGATACCTGGTCCGTCGAGATGCTCGACACGCGTTTTGACTACCTGCGCGGCCGCAAGAAGTCGGTGCTGCGCGCGCAAAACGGCGATCTGAGCTATGTGGCCCCGCCCGACACCGCGCTGCACTATGCGGTGCAGGTCAAAGAAGTGACTGATATCGTTGCGGATGCTAAGCAACTGCGCGAGGCCTCGACGCAACTCCCGGCCGACCTGCGCGACCGCTATACGCAACTGCCGGCCGACCTCGATCCGCGGATTGCCCAGCTGGCTACCAAGCTCGCCGGCAACTCCTCGACCTGGTTCGACCAGGCTTTTGCGATCGAGCGGGGCCTTCGCGCCGGCTGGACCTATTCGCTGGCGGGCGATCAGGATGCCAAGGCGCCGCTGGCCGACTTCTTGTTCGGCGTCAAGCACGGCCATTGCGAGTTTTTTGCCACCTCGATGGCACTTTTGTTGCGAACCCGTGGCATTCCAGCCCGTACAGTGCACGGTTTTGCGGGCGGCTCCATCAATCCGATCGGCAATTACCGCATGGTTCGGCAAGGCGACGCCCACGCTTGGGTCGAGGTGTACTTCCCCAAGATCGGCTGGCGGACCTTTGACCCCACACCGCCTTCGGGCCAGACCGCGCCGCCCGACGAGGGTATCGGTCAGCAGCTACGGCAACTAGTTGATAGCGCAAGTCTTATTTGGTATCAATGGGTGGTTGAGTACGACTTGGACCGGCAGGCCGAGATGCTGAAGTCGCTGGGCGGCGTGCTCAAGAACCTGCGCGGCGATAAGTCGATGGCCAAGTGGCTAGGCCAAGGTGGCGGCAAGCAAGAAGAAGTGGGCAAGACCGCGACCGAAACCCACCTGCCCGGGTGGCTGTGGCCGGCGGCGGGCGCGGTGGCGCTGCTCGCGGGGCTGTGGTGGTGGCGTTGGGGTCGGCGCAGCGGCCAGGGCGCCCCACTCGACGCGGCCGTCGATCGCGGCACGCACCGGCTACAGGTGGCGCTGGCTCGCCAAGGTTGGCAGCGGCAGCCGCACGAAACGTGGCACGGCGTGGCGCGGCGTCTGGCGACGGAGACCTCGCAACTAAGCTTGTTACTTGGGCAATTTGCCACGGCGTACGATCAGGCGCGCTATTCTGGCGCTGGCTTCCAACCCTACCGCACGCAACTGGTCAAGCTGGTTCGGCAGGCGACAAGCGAGGCCCAGCGCATCGACCGCGAGCGCCGCCGCAAGCCGGCCCGAGGGGGGCCAACGTGACCCCAGCAAGTGATCTGAGTTTAGAGGGTTATTGCGGACCCAGCTTGTGGCTGCGGGCCCTGCCCTCGCCGACCTTGCCGCCCGCCCAGACCACCAACCACTATCTTGTGGGCGACGCCCGCGCGGTGCTGGTCGATCCCGCGACCCCCGGGCGTAGAGCCCAAGCTGAATTAAAGACTTGGCTCGAGCAGGCGCGCGCTGCCGGCATCGAGGTGGTGGCGCTGCTGCTGACCCATCACCATCGCGATCATGTCGGTGCTGCCGAGTTCTTGCGCCATACCATGGGCTTACCGATCTGGGCCCACAGTGCAACCGCCGCCTTGCTGGCCGGCAAGCTGCCGGTCGATCGGGCCATCGGCGACGGCGAGGTCGTAGCCAGCAACCGCGACGGCTCGGCTTGGCAGGCTTGGCATACGCCCGGGCACGCACCGGGGCACTTGGCGCTGTGGCACGCCCCCTCGCAGCAGGCGGTGGTCGGCGATCTGGTGGCGGGCGAGGGCACCATTCTCATCGACCCCAGCGACGGCCATATGGGTCAGTACCTAGCGAGTTTGCAGCGTATTGCCGACCTGCAGCCGCGCGTTTTGGCGCCGGCCCACGGGGCGCTGCAGCACCAGGCGGTCGAACTTCTAGACCATTACCGCCGCCACCGGCTCGCCCGCGAAGCTGCGGTGCTGCAAGCGCTGACTGCAGATTTCTGCGAGCCGGCCGACCTGCTGCCCAGTGCCTACGCCGATGTGCCGCGCACGGTCTGGCCGCTGGCGCTCCGCTCTTTGGTCACCCATCTGATTTATTTGCAGGAACAGGGGCTTGCGACCCATGCCAACCAGCGCTGGCGCCGAGCCTAGGGCCGCGCGAGGTGGTGCCCCTTGCCCTTTGCGCCCTGTTGCAGCATCACGCTGGCCCGATAGCGACCCACTTCTGCAGCGCGCCCAGGGTGTTCAGGCACGACCGAAGTTAGACCGACCACCCAGATCACGAGCACCGTCGCGGTCGCTCCCCAGCTCTGCCAACGCGGCGCCTCGGGGCCCACGTCGGGCTTGGGCCGCCGCAGCACCGCCAGCCATAGGCCGGTGATCATCAGGATAAACAGCACAAAACTAGCCAGGGCCGGCAAGCCCAGCCACTGGCCAATGCTGGGCGAAAACGCCCTCTGGAGCAGCAGCGGTACCCCAAGCTCAAGCACAGGGCGCTCCAGCTGGGCAAAGTGGTACGGAAAGGTTGCGGTCGTGGGTACGTGAAGGGCCACGGCGAGCGCCACCGACGCCCATAACCCGGCCCGCAGCCACCACTTCAGCGGCGCCTCAAGGGTCAGACCCAGGCCCCAACCTAGCAGCGGCACAATCGGCAGCAGGTGGCGCGGACCGGCACAGTCGCCCGCCGGCCAGTCGGCAAAGCCCGATACCAGCAGCGTGTAAGCCCCCGCAAGTCCGAGCGCGGCCAAGGCATCGAGCCGCTGCCCAGCCGACACCGCAGGCGACGCCGCCCGCCAACCCAGCCCCAACGCCGCCGCCGCCAGCCACGGGGCATGGTAGAACAGCCCGCGCCGCGCCGACAAAAGCAGACCCACCAGCGCATCGGCCTGCGGCGGCCGAAAGCCTAAGAAACCCGTGTCCATAATGGCCTTGAGCTGCTGGTCACCCTTGTACTGGTAGGTGAAGTGCAGCGGATGCCCTAGAACCCATTGATTATACAGCAACTGCAACACTGCACCGATCGCTAGACCACCCCAAATCGGCGCCGTCTGCCGCAGCCGCGCCGGCACCTGCCATGCCCGCCACCCCTGCCCCGCCGTAGGCAGCGGCGCGCAGCGCAGCCACGCATACAGCACCACGCCCGCGGCCAGCACAAACACAGGGGTATCGGTCAGCCCGCCCAAGCCCAGCGCCGCTCCCGCCAGCCAACGCGCACGCCGACTCGGCCGCCCATCCCTTCCCGCAATCGCAAAGAACGCCACGCCAATCGCCGCAGCCGCCAGCGCGTGGCCAAAGAACAGCGAGGCATACACCAGCAGCGGACTCGCCGTAGCCAGCGCCACGACCGTGACCGCCACCGACCGCGGCGCCAGCCCGATCGCCGCCAGATAGCGCGCCATGGCATACAGAGCCAGCAGCAGCGGCACGGCCATCGTCGCTAGTGTGGCCAAGTAGCCGAATTTCCACAGCCCCTCGCCCGCCACATCGGGCTGCAGCTCCAGCATGGCGGGGTAGAGTGGCAGCGCGAGCAACGACGCACCCGGCGCCTTGTCCATATAGACGTGGCCGCCAAACTCACTTCGATCCACCGGAGTTACGCGGTGCCGGGCCACAATGGGGTCGAGCTCTGGCCGCCCCGTCTCGGCCACGGCCTGCACAAAGTACAGGCGCATCGCTTCGTTAGCAGTCTGCAGGTACGGCCAATGGTGGCAGTACCATGCCCACAGCACCGCCACGGCCAGCAACACGGCCACCGGCAGCGGGCGTCGGGCGGGTGGGGTTTGCAAAGGCGGCTGGGGCGCAGTCGACATGGCCACAAGCTACCGTGGCCGAGGAGAAAACGCGAGAGGCGACAGCATCGCAAGGAGTTGCAGCCCACCCCGCAAGCGCGACGGTCTCGGTGATCCAGCGTTGCAACAGTGCCAGTGGTGGAGTAGCATAGCGTCGCTGAGCGCGCCGAGGCGTTGGTACCGCCCACTCCCCGGCGCGACCTGCATCGAATTGCGCTGGCGGTTCGCGCACAAAGCGGGCCGCTCGCGGTGAGGAAATCGCAAGCCCAGAAACACGGAGACGCAATGAGCTTCTACATCCAGCGCGACGGTCAACCCAAGGAGTTCCCCATCCAGGCGCTGATCGACATGGTCAAAAACGGCAGTCTGCGCTCCGACGAATTCGTCTTCGACGGCCGCATGCAAAAGTGGGTAGGCGCGACCCAGGTTGCTGAGCTCGCCGATGCATGGAAGGCCGTGCAGGCGGGTGGCGCCAAACCTGCCGCCGCACCTGCAGTTGCTGCCGCTCCGGCCGCCGCTCAGGCCGCCGCGACGCCCGCCGCCACCGCCGCCGACAAGAAACGCAGCAAGAAGTTCAGCGAAACCTCGTGGTTCATGTCGGCCGTCACCTACGAAGAGGGCGGCCTGACTCCCAGCGAGCTGGCGCCGATGGAAGCGGGCGATAAGTTCGAGAATCTGCCCCCCGTCCCCGAAGAGTTGCGCAAGAAGTTCTCGCTGTCGGTCGCCGACCTCGACGCCGGCAAGAAGAAGTAGTTCCGCCCGCCGCACCTACAAAAGGAAACCCCATGAAGCTGCGCCGTTTGGCCGGCACCGACCTAGGGCTCTCGGTGGTCGGCGTTGGCTGTTGGGCCATGGGCGGCCTCTGGTGGGGCGACGACGTCCGCGACGAGGACAGCATCGCCGCCGTCCGCCGCGCCCTTGACCTGGGCATCAACTGGTTCGATACGGCGCCGCTCTACGGCCATGGCCACGCCGACGAAATCCTTGTACGCGCCTTGGGTTCCAGGCTGCGCGACGTGGTAGTCGCCACCAAGGTCGGTGTCCGCTGGGACGGCGAGGGGATGCACGCCCGCAGCGACCTTACGCCGGCCCACGTGCGCGCCGATATTGAGTCGAGTCTACAGCGACTTGGGCTTGAACGCCTTGATCTCGTTCAAGTTCACTGGCCGTGCGAGCTCGGCACGCCGATTGGCGACACGCTGGCAGAGCTGTACCGCCTGCGCGACGAAGGCAAGGTTCGCTACATCGGTCTGTGTAATTACAACGCGGCGACGCTTCGGCAAGCGGCCACGGCGGGCGGCATCGACACGCTCCAAACACCCTACTCGATGTTACGCCGCGAATTTGAAGCGGAATTGCAGCCGCTTGTGCTCGACTTCCCCGGCCGCAACGAGCCGTTGAGTACCCTGGCCTACGAACCCCTGTGCCGCGGCCTGCTCACCGGCAAGTTCAACGCGACCAGCCGCTTTGCCGAAAGCGACCTGCGCGCCCGCGACGACCGCTTTCAGGGCAGTCGCATGTTGCGCGCGCTCACCATCGTCAGTCGTCTGCAATTGTTGGCGAAACGCCACGGCGCGACGCTGCCGGCCCTGGCGATCGCGTGGGCACTGCGGCAACCCGGAATTACGCTGGCGATCGCAGGGGCGAAGCGGCCCGAGCAAGTCGAGGCCAATGCGCACGCCGCCGAGTGGCTCGATCACGAAACGATGTGGGCCGATGTCGACCGCATCGTGGGCAGCTTTCGCGGATAACTGCTTAAAACATTAAGGGATCATCGGCGGCTCGCCGGCAATCGGGTCGGGATGCACGTGTTCGATGCGCCCACTAAATGTGGCGTACAGCACGCAACCCTTTGTCGTCGCGGGCTGATCGACCGTGCCGGGCGGCACATGCGCAAAGCCGCCGCGCTGCAACGCGTGACCCGCCACGGTCGCCTCACCATCGAGCACAATCACGTCCATGCCGTCGTGCGCCAGCGTCTGCGGGTAGCGGGTATGCGGCGTCATGTGGATCAGCACGACACCTGCGCCGGTATCGGGGTCAAACCGCAGCGACTTGTACGACACACCGCGCGCCGGAGCACAGGCCCAGGGCAAGTCGTCGGTCGAGGCCACAAAAAGCTCACTGGTCTGGTAGGTCGACATGGCATCCTTGGGTGGCGGCGGCCGGCTAGCCGCGGCTGTCACCATAAGGGCAGCGCGCCCGTTCCGTCAATTCGCCCGCATCACGCTAAAGTCGGCGCGATCGCCCGTGACGCGCACCCGCAACACCGCTTCGGCTCCGTTCACCTGGTAGATGCCCGGCTGCTCGCGCTGCAACTGCTTGTACCGACTAGCTAAGAACTCGTCTACACGCGTCGCCAGGTTGGGCCCTTCGACGCGGCAGACCAGGAGCTGTGGGCTGGTATGCAGCGGCTGGCAATGGCGCGGCAGGCGAAATCCAGCCACCAGCTGCCTATCTTCGCAGAGCAGCCCACCCAGGCAGGGCGACTCGTCGCTGGGCTTGGCCAGGGTTCGCGGCAAGGGGCGCCGCGGCGCGGGCGGCGACTCGGGTTGGCAAGCCAGCCCCCCAACCAGCACAAGCGGCAGAACTAATAGTGCAATAGCATGGTGTTGCACTTAGTCCACCAGCAGGTCCCAGCCCGTGACTACCGCTGCGGTCCGCGGCTGCGGCACGTCGTGCGTCACCGTGCCCACCGAGGGCTGGGTACCCGACTTGGGCGCCTGGCCGGCACCTTGCACCGCAGCGTTGGGCGTCGCTACGCCCACAGCATAGCGGGGTCGCGCCGCACCGAGAGCCTGCGCGGCCGCCGCGCCCGTCAGCGAGCCAACGCACTTTGAATCCGTAGGGCTGCAGTTGCCGCGACAGCCAGGCACCGCTTGCACGTCAACCGGCGACGGCCGGTCCGTTCCAATATCGAGCGACACCACCTTCGTCGCCGAGCCATTGGGGTTGGCAAACGCGCCAGCAAGGGTCGTGGTGTCCGACGGGTTCAGCGGCTTGTCGAAGCGAGCGCCCCAGATGCGCCCCGTACCCGTCTCGCACGCACCCTCACTCGCAATGGCGAAGCTGGCCCAGTAGGTATTGAGCGCAAACACCACCGGCGGGCCGATAAACCGCTCGAACGCAGCTAGAACCTGCACCCAGTTGACCGTCGCGACCGGCCGGGTGCTGCCATTGCCCAAAGTCAGCTGGTCCTCGGTAAGAGAATAGACCATGTGGATTCGCGTGCTTGACGCAGAGTCGCCGATGCCGCCGGTGCCGTAGCTGACGACGAGTCGGGCGGCCGTCGTCGACGCCAAGCTGGGTGCCGCCAGGATGGGCACGCGATTGGCCGAGCCAATGGGCAGCACGTTGGCCGCGGGTGTGCCGGGGCCGCCGTAGGCATCGTGAAAGAAGGCGATGGTCCACTTGGCTGGGTTGGCGTCCGACAGGTCCATCCGCCACAGCAAGCCCTTGGAATCGCCCAAGAAGCAGCGCGTGACGAGCTGGCCCGCGGTGGCGTTGTAGCAGGCCGGGTCACCGTAGAAGTAGCCCACATCGTCGGCACTGGTCACGGCGGTGGGCAGTCCTGTTAAGTCTAGGTCATTGTTAGCAAACTCGCGGATCTTCTGACCGCTCGCCAGGTCGACTACGAGCACACCCCGCTTGCCCAAGCCGTCGACACCGTAGTTGTTCACGCCGCTTTGGGCCGATGGCATCCCCAGCGGCACCACCGCCACCGCGCGCTGGACAGGGGTTTCACTGCCGACCCCAAAATACAGATTGGCGATCAACGGCTTGGGCACCGACCGACCCAGATTCTGGAAGGTGGTGGTGGTCAGGCAGCGCGGTCCGGGCACGCCGGACAAGGTAGCTCCAGGGCCATAACAATGGTGGTCGGGTGCAATTTCCCAAAGCAATTGCGGGTCTTCTGGGGCCGTAACATCCAGCGCCATGTAGCCCGAGCCCGCCTCGCCCGCGCCCACCAGCACCACCGCCCGCCATGCCGCAGCGGCCTGCACATCCGTCATCGCGGCCGAGCGCTGCAGTTGCACATGGCCCGCCGTGACCGCGCCGCCCAGATACGAGGCCTCAGGCGTGGTAACTAGCTTAAGCGACGCCAATTTGCGCAAGTTGAACGATGGCAGCCACGCCCACATCTCGTCGCCCGCCACCGACTTATTCGGCGTGGTAATGGTCGGATTGCGGTCGGTGCGAAAGGAGTGCAACACGCCATCGTGCGTCGCCGCGTAAAGCACCGTGGGCCGCCCGGCCGAACCCGGCGGATTTGCACCCGAATAGCTAGCTGATGTGGGCACAGTGGTCTTGCTATAGGTCTGAAAGCTGGGCTCGCGCAGGCCATTGCGGTCGGCCGGCTCAATCACCGCCGGGGTCGACTTGGCGGGGGCACCGAGCGGCGTAGTTGCGCGGCAAGTACCCGTTTTACCGTACAAAATGTCGATTAGCCGTTGCTTAAATGCCTCGCGGTCGCTCAGCACCGCCAAGTCGAACGCGCCATTGGTCACACAATCGCCGAGCACACTTGGCTCAAGCTTGGGCTGCAAACCCACGGTACCAATGCCGAATTCCGTCGACGTGACGTTACTAGCGGTCAAGCCTTCGCGCACGCCGCTGGCCATCGTGTAGATCAAGCGAGGCGTTGCGCGCGCCTTTAGGATGCTACCATAGTCTAAAATTTCGCATACTTGTGCCAGTTCTGGCGTGGCCGAATTCTTGCACGCTGCCGTGCAGGCGTAGATGCGTTGCTCGATGGTGCCACCCGAGCGCAGCGGCTGGCTGATGTTGAAGTTCGACGAGCCCTCAAAGCCGTGCTGCACATCGGTCACAACTCCGGTCGCCAGCGTCACAATCGGATGGGTAAACACCTGCACGTCGTTCGACGCCGCTGTGAGCGCCGGGGCCAGCGCCTTGACCGCATCGTAGGGCGTCGAGGCCAGGATCGCCGTGGTGGTGCCACCAGCAGCCGCCAAGTCCTTTAAGAACTGCAGATCGGCCGCCGGCGGGCCAAACGCGCCATCGGCCGGGTGCCCCACCGCAATTACGTAGACAGGCACCCCCATCGCCCAGAGCTTCGACGCAGTGAGCAGCGCCGTGGCGCGGCCATCCGAGCTGCCATCGTCGAGGTTGCTGCCGCCGTCCGAAATCACCACCGCCAAACGCGACCGGCACTTGGCGTATTGATCGCCGTTGACCGGGTCTTCGGCCAGCGTCTTAAAGTGAGCGTCTTGATAGGTACCCGGGCTCAAATAAGCAAGCGCATCGAGCAGTTGCCGCCCAAGCGGGGTCGGACCGTTGGCCACCTGATTCACCAGCGCGTTTTGAATCGCCGTGTAGGTGGCGGCGCGCGAGGCCAAGTCGTCGGGGCGGGTAATCGCCACGCTGTTCGTGCCCGCAACAAATGGGTCTTGCATACCCAGGTTCGCCGCGCCCCAATAACTTGTCATATCAGGGCCAAACGAGAATCCGGCCGCGGCGGTCGAGCCCTTGTTCAGCACTGAGTCGCTCAGGAGCAGGGCGAACTTGGCGCCGGGGCCAAAGGTGTCGAGCAGACCGTCTTGGCCGGCAGGCGTGCTCGAGCTGACACCCAAGCCGGTCTTGCCGCTCGGAATGGTCGCGACGGTGGGCCCCTCGCTGGGGCAGGCGCTGCCCGAGACCATGGTCATCGGCAAGCCCGGGATGCACTTGACCGCGCCATTGGCCGGCGCCGGGGGAGCGAGCGCCTCGGGCAGCGCCGGCAGTGCCTGCTGGGTGCACGAGTAGCTCAAGTACGATCCGCCAATGATCTCGTGCGCTGCCACCCAGCGCGAGCGGCCGTCGGCTACCCCTGTCTGCCCGCACACCGGCGCTTGGTCGCCAAACAGGCGATACTGCATCGAGGTCGACGAATCGACGATCAACAGCACTTCGGGCAACACCGCGGCCCACGCCGACACCGCTTGCGCTGCAATGAGTGCGCTCACGCCACACCAGAGGCCAATCCGACGCAAATTCATGTGGGTGCGCATCGTGGCCTCCGTTCTTGCCGCTATTGTCCACATGGAACCGGCCCCACCGTCATCGTCGCTTGCAGCCGCGTTTGCCCAGATACCATCGCCTGCTGCACGCTAGTCGGCGCCAGCGAACCCAGTTGCGACGTTGTGATCATGCGATACGTGCGGAAGCAGTAGCGCCCCACATCGTAGCCCGCCGCCGAAGCTGCGTCCGAATCTTGCACCAGCGTGGTAAAGCCCACGGCGCCAATGCCGCCCAGCTCGCGGCCAAACGAATTATCTGTTCCGGTCAGCGCCAGCAGGCCGTCGCCCATGTCGGACATCGACAGCGACTTATCGGTCTTGGCGGCAATGTAGTCTGAAAAACCGCCCTGCATCTGCGAGGCTAGCGTCAGCACGCCCAGGGTACCGGCCTCGCCCAAGCGGTACGACGCCCGGGTCAGCCGCTCCGCGCCACCTTCGCGCAGGTCCATGGCCGTGCGCACCGCCGCCGCGCTGGCCAGCAGCGACAGCACCCCAAGCATGAGCAGCACCATCATCATCACCATGCCGCGCTGATTGACGGGCACGCGCGCGGGGTGCGGCGGCTGGGCATCGGTGGCAGGTTGGTAGCTCACGGTGGCCTCGTGCCGGGCGCGCGACATGGCGCTCGGTGGCTATGAAATTACTTACAAATTACGCGAAACCAGCGTTGGCAGCGACACCCGCGTCGCCGCAGTCGTGACCGCGTGGGCCCCCTCATTCTCGCCGGCAAGTAGCCATGTGGTCAGCGGTTGCCATGCGACCTCGCGGGCCTTGTGCACGAGTCGCTTGACCGGCCACGTGCCCCGTAGCGACAGCTTGACGGTCAAAAAGCGCAGACTCTCAGGCCGCGCCGCCGTGGTGGTGCCCAGCGGCCCATCGCCACCTTCGAACACGACGTCCGACGTCAGCGGATAGACCTTCATCTTCACCGAGTCCGCCGCCGGGTCGATGTCCATGCCCATGTCGTACAACTGCAGATCTACAGCATTTTCGGCCAAGATCAGCTGCCCCTTGACCGTCAGACCATCGATATCGAGGTTCTCGCGCACCAGCAGCGTCTGGGTGGCTGCGCCGGTCGTCGACTTGGGCGCGCCGGGCCGGGTATCGGCAATCACGCGATACCGAACAAAATTCTGCACATCCACGGTGTAGTTGGTGCCCAGGCCCTGGTAACCGCAGGTCACTCCAGCGGCGATGCGCGGAATCGTCCCGACTACCTTGACCAGCGCCGACGACTGGCTACCCGAGTCGATCGCAAAGAACATCTGCGAACCGTCCGCGCCGCTAATGTGCAAGTACTTGTCTTTACTGAATGTCTCGTCCCACGCTTCTTGGCTGGCGGGCAGCGTACCGTCGTCGTACAGCCGCACCTGATCGCCTTCGATCGACGCCGTGCGGTAGCGCGCCTTGACATCTAGGCTGCCAAAGAGCGTCAGCGCCGCGGGTTTGACGTTGGGATTGAGTTCGGCTGCGGCCACATAGCTCTGGTCGAGCGCAAGGCTGAGCACCCGCAGCGCCGGCACCGGCTTGGGACAAACCGACGGATCTATTGCGGTATTGGGCGAAGTATTCGAGCCAAGCGAGGTCAAATCGGCGCGCATGTGGTCGAGCGAAAACCGCGCTTGCCGCCCCAAGTCGATGCGCTCGTTCTGGTTTTGCATCACCTCGCTCTGC
>CAISBR010000020.1 GCA_903883645.1 uncultured Myxococcales bacterium | reverse complement strand
GACGCCGGCCTGTGGTCCAAGGACGTGTTTTTGTCTATGGATGCCCAGGGGTTTGGGCTGGTGTGCGGGCTCAAGAAGAACAAGCCGGACCTCTTTGCCGAAGTGGAGCGTGTTCTGAGAATCGAGCGCCAACGGCGACCAGCCCAGGCCGAAACAGACTGGGAGTCCTATCGCAATGGCTGGATTCGGCGACGGATTTGGCGAACCACCGCGCTCGATGGCTGGAACGGCTGGACCCACCTGCGCCAAGCGGTCGTGGTCGAGCAGACGACGCGTGAGCGCGGCCACGATGGCAAGCCGACCGGCAAGGAAACGACAGAACTTCGCTACTTCATTAGCAATGCGACGACTGGGATGGTCAACCCGCGGCAAATGCTGGCGCTGGTCCGACAGCACTGGGGCATCGAGAACGACTGCAACTGGACGTTCGACCTGCAATTTGCCGAGGACGATGGCGCGTGGTGCACCAAGAACAAGGCCATCTTTGCGCTGGGGGCGCTGCGCATGGTCGCGTACAACTTGCTGCAACACTTGCGCAAAGCGCACATCCAGGTGGTGGCCAAGTCCGGCAAGGCCTCGCCGCGACCTTGGCGCGACCTCTGCGAAACCGTGCACGCGCGCCTACTTGCTCTGGGCACTGGCTTGCGCGCACTGCTCCGCGGAGCGATGGTCAGGCCGCCCACCAGTCGCGCGCCCCCAACGGCGCCTTTGCGACCGGCGATCGCCTAGCCAGAACCCTCGAATCTCGCACTGAATCGGAGAGACATAGCCAGAATTTGGGCAAACCCGGGCGGATCGGCACTCCCACGCTCGACGTGCGCGCAGATTCTGGCGGCGCAAAAAAGGCACCGCGTCGAGTCGGACTGGTCGACTGTGCTGCTGGGCTTTCGATCAGGTCTGCGCGGGCAACACCGGCGGTTGTGTCTAGGCGCAGAGCGGCGCACTATTCGCGGCGGCACGCCAAGCCCGGCGCGCCGGCAATCGAGCGATTGCACAGCAGGATTGCCGTGGTAGAGCCCCTTCGTCTCGTCAAGTGTGTGGCCGATGTCGCCAAGTGTTCGCGGCGCGAGGCCGAGTTGTATCTGGCGGGCGGCTGGGTGCTAGTCGACGGACAGATGGTCGAAGAGCCGCACTTTCTAGTACAAGGTCAGAAGGTTGAGCTACATAAGCACGCGAATCTGCAGGCCGTCGAGCCGGTCATTATCTTGTACAACGTGCCGCTGGGCGCGGGCTTAGACCCGGCTACGCCGCAGTTGCTGCCGCCCGGGCTGGTCAATCCGCACACCCGCGCCCCCGACGATGGCAGCCAAGTGCGCACGCTGCGGCAGCATTTTGTGGGTCTGACCCAGGCGGCTCCGCTCGAGGCCCAGGCGACGGGGCTCGCGATTCTAACTCAGGATTTTCGCCTGCAGACCAAGCTGGCCAACGACGCGACGACGATGGAGCAAGAGTTCAACGTAGAGGTCGAAGGCAAGCTGATCTCGGGCGGGCTCGAATTGCTGCGCCACGGCCTGTACTTTCGCGGTCGCTCGCTGCCGCAAACGCAGGTGAGCTGGCAAAACGAGATTCGTCTGCGCTTCGCTGTCAAGGGCGTGCAGCCCGGTCAGCTGGTCTTTATGTGTCAGAGCGTAGGGTTGCGCGTGGTAAACATCAAGCGCCTGCGCGTGGGCCGGGTGTCGATGGGTAAGCTGCCGGTGGGGCAGTGGCGCTATCTGACGCAGTTCGAGCGCTTTTAGCGGGCTACGGACAGAGCGGCACATCGCCCGGGCCCTTGCTTAGGACACCACTGGGATAACACGCGGTAATGCACGCCGCGCCGCTGGGTTGCCACATCAGACTTTTCTTGGCCGGGCACGAAGCGCCGCTCTGCCAGCAGGCTTGCATCGGCGCTTGGCTACCGCCGTTGGCTAGGTTGGGCCAGGCGATCTTGCCCACGTACCAAAAATCGCCGGGTTGCAGCACAGTGCCCGAGTATTGCGCCACTTTCGCACCCATCACGTACACGGCGGCGGTGGCGGTGGCGGGGCCAAAACCGTGGTCATTCCAGTAATGTACGCCCAGTGAATAGGTCGCAACATCGTAAGGCGTACCGGCAGGTTCCTCAATCTTGATGTACTCGTAGCCGCCCGTGTGGCGATCATCGAGATCCATGGCCGGATTGTCTTTGGTCGTCGCCCCAGAGTCCCACTCCGGCCAATAATTGAACCAGAAACAGTCAAAAGGATTCGAGAACCACGGATCGGGCTGGCCATCGCAGTCGTAGTCGGGCTGGCTGGCCATGGCGTGGGCCAAGTGCAGGTCGAGGTCGCTGCCCGGCCCCAGCGCAGTGGGCGTAGGCTCGCCCGGGGTCTGCCACCACAGTTCGGCGTACAGACCAGAGTTCGGCGTCACCAGCAGCTGGGTGCAGGCCGGCGGGCAGTCTTGCGAGCCCTGCCCATCCCAAACTTGTAGGCAAAACGTGTAGGTACCCGCCACCGTAACCAGAAAAGTGGGCGCGGCCACGCTGGCGCTGGGCTGCAAAGTCTGGCTGGCACCGGGCGGTTGGCTCACGCTCCAGGCGTATTGCTGCGCGGGCGGCCCCAGCTTGACGCCGCCCAGATGCACGAGCGTGGTCGGCAGCACCTGCTCGCCCTCTTGCGCCGAAATCTTAACCGCGGGGCAGGCTTGCTGGGGTGGCGCAGTCTGGCCGGTCAGGGGCACCTGTTGCTCCCCGGCGCTCGACTCGACCACCAGTGTTCCCTGCTGCGGCAGGCCCGTGTTCTGCAGAGGCGCAAACGTCACCTGTATTTCTGTGGATTTACCTGGCATCAGCACCAGCGGTTTGGCGAGCGTGGGCGGCGCGCCATCGCCGGGCGATCCCGGGGCCAGCAGCTTGAAGGCGAAGTCGCTGGGCGTGGCGCTGGCGGCCAGGCTAATGCTAGTCACCACCAAGTCGGTGGTCGTGCTGCAATTCTGCAGGATTAGCACCTGTACTTGCGCCGTACCCACCGCCAAGATCGGAAAAGCGACCGTTGCAGGGCTGAAGTCGATACAGGCTGGCCCGCCGCTGTCGTTGGTGGCGGTGTCGCTAGACGCGATTTCGCCGGTGACCGTGTCGCTGAACAAGCTATCGCTGGCGCTGGTCGGGCTGGGCGCTGGCGAGCCGCTGCAGGCGGCCATGGCGAATACCGCAAATAGGCTCAAGAACTTGGCTGTCTTGCTGGTACTGCCCATGCTGCCTCCCAGGTACCGGCTGGACTCGGCCCTAGTCCTCAAGCCACTTGACCACGCTCACGCTGCCGCCGACCTCGACCTCGACCACCAGCAGGCGCGGCCCGGTCACGGTGTACTGCTCTTGGTCGCTTAGCTTGGCGGCAAAATGGGCCTCGCACTCGCCTTTGCAGCTCGCCGGCAGGTTGGGCAGCAGCGCCGCCAGCCACACCGCGTCGAGCTTGGCCGTCCACTTGGCCACACCGCCAGCCAGGTCGATGGCAGTGGGCACGGCCCGGCGCACGCCAGTTCCATCGACCACAAGGGGAAAGGCCACCAAAGCGCCCTTACCGTCGGGCAAAATCACGATACGAGCGGCACCTAGCTGCCAACTACCCCACAGCCACTCCACACTCCGCAGCTTGGGAAGGACGCGCGCCACCTGCACTTCGTAGCTCTGCTCCGGCCGCCCCAGCACGGTAAGCTCTTGGCGACCGCCCTTGGGCAGCGACAGGCGCTCGTCGCGACCCGTGCCCGCCGTGTACAGCACCGTCACATCGCGGGCCGCACCACTGGTAAATTCGACGCGAATCGGCACATTTTGCCCCGGCGCCGGCTTGCCTAGCAGCGTCGCCTTGCCGGTAACTTGGCTCACATCCTCTTGTTCGCGGTGCAGCCGATCCGACACCGCCGCCGCATACAGCGCCCCCAGCCGGGTAGCCGGCCGGGTCTGCCAAACCTTGGTCAGCACTTCGAGTGGCGCGGTGGGGTCGACCGCACGCTTGTCGACCGCCAGCTCGGCCGCCGCCGGTCGCACACCAGCCAGCCGCGTCGACCCTGCGGTAGCACAGCCGTAGTGATAATCGAGCACGCCGTTTTGCACCGTTTGCGTCACCGTATCGGGCTTGCAACGCAGCGTTTGCTTAACAGTTTCGCTCTGCCGGGCCGTCAAGAACCGCGTCGTGCGGTTGCCGGCCAGGTCAAGCTCAATCAGCACCGCGTGCTGGCTAGGATTGCGCACCATAAAGCTGCACAGCAGACCCTTGGGCACGTGCGAGCGCCACTGCGTCACCTTGGCAGCAGCCAGGTCGGCGGCCAGCGAGGCGGGCGGCAGCCGGCGCGGCGCAAAGTCCTTGCTCGGCGTGCATTGTACGTCGCTGATCCAGTTGGCACTTTCGCCGACGCTGGCCACTTGCAGCGCAGCGAATACTGCGGCCGATTCGGCAGCGTCGGGGTTTTGCTCCAAAAAGTCGATTTGCGCAGCGCTGTTGCGGTCGTCGATAACCTGACGCGCCGCTGCAGCGCGGGTGGCATCGGCTTCGACTTGGGCGACCTTGTCGGCTGCGGCCTTTTTGCGTGCAGCTTCGGCAGCTTCGGCAGCTTTGCGCTGGCGCTCGGCTTCGGCGGCATCGGCCTTGGCCTTGGCTTCGGCGTCGGCTTTGTCTTTGCGGGCCTGCTCTTCAGCAGCCTTGTGTTGGCGCTCGGCTTGCGCGGCAGCAGCCTTGGCTTGCGCGGCTTGTTCCGCTTTGGCTTTGCGCTCGGCTTCGGCCTGGGCCTGCTTGTCGCGCTCGGCAGCGGCGGCGGCAGCTTTGGCTTGGGCCGCCTCGTCAGCGTGCTGTTTGCGTTCGACTTCAGCAGCTTCGGCGCGGCGTTTGCGCTCGGCAGCAGCTTCGGCGGCGTGCAGGCGCTCGGCCTCGGCGGCTTCGACCTTGGCGATTTTGGCTTCGTCGGCTTTGCGGCGGCGCAGCTCGTCGGCCGCACGCTTTTGCTCGCGTTCGGCCTCTAGCGCATCGGCCTTGGCGCGGGCGGCAGCTTCAGCCTTGGCCTTTAGCTCGGCTTCGGCAGCGGCGGCAGTAGGCTTAGGTCCTGATTCTTTGGCCATTACTGGGTCTTTGCCTGCGCCAGCGGCCGCACCTTTGGTGGGTGCTGGGGTGGCCCCAGGGTTGGCGGAGCGCGCGACGGGCCCGGCAGCGGGTGGCTCGGCTCCGGCCATAGCGGGTGGGGCGTCGGCAGCTTGTGGCGGGGTGGCCACTACCGCGGTGGGCAGACGACCCGGCCACGGAAAAACCGCTGTACGCAGGCACTCGGCCACCCATTGCTTGCCGGGAAGCGGCCCCGCCACATCCTGCAATCGCGGCGCCAGTAACGCATCGCAACCATAGCGCCAAGCTCGACTCTTTAGGTCTTTGACCGCGTCTTCTTGCGGCTCGGCCTGCGGCAGCACGGCGCTATGCAACGTACCCAGCTGCAGCACGGGCGGCGCCAAGCCCGCCACGTCGGGCACGACCTGAATCGCGGTCTTGCGCGAAATTGGCCACACCCGCTCGCTGGGGTCGGCGGGCTCAAACGTCACCGAACTGCAGGCTGCAAGCAGACTTGTAGCCACTAGCCAAGCGAAGGCGGGGCCCAGGCCGGCACCCCTGTGCGCTGTTGTCACCATGGCCAACCTCACCGACTCCAGAAAAAGGCGGCGTTGTATTGCAGCATGTTGTAGCTTTCGCTCAAGTTCCGCATGTAGGTCGTCTCGAGCATCAGGCCGCCGCCGTCGCCGAGTTTGATGCCGACCGTGGTGCCTAGCATGTGTTGCGCGCCGCCGCCTTTGTCGGCTAACAGGGCCCGCAGCAAGTACTTTGGTGCGCCGTACACGGTCAGGTGCGAGCCGACGTCGTAGCTGACGTACAGCGGAATCACGATATCGAGCAGGGTAACCTTGGCTTCGCTCGCGGTGCTGCTGTTCGGGCTGCCGCCCGTAGAGCCCGTGCCCGTGCCCGTGGCGCGGCGCGGAGCCGCGGTTGACGACGAGCTGCTGTCGGAGTTGGACGATATTTGCAACGCGCCGATGTTTAGGCCCGTCGCCATCGCCAGCGGCCCGCGGTCTAAGAATTGCCACTTGGCATCGGCGCCACCCGTGCCCAGCAGCGTCACATGAATGCCCACGTCCACGCTGTCGATCAAACCCAACCGGCCGCCGACCTCGCCATAGGGTAGCGAAGCGAGCGATTTTACAAGACTATCAGGCGATCCAGGCAGTGTCGTCATGCCGCCGCCCACGTAGATTTGTTGGTCGCGAGGCGGCAATACGCGCGCAG